>JAWLEI010000093.1:0-10427 GCA_041686195.1 Desulfovermiculus sp.
CTCTGGAGCTTGGGGCCGGCAATCCATGGGCAAAAGGTATGTAGGTGGCCTTCCGAAAGGAAAGCCCCACATTCCATTCGCTGGACACCAGAACGGGGCAGACGTTTACCCGCTCTATGGCCTGCACCGGACAGGCCTCCAGGCATTCCCAGCAGCCCACACACTTGCCTGAACATTCTCCGTGGCTGCGGTCTGCTGGGTAATGCCCATGGCATACACGATCATGGCTTTATCCGCCCGGCCGTACATCAAGGCGGCCTTTTCGATCTGCTCCTCAGACAGGCCGGTGATCCGGCTGACCCGCTCCAGGGGATATTCCTGGACCTTGGCCTGCAGGGCATCAAAGTCCTCAGTGCGCTTTGCTATGAACTCTCTGTCAATGAGATCATGCTCGATCAGGACCTTGAGCATGCCGTTTATCAGGGCCACATTGGTGCCGGGCCTTAGCTTGAGAAACAGATCCGAGTATTTAGTCAGGGCAATGGCCCTGGGATCAATGACAATTAAGCCGGCCCCTTTCTCCTGGGCCCGGATCATCCTGCTGGCGATCATGGGATGCTGGCTGGTGGTGTTGCTGCCTATGACCATGATGCACTCCGTGTCCTCGATCTCCGGGATGGAGTTGGTCATGGCTCCGGCTCCAAATGCGGCGGCAAGACCTGCCACCGTGCTGGAGTGTCAGAGCCTAGCGCAATGGTCTATGCTGTTGGTGCCCAGAACTCCTCTGGCCAGCTTCATCAACAGATAGTTCTCCTCGTTGGTGCACTTGGCACTGGCCAGGACCCCAATGGCCTCTGAGCCCTGGGTGTTCCGGATATGAAGCAGCCTGTCGCTGATCAGGCCCGGAATCCATCCTTTGATGCACAATGCTGGACAGGGCGGGATTTTCAGGATTTTCTTCCCTGCAGGCCTGGATGCAGGCCCCGCACTGTATGCACTTGGCCTCATCTATTTTGATGCGGTCCACCCAGAGCTGGCCCTCATGCTCCCTGGGCTGGACCTCCTGGTCCAGATAGGTGACGGCGCAGTCTCCACAGCCGGTGCATTTGTCAATGTCCACATACCTGGGCTTTTTGTGCACTGTAACCTGGTAATTGCCGATAAAACCGGAAACCTCCTTGACTTCACTGTACGTCAAGAGATTGATGTTCGGGTTTTGCCCCACGTCCACCATTTTGGGCGTACCGATGCATGCTGCGCAATCCATGGTAGGAAAGGTCTTGTCGAACTGGAGCATATGCCCGCCGATGGCAGGGCTCTTTTCCACCAAATGAACTTGGTGGCCTGCATAGGCCACGTCCAGGGCCGCCTGCATGCCGGCAATACCTCCACCCACCACCAATACATCCGGGTGGACCCTTTCTTGCCGGGGATACAGCTTCTCGTGCCCCTGTACCCTGAAGACTGCTGCGGCAGCCAGGTGCTTGGCTTTGGCTGTTGCCTCTTCAGGATCCTCAATGACCCAGGAACAGTGCTCCCGCACACAAGTCATCTGGAACAAGTATGGATTCAGACCCGCCCTGCGGCAGGCGTTCTGAAAGGTCTTTTCATGCATCCGCGGAGAACAGGAGGCGACCACGACCCGATTCAGGCTGAACTCCCCAATATCCTGGATGATCATATCCTGTCCTGGATCAGAGCACATGAACTGGTAATCCTTGGACACCACCACCCCGGGCAGGGTTTGAATACAGGCGGCCACATCCTGAACATCCACCTTATAAGCGATATTTATCCCACAGTGGCAGATGTAGAATCCAACGCGTACATCCATGGAAATCCGGCTCCTTCAGCGCATAGCGTATTTCATCATCTCTGCGGAGTTTGGCCCAGCTTACCCAGCAATGAGAAAAGATCCTCAGCCTCCGGAGGCCTGGTCAAAAAACCATCTGGCCTATGCGCAAAACCCTTTGCAGAGATCTGCGGCAAAATCCGCAATTGATAGAGATAATTTTCTTCAATGCTGGACATCAGGACCACTGGTATTTCTCGGAAACGGTCATCCCCCTTCAGCTCATTGAGCATCTGTAACTGTCCGAAACGATCATACATGAGCGAAAGCAGGATCAAACCAGGGCATTCCTGATTCAGTCTTTGCAAACCTTCTGTGGCACCTGGCGCACTCATGTTTTGATAACCGCCCAGATCCAGGAGGTGGCCCAGGAAGATTCGCATTTCTGGGTCGTTATCTACCACCAGATTTTTTTTTGGAGACGAACCAGGAGGCATTGGCCTTTATTCCCAAATAATTGTCATCAAAACCATGTTGCATCCTCTGCCTTATTCATATCTTTCATCAGCAGAAAGCATGCCATGAATATCATTTGAATAATTCCATTGGGTTAGGTTGTTTCAAGGTGTGTTGCTGGAAAATATGGGGGGCTTTGTTGAAAGTTTTGTTGCAGAGATCAAGAAGGGAAAAATTACACGGGAGAATGTTGCCTTCTGAAATGATGGGAGAAAAAAGGGGACAACATGGTGCGCAACACTTAATGCAACGCTACGCAACAAGAGGGGGTGGGAAATGTCCGTTCCAGGGGCCGTTCCAGCCAGGCGCTGAATAAGGCTCCCTGAATTTGGATGAAAATGGGGTCTGAACACTTACTGCGAAAAATGTTTTAAGTTTTCAAACCGTATTGTTTCATTTTTCGCCACAATGTGCTGCGATTCATGCCCAGCTCCTGAGCAGTGTTCGTTTTGTGCCAGTTGTGATGCAGCAAAGCATCAAGTATGCGTTGCTTCTCCTGGTCATGTCCATTCTGAACAGGGCTCGACTCCATGGCAGGACAGGGCTGGTCTTGATTGATCCGGGCCTGAACATAGGGTTGAATATGTCTGGGTTCTATGATTTCTCCCTGGCTGGTGAGTATAGCATATTCCAAGAGGTTCTCCAGCTCCCAAAGGATAGAATTCCCGGTCCTCCAGGACCTGCAGAAGCTTGCCCTGCAAGGATAATGGCAGGTCGCTTATCTCATCCAAGAAGATACTGCCTTTGTCAGCTTCCTGAAATCTCCCGGGCTTGTCCCGGGTTGCTCCGGTAAAGGCCCCTTTGGTGTAGCCAAACATTTCGGATTCCAGGAGCTCCAAAGGGATGGCTGCACAGTTGACTTTGACCAGGGGTCTGTCCCGACGCTGACTGGCCTGATGTATGGCCCGAGCCAATTGGTCTTTGCCTGTGCCCGTAGCACCTTCAATGAGTACTGTTGCTTCACTCGGTCCAATTTGCTCCACGATCTCCATGATCTGCTGCACTTGATTGTGGGCTGGGCCCAAGAGTTTTGTGTAGTGCTTTCCAAGGACCTGTTCCCTGGAATATCCAGTCATTGATTCGGCGGCATCATTGAAAAAGGTCACATATCCACCGCGGTTGACATTCAAAATAGCCAGATCCAGGTTGTCCAGGATGACCTTGAGGCTTTTTTCCCCGTAGCGGATACGGTCCAGGATCTCGGTCAGGCTCAGGCGGTCCTGGATCAGGATCAGATATCCCACAACTCCTTGATGGTCATTATAAATGGCAGCAGACAGGCGGGTGACAAGATGGGGTCTGTTCTCGGCATCCAAAAGCTCGACTTCAGTCTCTGTGGGCTCGGTGGTGTCATCCAGATAAGGACATGAAGTAGCGCAAGAAACCCCGCGCAAAACCTGCGAACATTGCCGTCCCAAAATCTCTTCCTGGGAAATTCCCAGCAGGGCTTGGGCGCATTGATTGCAGGAGGTGATCTTCCCATTCAAGTCAATAGTAAAGGCCGCAGCTTTAAGGAGGTCCAAGATGCCCAACCATTGCTCGGAGAGGATGGTCCTGCCTGGCACGTGACTCGATTCCATGTCCTTCATATCAACCGTCCTGTGACTTAGAAGTGTCAAGCCCATTCATGCCAAGCGGGTGCAAAACAGTATCTCAATGTGCTGTGCTCAGCTCAAACCACTCATCAATTGCTGCCTTTACCTGTCTCATCTACCAAGACACTCAATTGTGCCAAAAACAACGAAATCTGGTCCTGCAAGAGCGCAAATGTGGGCTCCAGCTTTTTGGCCACAACTTTCTCCCGTTCCCAGTCCAGCTCAAAGCTGTAGGAGTGCCTGAACCGATGCCGAAATCCCCGGAAATCATCGAGCAGAAGGTACAGCTCGTGGGATATGACCCGGGGTCTGTATTCAGGTACTTCGAGTTTCATCCGGCGCAAAAGATCCCTGTGCCAGGCACCGGGCTCCACTTCGTTTTCAAAAAAGCGGGCTATAGATTGAAATATATTCTCGCATCCATTGTAAAAGCTGTGCAGGAGATAACCGATAACCATGGTGTCGTAACTACTGACCTGCTCACTGCTCATGTCCAGCTTGGAAACAAAGGGCTGAAACTCCTCAACAACCTTGTGCATTTTGGAGAGCTCTTCGTTGATATCCGCTCTGAGCAAATTGATACTATGCTTCATAAATAAGCCATCCGCGCTCTTTTATTTTTCTGACAAATACAGGATCGTCCCGCTGACAGTGCAAATCTATCCTTTCTTGAGTGTATTCTTCAAGCTCTCTCCACAGCTCCCAGTACTTTTCGGCATCAACAAACTCTACATAGAGATCGATATCTGAATCAGTTCGGCAAAACTCCCTGGTCACAGAACCAAAGGCGTACACCCGGGAGAGGCCGTACTTCTGAAATATGGACCCAAGGTCTGCAAGCATCTCCCGTTTCCGGTCCGCCTCTTGTGCGGCCCTGCGGGCCTGCTCCCTGCGGTTTTGCAAAAATCCAGAGAATTGATTTCCTTGTCCTGGTCCCGAGCCTGTACTCACCTGCCCTTCTCCTTCAATCGTCGCTGTCATCCTTGTCGTCACTGCCAGCCCTGACAATCACCGGTCCTTCTTTGCGCTCCTGCTCTTTTTCCGCCCACCACTGCTGACTGTAAATATCCTCCTCCTGCTTGGCCTTGCCCTTGTTTTTCCAGATCACAAATCCTACAAAAGCAGCCATAACCAAGATGCCGATAAATACTTCGCTCATATTCCTACTCCTTTCACTATTTGATCCACAGTGTATGTGCATTCCGACTTTCAGTTGCACACCTCTGCAATGTGAGCAGTGACGTTGCCGGATTCCACACCGCAATGTCCGCCATATGTTGCAGACTGGATTTGTGGAGTTTCTCCAATAGTTGTTCTCACCTTTGAACAGCAAAACCATACGCCACAGCGGGCAGGCCGCCATCGATGTTTACAGAAAGGCTCGCGGACTGGCCATATATCACCTCTGGATCCACCCCCTATACGTATCCGGTTTGGAGGCTGTGAAGTCGGCCGAGGGTCCCTGCCGGCCCGCAGTTCCCAGATTTCCTGCCCAGGCATAGGTATAAACTGTTAACTCACAGCCATTTGTATATAAACTCCTCCTCCACTAAAACCGAGGTGGGGGTAAGCAAAATCATTCTCCTTGCAGGGAAAATCGCTGTAACCTGGTCCCGTCTATGGCCAAGTAGGTTATGCCTTGATCTGGAAAACGGACCAGAGGAATAACAACGTCATGGGTTCGCTCGGTCCCGTCGAAAACAGCAATGGACATCTTTTTGTCTTTGTTCTGTGTGAAATAGACCACGGATTCGCCGGCCGGAGTGAATTGAAGCGGTTCATCCCGAAATATATCCCGATATTGAGGGCCTTCCTCACCGTCGACAACTACCCGCCAGAGCTTCTCTCTCTTTTCCACCCAAGCTGTCCGGGAGCTGTCCGGACTGAAGGTAATCTGTCTGGCCAGCCCGGTGCGCTGGGCGAATTCTTTGCCGTTTACCATCAGGATGTATTCATCCTCTTCCCCGTTCTCAGGCTCCAGGGCCACAGCCCATTTGGCGCCGTCCGGGCTCAAGGTCAAACTGGAAAAGCTGTTCACCGGTCCATAGGAATGCTCAAGCTCCTGTTCATCAATCACCAGAACCGCACCGTTTTCAGTTTTGGCCACATACAGAGATCGCGAACCGTCTCTACTCATTCGGGCCGGGTTCCATATACCCTTATAGGCCGGCCCGACCCGGCCGTCGATGACCATGGATTCGGTATTGTCCGCATTGGGGGCTACATAGGCGTAATGGGCTCCGTCCGGGGTCAAAGTGTACTTGGAGCCCACCCCCATTGTGGGCTGCACTTCCCGGCCGTTGACCACCAGAAACCGCTGCTTGTTCTCCTTCTTCCCGATATAGGCCAGGACGCTGCCCTGAACTGAAAATTCAGGCGAGTAGATGACTGTGTACTCCGGATGCGTATCGCCCTTGGTGCTCATCATGCGGACCAAGCCGCTGTCAGCCGACTCTTCCACCCAGGCCGCAGTGCCGTCCGGGGCCAGCACCGCTTCCTTGATCTCCCCTGCGGTTTCCCCAACGACGTGTCCGTCGACGATGACCTGTTCCAGGCCCTTGCGCACCCGGCCGGCAACCATATTGTGAGCGCCGTCCCTGGTGATTTCAAATCGCCGTATGTCCTCAAACACAGGGCCTTCCGACCCATTGATCACCGCAAGCTCCCATTGACCAAGATCGGCCCGGAATCCAAAAAGTTCACCCTGTTCGGAAAACTTCATGTACCGGAATATATCGTCATACCATCTTCCCGGACGACCGTTTAGGACCACCCGCTTGCCTTTCTCCGGGTCCTCCTCGATCCAGGCCGCGTGCCGCATGTCCATGGAAAAGCGGACTGCCGCACGATCTACGGCCTTTTGAGGCAGGGTAAAATCCATTGACTCTGCAGCCGCTGCCGGCCAGTCCCAGTTGGACTGCGCATCCTTTCCGGCCAAAGGTTCTTTTTCCCCCACGGCATAGATATTGGCCTCATCGGCATACAGATCCCCGGGCATACCGATGAGCACCCAGCCGATGCGCCGAAAATCGTGGTGCAGCTCGCCCATGAATGATTTATTGGGACCGAACTTCTTGACTCGATAGGCCATGTAGACCCCAACAGCTCGCGGCCCAACAGGCCGGCCGGTTTCCTCATCCACAAGAGGAATCCAGGCGGCGCCTCCGCCGTGTTCACCGTTCCAGTCCTTTTCCAGATCTACCTTTGCATCTCCATACGCCTGATCGGAAACAACCACTTTGAACTTGCGGCCCACTATCTCGTACGAGAATCCAGCTTCAGCTTCTTTGTCCGGCATAACGATTTTGGGCTTTTTGGGGGCCTCCACCCGCACAGCAATCCGCTGCCCGATCCGGGCATATCCGGCCCGGTTCTGATAAGGGCGGTCGCTGGTCCAGTTCTTGGCATTTGGAGTGAGCTCTTTTTGCTCCAAATCCTGAACCTGAGGTGAATCGGGCAGGGCCTGCGCAGCCATGACCTGAAAATAGCGATCATCCTCAATTCGGGCTTCGTCCAGACCTTCCAGACGCAAACTAGCCTGAAAAGTGCCTTGGGTCTGATCCGAGATCCGAAACTCCAGCCCCTGCTTTGAACCGAGTTTCTCCACTTTAGAGGCTGTTTCAGCTTCAGACGCATCCAAAACGCCAATGGGAGCCCTTTCTGCCTCGGATGGGGGAGCTGTCTGCGCACCGGTCTGTTTACTCTCCTTTGTGTGCAGCCAGCGCTTTTGTCCCTGGCGCAAAAGCGTCCCTTCCGGCACCTGCTCCGGATCTGCGACTGCCTCCCAGTCCAGATATTCTCCGGACTGCATATAGGCGGCCAATTCCCGCAAAGCCTGGCCATGAGCAGACAGTCCCTTCTCGCCCTGTGCAGCCTGTGCTGACCAGGCCTGTATGGTTTCCAGATCAGCACTCAAGAGATCCAGCCCCTGCTCTCGGCGCAGGCTCGAGGCCAGATCCATGAACTCCGGCGACAGGCGGTTCCAGGCCCGCAGGGCTCGGACGGTCAGCTTTCCCTCCCCTTCCAGGCTCAAGAATGCTTTTGGACCCACAGCCTGTTCCAGAGCCTGTTTTTGGGCAGGCTCCTCCTGCACAGCCCAAGAACTTTGGGCCGCCACCCCCAGAATCAACATCAAGGCCGCAATGGTGATGAACATACGCCGCACGTACATGCTTTTCTCCTCAGAAGTATCCCGGTCATGATTTGTTTGATCAGCTTAATATGAGTCCAAGCTACTCTTTGCCCCCCTGGGCTCCTGGGTCAGAAAAAAGTGGGGACAGATCCTTGCTGTTGACCGTGATATGCCCCAGGCTGTCGCCTCTTATCTTCATCGAATGCACAGTGGTCCCGTCCACTTCCCCTTCTTCCGCAGCCAGCTGAATAAAGGCGGCCAGAGCCTGGACCTGCTGAATATCTTCCTCATCCTGCATATACCGGGTCGCAACCTGCACCAAATGTTCAAGGCCCCGGATCTCCAGCTCGGTTTCCATATCCAGTACAGGCGTTTCCCCGTTTTCTTCGCTGCCTGGACTCCGGGCCAGGGCCAGACCCCTGGCCGTGAGGCTTCCACCGGGAAGGTCAACGCCCAGCTGCTCAAGCTCCAGGCGGGTGCCGAACCTGGACAGGATATCCAAAATCACAGCTTGTGCTTCTTCTTCGCCCATTAGGGATGCCAAAGCCAGTTCCAGAATCGGTACCTGTGACAAGCGCACATCAAGGCTTGCATCTTCAGGCACAAGCTCAGCTGGAACTCCCTGCATATCACGTAATCCTTTGTGCCCATATCTGAGGCCGATATCCTGCGCCGGACTGTTCACTCCGGCCAGGGAAAGGCCTGCACTCATGCTGTGCAGAACGGAAAGATCAAGCCGGTCATGATTTCCGGACAGGCCAGAGAGAGAAAAATTCACATCCATTCCAGACAGCAGGTCCTGAAAAGCGCCCAGAAGCCCCTCTTCCCCTGATGAGCCCAAATCAGCCAAATCAAGGATCCGTTTCGGATTCAGACCGGTCAGGCCGACAGTAAAGGAAATCTCCTCCAGAGCCAGATCAGAGGCCTCGGTTTTCAATTTCAGATCACTCAGACTGTATGTTGTGTTCACGTCCCGATATTCGGACCCTTCTTGTTCAGCCCCCATCTCCCCCAGGATTTCCAGCTGGCCGATGTGCAGGCTTTCCGGATCGATTTTTGCCCCGGCCTCCAGGTCGTTGAGGGTCAGGGAAAATTTGCCGGTGCCGGAAGCTGCGAGCATGGTCCGCACTAAATACTCAGCTGCCTCCCTGTCCTGAACAAGGGTATCGTCAACTTCTTCCGGGATAAGGGCGAGAAAGGCCTCCAGGTCATGGTCCTGCACCTGCATGTCCACAGTAACAGAACCGATGTCCATCACCTGCTCGCCGCACTCCCGGATACGGACATTGCGGGCCTGAAACTGCCCATTACCAGTCCATAAGGCCTGCTCTCCCTGGGCCATATCTGACTGCCAGACCAGCTGCTCAATATCTATTCGCTCCACAGCTTCCTCCTGAATGGAGCTGACTCCCAAAAGCAGCTCAACTCCCTGGAGCAGGACGTTCATCTGCACCGGCCGCTGTATTGCCTCCGCCCAGATCCCGGTCGTTTTCTGCTTGGCCATTCGCAGCAGGCCAATGGGTTCTCCATCTTTGTCGAACAGCCAGATCAGCGGGGGAAGTTGGAGGGTAAAGGGCATCTCCCCGTCGCTGCCCAGAGAATACCGGGCGTGAATGACCGACTGGGCAGAATCGCCATCTCCTGCATCCGGGACATACGATTTCAGAGGCAGGGCAAGGTGGATTTCTTCTGATGTTTCGTTGACTGCAATGGGGCCTTGCAGTCGCAAAGGACAGTCCGGGGCGTTTATAGCCTCGGTCCACACCCCAAACAGCTCTGCGGCCCGGGGAGACATATCTCCTGCTGGTTCACCGCTCTGTTCCGGGGCATGGGGCTGCTCCTGTACCTGAGCAGCCAAGGGCTTTGCTTCGGCCCGGTTTTGAGAAGACCAGGCCAGGGCAGGGTTTTCCGGATCAAGGCGCACCATCCCGTTTGGATTGATTGTGCTTTCCACTCCAGAGGCGGTCCGCAGGGAGACGGATGCCTCATCCCCAGCCCGCAGCAGCTCACCAGGAACAAGCCTGTGCCCTTCGATCACCGGCTCCCAGCTCAAGTAACTGCGGGTGGCCAACAGCTCTCTGAGTCCCCGCAGTTCTTCAGGGTCGACGTCCAATTCCCCTGCCTCGGCCTGAGCGATCAGCGCATCCAGCTGACTGCCGTCCGCCCGGAGGAGATCAATTCCCGATCCGCGCAATGCAAGGGCCAGGCTGACATACTCTTTGGGCAACTTGTCAAAGGCCAGCAGGGCTCTGGGCGTGACCACATCCCGTTTGTCCAGGGTCAAGAGCTCAGGCGGACCGGATGCCCGTTCCACATGGCCTTGTACCCCAATGACTTCAAATTCTTCCGCCCCTGCCCAGGCCAAAGAGGCAATACTCAACGCTATACAGATCAAAAGAGTGGATGAAACCTTGTGCATGAGAGACTCCATGATACGCTCATATATTGATAT
>JAWLEI010000093.1:10527-11867 GCA_041686195.1 Desulfovermiculus sp.
TATAAACTTATAATTGAAATAGAACCAATTGCCAAAAATTGAGGCAACATTTTAGAGACGCAGTACAAGCCGACAGGGTTTGATGCTCCGGGATGGGGGCAGCACATCGGCTGCATCGACCCATACCTCCTTCCAGAACCTGACCGCAGACAATGCACGTACGGTGTCCCTGGGGGTCGAGCTGGATCTTTTCCGGCCAGTCAAACCCGGCAGGCTTAAATACCTCATCTCCTACGGCAAAGTAATCGTAGAGTGCTTCCGAGACCCGAATTTTTATAATTCGGCCTCGAGTCTCAATGTCCAGGACCGGCTGGCGGACCACCTCGTCCGGAAGGTCTCTACGCTTGACTCGTCTGGTCTTCACTCTCTTGTCCCGGACAACTCCACGCCAGGAGCGGGATGTTCGGGTGCGGGACCAGAGGGCCAGAAGGAAAAAGACGACAACAAAAAAAATAAATGCAGCCCAGATTTCTGTATCCAGCTCTCCGCCATCTGACCTGATGAGAAAAAATACCGCCACTGCGGTCACAGCAAAAAAGCCCCAGGCATACCGCCGGGCACTGCTCTGATAGGCATGGAGCCACTTTTGGGTCTCTTCCGGACTTAAGACGGAATCCACGTTCTGAGTTCCGCGTTTTTTTCTGCTGCGGACAGCTGTGGCACCTGACCTGATTTTCCGGGATTTTTTTTTCGCCCGGGGTTTTCCGGTCAACCACAGAAGTCCGGCTGATATTGCCAGAGCAAGTCCTGTGCCCAGGCCGGGGCCGGCCTCCCTGGCCAGAACGTTCAGATGCGGAAAGGCCGGGAGATAGCGGGCTTCTTCCCTGGGAGCAAAGCCTGAAGGCCGAGTTCCGATGGTCAAGGTCCGGGTATGTCCGCTGTAGATCTTTCCGTCTTTAGCCTTGAACTCATAGGAGATCACCCACCAATACCGGGCCAGCCAATCCGCCCCTCCGTTACGCCGAACATGGGTAATGCGGGAATCCGCTTTCTCTCCAACCCAGAGAAGCAACGGACCGAGCAGAGCAAAAGCGACCAGCAGACATACTATGAGGTACACAATCAGGGGCCGGCCTTTCCCGGCCTTGGTCTTTCTTTTGGGGACAACATTTGAGGAAGTCATGGATGTAAAGCCTGTTAAATGACGGCAGAAAGGTTCCTTCCAATATTTGGAAAATGTCTCAATTTGACTCAGCAAAGGCCTGCGGACGATACTGACGCAGGATATCCAGGATCGAGGAAAAATTTTTCTCTGTACAGGCCAGGCGCACATCCCAGGGGCCGCCGCGAACCAGGAGCTCCTTTTTATCCCAATTGACATCTATCTGTTTCACCTCTTT
>JAWLEI010000094.1:0-11571 GCA_041686195.1 Desulfovermiculus sp.
CATCCTCAATTGCCTGCCCACTCCCAGCTTGCCCATGCATGTGGCCAGAGAGCTTTTTATCTGGATGAGCGGCCTTCCGGGACGGCCCTGGCACAATCAGATCACGGTCATGCCTTGGGTGTATCGTGCATTCTACCAACGGCTCTTTGAGCTGGTCACCTTCAAGCACATTCCGGCCAACCTCCCCCCAGGGGGAGTCTTTAACTGTCGAGGGGTCAAACCCGGAGCCGCTGCTTGTTTTGCAGCCTACTCAAGACCTGAGGATACCGGATTGTCATAGACTTGAGCCAAAACCGTAACACTCGAACGATAGATTGTATGTCTTGCCCAAAAATGAACAGGTCAGCAATGCATCGAATTCCGTCAATCACGGCAGCTTTCACTGCCAAATGATATTGAAAGGAGGCAATGAGTATGTTTGAAAAGATCCGAAAGATGTCAGCGGCGAATATGTCCTGCGAACCAAAGAAGCGTAAGCTGCCCCAAGCCCAATTTCTCTCTTTGATCCTGGTCATAATAGCTTTTGTGGCCACAGTCTCTTCGGCCTCCTATGTGCAGGCAGAAGACACCCAGTGCAGCCATCGTGGCCTTCTGGATACACAGTTCTGTGATGACAACCGGGATATGGTGGCTGATCTGCCTCTGGACAGCTCCAAGTGGGTCAATCCAGACACCATTTTCTTCTCCTATGTACCTGTAGAAGATCCAGCCCTGTATAAGGGTATGTTCAAGTCCTTTCTCAACCATCTGGAAGCGGTGACCGGGAAGCATGTCCGCTACTTTTCGGCTCAGTCCTATGCGGCCCAGATTGAAGCCTTGCGCAGCGGCAGGCTGCACGTGGCCGGACTTTCCACCGGATCCACCCCATTCGGGGTCAACCTGGCTGGTTTCCATCCCTTCGCCATCATGGGCACAAAAGAAGGCGAATACGGCTATAAAATGCAGGTCATTGTGCCCGCCGACAGCGACATCACTTCCTTGCAGGAACTAAAGGGCAAAACTGTGGCTCACACCGAACAGGCTTCAAACTCCGGCAACCAGGCCCCTCGAGCCCTGTTGGCCAAACAAGGCATCGTCCCGGGCCAAGACTATGACGTCATTTACTCCGGCGGACATGACCGCAGCATTATGGGGGTGGCCAACAAGGACTACGCCGCAGCTCCGATCGCCTCCTCGGTGCTGGACCGCATGGCAGACCGGGGTGCTGTGGACAAGGATAAAATCCGGGTTATTTATGAAACCCAGTCTTTTCCCACCACCTCTTTCGGTTTCGCCCACAATGTGCATCCCAGACTGGCCCTTTTGATCCAGAAGGCCTTCTTCACCTTTGAATTTGCCGGGACCAAGCTGGGAGAGGAATTCTCGGACGTGGACCGGTTCATTCCCATCACCTACAAGCATAACTGGGATGTAATCCGCACGATCCAGGAAATGAACGACGTAGAGTACACCAGGGAGAATATCGGCGGGTAAGATTTCCCCTGAGTCTCTTTCCTCAATAGGCCGGACCGATCTCAACGGGCTGTCTTTATTCCCGTATTCGGTCCGGCTCTTTTCTTCTCGAGAGCAGAGATGTTGCACATAGAGAACCTGGTCAAGACATACCCCAATGGCTTAAAAGCACTCAAAGGCTGCACCCTGAGTGTGGACTCCAGCCAGGTGGTGGCCATCATAGGCCCTTCCGGGGCCGGAAAAAGCAGCTTCATCCGGTGCATCAATCGTCTGGTGGAGCCGAGTCAAGGCCAAATCATCCTGGACGGAACGGAAATAACGGATTTGGGTTCGGCTGAAATGTGTCATATGCGCCGCAAAATCGGCATGATCTTTCAGGAGTACAATCTTGTGGAACGACTGACGGTCATGGAGAACGTGCTCTCCGGACGCCTGGGATATGTTACGTTTCTGCAGGCCTTTTTTCGCCGTTTTCCGCAGCCGGATATCGAACGGGCCTTTCATATTCTGGAGCGGGTCGGCTTAAGCGGCTATGAAAACAGCCGGGCGGACGCCCTGTCCGGAGGCCAGCGGCAGAGAGTGGGTATCGCCCGGGCCCTGATCCAGCAGCCCAAAATACTTCTGGTCGACGAACCGACGTCCTCCCTGGATCCCAAGACGGCCCGGACCATTATGTCTCTGATCAGCGACCTGGCCACAGAACACAGCCTGCCCGTTTTGATCAATATTCACGACGTCGGGCTGGGCCTGAGCTTCGCCCAGCGGATCATTGGGTTGTCTCAGGGCGAGATCGTCTTCGATGGTTCTCCGGACATGGTTAATGAAGAGATCTTGACCCGCATCTTCGGCGAATCGGATTGGCGTCAGACAATACGCCACGCCGCGGAAGACGCCGAAGCCAGGGCCCCCGGCAGGCAACTGGACAATGAAATCCTTGAACCCGCCGAGATCACAAAACCATGATCCGAAACTTTTCCGGGCCAGCCCTTTCTGGACGCACCTGGCATAAGCCGCCGATGATCCAGAGTCCGCTGCTACGCTGGACCCTCATCGCCGGTGCAGTGCTCTATCTCCTCTATGCCGGCAGCGATGTGAACATGGACCTCAAACGATTTATTGCAGGTCTTCCACGCGTTGTGGATATGGTCAGGCAAATGGTTCCCCCTGATTTTTCGCGCTGGGATCTGCTTATGGACGGTTTGCTGGAAAGTCTGCAGATGGCCGTCTTTTCCACCGCCGTGGGCATAGTGCTCAGTATTCCGGTGGCTGTGGGAGCGGCCCGCAACCTGGTCCCCAAGCTGGTTTATCTGGTATTTCGCGGCTACATCGGTATTGTGCGCACCCTTCCTGAAGTCCTGATCGCCATCTTCTTTGTCAAGGCCTTTGGCTTTGGCGCTTTTGCCGGAATGCTCACCTTAACCATCGCCTCCACCGGTTTCGTAGGCAAGCTGCTGGCCGAGGACATCGAAGATATTGATGAGGGCCAGGTGGAGGCCATTCGGGCCACAGGAGCCAACTGGCTCAAGGTGCTGATTTTCGGGATTCTTCCCCAGGTCCTGCCCCGTTACATCGGCCTGAGCATCTACCGCTGGGATATCAATCTGCGGGAATCGACCATTCTGGGCATTGTCGGTGCGGGCGGGATTGGAGCGTCGCTCTACAATTCCTTCGGCCGGTATGAGTACGATTTCAGTCTGGCCATCCTGCTGTCCATCATCATCGTGGTCTTGGCTGCTGAGTGGGTCAGCGGCATCATTCGGGGGCGCATCCAATGAAGGCCCAAAATCCTGGCCAACAAGAAGGACCTCGCCTTTGGAAACGCAGAAGCAGGGGGGAAAGGCTCCACCGTTTTGCTTGGCAGCTGTTTTCAGTGATGGTCGTGGTCTGGTCTGCGACCAGCCTGGATATTTACTGGCCGTTCGTCGTGGACGCCCCTGCCCAGGTGCTGGATCTGGGACTGCGCATGTTGCCGCCGGATATTTTTTTCTTTGACGACATCATCGCACCGATGATCGAGACGATCAACATTGCCACTCTGGGAACCATTCTGGCCGCATTCCTTTCCATTCCCGTTGCCTTGATGGCGGCACAGAACACCACGCGCAACCAGACCACCCTGTGGCTGGCCCGGGTGATCGTGGTCACCTCCAGATCGGTGAATGAACTGGTCTGGGCCATCATATTCACCGTGATCTTTGGACCTGGGCCTCTGGCCGGGGTGATCGCTATCGCCATCCGCTCCATCGGATTCACCAGCAAGCTCATCGCCGAGGGCATAGAGGAGATCGACCGAGGCCAGGTGGAGGCAATCACAGCCACTGGTGCCACCCAGAGCAAAATTTTGACCTACGGTATCGTACCTCAGATTATGCCCACTGTGGTCGGAGTGCTCACCTTCCGCTGGGATATCAATATTCGGCAGTCCTCGGTGATCGGCCTGGTTGGAGCAGGAGGCATAGGTATTACCTTGAACAGCGCCATGAACATGTTCAAGTGGGATCAGGTGACGGTGATCCTGGTGGCCATTTTTGTGGTGGTCATGGCCAGCGAATGGCTTTCCGATTTTCTGCGCAAGAAGTTTATCTAATCATCCGCATATAATCCGGGCAAAACTCTCCTGATTTTTTTTCCAACTATGCAACCTTATCTGCCCATGAAAACCATGACCAAAACGCTACAGAAAAATGCAAATTTAGCAAAGTATGCTCTGAGTTTCTTCGGGGCTGGCCTATTAAGCTATTTCTTTGCCTACTATACAACCACAGTATTGTCCTCAAATGACTGCAGCCATGAAATTATTTCCCTATCCACCGCCATCATGAAGGATGCAAGCTTCTTTTTAAGCAATATGTGTCTCTACTCGCTATGCCATTGGCCTGAATATACAACACTTCAGCACTGGCTCAAGGAAATGAAAACCCTCTTTGTCTCCAACAGCTATGGACTTGTAACCAGCTTTATATGCTTGACTTTTATGCATTACTTTCTCATGGCCTGCGGCCTAAATCCTGTTCTCTCATTTCTGATCATATACATTTCTGCAGGACTTCTCGGCTCACTTGTTAAGTTTTTACACGACTTTTCCAATGGTTTGGTTCATCGATCTATGGGCTCAGCACAATAAGCAAGGGCATCAGAGCACGATATTTCGCCATCTTGCGATGATTTTCTATGCCCTGTGGACAAGACTGGATTCAACACACTCATTATGTCGCCATCATATATTAACTCACATGCCTGCCAAAGCGCAGGCACATTTGGGCTAAGAAGGCATAAAAAACGATCCACGAAAACTTCGCATCTCCTGCGAACCAAAGGCCAAGGAGAGGTGCATGGCCCCAAAAAATTTCGTTATCGACACAAACGTCCTTCTCGAAAATCCACATTGTCTGAAAACTTTTCGCAATGGAAATGAAAATCGGATCGTACTGCCCTATACGGTTCTGCAAGAGCTGGACAAGCTGAAAAAGGACCACCGCTTATCCCATCTTGTGGCCCAGACCATCAAGGAAATCGAGTCCGATCAGTACGTCACGTTCCTTAGCCCCAATATACGCGCCAGTAATGCAGAATCCAACGACGACAAGATCATTGCCGAGATTGTACACAGCAAGATGCAGGCCCCCATCCTGGTCACAAATGACCGGATCATGCAGATCAAGGCCAGGCTGCACAATATCGTCTCTGAGTACTATCGGGACTCCCATCCCTTTCAAAGTGAATCTCAGGCCTACACCGGGTTCATCCAAGACAAGGATGCGCCGGTGACCAACAGCTTTCGCTGGGAATCTGGAGTACCGGTCTTTTTAGGGGCAGAGGATATCAAGCCCGTGGATTATCAGCATAGGGTATGGAATGTGCAGCCTAGGAATATATACCAGAACCTGGCTTTTGAACTCATGCTCAACCCAGACATCCATTTGAATTCCATTCAATCCCAGGCTGGTTACGGCAAGACGTTTCTCTCCTTAGCCAGTGCCCTGCACCTGGTTTTGGAGGCCAAAGATACCCCGTACACCAAGATCTACGTTGTCAAGCCGATTATCGAGATCGGATCCAAAATGGGCTTTTTGCCCGGAGATGCAGAGGAAAAGATGGCTCCGTATACCCGCTATATTTTTGATCTCCTTTTAAAGCTGCACGAGCTGCGCCCGGCCAATCGCATTTTCGACGATCATGAGAAGAACAGATCCAGCCTCAACCCCAAGAGGTTTCAGATCCTTCCCTTGGCCTATATTCGGGGAATGAACATTGAGGATGCAGTGGTCATCATCGATGAAATGCAGAATCTCTCACGCTCGGAGAGCCGGTCTCTGCTGACCAGAATGGGCAAAGGGGTGAAGTGTTTCTGTTTAGGCGATACCCGGCAGGTGGACAATCCATATCTGAATGAGAGCAACAATGGTTTGAATTGGCTGGTCAAGAAGTGCAAGGGAATGAAGCACTATGCGCACATGGTACTCAAAGGAGAGACCTCTCGCGGGCCGATCACCGATATGGTCCTGCAAGCAGGATTATAAGCGAGCCTTTAATGGTTATGTTACGTTTTATTAATGAGAGCAAAAAGTTGTTTACTTTTTGCGCGCTGCACTCAGCTGCGCGGGAAATAAATTCCCGCTTGCTTCATGCGCGAGGCTCATTCTTGTTTTCGGCCAGCCTTTCGGCTGATGGAATCCTTGATCTGGCGAACGATGTTTTCCTTGTCCTCTGGATCGGAAACGACAAAGAGTTTATCAATCAATTCCGGAGGAACGACTCGTACATTGTACCAGATCACAACGGATTTGGTCCAGCGATTGATCTTGCGTATCTCAAAGGAGTGCAGACTCGGAAAAAGTTTCTCGGCCTGTTCCCTGTCCGGATGTTCAGCCAGCGAAGGATCGAACTTGATATGCAGGCGTCCCGGAACATGGTGGACGAGAAACAATCGGGATCCAACTTCTGAGGCCAGTAAGGTCACAAGCTTTTCATCATCATTCATATGTTCTCTATTCGCTCATAGGAGAGCCGTTCTCTAAAGCCGAGTGGTTAAAAAAAATCGTCTGGTCTTGAGCAGTGATTTGTTGCCCTGCGCGGGACTGATACTCATAGTCTCCGGTGGTCGGGTTTTTGACTAGGCGGAGGTCCATTTTTCCGGAAACGGATCGATTGCTTTTGAGCATCTCGTTCAGGCCAAAGGAGGACACGGTGCTGCCCAGAATGATTCCCAAGTCAGCCAGGCGCAGTGGGGTCAGGTTGAGAAATGTTCGCAGTCCGGGGATAAGGATGGTCAGCACATGCAACCCGATGGATCCGAGCACTGCTGTGTGCAGCCAAGGGTTGCTCTTTTTCGGCGTACTGCCCAGGCGGGTCCGGCTGCGGCAGGAATAGGCATGCAGGAGCTGAGATAAAGTCAACGAATGAAAGGCCAAAGCCCCGGCGTGCAGCCCGGGTCCATACTTCAGCAGGCCGAAAGTATAAGCCCCCATGGCATTGGCCGTAATCACTCCGGATTCCCGGGCCATGCTTAGATAGTCTTCTGCACTGAACAGGGGTGCCTGGGGATCCCGCGGGGGCTGGTTAAGCACATCCGGATCCTGGGCCTCCATGGACAGGGAAAGGCCGGGGAAAATATCGGAGATGAGATTGATCCACAGCAGTTGCATGGAGGTCAGGGGGGAGCCGACCCCGGCCGCAATGGCCCCGGACATGAGCATGGTTTCGCTGAAATTGGTGGACAGGAAGAAGTGGACCGATTTCTTGATATTGGTGTAGGTGGTCCGGCCGTCGTTTATGGCCTGGATCATGGAATCCAGGTGGTCATATTCCAAAACGACGTCAGCCACATCCCGGGCCACATCCGCCCCTCCATCGGCCATGGCAATACCGACATCCGCAGCCTTTAAGGCCGGCCCGTCATTGATGCCGTCTCCAGTCATGGCCACTATGCGCCCCTGGTTTTGCAGGGCCTGAACGATCTTCAGCTTATGGGCCGGACTGACCCGGGCAAAGACATGCACCCCGGCAGCACGCCAGCTGAACTCCTCGTCGCTTAAAGCCTCCATTTCCGTTGAATCCATGATCTGCAAGGGCTTTTGTCCGCTCAGGCTGATCTGCCTGGCCACAGTCTCCGCGGTCAAGCGTTGATCCCCGGTAATCATCACCGTGGCAATCCCGGCCCGGTGAAAGGCCTGCACTACTTCCGCCACTCCTTCCCGAAGGGGGTCGGCCATGCCTACAAGCCCCAGCCAAATAAATCCATTCTTTTTGCTCATATCCCGGGTTCTGACTACAGAACGGATAGCAAAGCCCAGGACCCGATACCCCTTTTGGGCCATACATGCGTTTTCAGCCCGGATGGCCTCCATGTCCTCCTGTTGCAAAGGGGCTACATGTCCATCTGTGAATTGTTCTTGGCACAAATCCAGCACTTCCAAAGGGTTCCCTTTGATGGCATGTAGATAGCCTCCTTGCGGGGAGTCGTGCAGCGTGCTCATGATTTGGATCTTTTGGGAGCGGTGATTGACTTGGATCAGGTCATGCTTGGTGCGCAGGTCTTGAACATCCAACCCCTGTTCCAGGGCCAGGCGGATCAAGGCATTTTCAGTGGGGGAACCCAGAAGCTCAGGTTTTTCCCCATCCTGGCCATTGATCTGGACCTGGCTGCACAGGGAGCCAACGGTCAAAATCTGGTGCAGGGCCGGGTCCTCCCAGGCCTGGACCAGATGCGAATTTTCAAAGAGTCGATTTTCTGCATGCACAATGCGTCGGCCGTCGCAAAAAATCTCTTCCACATGCATCTGGTTGCGGGTAATGGTCCCGGTCTTGTCGAAACACACGGTCTGCACTGAACCCAGGGTCTCCACTGCCTCCAGTTGGCGAATAATAATTCCTTCCTCTCGCATTCGCTTGATGCCTAAGGCAAAGGTTGTGGTGGCAGCGGCCGGCAGGCCTTCGGGAACAGCCGCCGCGGCCAGGGAGACAGACAGGCCCAGCATATTCCAGACCGTAAAGCCGCGGATGAGTCCCAGCAAAAATACCGCCCCGCAGATGCCGCACCACAAGCTGACCAACTGATCCCCGGTCCGGGCCAGCTTCCTTTCAATGGGCGGTCTGGGGCGCTTGGTTTGGGTCAGGTGCCAATACAGCTGTCCCATTTCCGTATCCTGGCCGGTGGCCACAACCACAGCCCAACCATGGCCGCCGGTGACCACAGTGCCCATAAAAGCCATATTGGTTTGCTCTGCAACCGGAAGATGCTTTTTGGGCAGGGCCTTGCTCACCTTTTCCACCGGCAGGCTCTCTCCGGTCAGAATGGATTCGTCCACGGTCAGGTTTTCGGCCTGGATGATTCGAGAATCCGCCCCTACGTATGTTCCGGGCTGCAGGAGCAAGATATCTCCCGGAACCAGATCGGATGCCGGAATGGTTGTTTTGTTACTATGGCGCAGCACCCTGGCCGGGGGCGGATCCAGTCGTTGCAAGGAAGCGATAGCCTTTTCCGACTGGCGTTCGGTGGCAAAACCGATAAGGGAATTGGCCACCACCACCCCGGAAATAACCGCTGCCTCCAGCAGCCCGCCGGTAAGAATGGAAATTCCGGCAGCTGCTCCCAGCAGAGCCACGGGCAGAGAGAAGAACTGTTCGGCAAACATGGCCCATCCGGATTTTTCCTCGGAAAGGGGCAAGGTATTGGGGCCATAAATATCCAGGCGCCTCTGGGACTCCTCTTTTGTTAATCCGTGGGAGAGATAACTTTCTGCGACCTGCAGGGACCGTTTGGCACTGAAACGATGATATGTGAGGTCTGTAGAAGGGGCCGTTCGGTCTTTGCTGAAAGAAGATTTGTTCTTGGCCTCGGCCAGGACCTGGGCAATCTGGTCCATAACCTTTGACCAGGCTGTTTCCGGATGGAAATGGACCAGCAGGCTCCCATTATTGGGATTTCCTCTGACTGCCTTGATCGTGGATAAACCTCGAAGGCCGAGTACCAGACCTTGGGTTAGCTGTTTATTGAACTTCAGGCCGGCCACTTTAAAGCGCGCCCTTCCGGGAACACACGTATGGACCGGAGAAATGAATGTTCCTGTATTGGCCGGACTGTTCATAACTCAAATCCTTGACCATGGTCATGAACATGGGACTCATCGCTTACAGATTTGGTGCACACGCCCAGGGCGTACCAGAAAGCGGTATACCAGGGAGGGAGGCCCACATTGCCCCGGATAACCTGGTAGATTCCTGTACCTATGAGGGTGAGAAAGACCAGGCTGGAAATGTCGAGCTCTCCACAGGAAGATCGCCTGATGGCAGCATTCATTTCCGCCACCCTGCGGTGAAAGACCTTGGTGGCAGTTACTCTGGGAGGTAACGCGATCACCTGGAAAATTCCTTTTTCCCATCCGGTTTGGGTCAAATCCTCAAAGCTCACAGGCCCAACACACAGCACAGACCCCGTCCGGGGATTGACCTCGATCTGGGCCTGCGGAAAAGCAGTACGCAGAGTCTGCAGCACCTGACCAAAATAGACCTCATCGCCCTGCTTTTCCTTCACCCGCAAACGAATACGTTCAGGACAGGAGTGAACGCAACGGCCAATTGGTACATGCATAATCTCTTTATTGTTCAGAGCATTTGAAGCCGCCATTTTTTAATTCCCTGTGGAAGAGCTTTCTTTTTTGGGCGTGGCCGCACTGGTCTGAGCCGTTTTTTCAGCATCGGCTGCAGCTTCGGTCTTTGCCTCAGAGGTAGCCTGAGATATGGAGCTCTGAGCCTCAGCATACAGGGCCTTCGATTTGTCTACGGCTATCATTCCCCCTTTGATGGCTTCCTTGAGCAACGGCTTCCCTGCACCGGAAAGGACCCGGGCGGCCAAAGGCACTAGGGTGGCCGCCCCCAGACCGACCAGAAAACCAGAACCAAAACTTCCGGGCATACGAAAAAAAACCATGATTGCACCTCCTTCATACGAGCGTTGGCCGGCTCTCTACTCCTGAGCCTTAGCCGGCAGTTGCTTGGACTGAGCCAGTTCAGAACGAGCTTCGGCTGAAAGATCCTCAAAGGACTCCTTGGCCTCGGCCAGCATGGTCCGGCTCTGATCAAAGACATACATACCGCCCTTGACTGCTTCCTTGAGCAAGGGGCGGCCGACACCGCCGAGCAGCTTGGCCGCTATGGGGGCGGCGATCATAAAACCGAGTCCAAAAGCGATTCCTGTGGTCGCGTTGCCCAACTTGAAATTCATGGTGTCCTCCTGATCAATTGTTTGAGGGTATATTGCACCTCTTGCCTCTTTTTACCAATGAAACTCAGAGTCTTTTGAACTTCCTTGCACTTTCGGCCAGTCAAACTCCGTAAGCCTGCCCTCAGAACTCATATTATCTGTCCTGCCCGGAGACGTTGGAGAAAAAACTTCATGCACAGATCCATTTCCTGAGTTTTTTTCATCACCCTCTTGTATTTTGAGAAATGCCTTCGGCCCAGGGCATTTCAGCCAAGCCCGAAAAATCAAGGGCGTTACGAACCCCAGACCTAGTCCCAGGAGAAAGCGCATGGTGGCCTCCTGTTGCAAATGTTCATATCTTTCTTGAGTTATGAGGAAGAAACACACTTAAATAATAAACACGCAATTCATTTCTGTGTCAATGGGTTTGCAGAAATATGACAAAATTTTTTTGATTATCATTCCTATTTTTATGTAACAGAATTGTGACACTCCCTTCATAAAAACTCAACAAAAAAGATGTACACATTATCTATCGCTGAATCGCTTATGGGGTTTGAAGACACTAAATGCTCAGCGCATTAAGTAACAATAAAAAGACTCTGAGTAGATCCAATTTCTACATACCCGTATGAAACAAGGTTTACCCCTGGTCGCAGGCTTGGCCAAAGAGGGCGAATAATTATTTGCCTCTTGTCAAAGCTCACGTTTCATTTTTAATTAATCAGGCAACTTTTCTTTATTTTGGCGCTTTTGCCAAAAATATTTCAGATTTGCCGGAGGCAAAGCTGAACAAGAATGGAGGTTTTGGAGATGAAGCACTATATCCACCATGTTCCCGGGAGAGTGCGGATGAAAAACCCCGATTTTAAGGGAAACACAAACCTGTTGCAGGAAGTGGCAAGCTGTTTTCAGGG
>JAWLEI010000095.1:0-11550 GCA_041686195.1 Desulfovermiculus sp.
GAAGAAGCGATTTTAAACATAACCAACGGCAACCGGGTGTTTATCGGCACAGGATGCGGAGAGCCTCAAAGCCTCATCCGGGCCATGGCCGAAAATGAAGTCTTGCAAGACATTGTTATCTATCAGATGTTTTCCTTTACCCTGGCCGATTATGTCCACAATCAGTCATTTCTGGATCGGTTCTCCATTAAGCTGTTTTTTATCAGTTATCAGATGCGGGAAGCGGCTTTTGACGGCAAAATCGACTACCTCCCTGCCTACCTGTCCCAGATTCCAGATCTTTTCGATTCCCAACGCATTGGCCTGGACATCGCCCTGATCCAGGTCAGCCCACCGGATGAATTCGGGTTCTGCAGCCTGGGCATCTCCGTAGACATAACCCTCTCCGGAGTCAATAACGCCAAAACAGTTATCGCTCAGGTCAATCCGCGCATGCCGCGCACCCTTGGCGATAACTTCATCCATGTTGATGAACTCGATTATCTCGTCTTGAAGGAAGAGCCCCTGGTGCAAATGATTCCTACCGAGAAGAACCAGGAGATTGTCAAGCGCATAGCCATGTATGTCGATCAACTGGTGGATGACGGGTCGACTCTGCAAATTGGTTTTGGTCACCTTCCGGATGCTCTCCTGCCTCATCTGAAGCACAAAAAAGACCTGGGCATACATACCCAGGTCATTACAGATGGCTTTCTTTCCTTATTTAAAGAAAAAGTGATCACCAACAAAAAAAAGAACTACTTGCCCCGAAGATCTGTTACCTCTTTATGCATGGGCTCCAATGAGTTGTATGAGTATGTTCATAATAACCCCTTATTCTACTTCCGGTCTTCAGAATTTGTAAATGACCCCAACGTCATTGCCTTAAATGAAAATCTGATCTCTATCAGCTCGGCCCTGGAAGTAGACTTAACCGGACAAATCTGTACCGATTCCAAAGGGTATTTATTCTACAGCGGTATCGGAGATCAAGTGGACTTCATCCGGGGCAGCAAGATGTCCAGGGGAGGGTTCTCGATCATAGTCCTGCCCTCTACAGCCCAAAACGGACAGACGTCTCGCATCGTCCCCCATTTGAGCGAAGGGGCGGGAGTGGCCACTACCCGGGGGGACATTGACATTGTTATCACCGAGTACGGGATCGCCGAGCTGCACGGGAAAGGTATTTACCAGAGGGTCATGGAACTCTCCCAGATAGCCCACCCCAAGTTTCGGGAAGAATTGATCAATGAAGCCAAAAAAAGGCGCTATATCTTCCTGGATCAATTGCCCCCATCCAAAGAAGATCTTATTTTTCTGGAAAACTACAAATTCTACAAGGAGCTGCCCAGCAAGAAAACCGTTGAGTTCCGCCCCCTGCTTCCATCCGATGAGTTCGCCTCCAGAAACTTCTTTTATTCACTTAAAGAAACCACAGTATACTATCGTTTTTTCCATAAGAGGAATGTCTTTTCCAGGGACATGCTCCAGAAACAATGGGCTGCGGTTGATTATCGAAGGAACATGAGCATAGTCGGACTGCTCCCTCGAGGCAAACACAAAGAAGTCATTGCCATCGGGACCTATGCCCAGGTCGAGGAATACAAAGATATTGCTGAAGTGGCCTTTGTGGTCAAAGAGGAATATCAGGGCCTGGGCATCGGATCGTTTATGCTTGATATCATGGAAAAAATAGCCAAGGAAAACAAATACAAAGGATTTACTGCTACCGTTTTGCCGGAAAACACCAAGATGATCAATGTATTCAAAAAGCGATATCCAAAGGCCAGGATTGTACAGGAATTTGACCAGGAAGTTGAGATCTACATGGAGTTTTGAGGAGGCATTCAACCGGAGCTGATTTTTTTTTGCAGCAGTCCTTATATACCGGTCTGAGCCCTGTATGCCCTTCCCTGCCCTGATATCTTCCACTTGGGCACGCATGAGGGGATGCACACCGATTGTCCCTGACCTATATGCTGGCTCTCTTCCATCTGTTCATCACTCACCAGCAGCTCACCTTGAGTGCAGAGCAGGATTTGTACTCCCTGTCCAGCGAGAGTTAATTCAGAACAGCCGCTCCCAAGCTCCAACACCGACAGGGCAAACTCTTCTGTCATAAGCGGATACCTGGACCATCCCGGCTCC
Organism: Desulfovermiculus sp.; assembly: GCA_041686195.1. Classification (GTDB taxonomy): domain Bacteria; phylum Desulfobacterota; class Desulfovibrionia; order Desulfovibrionales; family Desulfothermaceae; genus Desulfovermiculus. The sequence continues at coordinate 2,128 of JAWLEI010000095.1, forward strand.
ACCGGTTCTGGCTGCAAAATTTGAGCTGGTTGGGAATCAAAGCTTAAAATCCACAGCAGCTCTTGAATATCAACATGTTTGGGAGTCAGTCCGGCCCGCAGGACATTGTCTGAATTGGCCATGATCTCCAGTCCCATCCCATACAGATAGGCATGCAGCTGGCCGGGAGGCAGAAAAGCGGCCTGGCCGGGCTCAAGATGCACAAGCTGCAGGAACAGAGCAGCCAGCACACTGATGTCCTGAGGATATTCCCGGACCAGTACGCCCAGCCAGTATGCAGGATCAAGCATATCCTGGCCCGCACCTCTGGCAACTCTCTTTTCCACCTGCTCCAGAACTCTGCGTCGGCGTCTGGGCTTCATGCTCAGCAGGGAATCGAGCATCTCCGCCAGGACATCCTGACTTTCGCCGAGCTCTCTGCCGAGGATATCAATTTCTTCCTCAAGAGCCTGCGAATCCAGCCAGGAAAACCAGTCAATGATTTCGGCCGGAGGGCGAAACCCGCAGAGTCCCCAAAAGGGCTCCATAGCGCATATGCATTCCGGCTTGGGATTTGGGTCCTTATACTTCCGCTCCGGAGCCTGAAGGGGAACAGCCTGGGCCTCTTCTCTTTGGAAACCAGCCCAGGCCTGCTTGGCATTGGGGTGGACCTGCAAGGACAAAGGCTTGTCCACAGCCAGGACCTTCAACAAAAAGGGCAAATCAGGACCGATCCTCCCGAGATTCTTCCCCAGCAGGTGGTGAGGCTGTTCATTGATCAGCTGATCAAGGCGACGCCATTCCCCATTCACCCAGACCTGAGATGGGGCTTTGGGATGAGCCCCCATCCAGAGCTCCGCCTGGGGGACAGGAGAAGGGATTTCCTGTCCCAGGAACCTGGCCAGCATCTGTTGCGATCCCCATGCGTATTCCTGAATGGGATTGTTCATAGGCAATACAGACAGTGCTCTATTTCTGGGCCTTGATGACATGGAAGCTCCGATCTGGAAAATGTTTCATACTCTGCAGCCAGAGGTCTTTAACAACTGGGTACAGAAAGATCTCGCAAAACGTGAAGAATACCCATGAGCCGCGCTTGTGGCGTGGCTACTCATGGGGTTGACCCGGAGGAACATCCCCATGCTTGGGTACAATGCACAAAAACACAAAAGGCTCACTGCTGATCTTAACAAAAGAGTGCTCAGCATTCGGGGGCACACAGGTCCAATTCATGGCCTCCAGTTCATATACCTGACCCTCGATATGCAGCTCACCTTTGCCCTGTAAGGTAATTACATAATGAGGCCAGTCATGGGTGTGCAACGGTACACAAGCCGAGCCTTCCAGGGTGAAGCAGCGCATCACATAATCGGGCCAGTCCTTCTCCGGACCAAAGACAATTCGCTTGGTAATCTCGGGGGCTCCGGGCATTTCTTTTCCGGGCAAGTCCATTATTCTGCCGCACACCTGGGTATTCTTGTCAGCCATACTGTGCTCCTGTTCATCTCATCTTAGTTTTTCATCTTTTTCCAAATGCTTCACACCCATTTCCAGGAGAGGAAAAAATTCCGATTTATCTATCATCTGGACGCACCGCCGAACCAGATCAATATATCTTCTGGCTCAGCACTGTCCACAAAAATTTTCATCCCTCTTCACCTCTTGTGCCATCTCATAGGTTAGTTCATAGCGCCCTTGAGGTCATTCAAATTGACAGCGATTTGTAAACAAATCCAGCCTGTCCTTTCACCTGGACATAATGTATTTATGCCCAAATACTTCAAGTTTTCAAGCTATTAGTGTGGCATAGACCGTCAATGTGCAGGGCGGCTTCACGCTTGGTGCTTGACCGAAGCAACGCATTTCTCCTAGTATTTATCGCCATTGCCTTTGATGACAACGCCTGGTTTTTCCTCATGCACCTGATGTGGAGAGAAACCTCAATGGCTGTCTTTACAATTTACAGCCGGATAAACCCGGTCAGTTTTTTCAAAGGCCATGTACAAGGCGGCAAAATTCAACCTGAGCCCGGAAGCACCTGGGGCTTGAGCTGCAAACGGCAATATCTTCTGGACGTTGCTCACCAGATAAGGAGAAGAGTCGGAGATGACTTCCAAGAAAGAGCGATGCCCTCGGCTGAAAATAAATTCAGAGAGCTGTCCCTGCACATACCCTAATTGTCCCCGGCATGGCCTGTGCTGCGAGTGCATTCAATACCACCGCCAACGCGGAGAACTGCCGGCCTGTTACTTCACTCCTGAAGAGGAGCGAACGTTCAATCGCAGTATCGAATTCTATGCCCACCGGCACTTCAAAAAGTGAGTTCCATGTTTGATCACTCTTTTTTTGACCGAATCCTGGGCCTGATATGCAGCGTCTTTGATGCGTATTCCGCAGTACTCTTTCTTCATTCTTCGGAAAATACCTACACCCTGACTTCCCACTTCAGCCTGGGTGACAACATTCAGAACGGAACCCGGGTTCAGCCCGGAAAGGGTCTTGTCGGCTGGATCTTACGCAACAATCAGCCCCTGCTGGTCAATGATTTTCACCGCGAAGGCGATTGCCTGGGCTATTATCCTCAAGAAGCTGAATCCATGATCAAGGCCTTTATGGGCTGCCCCTTAACCAACAGGCAGGGGGCGCTGTGTCTGGACAGCAAAAAATCTTATACCTTCAGCGCCAAAGACCAAAAGATCCTGCATCAATTCGTTCAGCTCATTGAAGTCCTTTGCCAAAAGTTTGAAAATCAGAAAGGATCGGAACAGGAACAACGGTTTTATGCCTTCATCCAAACCTTTCATACCTTGCGACACACCAATCCCAGATGGACAATTTTTCTGGAAAACCTCCTGCAGGCCCTGGCAGAATGTACAGATTTCAATTATTGTCTCTTCGCATCCAGGGATGAGCTGGGTCACGGCTACTCCCTGGAAGGGTGGAACAAGGCCGTCTTTCGGCGCAAAGACCTGCAGCGCAGGAAGTTCGACATCAATGCCGGGGTCATAGGCTGGGTATTTCGTAACCACAAACCGATCACCACTGCAGACAAAGGAGAACGGGTCCGCGGAGCCCCTCTTTTTGAAAAACATTTCGACGCCCCCAGGTTTCAGAGCGTCATGTGCCTGCCCCTGATTGTCCATTTGCGAACCAGGGGAGTTCTGGTTTTGGCCGACGAGGAAAACAAGATCATATCCAACCAATTGCACGATTTTGTCTCCCTGGTCAGCGATCAATTGGCCCTTTTTCTGGAAAATCTGTATTTGAAAAATAAACTCAGACAACTGCAAGAGCTGTAAACAAGGACAAGACCATGGTGTTCACCCGCTTGTTTGGATTTCTTGGCAAAAATCTGGCCATGGACCTGGGAACGGCAAACACGCTGATCTATACCCCCAAAGACGGCATAGTCCTCAATGAACCCTCGGTGGTGGCTCTTGATTCGCGGTCAGAAAGAGTCATTGCTGTGGGTAAGGAAGCCAAAGAATTCCTGGGGCGCACACCGGAACGCATCCGGGCCATTCGACCCATGAAGGACGGAGTGATCGCCGATTTTGAAGTGACCAAAACCATGATCGCCTTTTTCATCAGCAAGGTCATTCGGGGGCTGCAACTCATCAAGCCCAAGATTGTTATCTGTGTACCCACAGGCATAACCCAAGTGGAAAAACGGGCGGTCATCGAATCAGCCCAGCAGGCTGGGGCCAGGGAGGTTCGTTTGGTGGAGGAGCCCATGGCTGCGGCCATTGGAGCCAAGCTCCCCATACATCAACCCATGGGCAACATGGTGGTAGACATTGGCGGGGGGACCACTGAAGTGGCGGTCATCTCCCTTTCTTCTGTGGCCTATGCCGAGTCTATCCGCGTAGCCGGGGATGAGATGAACGAAGCCATCCAACGCTACATCAAGGATCAATATAAAGTCTTGATCGGTGAAAACGCGGCCGAAAAGATAAAGATAGAGCTGGGCTCGGCTGTTCCTTTTCCGGAACCCAGGACCAGGAGGGTGTCTGGGAAAAACATGGTCGACGGACGGCCGAAAACAATTGAGATCAATGACGGCCAGATCCGGGAAAGCATCCGGGAACCGGTAAACATGATTGTCACGGCCGTGCGCAATGCTTTAGAAAAAACTCCACCTGAACTGGTGACTGACGTATCCAACAACGGCATGCTCCTGGCCGGGGGCGGGGCGATGCTCAGGGGACTGGACCAGCTCATCAGTCAGCAATCAGAAATAAGTGTCATTGTGGATGAAGAGCCCCTGACCACCGTCTTGCGAGGGACAGGAATCGCCTTGGAGCAGGAGAAAAGCATGGAGTACGTGTTTGTCAACTAAGGACCCGGGGGAAGACGTCCATGAAGGAAGATACAGCCACGACCCTGCTCGAACAAGTCCAGGATGTTGTCCGCAGAGCTGGAAACATCATCCTGGACCACTGGGAACAACCCAAACACATTACCTACAAGGGACGTGTGGACCTGGTCACTGAGACCGATGTAGCTGTAGAATCCTTTCTGAGCCAAAAACTCTCCTCCCTGCTCCCGGAAGCCACTTTTCTGGCCGAGGAATCAGCAGCTGATAACGACTTGGGGCGGCTGACCTGGATTGTCGATCCCCTGGACGGAACCACCAATTTTGCCCACGGGCTCCCGGCAGTCGCCGTATCTGTGGCTCTGTGGAAGGAAGACAGGTTGCAGCTTGGAGTGATCTATCTGCCCAAAAGTATGGAATGCTTCAGTGCGCAGAGAGACAGCGGGGCCTGGCTGAACGGCTCCCCAATCTCGGTTTCCCGGCAGTCAGAACTGGACCAGGCCCTGGTAGCCACCGGATTTCCCTACGCCAAACGGGAAAGAATTTTGGAGATCATCCCTCCCCTGCAAAAAGTGCTCACCACCTGCCGGGGAGTTCGCCGCATGGGTTCTGCAGCTGTGGATCTGGCCTATACCGCCTGCGGCAGGCTGGATATCTTTTATGAGCTGGGCCTCAAGCCTTGGGACGTTGCGGCTGGATGGCTCCTGGTCCAGGAGGCCGGGGGCAGTGTCAGCCAGTTCAAGCCCTTGCAGCCCTATACCTTGGGAGCGGACTCTATCCTGGCTTCCAATGGCCGCCTGCACCAGGATATGGCCGCGCTGCTTTCAGATTCACAGCAACCCGGCCAGCCACAAAATACGCAGAGTTGAAGTAATTTGGCGGGGAAAATTTTCCACTATATACTTGATTTCATTTCTTTCCAAGAACATGAAATCATTTCTCACTTCTTTGATCGACAATTCGGATTGCGATTGCACAGCATAAATGCTTAAAATCTCGTTTCCCGTTTCCGGCCAGGCTTCCAGGCGCTGGACATAACGCAGTTTGGAAAAGGTCATGCCCATCCTGGCAAACACCCCCTGCCGCACGGTCTCATATACTGAACCTCCCAGATATACGTGCTCGGTCACGGATGCATCCCAGCACGATGGTCCATCCAGACTTTGGGCTGAACGCTTGGTGAGGAGCAGGTCCTCGTTCTGCCTGTAGACCAGTACAACCGTCCGGTGGTGTTTGAGCCCCTGGTCGTGGACCGCTTTTTCCGGCAGAGCGGCAATCGGCCGGTTGCGGGAATCCAGAACTTCCAGCAAGCCTGCCTCCGAACAGGCAGAATTGACAACACCGCGTTTCGTACGCATAACAATTAGAGATATTTCAGTGTTTCTTCGTTTTATGGCCCAAGCCCAACCTATCTGCCCGTTGGAGGGATCGTATGCCATATCTTGACCAGACTCAAGTGCAAGGAAAAAGGGTTTTGGTTCGTTCGGATCTCAATGTCCCCATTGATCAGGGAAGCATACGCGACGACAACCGGATCCGGGCCTCACTGCCTACCTACGAGTATATCCTGGACCAAGGGGCACGTCTTATTATCTGTTCTCACTTGGGCAAGCCCAAGGGACAGAAAGATCCGGCCCTGTCCCTGAGCCCGGTCGCCGAAAGATTGCAGAAGCTTTTAGGCCGGGAGGTAAAGATGGCTCCCGACTGTGTAGGGGACGAGGTCCAATCCCTGGCCGATTCCCTGCAACCCGGGGAAGTCCTTATGCTGGAGAACCTTCGCTTTCAGCCCGGAGAAACCAAGAACGATCCTGATTTCAGCCGCCAGCTCGCTTCCCTGGCCGAGGTCTATGTCAACGATGCCTTCGGCGTTGTCCACCGGGCCCATGCCTCGGTCGTCGGAGTGACCGAGCACGTGCAAACCGCCTGTGCCGGACTTTTGCTGCAAAAGGAAATTGAATACCTGGGCAAGGCCCTGGCCAACCCGGAACACCCCTTTGTTCTGGTGGCTGGAGGGGCCAAGGTATCCACCAAACTAGGTATCTTGACTAATCTCTTGGACACTGTGGATCGCATCATCATTGGCGGAGCCATGGCCAATACCTTTTTGCGCAGCATGGGGATAAGTGTGGGATCGTCCAAAGTAGAAGAGGAACTCATCGAGCAGGCTTTGGAAACAATGCAGGCCGCCCGGTCCAAGGGAATCAGCTTCTATCTCCCGGTCGATTGCCTGACCGGGACCGATCTCAAGGCCGTCAAGCCGAGCGGAGTGTTTCCTTTTCAAGATGTTCCGGCGAATGAAATGATCCTGGATATCGGTCCAGCCACCCATACCCTGTTTGCAGAAGTCCTCCGGGATGCCAAGACAGTGGTCTGGAACGGCCCCATGGGGGCCTTTGAGAACCCGAGCTTCTCCCAGGGTTCGGTTGGCTTGGCTCAGTCAGTGGCCAAGGTCGAGGGCCTGACCATTGTCGGCGGCGGAGATACCGACTCCCTGGTCCATACCTGCGGCCTGGTTGAATCCATGAGCTTTATATCCACCGGCGGCGGGTCCTTTCTGGAATTTCTGGAGGGCAAAAAATTGCCCGGCATCAAGGCCCTGGGATTGTAACTCACTGGAGGTCAAAAGCCCTATGAAACTCTGCATGGCCGCCAACTGGAAAATGCACAAGAACCAGGCCCAGGCCAAAGAAACAGCCGCCCACCTGGTCCACCTCCTGAAGGGTACTCAGCCCCAGGATAGAGAGGTGGTGCTCATTCCGCCCTTTACTGCATTGCATGCTGTGGCAGAGGGGCTGGAATCTCAGCCCGGATTTTCTCTGGGCGGGCAGAACTTTTATCCCGCTGAACAGGGAGCCTTTACCGGAGAGATCAGCCCGGATATGCTTCTGGATCATGGTTGCTCTTACGCCCTGGCCGGCCATTCCGAGCGCAGGCATGTTTTGGGCGAGGACAACACATTTGTGGCTCAAAAGGTCCGCTTTGGATTAAATCAGGGGCTTCGTATGATACTCTGCATCGGCGAGACCCTGGCCCAACGGGACGAGGGCCGACTGCAAAAGGTATTGCATGATCAGCTGGCCACAGCCCTTTCTGATTTGCAGTTACCTGCCCTGGAGAACAGGCTCCTTATTGCCTATGAGCCGGTTTGGGCCATCGGCACTGGAAAGGTGGCTCAGCCTGAAGACATAGCTCAGGCTCATGACTTTGTCCGGGACCAATTGCTCCACTTACTGCCCCAGGTCGGGGCTTCGGTGCGCATTCTTTACGGTGGCAGTGTCAAGCCGGATAATATCAACCAGATCATCGGTCTTGACAATGTAAACGGAGTCCTGGTAGGTGGAGCTGGCTTGGAAGCTGAAAGCATGGCCAAGATCGTGCTTGGCAAATCGAGCTGACACAAATCTTTGGCCCCAAATATATTTCAGATTTGCCGGAGGTCCCGCCGGAGGCGGGACTGAAACCGGAAACAAACGCAAACCATTTTATTGACTCAGTGTGGAGTTTCTTGTTGTGAACACCCTACTTCTTACCATTCATGTCCTGGCCTGTATTTCCTTAGTCACCCTGGTCCTGATGCAATCAGGCGCCCAGGGCATGGGAGTCATTTTTGGCGGTTCAAGCTCCTCTCTTTTTGGGAGCAGCGGGGCCGGCGGATTGCTGACCAAACTGACTGTTGCCGTGGCAGTCGTATTTTTTGTAACTTCCCTGTCTTTCACCTATATGGACGCCAGCAAGCGGGCAGCACCTCCTGAATCCGTTGTTTTGGAGGAGAAAAAGTCAGAAGCACCGGCGGCTGAGCAAAAGTCCAAGCAGCCAGGGGCTGACCAAGATTCAGCCGAATAAAAATGCTGGACACTCGAAAGCTTATCCGCTAAATTATAATTTTATGCCGAGGTGGTGGAATAGGTAGACACGCTATCTTGAGGGGGTAGTGGGCAACAGCCCGTGGGGGTTCGAATCCCCCCCTCGGCACCAAAATTGATCAATAAGAAAGGCAGGTTGCAAAGCCTGCCTTTTTTTGTGTCTTTTCGGCAAGCCTGCCTGAAAAGTTTGAGGGCCTGGGGTACTATCGGTTGTCAAACCAATAGGGGGACAACCGATGCCCCATTAATCAGCCCCAGCCACCCGGCCAAGTCTTGAAGCAGTTAAGCGACATCTCGAAAACTGGCGGGAAACCAGGCGCAAACGATCTCCAATCCCAAAACGTCTCTGCGATCCGGGTCCTAAATCCAGATTGAAATGTAAGAGCTGGCCCCCGGCCTACGCCGGGGTGACCCAGGATCTCAGTCCGGGGGGCAGGCGAAGAAAGCAAAATCTATTTAATACGAGAGATATTCACCGCAGCTACTCCAGAAGACATTGGAGAAGAAAAGTCAAATCTAGCCAGTCCCTTTCTGCATTTCTTCAAGAGAGATAAACTCTGCTTCTCCGCTATCAATCTTCTTTTTTCTCTGGTCAAGAACATCATAATGCCACTGAGGTGATTCAATCCCAGCATTATGACTTATCAGGGAATCCCAAAGAACCTCCATTGCCTGAATACGCTCGGATGTACTCATTTTTTCAACTTCTAATGTTGTCATGAAATATCTCCAGATCTTTGGTTTATTTCCAACTATATTTTAGGGTATGAGCTGGGATTTGACAAGGACAAGTATCAAATGCCTCTTGGGTTGCGTGAGCTGATCACACAAAAAAAGCCAGCAGGCCAATGCGCTGGCTTATCATACCTACTGCACCCCGCCTTCGCTTTCCTCCCGGGCCTCTTTCAACTTCTCACCCAAATTCTTCAAATTCCCGGCCAGCCCATTGACGAAATTGTTGGCTTGATTTGCCGGGATGATAAGTGTCCCGGCATCCACAGTCTCATCATCTGCTCCTCTTTGGGTGAACTGGATGCGCAGGTTGCCGTTGGACAGGGTTACCTTGCTGATTTGGTCGGCAAAGATGTGCATGTTTGTTCCTCTTGCGTTAATTCTTGACCATTTTTCCACAGTTCGTATTCACTGATATCTATAGAATCGTTCCAGACAACACCATATCCGCCTTTATCCACCTGAACTGCCTTAAAAAAGGCGGGATTGCTCAATGGCCTAAACATCTCATAAGCTAACAAGGGCGAAATGTCA
>JAWLEI010000096.1:0-11145 GCA_041686195.1 Desulfovermiculus sp.
AAACTTTGAGTTACCCCCTCCGTCATTCCGGCAAAAGATGCCTGCCCCGGATCTCAGTCCGGGACAGGCGGAGAAAGCAAAGTCTAGTTTCAGAAATAACAGGCCCAAGCCGTTGTTGTCGGCGGGGGTCATCGGGGTAGAGATCGCTTTGTATCTAATATTGAGGATGATGACGGCGTGCTGGTCGACGAGTAGCTGCAGACCAGCGCTTCCAATGTTTTTGCCTGTGGAGGTGCGGCTCAGGCCAGGGAGCTGCTGAGCGGGGAGCGGCAGGTCCTGGGCCTGTATCCGGTGGCTGTGGAGCAGGGCCGGGTTGCGGGCCAGAATGCCCTGGGCCGGAACAGAGCGTATGAGCCCCAGACCAGCATGAACTCGCTCAAAGGCCTTTCATTTCAGCTCATTACAGCCGGACGTCAGCAGGGGAAGAGGTGGCCTTTAAGGGCAGAGACTGGCTGCAGAAGTTCTTTGTGCACCAGGACCGGCTGCAGGGATTTGTGCTCTTGGGCCAGGTGGAGCAAGCCGGGGTATACATGAACCTGCTGCAGACCCAGCGTCCATTGGGGGTAATACGAAGGCATCTGAGATGATCGTCCTTCATTCCCTCTCTGGTGCATGGTCTTGACTTGGTGACTTATGTAGATTATTTTGCAGAAAACCAATCAAGCCTTTGCGGCCTTGCATGAGGATAAGGATTCCTGGAACGAAGAACTGCTGGAGAGGGACGCTTGGGATCAGACACTTGAGGATGATCTTAGCGGGGATGATTGAGTCATGCTGAAACCTCTCAGAGGTGATATCTGGTCCATTGATCTCGATTCGACCAAGGGATATGAGCAATCTGGAAAACGGACCGGGCTTGTACTCTCGGAAAACACCTTCAATCTCGGACCTGCTGGTCTTGTGGTGGTCCTGCCCATCACTTCAAAGTTTATACATGAAATAGAACGTATTGCCGCAAGTTGAGACAATATCTTCAACCCGTTGGCCTAATCAGCCAGCTCAACCTTCAGCCGGCCGTCTTTAACCTGCAGATCAGCGATTCCGCGGCCAAAGGCTTGCCATAACCCGCCGCCCTGGCCCTCATACTGGACCAGGTCCCTGCCTTTCAATCCGCCGAGCCAGGCCGAAGGCACAGGTATGCCCATCAGGCTGACCCCTTTGATAATTATGCTCGGGCGGCCCTGGGAATACCCAACCCGCAGCCCGGCGCTCACTTTTACCGTCTTTCCAGCCAGTATAGGCAAATCTTGAGGCAAGGTGACCAGAAAATTGGCTGATATCATGTCCTCTGACAGATGCACGGCAGCCCTGCGGGCCAGGTCGGGTTCTGTGGCGATCAGGGCATTGAGCTCCCGCTGGGTGAAGTATATGACCCGGTCTGCGGACTGTTCAGAATAGGGCTCGGGGCTGATGCCCTCTTGATCTGATGCAGTTTGCAGGACCTGCAGCTTGGTTTCCAGCTCGGCCTCCTCTTGGGAGCTTAAGTCAACAGGGTCCATGGCCGGCTGGAAGAGCCAGAATTTGGCTACAAACAGGGTGATCAAGACGGTGAGCACTATGGCAAAGGCCAGTAAGGCCACAACCACAGAGAGTCGCAGGGACTTTTTGGTATTGGGATCTTGCTGGTTCATGAGCGTATATCCTCTGACCCGGGTTTTGTCGCAAAAGTTGGTTAAAATATGGCTGGTCTGAGACGTAAAGCTTACTGGCTGCGGGGCACGAGGGTCAAGGAAGAATGACCCAGTTTTGATATCAGGCCGAAGATATTTGATGCATTCGTGTCATGTAAGGGACAGGAGAGGGCCAAGTATTGAGAAGGGACAAAAAAAAGGTCAGACTTGATGTCTGACCCTTTTGAAAATCATGGTAGCGGGGCCAGGACTTGAACCTGGGACCTTCGGGTTATAAGTTTGTTTTATTAGGTTACATAAGGTAAAAGTAAGAAATAAATAAATGCCAAAAAAAAGCTTGCATGACAAGGGTTTCCATGCTATTCTGCCTTTTCCTTTTGGAACTTGATGCCCCTACGTTTTACCCGGAAAGGTGACCCAGGGGTGACCCAAATTATTAAATTAAGGAGCAAGGGCCATGTCAAACTGGATTAAAAGCAAGCTCCCTTATGTGGAGTACAGGGTGGACAAAAACAGGCCCAAGGTAGGGGTGAACTTTGATCGGTATTACCGGGTGCGCTTCAAGGCCTTGGGCAAGCTCCATGTCATTGTCTTGGGGCACTGGTCAGCCGGGTGGACTGAGCAAGAGGCGTACAACAAGGCAGAGAAGTACAAGGCCAATATCAAGGCCGGGCAGCATCCACAGAGCTGGAAAGAAGAGCAGGAGATGCAGCGGGCCGAGGCTGAGGCTGAGGAAGAGCGCCAAAAGCAAGAGGCTGCCAACAACATCACTTTTGGCAAATTTTGGAAAAAATACAACAAGGCCCAACAGCACAAAACCGAGAGAACCATGCTTACTGAGCAATCTCATTACAGCCTTTGGCTCAAGCCTGTCCTAGAACACCTGCCCATGAGGCAGATCAAGCCCTTTCATTTGGAGAAAGTTAAGAAAAATATGTTTGATGCTGGGAAGAGCCCTAAGACCGTCCAATACTGCTTTGCCACCTTCAGGCAGGTATGGAACACAGCCAGGATCAAGGATCTTGTCAGTGGGGACTCACCTACCAGGAAGGTCAAGCTTCCAAGATTCGACAATAAGCGACTCCGGTTCTTGACTCCCGATGAGGCAGACAAGCTTTTGAAGGCCCTGGCCAAGAAAAGCCAACAACTCCATGACATGGCCCTGCTATCCCTGCACTGTGGCCTAAGGGCTGGGGAAATATTCAAGATGTGCTGGGGGGATGTGGACCTGAATAACGAAACCCTGACCATACGCGACAGCAAATCCGGCAAGACCCGGTACGCATATTTGACCGAGGCCACAAAGACCCTGCTGGAAAACTTAAATGAAGACCAAAAACCTGATCAGTATGTGTTTACCTCAAGGTTTGGTGAGATGGTTACCGAAGTCAGCAACAGCTTTGAGCGCGTTGTAAAAAGCACAGGGCTGAATGAAGGTGTATCAGACCGGCGGCAAAAAGTGACCTTCCATACCTTGCGGCATACCTTTGCCTCTTGGCTTGTCCAGGACGGAACCGATCTCTATGTGGTCAAGGAGCTTCTTGGACACCACAGCATACAGTTGACCGAGCGGTACAGCCACCTGCAACCGGATGGACCCAAGCGGGCGGTCATGCTCTTCGACCAAAAGCGAAATCAGGAGCAGGCGCAGGAGCAAGGCAAAGTGATCAACATACAGCAAGGATAGGCTCAGTGTGAAGGTCAAAGAGATCATAGAGCTTTTGGAGCATGATGGGTGGTATCTGGTGCGGACAAGGGGAAGCCACAGGCAGTATAAGCATCCGATCAAAAAAGGGAAAGTGACTGTGGCCGGGAAGCCAAGTGATGACTTGGGAGCAGGGACCTTGAACAGCATCCTCAAACAAGGGGGATTTAAACCATGAAATATCTGGTCGTTATCGAAGAAACCGAAACCGGCTTTTCTGCCTATTCACCGGACCTGCCGGGTTGCATTGCCACCGGCGATACCAGGGAAGAGGTGGAAAGAAACATGCAGGAAGGAATCCTTTTTCACCTGGAGGGAATACAGGAGGACGGGGAGCAGATCCCTGAACCAAAAACCTATTCCCGGACTTTTGATGTAGCAGTTTAGAGCTTTGCCCGGTCTAGCCCCGGACTGATCATCTAGGGGCGAAGAGTCGTTTTCCCTGACGGCTTGGCCGGGTGATCTATTTCAGGGACAAGTAAGGGGAATTGAAAAATAAGAAAGACCACAATTAGTGCTTTAGAACTTTGTAAAAGATGGGATGTAACTGTTAATGAGATGGAAAATTTAATACATGATAGGTTGAGCTTTGCCGGTGGATTAACTCCAAATTTTGATATAGCTTATGATTTAGATATTGATTTTAATTTGCCAGCTATAGATGTAGCATATATCGTAGATAAGTATATGGAAGATAATAACATAGATGATGATTTATCTTTTCAAAATACTTATGTATTCAAGGATGAAGTTGAATCTATAGAGAGGACGTTCCCCTCTATTGTCAGGAAAAACGAAGAAGACAAAAAGGTTAAAGAAAGTAATGAGGTGCTAACAGAAGTAAATTTGAATAGAATTACAGTGTATTATATTTTTAATCTTGGGTATACTTACAAGCAAATATCTGAAATTATACATCCAGATTACTCTTATGAGGCAGTGGAGGGACAGCTGAAACGTGATAAAAGGGAAAGTAGCTCGCTTATAGAGTACTCTAGGAGGTAACAAAAAAAATGTCACATGACAGCTAGCTATTTGCACTTATAACAGTTTGTTCTTGTGGTTACCCTTCATGTAGTTTTCAAACTCATGGAGGGTTTTTTATGCATAACGATTATTTCAATGCTCTGGAGGATCGCCTATGGCAACGATATGGCGATCTGGTAGCTGTCCCCCGCTACGACTCAGAGAAGGTGCTGAAATACAGCCCTAAGTATCTGGCCAAGCTTGATTGTCTGGGACAAGGACCGGAGAAGATCCGCAGGGGCAACCGGGTATTTTATCCAATCCCTGGGCTCATCGAGTGGCTGAAGGCGCGGACCAAGTAAGGAGGCGATTATGTATAGAAATTCCATTCAACGGGCTGGGTAGGGACAACATGATCAGAAGAGATTGCGCTGAATGCCGCCGAATCTTTTCAGATGTCATACAACTTTGACTAGGCTGTCAGGAAGTTATCACTATGCAGTCAATCCGGTTGTCTGGAAAACATAAGCCATGTTTATGATCTGGCTTAGATGAGGGCAGGGATATGTAAAGGCCACCATCCATTGTCGAAAAAAACTTCCATTCATCAGACCTGTATTTCCTTTTCCCCAGGGTCTTTGTTGACCAAAACCCTGAGGTTGGCCTATATCCTGACCTCAGCTTGACTGCAAAGGCCATATTTCCTTGCTTGGGAAGGTTTATGAACGCTGATGGGTCTTGTTATCTATCCATTGATACTCTCTGCAAAGCAAGTGGCATTAAGAAACGCGATTCAGTGATTGATGCAATCCGCACTCTGGAAAAAACAAAAATTATAGAGATAATCAAGACTCGCAACAGAAGCGGAGGTCCACTAAATATATAAAGGCGAGGTATTTTTTGGTTCACCCTCCAGGACAAAGACAAGGGAATGGATAGCTCAGCTTTTTTACCATTCCATCACAATATAATAGATGGTGTCAAATGGAGGTATGCATCTTTAACTGCAAAAGCTATGTATATGGAAAATTTACCTCCGGCCTCACATTTATTTCAAGCGTGAGTATGTCAAGGCTGATCTTCAACAAAACCCCATTGAAGGCTCAACTCATGCTGAAAAACAGGTTGTAAATGGATGAACATTTCAAAAAGTGCAACAGGGTGACTTTGGAGTGCAATAGGGTGACTGAGGTGTGCAGTAAAGTGACTGAGAAGTGCAACATGGTGACTGCGTTGTGCAAATATGTAGACGGGAAGAATAATTCTGGAATCTTTTTTGGAATAATTCTTTTAATCAATGGAAAGAATAACGTCTGTGCTCTATGATCACAGACGCCTCTATATCAGAAGTACTATTATATTACTAATTGAGAGGTGAAAACATGATTAAACCCGGATTGTTGGGCGCAATCTTACCAGATCCTGTGCGACCTCGGCAAAGACAAGATGGTCGAAGAGGCTTTCAAGAATGGACCGGACTTTGAGTCGGACAGTGGTCATGACTTCATAGGCGACAAGAGCTTTAAACAAGCCTTTTGTTCTTATACCAACCCTTGCCTGCCCTGTCTCATGCCCGTGCCCATAGAGTGGCAGGAGGCCTGGGCCTGGTCCATAGGTCAGACGATCTAGAGATCTAAAGGCCGGTCTATTGTAATGGCCTGACAGCTGTTTCTGATGTCGATCTGTCCATAAAAAAAGACCACGGACGAATAGACGCTCTACTTTTGGCCTGGTAGGCGCAGCAGCAGCTCGACCGAACGGCATAAGCAAGGACCCCTCAAGCCAGATTCCCAGATGTGACAAGGCTTGAGAGGTAAAAAGCTTTTGCTAATATTGAGCAATTATAGTAGGATACATGACAATAAATGACCGGAGGTGAATCATGGCCAGCAAAAACCGATTCAATAGCTTAACAGACTGTCGCCGATACCTGGCCAGTGTCATTAACCGAGTGGACTCTGGTGAGCTTGATCCACAGGTGGGCGGCCGTCTGGGGTACCTGGTGAACATTCTGGCCTCGACCATCAAGGATGGTCAGTTGGAACAGAGGGTGGAGGAGCTTGAGGCACGTATGCAACAGTCCAAGGAGGCATAGCCATGGCCAGTAGTATGCAGAGACGGATTCAGCAGTTGGAAGAGCAGGCTCACAAAGGCGGCAATGAGAAATCTGGAGGCTTGAGCCGGGCGGCGGCAACGCTTGTGGTGGACATAACCCATATGGACGAAGATCTTTCATCCGACGAGCGAGAGGCTGCAATACAGGAGCAGATGAAGCCCAAACCAGGGCCGCCTCCAAGCCCGGAATGGCTACAAAAACTCAAGGAAGTTGTCCAATCAATGGTATCCGATGATGGCAAGCCTTTTGATCAGGCTATGGCTGAGCTGAGAGCATTGGACAGTCAATAGAACTTGATTACCAACCCAATCCGCTATGGCGTATAGAATCCATACTCTTTCGCATTGATATTCTGGCGTTTTTACTGCCCCAGGGTGGATGTTGGTGCCGGCCCATAGTTGTGCCCGGGCATGACTACGGTATCTTCCGGCAGTTGCATAAGCCTGCGGATTGAGGCCCCAAGCGTGGGCCTGTGCCCGTAGGGCAGGTCAGTGCGGCCGCTGTCGCCCACAAAAAGGGTGTCGCCGGTAAAGAGCTTCCCGTCGCCATAGTAACAGACCCCGCCTGGTGAATGTCCCGGGGTGTGTAGTACTTCCAGACGGACCGTGTCCCCTATCTGAATGATATCCCCGTCATGTAAAACGACATCCACCTCCTGTTGATAATAGGGAATGTCTGCCTCGTGCATGGCTATGGGTGCTCCCAGTCTCCTGCCGAAGGCTAAAGCATCTTCTGTGTGATCAAAATGAAAATGGGTGGTAAAAATGTAATCTACAGCAACTTGTTGCCATACTTAAAGCATGAAAAAATATTAACTCACCATGGATTAAAGTCGAGTTTATCCCCTCCCATTGCCTCTCTTTTGATTCGATACAGCCTGTAGTACATCTACAAGTAGCAAATTCTTCCTCTGGATAAATATAATAGTCACCGTATAAGCTTTCGGTGGTTAAACTAACAAACAGGAAGACCAAGGATGTACCGCTTGGGAACTACAGATCTCGAAGTGGTCAATCCTGTAATAAAAAAGCCGCCAAGGAAATCCAAGGCGGCTTTCTGTCAAGCTTAGCGAAAACTAACTGCAATTAAGCAAAGGGTATAAAATAAGCTGTGCTTTTCGGGCTAATTTTTTGCTTGTAGATCCTGTTTTTGTACCGCGTATTGTGCTGTGAGCTATGTTATCATTTTCTGGGTTATTAAAAACTTCCTGCCCCAAATTTCTAACATCTCCAGCAATAATCATCCCGACAGCATATTGTTGGACATCTATAGCAGTAATCTCAGGCTGAGTTAACCTTCCTAAATCAACAGATAAATCTTTTGTTCCTTTTCTATTTTTAAAGGCAGCCGAAGATATGATACCTTTTTCAACATCTTTTACCCAATCTGGAAGACACAATCTACGATATAGTTCATCATCGTCATAAATTGACTGCATTTCTTCAGACATATCAAATATTAATCAATTTCCTTGTCTAAAGTGTACCACCGGAGCAACCCGATTAAAGTCTCTTCGCTACAAGTTTCTCCTTCATCTTCAAAACTAGTATAATCATTAATTACCACATATTCGTAATTGTGATTATTCGGGGATATTCCAATCTCTAAATATTTAAATTCATCTTCCCATTCAATTTGTATTCCCCCATCAGTTCTAGGAGCTACAAATGGAGCATCTATATCTAAATCATAATCTGATATCCAATTTGATAACTGCTGAATGAAATCGATTCCAGTAATTATAGTTGAGTATTTGATTAGGCATGCATCATAGAAGTCCCAATTCTTTTTTAAGTGTCTAAAAGATAGAATTTTTGAGATTGTTTTGCTCAACTGTTTAGCTTTTTGATAATAACCTGGACTTATTATTCTTGATTCAGAACTTGTATCTTCAAATGGTGGTCTTTCAGAGGCTGTATCTTCAATAAAAGACGTTTGTCCTTGATAGGGAATACTATAAACTTCAGCTTCTTTACTGCCAAAAACATGCAATGAAACAGTGCCTTTATGATACATATTAGCTTTCCTTGAAAAAATTAGTAAGGAAAATACCTTAATAAAATAGAATTAGCATCTTCAATGGCTGATGAAAAAAAGTTACTAATCTGTTCATTGTCATATGATATATGATCCATTAATTCTGGAAGTGTATTGATGTCCTGTTCAAATGCTACGGCCCGTTTTTTATGTGCGCCATGGTTAATAACAACACTTTTTACTCTAACCCAGCTATTTACATCAAAAGCATCTTTTAGTTTGTATTTTTTTAATGAGTGAATTTCAAATTCACTAGGTCTATCAAAAGGTTCCTTTAAAAATTTATCTTTGCAAAAATGAGAAGCAATTTCAATTTCAGGATATTCCTTAAACATTCCACGTGATATATTTAGAGCAAGCCTTAAGCATTCGAGATTAATCTTATATAAATATTTCTTCAATAAGTTTTCAGCTTCATTGACTAAAAGGCTCTTATATAAATCTTCTTGGTGATCAATATTTTTAAAAATGACATTTGCTCTACTTGGTGCAATTTCAAAATATTTTACTTGGTTCTTATCTTTAAATGTAATTCTGGGAATTTCTGGAGGTGCATCTCCAGGTAATGGTAATACAGTTGGTTCTCCATCATAATCATCGGGTACTATATCCATCACACTTTTTAATATCTTTGAGTTGGATAATATTTTGGTAGGAGTAAAAGCAGAAAGTCGTATTGAAAAGATGGTGTCAAATTCAGCAGCGGAAATCATTTTAAATTAATACCAGTTGTTGAGTGGAAGTTCATAACACCTTGCTATATAAATTATTATATTTTAAAAAGAACCTCTTGTCAACCTTTTTTCTGCTGTTCAGCTGAAGGATGTTTACTTGCTAAATTTTTGTCTCCACAATAGCCGCTCAAGCCTTCTGATGGGCGATCTTGGACATCCAAAAGCTCGGTCAATGCCTAAGTTTTCCTGAGAGATTTGCTAGCGCCCTTGCCTTAATATCGGACACCTTTCGGGCGTGATAAAGTTGATTTGGCCACAATTTAGGAGGGAAGGCATACGTATTTTCGAGACTGTAAACTTGGTGCTATAGTTTTCTGGAGCGTATATTGCCCAAAGCCCTTTGGGATTGTACAATCTCAACATTTTCCCCTCATTCCACCCCCAGCCCCTTAAATACAGCATCCACAGGATCTGAGTAGAAGCTGGTCTGGAACTTGGCGAAGAGTTCACCGGGAATTGTGGGGATGTCGCCAACGCTGCTCATGGGCAACAGAACGCGTTTGGCCACGGCGTCAAAGGCAACTTGCAGACTGGTGGCCAGGTTGTCGGCCTGGATCACGTCACCGCCAAGGCTCATACTCTCAAGCTCTTTGATTCAAAGGCTCACTTTCACGATACCCCCTCCTCCAAAAACAAGCTCTTCCGCCCAAAGCTGGTAACCAACACTTCTTTCTTGGCCCGGGTGGCGGCTACATAGAAGAGCGCTCGTTCTCTGAGCTCCCGGTCTTCGCGTTCAGCATGGTCATCTGTTGATTCCAGGGCATTTTTTAGGGGCATATCCCCCTCATTAGCTCCGGCAATAATGATGGTATCAAACTCCAGTCCCTTTACCCGGTGCATAGTGGCCAACCGGAGCCCGCTCGCGTTTCTATCTTCGGCAGCACTGGTCTTGACCGGATAGACTGGGATGCCCCTTTGCTGGAGGGCCTGTGTGTATCGTTTCAACTTGGAGTGGGTCCTGGCTACCAGGCAGGTGGAGGACAAGGTCCCTTCCTGCTCCTTTTTTTGGGCTAAATCAGTCAGGAATTGGCACTCTTGATCAAAGGAATCAAAATGCTTGATCACGGGGTCATCCCCGCGCAACAGGGAGGTCGTTCCCTTTGTATTGTCCTGGCCATCGTCCAGGTCATCAATGGATACGCCTTCCAGTATGCCCGTGGCCCAGCGCCTGGTTTCCTCTGTGGTCCGGTAATTCACGTGCAGCTTACGGCTGCGGCCAATAATCTTGATCCCGCAGCGGCCCAGGACCACTTTGTGCCGGTAAATGCGCTGATGTCCGTCGCCGACGATGAATAAGTCATTCGCTCCTTCCGGGACCATCTGCCGCAGGAGCTTGAAGGCCTGGGTCCCCATATCCTGGGCCTCATCTACTACTAGAGAGGAGTAGATGAGGCTGATATTTTGGGCCTCCAGAATATGCCGGGCGTCACGCATGGCATCGTCAGGTTCCCGCCAACCGTGTTCACTCAGCTGGAGACGGTATTCTTCAAACACGGGCCATATAGCCTTGCGCGCTTTGCGGTTTAAGGGCATGCCCCGACCTTTGCGTGAAGCCTGGCAGTATTCGGCGAATGTGGTCACCCCCTGGGGCTGGAGGACGTTCTCCCACTCTTCGCGATAAAATGTAGCTGGAAAAGCCGGATCGTCCGGAGCCACGGTCAGGGCCAGCTCCCAGAGTGACTCAGTCTGATCTGAGTAGACAATAGTCGAGGAGTACCCGCACCGTTTGAGAAAATCCGATACCCACTTGTCCAAATTGACAACCTCGATACGGTCCAATTCCTGTGTGCTGCAAATGGTGCGCAGGTTCTCCTGGATATCCGCAGCCAGGTTCTTGGTAAAGGTAGTAAACAGGATCCAGTCCTTGTTTCCGGGAAAGGCCTCGCGGGCCAGCCATTTGGCCCGGTGCATGGCGGCTACGGTTTTTCCTGTACCGGCCTCGCCCAGGACCCGGAC
>JAWLEI010000097.1:0-11060 GCA_041686195.1 Desulfovermiculus sp.
ACCCGCATTCTGGATCTGGATGCCAAGCGGATTCACGCCTTTCACGCCATGTGGCACGCAAAAAGCCGCCAACTGCTGGCTACCGAGGAGCTCATGCTCCTGCATGTGCGCACCAAGCCCCAAGCTGGCACCTCCCCAATGAGCCAGGCAGTGTTTCAGTCACTGAAGGACCTGCATCAAGCCCACTCGCATTTGGATTGGCCCAAACAGGCAGGACGCTCCATCGGGATTCGCAGGGGGCGGTAACGCTGACTTTTTCTCTTTTGCCGCTGATGGTCTGTCTGCAGAAAACAATGAGAAAGAGCTTTAACCGCTGATAAAGATGATCGACGCTGATGGGAAAAGATAACCTCTGATCATGGATCAGCGAAGATCTGCGCGATCAGCGGTTGGCTTTCTTCTTCAGTCATTCCTGCTGAAGCAGGAATCCAGCATCTCACGCCGCATGATTCGATTTTGGAACTCCATTCTCTTTGTCCAAGGACCAAGCTCACCTACGCGTCATCCATCCGCCGCCTCTCCTGCAGCGGCGGATACCCATAAATTGACTTATAGGCCCTGCTCAAAGCGGCGTTGGACTGGAACCCGCAGGCAAAGGCGATATCCAGAATGCGCATGCTGGTCTGGCGCAGGAGCTGTCTGGCCCGCTCCATGCGCAGTTTGAGGTACAAGCTGGATGGACACTGGTCCAGATTATCCTGAAACACCCTGCTCATCTGTCTGGAGGACAGGCCCACAGTCGCGGCGATGTCCTGCAAGGACAATGGCTCCTGCAGATTCTGCTCCATAATTTCAATGGCCCGCACAACCTCAGGATGATGGACCTGCATACGCAAGCTGATGGGCATACGCTGCTCATCCTGGGGCTCCCTGATCCGTTCATGAATGAATTGCTCCGAAACCTTGACTGCCAGGGGATATCCATGATGCACAGAGATGAGCTGGAGCATCATATCCAGAGATGATGTGCCCCCGGAGGAAGTCAATCGGTCCCGGTCGATCTCATACAAGGCCCCGGTAATATGCACCTCTGTGAAATCTTCCCTGAAGGCATTCAAGTGCTCCCAGTGCACCGTGGCCCGATAGCCGCGTAGCAGCCCGGCCTTGGCCAGGAAAATGCTCCCGGTGTCTATCCCGCCCAGCACGCACCCTTCCCTGGCCCTATCCCGGAGCCAGGAGAAGATACGTTGATCAAAGTGCTGTTCCGGATGGTATCCGGCGCAGACAATGCATGTCTGCACATCAAGATGATCAAAAAGAGAGGCCTGGGCCTCAAAGGCCATGTCATTGCTGGCAGTGACCGGTTCACCATCCACAGAGACGAACTGCCAGGTGAACAGATCCGGACAAAAGCGGTTCGCAGCCCGCAACGGCTCCACACCCGCCAAGAGCCCGAGCATGGAAAAGCCTTGCAGAATCAGGAAATGAACGGCTTGGGGGGGTTGTGAAATTTCCTGGGACATGAAAGGCTGCTCTCACTTCCACCCTCTGGGCGGGATGGCTCATGATTCATATCTCATGATCCATCTTGTCAGGGTGATCCCGAACCCAGTTGATGATTATCGCCAATATTTCTTCAATGTCGGCAATGTTGCAGGTGCAAATATTGTAGAGTTCTTCCTGGGTGATCTCATGGTAAAAATGGACCATCCGATTTCGATATCCGGCGATCTTGCGCAAAGTGGCAATACGATCAGCCGGAATGATATTCACTTCGGCCAGCTTGTTCCCAATGTCTTTATATTCTGTAACCGCGTAGCCAAAACCTTTCGCCAGTATATGCCGGCCGAGATCGAGAAGGGCCTCAATGCTTCTACGTAAAAAAGATTCTGCAGCCGCCACATTTCGGGGGTCAGATGCAAACTGAGCATAGCTGTCCATAGGCAGGTCCTGGATTGACTGCAGCATACTCCGAACCCAGGCTGCTCGCTCAGAAACCACGCTGGCCCGAATCCGGGTCGGGGTCATCGTCCACCCTCCTCCAGGATCATCCTGATCCTTTCCTTTTTAAACGGAAGCAGATCTCCTGCCCGCCTGAGGACAAAAAGTTCATACCTGGCCTGTTCATCCGGATCGATGGTATACAAAAGCTCGCCCCGTATGATATCCAAGGCCAGGAAAGGCTCAGCCTCCGGCAGCAGAACCAGATCCACCTGGCTGACAACAAACAAATCTTCAATTTCCATACCGAAGCTGACTTTTCGTTCTGCATCCCACTTTGACCAGTTCAGGGGAAGAATCCCGATGTCCACATCTGATTCGGGATGAGCACTTTGTACGCTGTCTCCCCTGATCCAGGCCATGATTTCCTTAGCCCTGCTGCCAAAGGCATATATGTCGTGAACACCATACGTCTGGCATAATTTCTTCAATGTGTCTGTTCGAGCTTCGGCCGCCTCTCCAGTAAATACATGATCATCGGCGGTCATATACATCTCTCCTTGTCCACCATTGCCCGGGATAGTGGTTGGCTTTATTGTAAGCAACATACATACAAACAGACATTAAAACAAAAGCAACCCACAAAATCAAATCTGCACTGTACCAAAAGGCCGCCCAAAGGATCAGGGAGAACATCGTGGACCACCGGTACGCCAGCCTCAAGATCCTGTCCGCCCCCTGCAAATGGCATCACCTCTGCCCTATGCGCAGGTTCTACGAACAGGGGCGCCTGGATCGGAGCTGGATCGAGCTTTACTGCACCGGGGACTGGTCCAGATGTGTGCGATTTGAAAAAGAAGAGCAAGGCATCCCCCACCCGGACTGGATGCTGCCGGACGGCACCCTGGGTTCCAGTCTGCGCGACTTGACCTGACTCAGCCCCGCTTCAAGCGCTCAGGGCGTCTTTCTCAGCGAGGTGATAACCGGACTTTCAGCTCATTTGGCGAATGATACCGAAGACAATCACACAGCCTGGATCAGGCCTTCAGCGTCTGTCCGGGCATGTCTAATTTTCGAGTTTTTGGTACACTGTATGCATTCACTACATTAAGGTCATGTTTTCTCGAAATATTGACCTCATCTGACGGTTAGACCATAAACAACCACCCGGACTTTCAGATAAAAAAAGGAGGTTTTTATGCATCGATCAATTTTCTTACCAGTTGTTCTTTTTACATTTGGTCTCATTCTGTCCCTCGGATCAAGTTTGGCCTTGGCTGAAAAAGCTCATGACGATGTTTTTGAAACTGAAATCAATGAAGAAACTGAAATGGAAGCAGAAGATATTGACAGAGAGGACCTGCGTAATTTTATTCAGGCCTCAAATAAAGTCCAAGATATCAGAAAAGAGTACACAGAAGAGATCCAAAAGGATGGAGATGTGAGCGAATTACGACGCGAAGCTGTTGAAAAAATGGAGGAAGCAATACAAGATTCAGATTTGGATGTAGAAGAGTACCGTGGAATTGGATATCATGTCCAACAAGATGATGAATTATTGGAGGATTTCAAGTAAAAAACTACTCCGGGATACATGAATAATGTGCTATCTTGCTCTAAAATGACCCCAGAACACACATGTGCCTAAATGGCACATGTGTGTTCTGGGGTCGCACACCAAGAACCAATCTTTCAGGAATTCAAAACATTCTCTTCCGCAGAAAATAACCACTGCCTAAAAGAGCTGTCCCCGAAGTGCCGCGTCCTTTTTACGCGCAGTTGTTCGATTTTTTTATCAAAATCCCGGTAAAAAAATTGGGATCACAGCTCAGAAGATCCGACTTGGCTTCCTTGGCCCGGCGCAAATAATCCCGGACATAATGGGGCAGGGTAGACTGCAAAAGGTAGCGGTTGAAATCTGCCTCCACCCGTTTTATAGAGATGTTCCAATCCACGGCAGCCAGCCGGAAATGGTCAAACTCGGATGTCTCTGTTGACCGGGCCAGGACAAAGAGCATCTCCTCCTCTGTCAGCTCCCGGCCCCGATTGGAGCGCTTTTCCCAGACATGTACGGCTGCCAGGTCCCCAATCACAACGATTATGGCTAACCAAAAAGTCCAGCCCATACCGACGTGCCCTCCGAAGGGTGTCTGTTGTCAGCTTTGCCTCCGGCAAATCTGACATATTTTTTGGGCCAAAGCGCCCAAAAAAGAAAAGTTGCCGGATTGATCAGTGATGAAACATGAGATTTTGAACATATGCGTACAAGGAGAGCTGTTTGAACGTCACCGCAAAATTCAAATGCCCATCCTGCAAGTGAGTGCCGGGCAGGCCATTGAGCTCCGGAAGAATGGACTGCGTTTGAGGGCAACCGCGTCCTACTCAAGACCCATGCCCGATTTTTTCATTCAAAGCCAGCCTATACCTCCTGATCCACCTTGTCAGGATGGGGTTTGAATCCTTATAATTGCATGGACATGCAAATCCTGCTGGTGGGCGATAAATAAGAAAACCTCTCGTTCCACACGAGTTCCTATTCATCAATATCCACAAACTCAAATTCAAGGCCTTTGAGCACCCGCTCGTAATTCCAAAGAAGCGACGATTGTTTGTTCGCGCCCATCCAGATGCAGGCCACAGCGTAACTGTATGAATCCTGCTCAGGCAATTCGGAAAGGCGCATGCCCTTCCATACCTGAGGGATTATGGTCGTGCCCGGAACCTTGGATGCGGCAGCCTCAACCTCCTCCGGGCTAGGTGCGCGGGCCACCGTAGCGTCCTTGAAGAACACCCGGTAAAAGAACTCAGCCGCCACTCCATACCCGCCTTCGTCCCGTGGCATATCCGGCCTCCGCCCAAGGGCCAAATCCACTGTCACCTGCTGATGGCTCACCCCGTCCACCTTCTCAAAGGCGTCGCAATGGCTTTGCGCTATCCGGGTGTTTATCTCCAAAAGCCAAATGCGATCCTGCACCTCGTCCCAAAAGAACTCTATATTAAAACCACAGTTGTCATAGCCGACGTGGTTCATGATGGTTTTGGCCAGAGCTCCCATTTTGTCCTGTACATGCCCGGGCAGTTTCGAGGGATAGAGATAATAAAAAAAGCTCAAAACCTGGGGGTAGCGGATGGAGTCCACGACGCCATATGGGACGACCTCGCCTTCATACACATAACCCTCAAGTGTGCATTGCCGTCCGCCTATAACCTGCTCGGCCATGCAGAAACCGCCGTCAACAGCCCGAATATCCTTTGGCAGATCAATCTGGTTCAGGACGAAATTGAACGGTTCGGAGATGGAATCAATCTCGGCCCGAAACCTTTCCATAGCGTAGTCAAAATCTTCCGGGTTATCGATCCGAAACCCAAGACGCGAGCCTGATGACTTGATGGGTTTGACGAAAAACGGAAAGGCGAGATTGGCCTGCCCGATCTTGGACAGGGCCTGGTCATCAAATGGATCGAAGGCTGTGAAAGCCGGGACATGCTCCGGGATCACCTCGGCTTGGGTCACCCGGCTCCAGTATTTGTGCTCACATTTCAGCAGGCTCTGCAAAGAAGTCGAACGCGTGCCGAACTTTGTGCAAAGCAGCGGCAGCATGGTGGATACCGGAAAATCCATGTATCCGACGATGGCATCCACTGTACCCTTGAATTCCGCAAGCTGGCGCTCCGCAATCTCCAGCATGGCCGGGACATTGAAGTTCTCAGTCTCATAGACGATTGCCGGGTCGAGCAGACCGTGAAAGTCGATATCTTCCACTCCACGCAGCCGTTTCAGCCGCTGGGCATTCAGATCGTTGAGACCTATAACAAAGACGTTCTTTTTCATATACTTTTTTCCTTTGGCAAGTACTGGATAGGGGCCTGTATTATGCGCCTGCAAAAAGTCAAAATTGCAGGCGCAGAGGGCAGATGACAGAGAACAGATGACCGAAGATTCAATGAGTGAGATCCTAAAGTATTGCTCCAAGTCGACCGCAATCGACCTTTTGCGCTCAGGTCTTGTATTCGGGACATGCGCATGAAAACATGTCGTATACCGGGCGGTCCGATCCCTCCCGGCCGGGCAAGATTACGATGTGATCGGGGCCTCGGTGCGGAAGCTGCGTCCCTTGAGACGCTGGATGGTGCCCTGGATGTCGTCTATGAGCAAGAGGAGCAGGTCCCCCTCAGAGGCCTGGTCCATTGCCAAGCCAACTGCCTCGTACTCATCCATGATCACCTCGGCCTGACAAGCTGTTTCGGCCTGGGTCGCTCCGCCTCGGATCAATTCCGCCGCTTGGCCCGGCTGGCGTCCGCGCGGATCTGACTCACAGACAAAGAGTGCATCCAACATGCTTCCGAGCTGTTTCCCCAGGTCCATCAGATCCTCATCCCTTCGATTGCCGGGTGCACTGGCCACACCGATACGCCGCTGCGTTCCCAGTCCACGCACAAGGGAGTCAAGTGCTTTCAAGGCCGGTACGTTGTGCCCATAGTCTATCAGACAGCGAATGCCGTCAGCCTCGATCAGGTTGGTTCGCCCCGGCAGCTGGCCAGGTGTGGGATGGAAGGTAGCCAGCCCCATCCGAATGTCTCCAAGGCTCAATCCGAGGGCATGACCTACGGCCGCAGCAGCCATGGCGTTTTGAATGTTGAATGGAGCATGTCCCTCAAAGGCGATGGGGACGTCGTTTACTTCAATCACCTGGGCCTCCACCTGGCCCTGGCACATAACGATCCAGCCGTCTTTCACAGTGAACACAATTCCATGCTCAGCCACATGCTCACTCAAGGCGGCCTTATCCGGATCCATTGTAAAATAGATGATCCGTCCCCGGGACCAGTTCGTGCCCTGGTCCATGACCCGTTCGTCGTCGGCATTGAGAACGCAGAACCCCTCATGCTTTACCGCATCCACAACCACTGTCTTGCAGCGGGCGAGCTCGTCCAGGGTGTGGATACCCTGTTCACCAAGATGGTCGCTGGCAATGTTCAGCAACACACCCACATCGCAGGCGTCGAACCCCAGTCCCCGGCGCATGATGCCGCCCCGGGCGACTTCCAGCACTGCATGATCCACCGTCGGCTCCTGGAGCACGGTCTGGGCCGCCATGGGGCCGCTGTAATCGCCACGCATAATGATATGATTGTCGATCTCAATGGTCCCGGTGCAGGCCATTCCCACCTGCCGCCCGGCCTGACGCAGCATGTGCGCGGTCAATCGGGTGGTCGTGGTCTTGCCGTTGGTTCCGGTAATGGCCGTGATCGGGATCCGCCCGTTTCCGCCATCCGGAAAGAGCATATCCACCACTGCCTCGCCTACTGGACGCCCCTTGCCGTGTGTTGGCGACAAATGCATGCGGAACCCGGGCCCGGCATTGACCTCGACCACTCCGGCAGACTGCTGCTCCAGAGGTTTGGTCAAAGTCTCGGCCAATAGATCGATACCAATGATGTCCAGCCCTATCAGCCGGCCCATGCGCTCGGCCGCGTATTTCACCTCCGGATGCACGTCATCGGTCAAATCGGTGGCTGTCCCCCCGGTGGAGATATTGGCCGTGGTTTTCAGCCATACGATCTCGCCCTCAGGGATCACGCTGTCAAAAGTCAGTCCGGCCTGCTCCACCAGCCTCATGGTCTGATCGTCGATGTGGATCTGGGTCAACAGGTTCTCATGCCCCACTCCCCGACGCGGATCCTCGTTCTCCTTGTCAATCAGCTCCTTGAGTGTAGATCGGCCGTCGCCCTGGACATGGGCCGGGCGCCGCCGGGCTGCGGCCACCAGCTTGCCGTCAATGACCAGCAGGCGGTGGTCTTCGCCCTTGATATTGGTTTCGACCACCACCGCTTCATGGTGGAGCAGGGCGGCCTCGAATCCCTGGCGCAGCTCGGCTGCATTGGAGATATTGGTCGTAATCCCGCGTCCGTGATTGCCGCTGAGCGGTTTGGTCACCACCGGATACCCCACTGACTCGGCAGCCTCCACCGCCTCCTGAAAGGTATAGCAGCCCCATCCCTGGGGGACGGGTATACCTGCATCCTTGAGGATTTGCTTGGTCCAGTCCTTGTCATCGGCAATTGTGTGCCCAATAATCCCGGTCTTCCAGGTCACTGTGGTTTGAAAGCGCTGCTGAAGAACTCCCTGACCGAGCTGGATGTAGCTGGTATTTTCAGACAGTCGGTAATACGGGATGTCGCGCGCCAAGGCGGCGTTTACAATGGAGGAAGTGGACGGTCCGAGCATGTTTGCATCCCGAACCTCCTTGAGTCGGTCAATAACCGGGCCCATATCTACATCGCCGCCCCGGTAGAGACTGTCCACGATCTGAACAGCCTCACAGCCCGCAGCCAAACCGCAGGCCTCGTCGCGGTAGCGGTAGAGGACCACGTAAATACCGCGGTCATTGGTGTCCACAGCCTTGCCGTAACCCACTGAAAAACCAATAATGTTTTGCAGCTCTATAGTCACATGTTCAACCATGTGAGCAGCATAGGTACCGCGCTGCACCCGTTGCAAAAATCCGCCCCGCTCACCCACTGAGCAGCGGTGCTCATATATTCCGGGCAGAAGTTTCTGCAGCCGTTCGGCTATGCCGGGGACCTGGTCACTTGGCCGCTCTTCAAGATCGCCGATATCCAGGCGCATGAACATTGTTAAGTAACGACTGTAATAATTGGGCCCCCTCAGGGCCCGATGCTCCAATATGTGCACATTCCATCCTTTGTTGCCTGCAATTCAGCGTATCAGACTGAATGTATTTAGGTTTCATGTTTATAAATACATGGCCTTGGACGTGGCATGTGCCGCATTACCGACAGGTAGCGTCAGTTCAAAAATTTTATAACAATGATATTAGAACCCGAAATGACAGGACTGTCAAATACAGTATCATAACCGCTTCTTTTTGATCCTGGAAAGGGACTGAACGCTTTTCCTTGCGGGCCTGCCCCATTCAACGCCAAGCCTGCTTAACCAGGATTCATATTCCCGCAAGGAAAATGGACATGCCTTCTGTTCTGCTGTATTCAATAAGAGAAAATCACAACAATCACCCTCACAATGTGGCATGCAGGTAAATGGAAAGCGCTGACAATAATGATCGCGGAGGACTGAGATGAAAAGCGTATTGATCGGTCTTATGTTCATGATTCTTTGCACTTCCGGGTGTGCCGTGGTTTCCAAGGATCTACGTATCCAGGCCGATCCGGACCTCAGCTTTGAACAGGTCTCAGCGAACCCTGCTCAATATGCCGGGGAGATCGTGATTTGGGGCGGGTATATCATTGAAAATCAAGCTGGCCAGGAAGAGAGCCGGCTGATTATTCTGCAGGCCCCGCTCACCTCGCAGCAAAAACCAAAGTCCAAGGATGCTTCAGCAGGCAGATTTATCGCCAGGCAAAATACTTTCCTTGATCCTGAGATCTATTCAAAGCACCGAGGGGTAACTGTAGCCGGTAAGGTAACTGGAAAGACCAAGATCCTGGAAAACGATCCCTACGGCCCCTATCCGGTGATCCAGATCAAGGAAATCCATCTTTGGCAGGACCCTGATGACGACAGATACAAACCCTGGGGACCAGCATACAGACCCTATGGTCCCTGGTGGTATGGTCCGCCCTCCTTTTATTCTCCCAGGCCGTCTTTTTACTGGCACTCCTGGTAACATTGCCCTCTCCAGCCCATGGTCCGGAAGTTAAGCCTTCTTATCAGGGGGCATAGCCCCCTTGACAATGGCCACATCTGATAGACTTTAATCGTTGTATCGATTGATCAGGTGAGCTTAAAAAAGGAGGATTGCAAATGAAAGACGCCAATACTGTCTTCTTTACACCCTGGGTCCAGGGGGCAAATATGATGGCCAAAGCCGGGAAGCTGTATGCAGAGTCCGGAATTTTCGACGTGGTCCAGCCCGGGGACAAAGTAGCCGTCAAGCTCCATGTGGGTGAGTTGGGCAATCCCAACTATGTCCGCCCCTTTTTCCTCAAGCAGATCGTGGACGAGGTCAAGGCCCGGGGTGGCAAGCCTTTCCTCACCGACACCTGCACCTATTATCCCTTGAAGCGAAACAATGCCATAGATCACATGGAAACAGCCGTGGCCAACGGCTTTGGATACGCTCCCTTTATCGTGGCCGACGGGCTGATGAGTGAGAACGGGGTCAGGGTTGATTCACCCGACCCGCTCCTGTCCGAAGTTGAAGTGGCCGGAGCCATCCATCAGGCCGATGCTATGATCGTAGTTTCCCACTTCAAGGGACATGGTCTGTCCGGATTCGGTGGAGCGATCAAGAATCTGGGCATGGGCGGAGTGACCAAAAAGAGCAAGCTGGATCAGCACCGGCTCCTGGACCTGGTCATAGATGAGCAGGCCTGTCAGGCCTGCGGGACCTGCGTGGATGCCTGCTGGTTCAATCTGCCCCGCATAGAAGACGAGTGCGTGGTCATCGACAGCCCCTTGTGCATGCGCTGCCCCATATGCAGTTCCGCCTGCCCGGAAGGAGCCATCACCCTGGAAAATCGGGAAAGGCTCCCGCAGGGCCTGGCCGTAGCCGCCAAGGCGGTGCTGGATACCTTTGATTCAGGCAAAGTGGCCTGCATCAATTTTGCCACGGATATGAGCACTGAGTGCGACTGCGCCCCGATTCCCGGACAAATGATGGGCAATGACGTAGGCATCTTTGCTTCGTCTTCTGCCTTGTCCGTTGATGCAGCCGGACTGGGCAGCATTGACTATCAAAAGCTCAATGCCCTCCATTCCCAGGATTGCCACCAGCAAGTGCGCAAGATGGCGGAGCTTGGGACCGCTGGAGCTCTGGAACCTCAGGTCACCAGTGTCTAAGCATCTATCCCAGTACCCTGGTCTCCAATTTCTGTCTTTGATTGAGACAGGTTGCGAGCATACATTCCCCAAACCTGTTTTCTCAGCACCCGAAAGGGGCTCCACCCGAGCCCCGGGTCTGAGTACAATGTACGACGACCCATAGTCTGCATTCGGATCGACCTGCATCCTGAGAAAGGCGACGGCATTGAGCAGAATACCCATGGCCTTGTCTTCGCCTTCGGCAATCAAGTACTGCATGAGCTGGATCAAATCAGCATGCGGAAACTTGGCGATATGTTCCGAAACATCTGCAATCATCGGAGAGGTTCGATCCGCTGTTTGCAAAAGACGCAACGTGGCCTCATCTACCATG
>JAWLEI010000098.1:0-10846 GCA_041686195.1 Desulfovermiculus sp.
GCCAGAGGCGGCGCTGAACCCTGAACACCGAACACTGAACACTCACACTGGAGCTCTCTGTGATCAACAAAACCACCACCGCAGCCCAAGCCCTCTCCAAGGTCCGGGACGGGTCCACAATAATGATCGGCGGATTCGGCACTCCGGGCACGCCTTTTACCTTGATCAGCGCCCTTATAGCCCATGGGGCCAAGGATCTGACCCTGGTCAAGAACGACGCCAACGAGCCGGGGATCGGCATCTCCCGGATCTTCGAGGCCGGATTGGCCAAAAGCTACATCGTCTCCCACATCGGGCTGAACAGCACAGTGGTTGAACTCATGAATACAGGCCAAATCCTGATCGAATTCTCGCCTCAGGGCATCCTGGCCGAGCGTATCCGGGCCGGTGGGGCCGGGCTCATGGGCATTGTCACCGACATCGGCATCGACACCATCCTGCGCGAAAAACGGCGGATCATCGAAGTGGACGGCCGGGAGGCCTTTTTCGAGCCCGCCCTGCGGGCTGATGTAGCCCTGGTCCACGCCGCAGTTGCCGACAGGCTGGGTAATCTGGTCTACACCAAGTCGGCCCGCAACTTCAATCCTCTCATGGCCATGGCCGCCGACCTGGTTATAGCCGAGGCCGAGGAAATTGTTGAGCCCGGCGATCTGGACCCTGATCAGATCCACACCCCGGCCGCTTTTGTCGATCACCTGGTACCCATCCCTGAAATAACAGAAGAATACGGAGTGCTTGCCCACCATGTCCTTGAAACATAAGATCTGCGGCCGCGCGGCTCAAGAGATACCGGATGGTTCGGTCATAAACCTGGGCATTGGAATCCCTACCCTCATTCCGCGATACCTGCCAGCCGAGCGCCAGGTCCACGTGCACTCTGAAAACGGGATTTTGGGCATGGGCCGGGCCTGCACCATGGCCGAGGCAGACCGCAATCTCATCGATGCCGGAGGGACCTATATCCATGTCAATCCCGGGGGATCGTTCTTCGACAGTGCAGTCTCCTTTGCCCTGGTCCGCTCCGGACGCCTGGATGTGGCCGTGCTCGGTGCTCTGGAAGTCTCGGAAACCGGGGACGTGGCCAACTGGATCATGCCCGGCCGGCATACCCCGGGCATCGGAGGCGGCATGGAGCTGGCCCAGAAGGCCAACCGGCTGCTGATCACCACCACCCACACCACCCGCGAGGGCGAGCCCAAGCTGGTCAGGCAGTGCAGTCTGCCCATTACCGCCCGGGCTTGCGCCCACACAATTATTACCGAGCTGGCGGTCATTGACGTTACTGCCCAGGGATTTGCCCTGCGGGAGATCGCGGCCGGGAGCAGTGTGCAGGAGGTACGGGACAAGACCGGGGCTGAACTTATTGTGCCGGACGGGGAAATGCCAACATACTGAGTGTTCAGTCCCGGCCGTGGCGGGATCGCTGGCCGCAGACGCAAGTTTGATCCAAATGGAAACAGGGCATGAGCTGGGCTGAGGCCCAGTAGCCTGGGCCTCTCCGAGGGCCAGAAATCTTAAAAAAAGAGCCAGGCAGGCGCCTAGCGGTCCCGGAATGGCCGGGGTGGCACCCGGCGGTCCTGGGGGCAAAGCACTGGGATCACAATCTGTCGCTGGTGTGGCAGTCCATGGGGCGGACACAAGGTCCGCCCCTACAGCTGTTGCACCACTCGTGATTGAATTCGGGCGAAGCTTGTCTTCGTCCACAAGCCTGAGCATGAGCAATTCATTACCATTTTTCCCTGCGAGTTTTTATGTCCACCATTACTCCCCAAGAACAACGGCTTTTGCATGCTGTTCAAGATCTGGAACCGGAGATCATTGATTTCACTTCCCGGCTGGT
This sequence comes from Desulfovermiculus sp., assembly GCA_041686195.1. GTDB lineage: Bacteria > Desulfobacterota > Desulfovibrionia > Desulfovibrionales > Desulfothermaceae > Desulfovermiculus. The sequence continues at coordinate 1,841 of JAWLEI010000098.1, forward strand.
GGCTGCACCGAGCACCCTGGGCAATGAAGCCGGGGCGGTTCAGGTCATGGATGATGAGCTGACCAAACTGGAGCTCTCTCCGTTGCGGATACCTATTGATCCTGGTCAGCTGTCCGGTCATCCCGGGTTCGCCCCAGTCCCCTGGAGCTATCAGAATAAAGAGTGCGTGGTGGCCACCAGGCCTGCGGACACTGCTGGCGGGCGCAGTCTGCTCTTCAACGGCCACCTGGATGTGGTCAGTCCGGAACCACTTGATTTCTGGGACTTTGATCCCTTTGCCCCCTTCGTCCGGGACGGCTGGCTCTACGGCCGCGGGGCTGGAGACATGAAATCCGGAGTAGCAGCCATGACCTATGCCCTGCAGGCAGTGCACAGGGCCGGTTTCGGCCTGGCCGCACCAGTCACCGTAGAGGGGGTGATCGAAGAAGAATGCACCGGCAACGGGGCCCTGGCCTGTCTCTTGGCCGGCTTTGATGCCCAGGCCGTGCTCATCCCTGAACCATTCGGCCCCACCCTGCTCACCGACCAGGTGGGAGTCCTGTGGTTCAAGGTCCGGATCAAGGGTCTTCCCAGTCATGTTCAAGCCGCGCCGGCCGGAACCAATGCCATAGAAAAGAGTTTTGTCCTCATTGAGGCCTTGCGCCAGCTGGAAGAAGAGCTGAACAGGGAAAACGTGCCCCAGGCCTATGCCGAGCACACCCATCCCTTGAACTTCAATCCCGGCATGCTCAGCGGCGGAGATTGGCCCTCAACCGTTCCGGCCTGGTGCGAGCTGCACTGCCGGTTGTCCTTTTTCCCCGGCACCCCGTATCCGGAGATCCAGGACCGGGTGCGCCGGACCGTTTTGCAAGCGGCTGAAAAGGATCCCTGGCTCCGGGACAACCCGCCCCAGGTCGAATTTTACGGCTTCAGATCCGAGGGTCACAGTGTAAGTCCCGATCTTCCGGCCTTTAGTCTTCTAAGTTCCTGTCATCTGGATTTGACCGGACAGAAAGCAGCCAGATATATATCCACCTGCACCACTGATCTGCGGGCCTTTTGCCTTTACGGACGGGGACAGGCCACCTGCTTCGGTCCGGTAGCTGAAAATATCCACGCAGCCAATGAACGAGTCCGCCTGGACAGCGTTCTGCATACAGCCAAAGCCTACGCCCTGTTCATGGCCCGCTGGTGTGGGCTGGTAGAGTAGTTGAATGTCTGTCAAGCAAGGAGCACACCATGCGCGAAGTCGCTATCATCGGATATCTGCGCTCCCCCCAATCCCGGTCCCGCCCCCAGGAACCGGAACGAGATGATCTGGGCGGCATCCGGGCGGACGAGCTTCTGGCCCGGGTCATTCAAGCCTTAATTCAGCGAACTGGAGTAGATCCCTATTCCCTGGACGACTTCCTGGTCGGGTCCGCTTTCGGGGTGAGCGAAAACTGGACCTACGGGGGCCGCACTCCGATCTTCCTGGCCAACCTTCCGGAAACCGTTCCAGCCAAATTCCTGGACATGCAGTGCGCCTCTGGCATGGCCGCCGTTCATACCGGATTCCTGGAAATCGCAGCCAATGCCGCAGACATGGTCCTGGCTACGGGCATGGAACATATGACCCGGGTCCCTATGGGACCCACTCTTTTTGAAAAAGGAACCATATCCGTACATCCCGGACTGTCTTCCGATCCGGCCTATGCCCACTGGGACATGCACACCACCCTGAATATGGGGCTGACGGCCGAAAAGCTGGCCGACATCAGCGGCATCACCCGCCAGGCCATGGATGAATGGGCCGAGCGTTCCCATGCCTTGGCCGTCCAAGCCCGAAACTCCGGCTTTTTCGATTCCGAAATCCTGCCCATAGAAATCACTCCCAAGGACGGAAATCCCCGGATTGTGGACCGGGATCAGGCGGTGCGGGAAGGAACCACCCTGGAGGGCCTGTCTCAACTCAAACCTATCTTTCACCCTGAAGGCTCCATCACTGCCGGAAATGCATCTCCACTGAACGCCGGAGCAGCGGGCATGCTCCTTATGGCCCGGGAAAAGGCCGAAGAGGCCGGCCTGCCCATCCTGGGGCTGGTGCGGTCAATGGGTGTGGCCGGGGTGGATCCTACCATCATGGGCCAGGGGCCGGTTCCGGCCGTGCGCAAGGCCCTGGACCAGGCCGGACTCTCAGTCCGGGACATAGACTGCTGGGAAATCAATGAGGCCTTCAGTGTGGTCGCTCTGTATGCCGTGCAGGAGCTGGGCATTGACCCGAATCGGGTCAACATCATGGGCGGCGGGCTGGCCCTGGGCCATCCTTTGGGGGCCACCGGAGTTCGCCTCGCAGGCACCCTGGCCCGGATTTTAAAACACAAAGAGGCCAGATACGGCTGCGCCACCGCCTGCGTAGGGGGTGGGCAAGGTATTGCCACGGTGATTGAGCGCTGTGTGGAGTAAGCCGGTTCAGCCCTGCTTCGGCCGCAAAGGCCCAGTTTAATTAAGGGTGAAACTTATATTTCGAATTGATAGACCTATTTCCTCCGAACAAATCAAGATTCATAACCCACCAAGAATTATGCCAGAAATCAAAACCAAATGCACAGCACTCGCCCCCGAGCTGGTCCGTTTCCGGCGTGATCTGCATCAAATCCCGGAAGCCGGCCTGGCTGAGCACAAGACTGCAGCGTATATCGCTGAGCATTTGCACCAACTGGGTCTGGAGGTGCATACAGGTCTGGCCGGGACAGGCATCAAGGCCGTTCTTCGCACCGGCCGCCCGGGTCCCACCCTTTTGTACCGGGCGGACATGGACGGCCTGCCCATTCAGGAGCAGACCGGGCATGCCTGGGCTTCCACCCATCCCGGAATGATGCACGCCTGCGGGCACGACGGGCACATGGCCATGTCCCTGGGTGCAGCTGCCCTGCTTTCATCACTCATAGATCAACTGCACGGAAATATGGTCTTTCTTTTTCAGCCAGCTGAGGAAGGTCCGGGCGGGGCCAAGCCCATGATTCAGGCCGGAGCCCTGGAAAATCCCCAAGTTGATGAGGCACTGGCCTTCCATCTCTGGCCTGATTTGGATCTTTGCTGTATCGGAATACGATCCGGTCCACTCATGGCGGCCATGAATCGTTTTCAAATCACAATCCTGGGTCAAGGCGGACATGCAGCCATGCCCCACAAATGCGTGGACGCCCTGGATGTGGGAGTCCAGGTGGTCAACGCCCTGCAGCGTCTGGTCAGCCGAAAAATTTCTCCTTTACATCCTGCCGTTCTCACTGTAGCCAGTTTCCAGGCCGGATCCGCCTTCAATGTGATTCCTGCTCAGGCCCAGATAGCCGGGACCACCAGAACCTTTGACCAGGAAACCTGGAACTCCTGGCCCGGGCAAATCGAACAGGTGGTGGCCGGGGTTTGTGCTTCCATGGGTGCGAAGTACAAGCTGGAGTCGACCACCGGTTTTGCCCCTCTGGTCAACGACCCCGCGGTAAGCGAACGTATGCGCCGGATTGCAGCACACGTCGTGCCTGAGGAATGTATCCGCAAGCCCGAACAGACTATGGGCGGCGAAGACATGAGCTTTATCCTGGAAAAGATTCCTGGATGTTACGTATTCCTGGGAATTGGCCGGGAGGGGCAAGCTGCACTGCACAGCCCCAACTTTGATTTTGACGAGGCAGTCCTCCCCCTGGGGATGGAGTTGGCCGTCCGCTATGCAGTACACACCTTGAACATGCAGGTTTAGATTTGCAAACCGACAATACAACGGCTGTATAAAGGACTTGTATGGGTGGAAACGCTCCCGACACAACAATTCAGCAGTTCTGGCACCCCAAGCTCTGTGCAGCTCAAAGTGCCCTCCAGGCCCGGAACTTCGGGGCCCACATCGTAGATACCACTGATGACGCCCGTGATTTAGTGCTCAACGAGCTTCTGCCCCGGATGCAGATCCAAACCATGTCCTGGTGCGATTCCATGACCCTGACCGCTACTCGCCTGCTCCAGGAAATACCCGCTCGCTATCCGGTGCAGGTGATTCGGAACTTTGAAGCCGATATCCCCAGGCCGGATCTCATTGAGCGCAGACGTCAGGCTCTGCTCACCGACCTGTTCCTGACCGGGACCAACGCCCTGACCGAAGACGGGCGGCTCATCAATCTGGACATGGTCGGCAACCGGGTGGCCGGCATTGACTTCGGCCCCAGGCATGTGCTTCTATTTATCGGCCGCAACAAGCTTGTGCCCGGACTCCATGCGGGCATGACCAGGATTAAACGTCTTTCAGCCCCGGCCAATGCCATACGGCATAACTTCAAGACTCCCTGCGTGAAAACTGGAAGGTGTGATGACTGCTCCAGCCCTCAACGCATTTGCAACACCTGGACCATTACAGAAAGATCCTTTCCAGCCCAACGGATTCAGGTCATTCTTATCAATCAGGATTTGGGGCTATAAAAAAAGTGGGCCTTGGGCTGGCCCAAGGCCCACTTTTTTTATTACACCTTCTTTTGACTCACCAGCCGGACAAAATGCTCGAACGAGCGGTCAAAAGTCTGTTCCGCATCCGGCGGAAAACAACAGGCCGGAAGCTGCCGGCTCTTTAAAGGACAGTTTGACTTTCCAGTTCAGCCTCAATACTCTGCAACCCAGCAGGGGAAGTAAGAACCTTCCGTCTTTTCGAACCAATCCGCATCATACGAAAAAGGATGGGATCTCGTATTCCCGATCAATCCGCATTTCTTTTGCGCGCTCTGGCGCAAAAAATCAGATTTGCCAGAGGCAAAGCTGAAAGGAAGCCCGCATGCTGTTTCCTAACCTGACCGTCGTCCTCTGCCGGCCCAAGCTTTCGGAGAACATAGGCTCCGTGGCCCGGGTCTGCGCCAATATCGGGTGTCCCAATCTGAGCCTTATTGCTCCCAGGGCCTACAGTCCGGAGACGGCCCGCAGTCTGGCCACCAGCCAGGGAGAGGAAATCCTCAATGAGCTCAAGGTCCATGCCGATATGCATCAAGCCTTGGCTCCCATGCACCGGGTATATGCCACTACCGCCAGAACAGGCGGATGGAGAAAGCGCATCCTCCTTCCGGATCAGGCTGCAGCTCAAATCGTGGACGAGTTGGAAAGCGGCCTGCATGTGGCTCTGCTCTTCGGGCCGGAAGACAAGGGATTGGTCAATGCAGAAATTGAGCAGTGCAGCGAACTGGTCTCCATTCCCACTGCCCCCGGCGCATGGTCCTTGAATCTGTCCCATGCGGTCCTTATCCTGCTCTATGCGTGTTTCCAATGCAAGCCGAGCGGCCTCAAGCGCAGACTGCCCACGGAAAGCAAAGACCTGGCCACGCAGGCTGAGCTGCGATTGCTTTTTGAAACCATGCAGGACGCCTTGCAGCGTATTGACTTTTTACATGATCAAAACGCAGACTATTTCATGATGCCCCTGCGCCGCTTTCTGGGCCGGATGCGTCTCAAGCGCTATGAATACAACCTGCTCATGGGCATCTGCCGGCAGGTGCAGTGGATGAGTGAACGCAGCTCAGAATCACTTACCAGGAATTGCTCTTGAGGACATAACAGACTTGTAAAAGTCTCCTTCCAACCTTTTATACGCCATCAGGGCACAAAAAATGATCACAAATACACTCTTGTCTACAGCAGTCAGTGCTGCACTGGAAGCCGGCAAGGCCATACTAAACGTCTATGAAACCGACTTTTCAGTGCAGCACAAAGAGGATACATCCCCGCTGACCAAGGCTGATCAGGCCAGCCATGACATTATAAGCCGGCACCTGCAAGCCACTTCCATTCCCATTCTGAGCGAAGAAGGTTCAAGCATTCCCTTTGCTCACCGAAAAGACTGGAAAAAGCTGTGGATTGTCGATCCCCTGGACGGAACCAAGGAGTTCATCAAGCGCAACGGGGAATTCACAGTGAACATCGCCCTGATTCAGGACCGAACGCCCATCCTGGGGGTCATTTTCATTCCGGTCAAGAGGACACTTTACCTGGGGAGCACCGAATATGGGGCCAGACGCTGCCAGGACATCCATCCCGACCTGAACTTCCACCTGGAAGACCTCCTGGAGCAGGCTGCCTGGTTGCCGGAGAATGATGTGAAATCCAGACCCTTCACCATAGTCGGCAGCCGCTCCCATCCCACCCCTGAACTCCAGATCTATGTCCAGGAAAAAGAACGGGAACTGGGAGAGGTGCAGTTCGTCTCCGCCGGAAGCTCCCTCAAGTTCTGCCTGGTGGCCGAGGGCCAGGCGGATATCTATCCCCGCCTGGGGCCGACCATGGAGTGGGACACCGCCGCCGGCCAGGCCATTGCCCAGGCCGCCGGACGCCGGGTGCGCATTTGGGACTCTGATGCTCCTTTGGTGTACAATAAGGAGGATCTGCACAACCCTTGGTTTTTGGTGGAATAAGGAGTCCCGAATATGACGCATTCCAAAGTGATGGCCTGGATCTTGTTAGTATTTGTCATCGGAGCGGTGATCTTCAGTGTGGTCAGCATGTATCACGGCCGACTGGAACAGGCCATGCTCTTCACTCCTCTGCTCTTTGTGCTCTACATCTTTGGTATCGGGGTGCACAAAAAAAATGATAACAGTCCAGGCCAGGAAGGGCCTGAAAGTGGGGAGGAAGAACAGAAGGCTTCCTCTGACCAGGAAAAGTGATACGCATACTTCCTGGGGAGCCTCATCAGCAAAGCTCGTATAAAAATATTTCAGATTTGCCGGGGGCAAGCTGAAATAAAAGAATATTCTACCGCGGACCACACTGAACACACAAAACAAAAAGAAACAACATATTAAAGTTTTTTTCTGCGTATCCCGTGTATTCCGCGTTTTTCATCTTCTCCGGAGCCTGTATGCAGACCTTTACTGAATGCATCCCCTGTTTTGAGCGCCAGATTGATAAGCTGGCCACCATGGTGGCTGGCGATGACCTTGAGCTCCAAAAACTCATCAAGAAAGAATGCCGGGAAATCATCCGGCAGACCGACACCAATTACCCTCCGCCCGAGCTGGCCGCCCGCATTTATGCCCAAGCAGCCAATGTTACTGGGCAAAACGACTTCTTCGCCCAGCACAAATACACAGCCAACACCCAGGTTTTAGATCTCTTGCCCAGACTGGAAAAAAACATACAGGCCAGTCCCGACCGCCTGCTGACAGCCCTTCGCTTTTCCCTGATCGCCAACTATATAGATGTCGGTGTAGATGGTGATTTCGACTGGGAAGCCGCCTTATCCCAGGAAAAGGCTCAAGAGAAGATGGGTGGTTATTCCAAGCTTTGCCAATTGCTGAATACAGACCAGTCCCGGGTCATGATCCTGGGAGACAATGCCGGGGAGATCGGCATGGATACTCTCCTGGTCAAGCAGCTGCAAACGCTCGGAGCAGAGGTGACCTATGTGGTCCGCGGGAAGCCAATCTTAAACGACGCCACTATGGAGGATGCACAGTTTGTAGGCATGGATCGCCTGTGCCGGGTTATCTCATCCGGTGTGGACAGCCCCGGGACACTTCTCTCCAGATGTCATCCGGACTTCCTGCAGGAGTTACATGCCGCTCCAATCGTGATCAGCAAAGGCCAGGGCAACTTTGAATCCCTGCACGGCCGCCTGCCGGGCACATTTTTCGCCTTAAAAGTCAAGTGCCCGGTGGTGGCCAGATTAACCGGCTTCACAGTCCGGACCTCTATCTTTGACCAACTGACAGCATAACTTATCAATCAATAAGAGCTGAACAGCTTGCTTATACCCATTGGCTGGAAGGACTGGAAGTAGACGAGGGACAAGAATGGTAATTCGCAAAGGCTCTATTTATTGGATAGATTTTTCGCCGGCAAAAGGCTCGGAACCAATGGGCAGACATCCTGGACTTGTACTGCAAAATGATCTCCTCAACGACAGTAAGCAGAAACCTTCCCGGTCAAAGACGCGATATCCACAGCCCAGACTCGGACTGAATCCAGCTTCTGCCTGGGCATAATCCAGGCCTGGCCGGAATAATGGGTCATGATCTGATTTAAGCCGCCGACCTTCTCATCTTCGGCAAACAACTCCCTGATCCTCCCGGTGCCCATCACACTGGTGTAGGCCATGCTCCAGGCACAGGGCTTGTCTGGATCGGCGATCACCCGGATCTGGTCCTCAAATTCAAAGCACACTTGAGGGTTGGCCTGAAAAAATTCAATTTTCCGGCCTGTGGTTCCAGTGTGGATATACAGGCTCTGCCCGTCAAAACCAAAGCAAACTGGAACAATATAGGGCTCATCCTCCCTGGCCAGCCCCAAACGGCACACATTACATCGCCGGATAACTGCCTTAATCGCCTCAGGCTCGGTGATGAATTTCTCATTTTGGCTCATCCCTCTCCTCCCATCTTTTTTTCTCCCTCTTTAGAGCAAGCATTCGGTCCCCGAGCATTCAGAGAGCCGAAATCAGGTCTCCAGCGCCTCGCTGACAAATGTCCCTGAACGAACACCTTGCAGACATCCGAGGCATGTACTGGTCAATATCGCAAATAGTGTACTCGACACACCACGTGAGTTCAAATAACACCATCCTTGGTATGTATCGTATCGAATTGGATACCTGGTGGGCAGTGTGCTGTTTTTCGTGGGCGGAATTTTCAATTACTGGCGGGCTTATGTTCTCATCCGCCAGGAGATAGCAAGACAGGAGGGCAGGACTGAGGGGATTGTGCCTTTGTTTCATTCCACTCATAAATAAAAAGGCGGCCCGAAGGCCGCCTTTTTATTTACTTCAACTCTTCCACCTGCTCTTTGAGCTCGGGCATGAACTCCAGCATGTCAGCCACCACGCCTACGTCGGCCACCTGGAAGATGGGGGCCTTGGGGTTATTGTTCACGGCCACGATGAACGGATTGCCCTTCACTCCGCCCATGTGCTGGAAGGAGCCGCTGATACCCATGGCCAGGTACACCTTGGGCTTGACCGTCTGGCCTGAGGTCCCTACCTGGCGGGACTTCTCCATCCACTTGGCGTCCACCACCGGACGGGAGCAG
>JAWLEI010000099.1:0-9238 GCA_041686195.1 Desulfovermiculus sp.
GGGAAAGAGCAGTACCGAAAGCCGAAACCATGCCGGTCAGAGGCAGGGTGCACACGGGAAAATATCCGGGGCACGCCGGCATTCAGCTCAAACGGGCCAATCCAGGAAATCCGGAGACGAAAACACGAGGAATCGGTCCGGGCTGAACAAAAGATCGGGGCAGTCCTCACAGTCTGAGACCAGGCAGGCCCAACGTCAGGGCAAGAACCAGGATCAGTCCCCGGAAAAGCTCATTCCCCTGGATGAGGACGACTTCAAGGACTTTTAAGTGAATTTTATGCCAATTTATGGAGGAAAAAAGAATGAGGAGTGCACGTTCTCGTTCCGCACAGGCTGTTGAGGCCGGGATGGAAGAGTTGGCCGGGAAGTACTTGACCTTCCGTCTGGCAGATGAAGAATACGGACTGGAAATATTAAAGGTCCAGGAGATCATCGAGATGCTGGAGATAACCCGGGTACCTCGGGTGCCGGATTATGTGCGCGGTGTGATCAACCTGCGGGGCAAGGTCATCCCTATCGTCGATTTACGCCTGAAATTTGGGATGCCGGCCCAGGAGACCTCACGCAAGACCTGTATCATAGTGGTCCGGGTACAACGTGGAGATACAAGTGTGATAATGGGCATCATCGTGGACGAGGTGTCCGAGGTAGTTGAGATAACTGCCGAAGAGATTGAGCCAGCCCCTGCCTTTGGCACTCAGATGGACACCACATTCATTTTGGGTATGGCCAAAACAAAGGATGCAGTGAAGATCCTTCTGGATATCAACAAGGTTCTTTCCTCCGAAGAGGTAGAGGCCCTGTCCAAGGCCGGAATCTAGTACCGGGTCTTATAAGTTCTGTCCCTTAATAAGAGTGTATATTCGTGAACGAGCAAACCATTGATACTTCCACATTTCAAAGCTTTGTCCAGCTTATATATGAACGGGCCGGAATCAGACTCGGCCCCAACAAGCAGGCCCTGGTCGCTTCCCGGCTGGGTAAGCGCATGCGACGGGTGGGCATATCCTGCTATAAGTCCTATTTTGAATATGTACGCCAGGACAGGTCTGAATCTGAGCTTGTGGCCCTGCTGGATGAGATATCTACCAATGTCACTCAGTTTTATCGGGAACCAAGACATTTCCAGGTCCTGGCCAGGATCATGGCCGAGTGGGAAGCGCAGGGCCAAAAACGTTTTCGCTTGTGGTGCGCAGCAGCCTCTACCGGTGAAGAACCGTACACAATGGCTATAACCCTGGCTGAGACCTTATGCTCGGTTGCAGACACCAAGATCCTGGCCACAGACCTCTCCACCAGGGTCCTGGACCATGCCCGTCAAGGAGTCTATGATTCCAGGCGCATGGAAAAAGTGCCCAAAGAGTTGATAGGCAGATATTTCAGCCGGTCGGGGCATGGTCCGGAAAAGATGTTTGCCGTATCCCCCCGGCTGAAACAAATGCTCACCTTTGCCCGGCTCAATCTCTCCGAAATACCTTTTCCCATGCGCGGTCCGCTGGATGTGATATTTTGCCGCAATGTTATGATTTATTTTGACAATCATATCCGAAAACAGCTTCTGGAGGAGATGTATAGACTTCTTAAGCCCAAAGGATACCTCATGGTCGGTCATGCCGAAAGCCTGTCCGGATTGCTGAGTAACTTCAAAAGTGTCGAACCTTCGGTATACATTCGACCATAATTTCAATGCACCCGGGAATAGCAATGGCTTTAGTTGTTGTGGATATTGCGCAGATGATGGTTACTGATTCACCCCAGGATGTGCTGGTCACCTACTCATTGGGATCCTGTGTCGGAGTGGCTGTTTATGACCCCTTCCTTGGAATCGGGGGCATGATCCATTGTATGCTGCCCCTGTCCAAGGTGGACCAGGAGAAAGCCAGGCAACGCCCGGGCATGTTTGTGGATACCGGTCTGTCTCTGCTTTTGACCAGATTGTTCAACATGGGGGTTCGCAAATCCAGGGCTTTGGTTTTGGCTGCAGGCGGGGCACATGTGCTCAACAACAACAGCCTGTTCAAGATCGGGGAACGCAATATTACTGTTTTACGAAAGATTTTATGGAAGAACGGGATGCTTATGCAGGTCAAGGACATGGGCGGCAGTGCCTCTCGAACCATCCGCCTGCATATGGATACAAAGCAGTTTGTGATCAAGAAGCAGGGGCAGGAGGTCTGTTACGATGTATCAGGAAGTTAACTTTGAAAAATCCGGGCAAGCGTTCGATCCGGCAGGGTAATCACAGCAGAACTCGGAGCGCTTTGAATCTTCCTTAGCCAGAAAGGCAAAACTCATGGAATACAATGTATTGATCGTAGATGATTCAATGATCATCCGGAGCATGGTAGCCAAGACACTGCAAATATCCGGCCTGGAGCTGAACAATGTATATTATGCCGCCAACGGGCGGGAGGGCTTGGATCAATTGCATGCCCATGCAGTGGACATCGTTTTTGCAGACATCAATATGCCGGTTATGGACGGGGTGCAGATGGTCACGGCCATGGCCGAAAATGGTCTGTTGGAGCGTATACCGGTGGTCATCATCTCAACCGAACGAAACAGGCAGCGCATCGATCATCTCAAAGCCCTGGGAGTGACCGCGTATTTGAAAAAACCTTTTATGCCCGAAGACTTTAAGGCCACAGTAGAGCACCTGCTGCCTGATGGAGATACAAAGTCATGACCGATAACCCGTTGCTTTTACAGCAGGTCTTGGAAAAAACCTTTGAAGACTTCGCTTTTATGTTCATCGACCCCATACCGGCCCGTCAGGTTCTGAACGCGGATGAGGAGACATATATCCAGGCCAGCATTCACTTCGCAACCCAAGGTGAAGAAGGACAGCTGACTGCCTTGGCTTCAATGGGCTTTTGCCGGTTCCTGAGTCAAAACATCCTGGGATTGGACCCGGAGGATCCTCTGGAATCAGGAACAGCGGAAAGTGCCTTGAGCGAGGTGGTCAATGTGTCCTGTGGATTACTTGCTGAAACACTGTACGGGGTTGATCAGGTCGTTGATCTTGAGCCACCTGAGTCTGTTCTCTGCTCAGGCAAGACTTGGGAGGAAGAAATGGCCTCCAACTCTACCTTGGTCCTCTTGGTCGATGATTACCCGGTCAGCTTTCAGCTTTGCCTCCGGCAAATCTGAAATATTTTTGGGCCAAAGCGCCCAAAAAAGAGAATTTGCCGGATTGATCATCGAAATCCGAAATTCGAAACAATCGGAACAAATGAGATTTAAAGAGATATTGAATGGGTAGGGTCTGAATGCGTGCAGTTAAGGTGCTTATTGTCGATGACTCGGCTATTGTCCGCCAGGTCTTCACCCGGGAGCTGGGTCAGGCTGAAGGGATCGAGGTGGTGGGTTCTGCCCCGGATCCCTATGTGGCCAGGGACAAAATCGTTCAGCTCCGTCCGGATGTGGTCCTTTTGGATATTGAAATGCCGCGCATGGATGGATTGACCTTTCTGCGCAAGCTGATGAAGCATTATCCCTTGCCGGTGATTATTGTCTCTTCACTCACGACCAAGGGCGGCGAATTGGCCATGGATGCCATCAATGCCGGCGCGGTGGACGTGATGAGTAAGCCGGGTTCGGCATTTTCAGTAGCCGATATGTCTACTGCCCTGGTCGACAAGATCTATGCCGCAGCAAGGGCCAGACTCAGTCCTGCGGGCAAAGTCCAAGAAGCAGCCCAAACCAGGGCAGCGCCAGTTTCCCTGGTCCAGCGCAGACTGACCAATGCGGTGGTGGCCATCGGTGCTTCTACCGGTGGGACGCAGGCCATTCAAACCGTTTTGCAGGCTATGCCCCGCAACAGCCCTGGGGTGGTTATTGTGCAGCACATGCCAGAGAACTTTACCGCCTCTTTTGCCGCCCGGCTCAACGATATTTGCGCCATTGAAGTCAGGGAAGCCAGAAACAACGATTCCGTCGTACCAGGCCTTGCTCTCATAGCTCCCGGAAACTATCACATGCTTTTAAAACGCAGCGGAGCCAGATTTTTAGTTCAGGTCAAAAGTGGACCTTTGGTCTGCAGGCAGCGGCCCAGCGTGGAAGTGCTGTTCAAGTCCACAGCCAAGGCGGCCGGCCGCAATGCTGTGGGCGTTATTCTCACCGGGATGGGCAAGGATGGGGCCGAAGGCCTGTTGACCATGCACCAGGCCGGGGCACGAACAATCGCCCAGGACGAGGCCTCAAGCGTGGTCTTTGGAATGCCCAATGAAGCCATCAAGCTAGGGGGAGCGGACAAGGTGGTTTCCTTGCCCCACATTGCGCACCAAATCATGAACATGCTGGAGAATTCACCGGATGCAGTGAATGGGTAAGGAATTTGTCCAGGGCCTGAACCATCAAACCAGATCTTTACGGTCGGGAGAATGACAAATGAGGAAGCAGAAGAAGCAGGTGGATATTCCCCATTTGGGCATAATTGAACTAAATGGGATCCACAACCGCAATGAGGACCGGGTAGTGGCCTTTATGCCGGAAGTTTTGGATGAATTTCCCGATTTTGACCCGGACAGAATCAACATTCAGGACATCTATGCCCTGAGCTTGAACCTGCTGCCCCCCCGATATACCCAGGCCTTCTCTATAGTTCTCCAAGAGCCGGTCAGCGACAATCAAGTGCGTAATGCGGTACGCCAAGCGATACATAAGATCCAAAGGAACCCAAAGTAGATGCCGGATATTGCATATATGACTGAGCACTGGTAGGACAGATGACAACCCTTTAACTCGAGTTTTGGAGAGTTCAAGTTACGGTATTTCCCGTAAACAGTGAACTTTGAACCGCCCAGGTTCTATGTCCACAAGAGATACTTCCCAAGTCTTGACCTCAGTTATGGTCGATGAGTTTGAGTTTCAGGCCACCTGGAGTATGCCGTGTGGACAGGGATGCATCCTATGGATTCGGGACTCCAGCCAGGCAACTGCATTTAAACCCCTGGGCCGCTTCTCTCGCTTCGATAAAAGGCAAGTTCTGGAATTCATCACCCGCTATGTTACCAGTTCTGAACTGCGTGAAGAGATCAGCAAAAAACGGTTTCAAATGCATTTAGACTCTTTGTCGCCCAATATGCTGGCTGAAATTGATTCCTTGAACTTCAAAGACAAGCAAATCGCTTTTCGCAATCTTTTCAATCTGGACAGTTTGGTGGATCAATACGTGGATTTAAGGTGGAAACGACGAATTATGGCCAAAAAGTTTCATCCTGACCGAGGGGGGTCCACCATCTCCATGACCGTGATCAATGAAGGATATGAATACCTCTCTGAGGATTTTTCGGTAAAAAAGAAATAAGAACTGTAAATTTCCGATACCTTGAGCAAGGGGGCCAAATGTTTTGGCTTCCGGTCCAAAGTGGATAAATGTTGCAGCTGCTGAGATAGAGCATGAATTTAGAGCAAAAGATACATCAATCCATTCAGGAAGCCCCGGTCATGTCCCCCAGTGCCATCCGCCTGGTGCATTTAATCGCGGAAGAAGAGTACGATCTGGATGAGGTCATTCATTTTGTGCGCCTTGATTCCGGACTGACGACCAATATTCTGCGGCTGGTCAATTCTCCTGCCTTTGGGCTGATGAGGCCGGTCAATTCCATAGACAGGGCGGTTATTTATCTGGGAACCCAAACTGTAGTCAGCCTGGCCCTTGTTAACTTGAATTCCCATTTTCTTGAACAGGAACTGCAGGGATACCATAGTCCGCAGGGGGAGTTCTGGCACCATGAGCTGCGCACCGCCCTGGCCAGCAGTGAAATTGCCCGCATGACGGATTTTGGGATAGGCCCTGATTTAGCCTTCACTGCCGGATTGCTGCATGATATCGGCAAGATTGTCATATCCAATTTCCAGCTGAAGCAACAATGCGATTTAATGCCTCAAGTGCAGAAAGACAATTCGGAAAGCTATCTGGAGCTGGAACGCAAAAACCTGGGCACAGACCATTGCCAGGTGGGGTCCATGCTGTCCAGGCAATGGCGATTGCCTGGATCATTGGAAAGCAGCATTGAGTTTCATCATGAACCCTTCAAGGCTCCCAAGGAGTACAGGCCTTTGGTGTACATGGTGCATATAGGAGATGTATTGTCCATGATGGCCGGAATGGGTACTGGCATAGATACGCTCCAATATGCATTGGATCCAGGATATACGGCATTTTATACATTCACCTTTAATGAAGTCTCCATGATTATGCTCAATGTGGAGGATAACTTCAATCAACTCAAAAACGCATTGACCCCATCAGCTTGAGTGTACTGCGCAGGCGATGGGAATAAGGTCGTTCAAGAACTCTCAGGTTTAATCAGAGGAGCCTTACGCAGAAAATAGACAACCAATGATCCGAGCCCATTGGCCTAAGGAGCTGCCTCCAAACAACTTGGGCAATCCCAGATCAACTTGTTTTATGTGCCCTTGTATAAAACGCGACTTTGCTTTCTCCGCCTGCCCCGGACTTAATATCCGAGGTTACCCCGGCCTGGGCCGGGGTCCAGCTCTTACATTTTCAGTCTGGATTTAGGTCCCGGATCTGGTCCGGGATGACCCCGGATCGGGGCAGGCTTCTTTTGCCGAATGACGGAGGGGGAGGCTCACAGGTTCATACAAATCATCTATCGGGGCTGAATGCATTTCCACCTCCCATCTTCCAAAAACCAGTGACAATAGTTTGGGGTGATCAGTCGTGCCCCTTTCTCTATGCGCCTTGATTCATCATCCGCATAATCATCGTCACTAAAGTTCGACTTATCAAGCTTTACAAAACGAATAACTTCTCCATCGCCGTTGATGTAGGCCAGAGCTATAGCAAATTTGGGATTGCGACTTGGCATTGGACACCCCCTTGCAGGTTAAAAACTTTTTCTGAACCCGTTTCGCTGATATCTCGTTTCCTTTCTTGTGCACACCTCCTTAAAACCAGAGGGAAAGGAAAGGTTGGCTCCCAGCCCCAGCCGATGCGTTTCCAGTCTGGTGATCTGCTCGTCTTTGATAAATTCCTCTGGATTTTCAAATCTTTCATACAGATATTCCGGGGAGAGAGCCAAGCGAAGATGTGGGGTCCAGTTCAGGTACATCCTTACCTGATCCTCTTCGGAGTCGAATTCTCTGATATCTTTTCTCCACCCCCATTCCTGCAACTCCCGTCTGGAAAGCTCGATCCCGGAATAGAGCTGCTCGGTCAGCTGCTGATCAAGGCCGATCCCATATCTCCATGTATCAGCAGCGTCACCATCGTCAAAAAACTGATTGAATCCAGCAACCTGAGTTGGTTCCAGGGTTTGATCGCCCAGAAGGGTGCGCTTGAGAGTCCGAAAAACGGCAGCTCTGAGCGTTGTCTGCGGCAACGGGTTCCAGCTTATCCCCAACTTGGGGTTGAACTGGTCCACTTGGAAGTCCCAGTAATGGTCGTCATAAAGGTCGATGCTCCCGCCCAGGTTCCATATTACACTGTCCGGACAGGTGATCAGAGAATACAGATAAGCATTTGTATGTCGAATATGTCCTTGAATGATCTCGGGAGGATATCCAGTATAGATTGCAGTATCTTTTCGATCAGCATTGAAATGACCCAGACCACTTGTGAGTTTCAGATTGTCCCAGCGCAGCAGGTGCTGGGCTTCGGTCAAAAAGCCGGTGTGATCAATCCTGCTTTCATACCAGGAAAAAGGTTTATTCTCACTTTGTTTATCCAGATAGTTCCAGAAGAAGAGCAGGTCATGTCCGTGACCAAAGGCATGGCGCAGTCCTAAGCGGACAGATTGGGTCTCTTTTTTCGTGGTCAGCTCTGGCAAGTAGTTTTCCGGATCATATAAGAGGCTCAAGTCACCTGTTTCAATATCTTTAAAGCGGTACCCCGCCTGCAGGCTTGTGGAGTATTTGACGTTCATCTGGGCAAAAATGTCATAAAGATTCAGATTCTGGTGATTATTATCCCGCAATCCATCGGTTTGAAAATGATATTGCCCCACACTGTAGGACATATTGTCCCAAAGTCCTGAATGGACCACTTCATCGCCTTTGGTCTGTTTGTCTCCCAATAAACCTGTTGTTTGCAGCGTGAGCCTGTTGCGCTGAAACAGAGGATTGAACTCGTTAAAGGAGGGATCAGTTGGCCCTGCCCCTTCCAGCAGGTACACATTGCTTTCGGCCAAATGAGGTTGGATGGGAGTGACGTTCAGGGGTTGCAACATTTGAGATTGAAGGAGCTCACTGACCCTGGCGATTTCGTGTCGAGGCCGGGCTGAATATGTATCAGCCAATAGTCTATGGGCTGAAAAATTCGCCGGGTCATGGTTGAGGGATTTCCAGCCCTGGAGATAGGCCAAGTGCTCAAAGCCGAGGTCTTTGTAAATCCTGCCCAGGGCGGCACTTCGTGCGGCCAGATCCTGGTCCAGCAGCAGTCTGGAACGGTATACGCCGCGATTGTCGTTGAGCTGAATGGATTGTTGTAAATCCTTGAGAGCCTCAACAGGTCTGTAAGCAAAACAGATATGGCTTTCATGGCTCTTTTCCCGTGTTACTTGCTTTCAATACAGATCAAACCGTCCCAGCCATCATCATATCCACTCAGTTCATATTTTTTGCATAAAGTGAAATAAAACTGAGACGGCCCATCCCCAGGAGAAGCTTGCAGTGCTTGTGAAAAAAAATGAGCTGCCTCAGGAAAAGATCTTTGTCTGAAGGCCTGCAGTCCGGCTCGAAATATCTCACAGAGCTCTTTTTGCTGCATATCAGCTGTTTCCAACAAACAGAGGAGTTGGAAAACCACAATGGGCTCCTTGATCGGTTTGAAAAGGGTTTCATAATAGCTCTTCATGAAGGCATTCAGCTCCTGGGGGGACAGCTGTTCTGACAGCGTGGTGTATTGGCCGGCATCTGTGATGAGGCAGGTTCCATGCACAATTTGGGAGGTGTGGCCCGTTTCTTGTCTTTCGTCGGCCACCCTTTCCACCACTTCTGGGGGCAAATATTTTCCTAACACCTTGCTAATATTCTGTTTTTCCTTCTTCATTTCTTTGGAGGTCCAGAGGATGGCCGCGAATTCTGATAATAGGGCACGGTTGTCATCGTGCCCGCCGCGCCATAGTAATTTAAAAAAGGGCTTTCAGGGCTTTGATACATCTTGATCAGGGCTCTCAATATCTGATGGCCTCGTTCATCATAATTCGAAACATCCTGGGAGCGCGAGAGTTCCTTCAGCATCTTTGGGGACAGAGAAGGGTCCTGAATG
>JAWLEI010000099.1:9338-10609 GCA_041686195.1 Desulfovermiculus sp.
AATGTGGGCTTATCGCCGGCACTGGTTTTGAAGGTCCAATACTGGAAGACCCTGGCCGGGACCTTGGGCAAGGGGAAAGGAGACACGGCTGAAGCGCTTTTTTGCAGAACCTGCAAAGGGGGGTCTGGTTTTTCGATTTGGGCTGTATGCATCCCGATTTGTAATTTCTCTGTTTTCAAGCATTCACAAAGAACGACGTTTCCTGCCCTTTGCATAGCCGCAGCGAATAATTGATCGTTATCCAGGGATTGAGGTCTTTTGAAATGAAGGTCGAAGGCGATGGCTTTCACGCCCTGGCTGATTAAAGAATCGACGAGCTCGGCATGCAATGATCTGGGCCACATATCAGGTTCTGCGGGGAAGTTAAAATGTTGCGCGGAATCTTTATCCAGGGTGATGATAAGAACATCAGAAGGAGGGTCCTGCTGATCACGCAGCATAAACAGAATTGACAGGCCGATTTCTTGCTCTAAGGAACGGATTTGGGGAACAAGAACCAGCAAAAAGCCTATTGCTGATATCTTCAACCCCAAAGCAAGCTTTCTTCTCAAGGAGGACATGGCAGACTATTCTTAAGTCTCAAACAGGACAGTGACCAAAAATTCTCGTCCGATACTTTCCATCTCAACTTGAGAATGTTTATTTATCAAATTTTGCATTTTTGCATTCTCAGCAAGGATTGTGGCCTTAAAACCACGCAGACCTTTGGCTTGGGCATATTCAGTCATCCGCTGCTGTAAGGCAGAACCGATTCCACAACTCTGCCACTCGGCACGAGATGGCCTGATCAATACGTTCTTGCCATTTTTGAGAGTAATTTCTCTTTCTTCTTCCTCAGGATAGGCGACCTTACTTCTGAGACTCTGATATTCTTTAATATAACCCAAACGTTTCCCTTCCTCCAAGAGCCATTTGCGAAAAGATGGATGAGCAATTTCGATAAGGGACAGGGCTCTTTCTTGGATGGATTTACAAAATATATACGCATATCCATATTCAGTAATTACGTAACGATGTCTTCCTCTGGCATGAGATCTTTGATCAGAGATCAACTCGCCAGCAAATAAAATGCAGAAGCCAGGGCTCAGGGATCAGAAGTAGGAGGTTGGAGATAAGAGTCAGAAAGATCAAAGAGGTATATTCAACGGGTACGTATCAAGGCGCGATGCACTGCCTATTGCAGTGACGTCGGATCAGCAAGATATATCCCGATTACGGGATTTTTATAATTTTTTTATACATTCACCTTTTAAACAAAAAAAGTCAAGGGT
>JAWLEI010000100.1:0-8923 GCA_041686195.1 Desulfovermiculus sp.
CAGCTGGGCGTCGGCGGCGAGAGGCGGGACTGACGTCTGATCACGAGCGGGTGCAATAAAATTTTCGCACCCGCATCTTGATAGGAACAGGCTATTTGGAGAAAGACTCCACCGCCTGCTGCACCTGTGTAGCGGTATAGGCCAGGCTCGGGCCGCCGCCCATGGCCACAGCTACTTGAGCTGCCTCATAAATTTCTTCCGCCGTAGCTCCCGCCTCCAGGGCATCATGTACGTGGTGGGCAATGCAGTAGCTGCAATGCTGCTGCACGGACAGGGCTACAAAGATCAGTTTTTTCATTTTCCGGGGCAAGGCCCCATCTTGGGCAGCCATTTCCGAGAGGTTCATCATGGCCCGGACAAAATCCTTATTGGTTCTGGCCAGCTTGGTTACACCTGTCTGCAGCTCCTTCAATGTCTCTTTACTCATGCACAATTCTCCTTTTCCTTTGCAAATTCATGCTATCTGGTCTGAATTCCCGCCTGCACTGGAATGACGGTCTCAGTGGAACCTCATTTCATACTCGTAATTTAGCAAAATACTTTTCCGCGTTCAACAGTGTGCTTCCTTTTTCTAAAATATCAAATCCGTATGAATCAGGCCTCTTGAGGCTCGTATGAAACGAGATTTTATCCCTAAAGTGGCTCTGGCTTTTCCGGGTCGGGCAGGTTCTCTCCGAGAGCCAGCCTCTTTGATCAACACACTCCCGGCCCTCGGAGAGGCCCGGGCTCCAAAGGCCCAGCCCTGTTCATAAACTGTTTCTTACTTGATCAAACGGGCTGCAATTTTTGGACAATATTAGTAATTTAACGTGTCAGCGCAGCCAGAGGCGGCGCTGACACCTGAGAACAATTACCGTGGTGCATGCGGTGCGGCTCCTATTGGCTTTATTTCAGCTGCAATATGTGCTATACATCAAATCGAACAAGAGACCAAAGATGGAAGGAGAACTTATGCTGTCCAATGACGACCTGCAAAACACCTGCGCCCAAAGCTCAAAATATGTCTTGGACCCGGAGCTGGCCAGGATCGTAAACATCTCCATGGCCCTGGAGATGCCCTTGCTGCTCAAGGGCGAACCGGGAACAGGCAAGACCATGCTGGCCCATGCCGTGGCTGAGGCCCTGGATATGCCCCTTTTGATCTTGAATGTGAAGTCCACCTTGAAGCTGGTTGACACCTTGTACCAGTACGACACCCTGACCAGGCTCAATGACAGCCGGTTCGGGGATTCTTCCCGGGATGTAAGCAATATTGAAGAATACATCTCCATGGGCAAGATCGGGCAGGCCTTTATGTCTGATCAGCGGGTGGTGCTCTTAATTGATGAGATAGACAAGGCGGACTCTGACTTTCAGGACGATATGCTCGATATTCTGGATCAGATGGAGTTTGACATCATTGAGGTCGACAAGACCGTTCGGGCCAAACACCGGCCGGTGATCATCATCACCTCCAATGCCAAAAAGGATTTATCTGAACCTTTTTTGGGTCGCTGTAATTTTCACCATATCGCCTTTCCTGATCCGGATATGATGCAGCAGATCGTGCGCACCCATTTTCCGGATCTGGCTCAGGACTTGATGCAGCAGAGCGTTCGGGCCTTTTACGCCCTGCGAGATCTGCCGGGCATTGAAAAGAAGCCGGCTACCCGGGAGCTGATCAACTGGATCCGGGCCTTACAGCACGATCCGGAAGTCTCGCCCAAGGACCTGAAAAAAGGAAACCTGCCCTATCTTGGGGTGCTGTTCAAAAAAAGCCAGGACTTTGAGCGGGCTCAAAACAGCTTGCGACGGTTTTAAATCCCATGTTTATTCCTTTTTTTTACTTGCTGCGCCAAACCGGGGTTCCAGTTTCTCCCACCGCCTTCCTGCGCCTGCAGAGCGCTTTGCAGCAGGGACTGATCAGCAGTCTGGATGATTTCTATACTGCGGCCAGATGCATACTGGTGAAGAATGAAAAGCACTTCGACCTCTATGATCGGGTGTTTGCCCACTACTTTCAGGGCCAAGCCCTGGAGGATCCCAAGACAGAAGACCTGGAGGACTGGGTCAAAGACATGCTCCAGGACTGGCTGGGCGATCCGGCTGAGCTGGCCCAGGCCCTGGGAATGGACGAAAAGGAACTGGCCCGCCTCTCCCCGCAGGAACTGGTGGACTATTTTTTACAGCGCCTGCAGGACCAGGACGGGGAACACCACGGCGGAGGCAAGTGGATTGGAACCCGGGGCACATCTCCGGTTGGTCACTCCGGGCATCATCCTGGCGGCATGCGGGTAGGCGGTGCCTCCCGAAACCAATCCGCAGTCAAGGTAGCCATGGATCGGCGGTACCGGGACTATGCCTATGAAGGGCCGCTGACCCAGGCCCGGGTGGGCGAAGCCCTGAAACGCTTGACCCGCCTGGTACCGGAAGGACCCAAGGACGTTCTGGACGTTGATTCCACCATCCGGGAGACAGTGAGAAAGGCCGGAGAGATCGAGCTTGTTTTCAGACGCAGCCTGCGCGAC
The DNA here is from genome assembly GCA_041686195.1 of Desulfovermiculus sp. Classification (GTDB taxonomy): domain Bacteria; phylum Desulfobacterota; class Desulfovibrionia; order Desulfovibrionales; family Desulfothermaceae; genus Desulfovermiculus. The sequence continues at coordinate 2,508 of JAWLEI010000100.1, forward strand.
CGGCTCAAGGTCATATTGGCCATTGACAACGGAGGCTGGTCCATGGAGCCCTACGTCCAGGTGGTCAAGACCCTGTTTTCCCATGCCAGGGCTCAGTTTCAGGACCTCAAGATCCTCTACTTCCACAACACGATATATGATTTCTTGTGGTACGATCCACCCCGCCGCAGCCGCCCGGTAAAGGTGGACGATATGGTCACCTGGGATAGTCACACTCGATTTATCATTGTCGGCGATGCAAGCATGGCCCCATATGAGCTCATGGCCAGGGATGGTTCTATCCACCAGGAAGAAACCTCAGGACAGCCCAGCATCGAACGTCTGCAGCTTTTGGCCGACTCCTTTCCCTACTCTGTATGGCTCAATCCCAAGATGGCTGCACAATGGCCCTATACCCGGACCATTGGCATGATCCGGCAGATATTTCCCATGTTTGAGCTGAGCATGGACGGTTTGGATCAGGCTGTGCAATATCTGAAGGGCCGGCCCGGGACACGGGGATAAGTACCCACAGAATACACCACAATACTATGGAGGGGCATCATGCAGGAACGGACAGGCTTGATCACCATGAAAGGAAGTCCCATGACCTTACTGGGTCCGGAAATAAAAAAAGGCGACCCGGCCCCGGATTTCCGGTGTGTGGACACGGACTTACAGCCGATAACCCTGAACGATCTGACCCACAAGGTACTGATCATCTCTTCTGTTCCCTCCCTGGACACACCTGTGTGCGACATGGAGACCAGACGGTTCAATACCGAGGCGGCCAATCTGAGCAATGAGGTCAAAATAGTGACCGTGAGCATGGACCTCCCTTTTGCCCAGAAACGCTGGTGTGGAGCGGCCGGAGTGGATCAGGTCATGACGGTGTCCGACTACCAGGAGGCATCCTTTGGCCACAACCATGGGGTCCTGATCAAGGATTTGCGGCTGCTGGCCCGGGCGGTATTTGTCCTGGATCAGGCCCGCACGGTCCAGCTTGTTCAGCTGGTCCCTGAGGTCACTGCAGAGCCGGACTACGATACCGTCTTGCAGGCCGCCAACAGCCTGCTTTAAAAGTAAGGGGAGAAAAGCCAGAAGAATGAGTCTCTGAGCCTGACCGGGAGGGGCCTGCCGTCCACCTGAGGCAAGGTCTCCTCCCTGGAAATCTGAATGGTGTTCTGGACATGCCGGGTGAGGGAGGAGATGAGCGTTTGGTCATAGAATTCCACCACCATTTCAAAGTTCAGGCGCAGACTGCGCGGATCGAGGTTGGCTGATCCGATCTGGGCATAGCTGTCGTCCACCAAAAACAGCTTGGAGTGATTAAAAGGCGGGGGCTGATAGAAAATGCGCACTCCGTACTGCAACAGTTCCCAAAGCATGTTTTGAGTTGCCCAGTGCACAAACAAAAGGTTGTTCTTGCCGGGCAAGACGATATTTACCTTTACCCCGCGCAGGGCCGCTGATTGCAAGGCCCCAATCAGTTCCCGGTTGGGCAGAAAATAGGGGGTCATGATCATGACGTCATCCCGGGCCTGGGAAATGGCCCCTACCAGGATCATGCTCAACTTGTTCAGGTCCTGATTTGGACCGACAGTAATCGTTCGGCATACGGCCGTACCTGAGGAGTCCATATGAGGAGCAGAAGGACTGAGATTCTCATCTCCAGTGCAAAATCCCCAATCCTCCAGAAAAACCTGCTCCATTTGGGCCACTATGGGCCCAGTGCATTGAAAATGGATGTCCTGAACCCGGGAAACCTTGGATAATCGATCAAACAAGTGCCGATCCCCGATATTCATTCCCCCGGTAAATCCGATCTTTCCATCCACAGTCAAAATCTTGCGGTGATTGCGCAGATTGATGAACGCAGACGGGGGAAAAAGGCGTAAGGGCATAAACTGGGCGCAAGGAATCTTTTTTTTGTTCAACAGCTTGCTGGCCCTGGGCCAGGAGTAGAATTCTCCGATCCCGTCAATAATAACTCGAACGTCCACCCCCCGCTTGCAAGCCCGTTGCAGGGCGCCTATGAACTCCTGTCCGGTGCGATTGACTTCAAATATATAGGTCGAGAGATAGATACAGCTGCTTGCCGAATCAATCGCTTCCAGCATGCTGGGGAAGGCCTGCTCGCCATTGAACAAAGGGGCAATGCTGTTTTGGCACAACAAGGGCCGCTTGGTTATGGCTTCGGAGATATCTGCTATGCGTTGAAAGGTCGGCGAAGTGTTCTCCAGGTTGGTCAGGGCATGGATCGCTGGTTGACACCCATATTCATGCTGAGAAGGAAACTCAATGTGCACCAGCGGCCAATACCACTTCAGGTTTTTGGCCTTGGTCCGAACTCTGTTGATACCCAGGAGAAAATAGAGGATCGCTCCAAAGGGAGGAAGCAGAATGCATGTAGCTATCCAGGCCCAGGCGGCCTTGGGATCGCGCTTGTAAAGAAGGGCATGGCCGGCTGCATACACCTGAAACAGTCCGAGGAGCGTAATAACCGACCAATAGAGTATTTGCATACACACCAGTCCTGGGCAAACAGAATCGCTCCGGAAAAGCCAGAGCCACCTGGAGGCCGTCCAGCACTCACTTGCACTTCCCTCTTCGTTCTCAGGGTTGACCCTGATAAACCTCTTCCATTGAACTGGGGTTTATCTTGTGAACTTTCTTCCAGTTCACCGGGTTCCTCCCTGGGAACGTCTTTTTCTTCTGGCTCCGGCCATCCTCTTATTCTTTCGCTATGTTACAAGAAGATCGGCAAGCAACCTAACATCTCGGTTCATATGAGCTGCAAAAGGCCCGGTTCATGCTCAAGCTGGGCCAGATGCTCATTGTGTTCTCAACAAATACAAATTGATTATGACTTTAAACGCAAAGCAGTAAATGTCAATAGGCGGATTACCGCTAAAGGAGATTTAATGAAGATAGATCTTTGGAACAAGACGTGGATAACGCTTCTGATCATAAGATCACACAGGATTCACGGAGTGTCTCCAGAAGGAATCATTTCTTGCTTTGACTGGACAAGTTGCATTGACAGGAACGTACTGTAAATATTTACCACTTACTTAAGAATATTTGACCATCCGGAGATTGGAAGATCCAGACACATGTTTTGAACCAGGTTGTCAAAAAAAGCCGTCCACTTTGAACCCGTCTTCCTTATCAAATTGTCCAAGTTATGGGGGAGATTGTCTGACCCCAAACCCTTACAGCAAGAGTTGTTTACTCATTTTTGATATCGTCCTCAAGCGCCTGGCTTTGATCGAAAGTTTATCTCTATATTCTTATCTTGACAATATTACGCCTTATGTGTAATATTTATTACTCAAACATGATTTATACAATATGCGTAAGATAAATTGGGAGACTTTGATGGAAAATCCTTTCTCATATTCCGGGATTGTTACTGGCGAATCTTTCTGTAATAGAGAGAGTGAGCTGTCTGAGCTCAGTCAGCTAGCAAAGGACAGCCAAAATGTCCTTATCTATTCTCACAGAAAAACTGGAAAAAGTTCGCTTCTTCTTGAACTTTTCAGGCGAATAAAAAGCAAAAATAGAGACATGAAAACCATGTATGTCGACCTGTACGGCACACTCACTGAGCAGGACTTCGTGGATGCCTTATTTGCTGCTTTGCCCCAGATTGAGCCGCAGTACAAGAAGGTACTCAAAGCCCTGCCCGGTGTCAGCATCTCAGTCTCCATTGATCCTGTTTCTGGTGCTCCGACTTTTTCCGTATCCGCTGGTCCTTCGGAAAAGAAATATCTATTGTCCAAGGCAATGGATATGCTGCAATCATTCTCCAAGAAGAAAAGACTCACTATCGCATTTGATGAATTCCAGGAAATCTCGGCATACTCAGAGGAAGGTTTTGAAAAACGCCTGCGGTCCTTCATCCAAGCTCACGACAGGATTGCTTATATTTTTTCAGGGAGCCAGACGCACTTGTTGATTGATATGTTTCAGTCTTCAAAAAAAGCTTTTTATCAGTCTGCGCAGAGTTTTCCTCTGCAGCACATAGAAAAGACAGCTTATGTTTCGTGGGCCAAGAGGCTCTTTTCAGCTAAGAATGTGGATTTGCCGGAGGATACAATTGAAAACATAGTGGAAAGGAGTGAATATCAGCCACTGTATATTCAACAGTTCTTGTATAGACTATGGCAGTCAAAATCCCTGGGCATGGAAAAAGTTGATGAGATTGAAAGAGAAATCATTAAAGCCCACAGAAATGAGTACATAGCTATCTTTGATAACTTGACTGCCAATCAAAAAAAAGCTCTTAAGTTGATAGCCAAAACAGGCGGAGAATCCATATATAAAATTGATAACCTTCAAAAATTTGGATTTTCAACTGCTTCAGTGTTGACAAGGGCAATCGAATCACTGCTTGAAAAGGAATTGATTGCCAAAAATGGGAATTACAATATTCAAGATGCTATGTTGAAAAAGTGGGTTTTGAGAATTACTTAGCGACGTATGAGGGAATCAATAAGAACAAAAAAATCCCTTGGCCAAAACCAAGGGATAAAAGTAAGTGCCAACCAAAATGCCAACCAGGCTGAGCACTAGAACCATAACTGCTTGTTTTTATTTGGCGTCCCCAGGGGGATTTGAACCCCCGTCGCCGGCGTGAAAGGCCGGTGTCCTGGACCGGGCTAGACGATGGGGACGCCCTGCATTGGCTGGGGGTAAAGGATTCGAACCTTTGTTACCGGGGCCAGAACCCGGCGTCTTGCCTCTAGACCAACCCCCAAACGCGAAAAGAATGTGTAAAGAATGTGCTCTGAAATGTCAAGCCAAAAAATGCGCTTTTTTTATCCCGCGGCCAGCCTGCGGGTGCGGCGCTTGAGTTGCTTGATCTGCTTGCGCAATTTGTCCTTTTCCTTCTGGCTCAGACCTTGCGCTTCCTGCTTCTGAGCCCGCAAGTCTCTGATTCGCCGTTTCAGGGACCAGATCTCTTCCTTGTAAGCCGAGGCTTCGGTCTCTTCAGTTATACCCAGGACATCCTTGATTGCGCTGACCAGTTCGTCCTTGTCCATCCCGGAAGCCCCGGTAATCTGGGGAATCTTTTCAATTGCCAATTCGCGGAGCTCCTTGGCAGTCATCTTTTCCAAGGGCTTGGAAAGCTGCAGAGATTCAAGGGTCAGTTCGTCACTCATATCTGTATGTCCTCCTCGACACAAAAGTTTACTCAGTACAAAAGTATGAAGGGAAAATATTTTTTACCTTGACTGCTCCGAGGAACTCCTCCTCGCTGTCGAATCTTCCAGGGCCCGAACATATGCTTCGTAGCAGGAACGAATTGCTGAGCCTTCAGGAAGATAGGGGCCAAGCTGACCCACATTTTGGGGAATCTGAGGCTTTGGAGCAATCCAGGACTGTTCAATCTGGACCACGTCCAGACAAGTTCTCCCCTTTATCAGCTCAACAGCCACTTTGTCAAAGGGTTGATGCTTTAGAAATTGTGCAACTCGCTCTAATATATCATCGGCATAGAACCTGAGTTCCTGCATGGCCACACTGTCTGTTACTCCAATGATCAGATGCCCCTTGCGCCGGCCCAGGGGTTTGGCCATCTCGCTCAGGCCGGGCCCGACGATCTCAGGCCAATGCTGCCACAAGCGGGCAATGTCCAGCTGTTCCTGCATATCCCTGGATCGGACATAGGTCTGCAGGGCTTGGGAAATATTTTTCATGCCCAATATACTACCCTTCTTTTTACTGAAGAACAAGCACCTCGGATTTTGCTTGCCCGAAATGCAAGATAATGATAGCCATTGAGGCCATGTTTGATATCGCACCATTTATACAACAACTGGCCATTCTGGCCGTGCCTGTCCTTATGGCCATTACCTTTCATGAAGTGGCCCACGGCTATGTGGCCTTTCTTCTGGGCGATCCCACGGCCAAATCCGCCGGGCGCCTGACCTTAAACCCTATCAAACATCTGGACCCGATTGGGACCCTGGCCCTATTTCTGGTCAAGGTGGGCTGGGCCAAGCCGGTGCCCATCAATCCCCGGTATTTTAAAAATCCGCGCCAGGGCCTTATCTGGGTTTCACTTGCTGGTCCAGTGACAAATTTTATTCTGGCCATCGCCTTTGCCCTGGCCTTTCATGCATTGGTTGCCATTTACGGTTACATGCCTCAGGGAAGAAGCATGGGCGCCATCGAACCCCTTGCCTATATGTGCCAGGCCGGTGTCCTGGTCAACCTGGGTCTGGGGCTGTTCAACCTGTTGCCTATCCCCCCGTTGGACGGGAGCAATATCCTGGCCGGTCTCTTGCCGCCTCACCTGGCCCAGACCTATATGCAGAGCAGCAAATATGGTTTTATCATCTTGATCGTCCTCTTTTTAACCGGGGCAGTGCACAAAGTCATAGTGCCCATCCTGTACACCATGGCCTCCTGGCTTTTGCCCTTGTAGA
>JAWLEI010000100.1:9023-10529 GCA_041686195.1 Desulfovermiculus sp.
CTGAAAGGAGTAGACAGCAACAATGACCACGGTTCATCGCATCGTATCCGGCATGCGCCCAACCGGGCCCTTGCACCTCGGGCATTATTTCGGCGTGCTCCAAAACTGGATCCAGTTGCAGCAAACGCACAACTGCTCTTTCTTTATCGCCGACTGGCACGCCTTGACCAGTGAATACGCCTCGCCCCAAAAGATCGCCTCTTTTGTGCCCGAACTGCTCATAGACTGGGTCGCTTCCGGCCTGGATCCCCAAAAATCGATCATTTTCCGTCAATCCGAGGTCCTGGAGCATGCTGAGCTCAACCTCCTGCTGGGCATGATCACCCCCCTGGGATGGTTGGAACGCAACCCAACCTACAAGGAAATCAAGCAGGAACTGGTGGCCAAGGACCTGAACACTTTCGGATTCCTGGGCTATCCGGTGCTTATGAGTGCAGATATCCTGATGTACAAGGCCAGCATGGTTCCAGTAGGACAGGATCAGCTCCCCCATCTCGAACTGTGCCGGGAGATTGCCCGTCGCTACAACTACTTTTACGGCCAGTATTTTCCTGAACCCAAGGCCCAGCTCACGGAAACGGCCAAGCTGCCCGGATTGGACGGAAGAAAGATGAGCAAAAGCTACGACAACGCCATCTCTTTGGGTGAAGACCTGAGCCAGGTGGGCAAGAAGATCATGTCCATGCTTACGGACACGGATCGCATGCGGCTGAAGGATCCGGGTGATCCGGCCAACTGCAATCTCTTTCCCTACTTGCAGCTTTTGGCTCCGGGGCAGGATTTTCCTGAGATCCGGGAAGGCTGTACCCAGGCCACTCGGGGATGCATGGAGTGCAAGAAGCTTCTGGTCGGGATGATGGAAGAATTTCTGGCCCCCATCCAGGCAAAACGCAATGAACTCAAAGCCAATCCTGATTTGGTTCAGTCCATCCTGGATCAGGGGACGGCCAAGGCCAGGGAGGAAGCACAACACAACATGCAGGACATCCGGGAAAAAATGGGGTTTGGCCAATAACGGGTATTCGTAATAGAAGATTTTCTCATACTCCCTTGATTTTCCTGACACCTCGCATGAAACAGGATTTTACCCTAAAGATGGCCTGCCCGGCACTCACTTTCATCTCAAAAGTTACTACCAAAAACAAACGTCTATGCTCAAAGTGAGTGCCGGGCCCAACCCCTTGGTCAGTTTCACCCTCGATCAACCTGACGGTCTGCGGCTGGAGGCAGAGCTCGTATAAAACGAGAATGAAAAGGCCTGTCCTTGGGGGCAAGGACGGCCTACTGGTGGTGCTTCAGTATGCCAAAGCCCTGACTCCTCTTTGCTATCTCAATACAGGTCTTCCTTAGAAGACAAGGGTGACTTCTGCTGCTGCTCCTCCAGTAGGGCGGGCTTGACCCCAAGCCCAGCCCTCTTCATGCTCTGTTTCTTTCTTGATCAAACTGGCCGTCAGCGGCCAGCGGCGGCGCTGAAACCTGAACACTTTGCGTCTCGTTTCATACGAG
>JAWLEI010000101.1:0-10517 GCA_041686195.1 Desulfovermiculus sp.
TTTCATCACCTATGCCCGCCTAGGCTGGATAGTCCGCCCCCTGCACTTGTAGATGCTCACTGTTTCGGCCAGGACCAGCTCGTCCAGGTCGGCGTATTCATATATCACTATTCGGTCGTTAAAACGAAACTTCATTTCCCGCATCTCCAGGTCCAGCATTTTAACTCGTTGTTCTTGCTATTGCCCCTGTGTTTGGTCAGAATCTTGACAATTAATTGTATTTCAGGAATGAAGATAGATAATTTATTTATGTTTGAATGTTGCTCAGACATATAGACTATTATGTGAGAACCTGTTGGAGTCAGAGAGGGTTAAGGCGTGAGGGGTATTGGTCAGTACGACAGTGAGGAAGACTATCTCATGCAGTGTTTATTTGTTGTTGTCTTATTTGCAAAGGCCATGGCACAAAATTCAAAATAAATATCGTATTATCAGCTTGTTGACTTCATTTTGAGCGATAATGAATGGGGAAGCAAAATATATCTTTGTAAATCATCTAAAAAGCGCAGGAAATGGCGGCAAGGGTTGAGTTCTAGATAGATACAGGGCCGCGCCCACCATGCCACCAGCAAAGCTCATTGCGATTTCCTGTTCCCCAAAATGCAATGGAGCTAGAACATGTCTTCCCACCAATCCTCTTCGGAATTTGGCAACCAATTTGAGCCAATCAATCCCCAAGAAGCTCAAGACATTCTGCAGTACGCCCCGATCGGCATCTTTAAGACCAGTCCAGAGGGCAGGTATCTGTATGCCAATCAGACCTTGGCCCGGATGTATGGTTTCGAATCTCCTCAGGAATTGATGGATTCCATTACAGACATTGCTGGTCAGTTGTATGTGGATCCATCTGACAGGGAAGAATTCATGCGCCTGATGGAGAAGCAGGGTCAAGTGGTCAACCACGAATGCCGGGTGCGCGGCCGGGATCGTTCAGAATTTTGGGTGTCGAGAAATGCTCAGGCCATTAAGGACCATAAAGGTCATGTTGTAGCCTATCAGGGGTTCAATACGGATATTACTGCCCGCAAGCGGACCGAGGAAGCGCTGCGAGAAAGCCAAGAGAAATACCAGCTGCTCATTGACAACCTGAATGAAGGCATCTGGCAGATCGATCAATATGGTGACACCGTTTTTGTTAACGAGCGCATGGCTGAAATGCTGGGCTATACTGTCCAGGAAATGCAGGCTAAACACTTGTTCGATTTTATGGATGAACAGGAAGCTCAGCTTACAAAAAAATATATGCAGCGCAGACAGGAAGGGATCAAGGAACAGCATGAGCATGTTTTAATCTGCAAGGATGGCAGCTATATTTTTACCAGTCTGGAGACTTCACCCGTTTATGACCAAGATGGAAACTATATCGGGGCTCTCGCAGGGGTCCAGGATATAACAGAGCGCAAACAGGCCGAAAAAGAGCTCCGTTATCAAAAACATCTCCTGGAGACAATCATTAACGGAACCTGGGACATTTTGTCTATAAAGCAGCCTGATCATACTATAGAGCTCTGTAACCAGGCTGGATACGACTTGCTGGGGCTGTCCCCGGAAGAGGTGAACGACAGGAAGTGCTTTGAGCTTATAGGGCGCACGCAAACTTGTTCTATATGCCCTTCAGAGGTGGTGCTGGAGGGGAATGATTCAGTAAGCCTGGAAAAATATGTCCCTGAGCTGGGGGTTTATCTGGATTGTCGTGTTTCCCCTGTATTGGACGATGAGGGGATCATCGTCAAGATAGTGCAGCATTTACGGGATATCACCGAGCGAAAGCAGTTAGAGGAGAGACTGCGCCGCGAGCGAGATCTTAGCCAGCGCTATCTGGACACCACACAGACCATGATGGTGGCCTTGGACGAAGAAGGCCGGATTACCATGATCAATCGATCCGGGCGCGAACTGCTCGGCTACGTCGAGGAGGAAATTCTCGGTGGCAACTGGTTTGAGACCTGTCTGCCCCAGCCAGAAGGGATGGACAGCGTCTACCCGGTTTTCCAGAGCATTATGGCCGGCGATCTGGCATCCGTGGAGTATTTCGAAAACAAGATCGTTTGCCGGGACGGAACGCAGCGCCTGATGGGCTGGCACAGCGCCTTTTTAGAGGACGATGCCGGCCGGGTTGTCGGTATATTGAGTTCCGGTGAGGATATCACCGAACGCAGGAAAGCGGAGGAGGCCTTACGGGGAAGTGAGCAGAGATTCAAGCAGTGGTTTGAATCATCGCCCATCTCCTTATGGGAGCAGGATTTTTCCGCGGCCAAAAAGCGGATCGATGAAATCAAGGCTCGAAATGTTGGCGACTTGGATTCATATTTTCGCCAGCAGCCGGAGTTGGTGTGGGAAATGGCAGGAATGGTGAGGGTTTTGGATATTAACCAGGCCACTTTGAAGCTTTACCGGGCAAAATCCAAAGAAGACTTTTGGGGTGGCATCACAAAGGTGTTTTCCAGAGAATCATTTGAAGGGTTCCTGCAAGTACTGGAGGTCATTGCAGCCGGAGAAAAAACGTTTGTTACCGAAAAAGAGCATGTAACGCTTGCCGGAGATCCACTCAATGTCCAGCTTTACTGGACGGTTGCGAAAGGGCATGAAGAGACCTATTCCCGTATACTTGTAAGCATCGTAGATATTACCCAGCGCAAAATAGCAGAGCAGGAGTGGCGAGAGAGCGAAGAAAAGTACAGGAAATTGATCAACACCTCCCCGGACGCCATCGCCTTGGTTGATGAGCATGGAAGATTCTTGACTGTAAATCCGGCCATGGCCAAGCGCTTTGGTCTGACCCAAGAAGAGCTTACAGGCAAGACCTATCACCAGGTGATGCCCATGGATCTGGCTGACAAACGAATAATGGATGCGGAAAGATCATTAAATGATGAAGAGTTAATATACTTTGAGGATGAAAGACAAGGCAGACATTTACAAAATTATTATGTGCCGATTACTCCATCTGGTCAGCAAAGGACTTTTCAAATCATTTCCAGGGATATCACCAAACGTGTCCGGGATGAAGAGGCAAAGGCCGAGCAAAAGGCCCTCCTGGAGGCAATTTATCGCAACGCCCCTTTAGTTTTGATGCTGGTGAACAGTGAACGCAGGATTCAGCAGATCAATGGAATTGCCACCCAATTCGCAAGACGCCCGGCTGAGGAGATGCTGGGCTTGCGCGGCGGCGAGGCCCTGCGCTGCCTGCACGCCTTAGATCATTCTGAGGGTTGCGGTTTCGGGGCTCAATGCCAGCACTGTGAGATCCGGAATACAGTACTTGATACCCTGGAGCAGGGTACGACCCATTTGCAAGTCGAGGCTGCTTATACTTTTTCTTTTGGTGGCCAATCCCACAATCTGACACTTTTGGTGTCCTCCACACCGGTCACATTCCAAAATTCCCGCATGGCCCTGGTCACTATACAGGACATTAGCGAGCGTAAACAATTTGAGGAACAACTCAAGTACCTGAGCCTGCACGATCAGCTGACGGGCCTTTACAACCGGGCTTATCTGGAAAATGAACTGTATCGTCTCAATAAAGGCAGGGAATGCCCGATCAGCATAATCAGCGTGGATCTGGATGGCCTCAAGCTGGTCAACGATACTTTGGGGCACGATCATGGGGATAATCTGCTCAAGGTGTGTGGCAGCATACTGCAGGAATCAGTTCGGGACTCAGACATTGTGGCCCGAGCCGGGGGGGATGAATTTGTCATTCTTTTGCCCAGGGCAGAGTTTCAAGCGGGAGAGAGGATTGTCCAGCGGATTCAATCCGAAATAGAAAATTATAACCAGGTGCAAAAAGGGCAGATCCCTTTGAGTCTGTCCATTGGCCTGGCCTGTGCAGAAAATAGTCAGCAAGATCTGATCGCGGTGCTTAAGCAGGCTGATGATCTCATGTATCGGGATAAGCTCAATAGAAATATCAATTCCCGGTCCCAGATCATGACGGCCTTGATGGCTGCCTTGGAGGAACGGGATTTTATTACCAGTGGCCATGCCCAAAGGCTGGAAGAGCTATGCTTGAAATTGGGCAAAGAAATGAGACTTTCAGTTAACCAGCTTTCAAACCTGAACCTGCTGGCCCAGGTGCACGACCTGGGCAAGGTGGGTATTCCTGATCATATCCTGTTCAAGCCGGATCTATTGAATGAAGCAGAATGGGAGATCATGCGTCAACACCCGGAAAAGGGGCACCGTATAGCCCGGGCCAGCACCGATTTGGCCGGAGTATCTGATTTGATCTTAAGGCATCACGAGCAATGGGACGGCAGGGGGTATCCCTTGGGGCTTCAAGGCGAGGAAATTCCTATTGAATGCCGTATCCTGGCCATTGTCGATTCATTTGACGCCATGACCAATGATCGGCCGTACCGGGGAGCCATGCCGGTTCATGAGGCTTTGGCAGAACTCAAGAAAAACGCCGGAACCCAGTTTGACCCCCAGCTGGTGGAGGCATTTCTGGAAATCATTTCACATAAGTGATAGTTTGGGGGGAGCACGTGTGGCGAGTTGGAATGTGGTCCAATCACAGTCTGTCACGTTCTCCTCGTGCCCAAGGCCCTTACAGGATGAATCACATATGAGATAGCTTACCCAAACTGACAGGAAAAGCTTCCGGATTTAATCCCCCCTCAACATCTAAATTTTGATAAATTAATCAAGAACGAATAAGGTACCATAATGGAAGATGAACAGAGGACAAAAAAGCTGCTTTTGCGAAAGCTGACTGAATTACGCTCGCAAAATGCCGCACTTGAAAAAACAATCTCTACACAAGCGCCTGGAAGACTTGTTAGCTGATTCTGAAGAGCGCTACAGGCGTCTTTTTGAAACTGCCAACGACGGGATAGTGCTCCTGGAAAAAGAGCAAGGGAAGATAACCCATGCTAATCCGGCCTTCGAGAAAATGCTGGGTTATAGTACAAAGGAGATCATTGACAATAAGCTTCAAAACTTTGTTGTTCTGCCTGACTTGCACGATTTTCAGACTATAATGCAAGTAAGGAGCTGCACAGATATCAGCAGTTACTGGACAAGTCTCAAGAAATCGCGCACCTGGGAAGCTGGGAGGTCGACGTGCCCTCCGGGCGGCTTACCTGGTCCGACGAGACCTACCGCATCTTCGGGCTCGAGCCCCAGGAAGCGAAGATCACCTATGAAAGGTTTCTCCAATTTATTCATCCGGACGATCGTGATGCCGTGGACTCCGCATACATGGAATCCATCCGCATGAACAAGGATAACTCTGAGACCGAATTCCGCGTACGAGATCGAGGGAAAAAAATCCTGGACCGAGTTCGTACATCCAGATGATGTGGAGTGGATGAAGGAAAATCACTATTTGCGACGACGTGACTCCCACGCAGCCCCCCGTAACTATGAGTTCCGTTTCCTGGACCGCAATGGAGCGGTGCGTGAGGGCTATCTGACAGTCGGCATGATCCCTGACACTGCACAGAGCGTTTTTTCCCTTGTAGACATTACCACTCGCAAGCAGGCGGAGGAGCGTTTGCGGACCGCCCACGACAAGGTGGACACTTTGGTCCAGTTGAGTGCCGATGGGCTCATAGTGCTGGACCAGGATGGGAGAATCCTCTTCCTCAATCCCGCGGCCGCTGAGATGCTGGGGCGGGACCAGGACGAGCTATTGGGAGAGCAGTTTGGCGATCCTCTCATTCCAGGCTCAGACACTGAGATAGAACTTCTCTCCAACTCCGGTGAAGCCAGAGTGGTGGAGCTTCGGGGCCGGGAGACGGAGTGGAGCGGGCAGACCGCCCTTTTGGTATCATTACGGGACATTACAGAACGTAAGCGAGCCGAAGAAAGAATCTATTACCTGGCCTATTACGACGAGCTGACAGATCTGCCCAACAGGAGGCTGTTTCACGAACGGCTGCAGCAGATTACTGCTCGATGTAAACATTTCGGTGAGGGTGGCGTTGTGTTTCTGGTGGACATGACCAGGCTTAAGGAGGTGAACGACACCCTGGGGCAACAGACCGGGGACGAACTTATAAGAGAAGTAGCGCGGCGCGTAGCTGACACAGTAGGTGAGGAGGGCACAGTGGCCCGTGTCTCCGGAGGTGAGTTCATGGTCTTATCAGAAGGAAGGGTTACTGAGGAGAGAGCCTACAATCTCGGGGTGCGTATTCTGGAGCGAGTTGGTCGGAAGCTCAAGCTGTCTAACAGGCTGGTCTATCCGAACGTAAATATCGGATTCACCCTGTTTCCGCAAAGGGGTACGGATCCGGATGCCCTGATCAAGCAGGCAGATTTGGCCTTGAGCGAGGCCAAGAAAAGCGCCCACAGCATTCAGGTGTTTGCAGGGCAAGAGGATTGGATATCCCGACGGTTTCATTTGGAGCACGATTTAAAGCAAGCCCTGACCAACGAGGAGTTCTTTCTCTGCTATCAGACCCAGATCGATCTTCGAACCGGTCGCATTATGGGCCTGGAAGCTTTGCTCCGCTGGGAGCATCCCCAAAGGGGAATCGTCTCCCCTGGGGAATTCATTCCAGTGCTGGAGCACACAGGAATGATTGCGTCAGTGGACGCATGGGTCATTCATAAGGTGTGCAAACAGCTTAAATCCTGGCAGGAGAGGGGCATTTATATAACGACCGCGGTTAATCTTTCAGCTCAAGAGTTAAGCAACGACGCGATCATTGAGGTGGTCAGGACAGCTTTGAAGGAGAACAAACTGCAAGCAGGCAATCTGTTTTTCTGGGAAGTGGGGTTAAGCGAGCTCTGTGCATTCAATAGTTCAAGCTTATCGTCAGCTTCAGGGTATTTCCAGCGTACGAAAATTTGGCATCAGAGAAGGAAGGCGCGCCAAATGAGGCTGTTGCATCGCTTGAGAAGCCATAGCCTTCAGTTGGCACTCCCAAAAAATTCGTGTCAAGCTCACCATTTAAGTTTTCATCGTGAATTACAGCAATCGCGTATGTCCCCGGTTTGATGCCGACAAAGTGGCTGCGCGCCTCCTGTCCCCGAATTTTTGTCATCACGATTATTTCTGCGAAGCGGAGATACTTATGTGGAAATCCTTCCGGCCCCGAGAAAAGTGCGCAAGCAACAGAACCTTTGTTGTTTCTGATGTTCGGTATCTCCACATGAATTCCGGGACAATCAGATTGCGCAAGGGCGGTAGACGAAAGATCAGCAAACACAAACCCCAAGCACATTACTGTGCATAACACCCTCAGGAGAACCCATATCCACGTGTTCATGTCAGGGGAGAGCACTGCGGATTTACGAATAATTAAATTATTCATAGTTTTTTTCTTATCTCTCAAAAAGTCCACTTGGATTGTGGGGTATCCATGTGAGGACGACTTCCACGGACATTTGATCAAGCGCTTGGATACGGGGATCTTTTGGTGGCTGTCGGTTCTCCCTACCAGCTTGATTTGAATATATTACAGCCCCGCTTCGGCGGGCTTTTTTTACGCCACCTGCCCCTGGGCCAATGCCTTTTCCAGAGACCGAGCGGCAGAATCGTACATGGGATTTGCTCGCACACTGTCGGAATCGTCTACCGGTACACAACAAGATTGACCTGCAAAAGCTGCAGGCGGGTGTTGGTTCCCGAAAAAATGGGGCTATTTTTCTCCTACAGGACAGGCGAATTCGCACCTCCGGCACCAGTCGGTTACCAGGATCGGAGAGCCATCAGAATCTTTTTGGCCGCTCTCAATAGGATGGGCACGATCGGAATCAAGGCGTTGGATGCAGGTCGGACGGTCATATTGCCCCTGGGCGAACGCATTTTCAGGGCAGGCTTTTCGGCAAGGCATATCACAGCCTTGGCAGGGCAGGAAATCCTCCAGCGGACGGCCGGACGGAAGGCTTCCTTCAATCAATACCGCGCGAAGCCGGACTCTGGGTCCCCATTTTTGGTCCAGCAGCAGGTTGTTTTTCCCCACGACGCCCAGTCCTGCGAACACGGCGGCATCTTTGAGATACACCCCTCCCTTTTCCACGTGGTAGGGCAGCGGCTGGGCACGAACCCCATGAGTCTTAAATAGCCACTCTCCTAATTCCTCTGATATTTTGGTCATATGACGATTTCCCGCGGTATTGCCACGGTCAAACCAGTCCAGCCGTGGGTCATCTTCGGGATGATGCATGGCCAGCACCAGAAGAGAGTGAGCGTTTGGCAGCCACGGAGTAGGATTTTCTGAATGGCCGGTCTTCCAGCTTCCCACGGTTTCAGCCTTGTAGGAAGGGCCACTCAGCACTTCATCGACAGCGGCAATCCCCGCTCGAAAACCGTCCCTTTTTTCTGCCTCGGCAATCAGTTCTTCGGCCAGTTGGCGATGTTGGGTCATATTCTCTCCCGTGTTTTTTGGTTCTGGCCAATTAAGACCGTCTAAAATATGTTTTGCACGACTGCGGTGGAAATGCAAGCTCTAAAGGAAGTTCGGCACTCGATCGATGCATTTGAAGAAGGAGTCAAGGTTACTCCTCAAGCCGATAGTGAGCCGGCTTATTGCGTCAAGTATTGCCGGGAATGTGAGCTGAGCTGCCCGGTGGGGAAATAGATCGATGGATGATTTGTTTGTCCCGGCCCGCCAGGGCAGAACCTGCGGCGGGCCGGGGAAGTCTTTGGACAGATCAGCTGCCCTTCACGCCTTTGGCGATCCGGTCGCCGATATCCTTATCTATGTTTCGCCAGTATTCAAGGGCCCGCTCCAGGACTGGTTCGGTGACACCCTTCTTCAGGTGGCCGACAACATTTGACACCAGCCGGTCGCGCTGAGCGTCGTCCATGATCTCCCGCACCAGGGTGCCGGGCTGACCAAAGTCGTCGTCATCTTTTCGCTTGGTGTATGCGGCCCGGACGAAGTCCCCGTCGGCAGACCAGACGGCCAGTTCAGGATAACGCTCGGGGTCAGCCTGAGGGCCGCCTTTGGAGTTCGGAGCGTAGACAGGATCGGAGACATTCTGAATCCGCATTCTACCGCCCTTGCTGTAGCTGTGGACCGGGACTATGGGCCGGTTGACCGGGATCTGTTTGTAATTGACTCCCAGGCGGGCCCGGTGGGCGTCAGCATAGGAAACCAGACGGGCCAGGAGCATCTTGTCCGGGCTGGGGCCGATTCCGGGAATAAAGCTGTTCGGCTCAAAGGCCGCCTGCTCGATTTCGGTATGAAAATCGCTTGGATTGCGGTTCAAGGTTAGCCGGCCTACTTCGTGCACTGGATAGTCAGTGTGAGGCCAGACCTTGGTCAAATCGAACGGGTTAAAACGATAATTCTTTGCATCCTCAAAGGGCATGATCTGCACCTTGAGCGTCCAGCTGGGATAATCCCCCCGTTTGATGGCATCAGACAGGTCGCGGCGGTGATAGTCGGGATCCTGGCCAGCCATCCGGTCGGCTTCTTCATCGGTGAGGAAATCAATTCCCTGATCGGTTTTGAAATGATACTTGACCCAGAACTTCTCGCCCTTGGCGTTGACCCACATGTAGGTATGGCTGGTGTAGCCGTTCATGTTCCGATAGCTCTTGGGGACACCCCGATCGCTCATCAGGATGGTCACCTGGTGGGCGGATTCAGGAGACAGGGTCCAGAAATCCCACTGCATGTCATGATCCCGCAGACCGGTGTCTGCCCGGCGTTTTTGAGAATGGATGAAGTGCTGGAACTTCATGGGATCACGAACAAAGAACACCGGCGTGTTGTTCCCCACCATGTCGTAGTTGCCTTCGGTGGTGTAGAACTTGAGGGAAAAGCCCCGGACGTCCCGCCAGGTGTCGGGGCTGCCGGCCTCGCCGGCTACTGTGGAGAACCGGGCCAGGACCTCGGTCTTGGTACCTGGCTGGAAGACGGCCGCCTTGGTGTAGGCGCTCACATCCTGGGTGACCTCAAAATGTCCGAAAGCACCTGAACCCTTGGCGTGGGGCTGGCGGTCAGGGATCATCTCCCGATTGAAACTGGCCATCTGCTCCATAAGATAGTGGTCTTGGAGCAAAAGTGGGCCATCAGGCCCGACTGTAAGGGAATACTCGTCGCTGGATACAGGGTTTCCCGCATCATTTGTGGTGTGTTTGCGATCGCTGTCGTTCATTGTCCCCTCCTTGTGAGAATGATTTTTACTATCAATAGCAAGATTGTCCACAATGTTCAAGTCATTTCTGGTCATCAGGAAAAGGCAAGTTTTTACTTTAGCACCCGGCGAGTAAAAATAAAAGATGAAAAAAGGTATTTTCCAATTTTTGGGTTTTCCCCTGCATCTTATCGATGCAAGTGGTCACTGCAAGCAGGGTAAGCACTCAGAGCCGCCGTCCAAAGTTCAGGGGGTTTTTCCCAGCGAGGCGGTGACCAGCCCTTCAGCTTACAATTGATGATGAACCTGTATTGGAACTGATACAAAAAGAATCAAGCAGCCGAGCTCAGGCCTTCAGCGCCTCGCCGGGAAAGACTCCCTGAACGAATACCAAACAGGAAGTCTCCTTGAAATCCGAGGTCTGCTCCCAGAGGGCAAGGGCGCTGTGCGGGAAGATGGAGTACCCGGCTCCGCCG
>JAWLEI010000102.1:0-10481 GCA_041686195.1 Desulfovermiculus sp.
ATTCTTGGAGCCAGGGCCAGAGTGAGCAGGGTGGAAAAAATGTAGGACAAAGCTATAAAAGCCCAGATATCGGTAGTATCTGCTGCATATTTGCTGGAAATGGCAGAAAGCCCTCCGGCCAGCATAGCCAAAAAAACCAGTCCAAGCCCTCTGGCCCGCCGGGGACCGGCCTGAAAATCAGAACTCCTGTCCCGGCTCAGAATCCACACAGTGGCCAATGAAAACAAAAGACCCAGTATCTGTTTCGGGGCTAAGCTCTCCTGCAGGAAAACGACTGCGAACAGAACTACCAGCACAATGTTCATCCGGATCAACGGATAGGCCACTGCTGCTGGTACGTATTTCAAGGCCTGGATATGGCATAAGGTGGCGCTGGCAAAGGTCAGGCTGTTGGCCAGGGATATGAATAACAGGAACCCTGGGGTATGAATCTGCGGCCACCTGCTGAAGGTAATAGCACTGGCCAGCACGGCCACAGTGACCATGAAGACGAATGTCGTCCTGAAAGTGCTGCAGCTGTGAGCAGCAGCCACTTTGTACAAAAAGCGCTGACTGCCCAGGAGCAGAAGCGCTGACAAGGAATAAACATACCAGAGTTCCATGACTATTTATCTGTTGAAAACCGGCGGGGTATGTTCTGTTTGGTTAAATCTGTTTGGCCGGTCAAACGATTGAGCAGCGCATCTGGCAGGAAGTTATACTGGACTCCCGCCTGCGCGAGAATGACGGACTAAGCGGTGCCATGTTTCATACGAGCCCGTCGCTGCGGCCATGCACTCCAGAGCCGCAGCAGCTGACATGGCCTGCCTGGAAGTGGCCTGTGCCCGCTAGTTCATGCCTCGACAGCCGGTGAGACCTTGAGGGTCAAAGCGGATACCGGGCAGGCCTGAACACAGGCCTGACAGGAGAAACAGTTTCCAGCCTCCGTCTCCCAAGCCCCGAAAAAACTGACCACTGTCTGAATGCCTCGATGCGCAAAGGACAAAATCTGAACCTGACCTTTTTGGCCGCAAATATGGACACACCGCCCGCAGAGCACACAACGGCCGGGATTGTACATCAGGCAGGGATGTGAGCTGTCTCTTTCTTTGTTGGAGCCCAAAAGGGGCAGAAATTTGGGCTTGAGGCCGACCTTCAAAAACTTGGCGATTCTTTGCAACTCACAGTCTTTGTGAGCCGGGCACTCCTTACAGTTCAGGTCATGAACCGAGAGGAGCATCTCTAAGGCCGTACGCTGGAGTTCCCTGACCTCTTGGGTGTCGGTTCGGACCACCATACCTTCCTGAACCTCCAGAGTGCAGGATGTCTGCGGCCGTGGCCTGCCCTCCACCTGCACGAAGCAGAGACGGCAGGAGGCAGGAGGCCTGGTCATGTTTTCCAGCCAGCACAGATTGGGGATAAATATATCATGTTCCAGACAGGCCTGTAAGACGCTAATTCCAGGCTGTACTGTCACGTGCCGGCCATCGACCTCAAATGTGATCATTGTCTTCTCATTCATGGTTTTGATCTGAGGCAAGACCGCCCTTCTCAGTCTCTCCGGGCTGAGGGGGCTCTTTGATAACCGGGGCCAGCTCCGGGGGAGACACCTTGCGCACGGCGTCATATTCCGGGGGACAGGCGGCCATACATTCCCCGCACTTGACACACAGAGTGAGATCAATACCTTTTTTCCGGTTCTTGGTAGTAAAGACGGCCTCGGTCGGACAATGGGTGGCGCAGGCGTCACATCCCCGCTCACAGGCCTCCAGATCTATATAATAGGCGATCAGGTCTCTGCACATCAGGGCCGGACACCTTTTTTCTCGGACGTGGGCCATATACTCTTCCCGAAAGGAGGACAGAGTGGTCAGGACGGGATTTGAAGCCGTCTTGCCCAGTCCGCAGAGTGATCCTTGAGAAACCATGCCTGCGAGCCTGGACAAATTATCCAGGTCCTGCTCCTCACCCTCACCTTTGGTGATCCGCCTGAGGATATCCAGGAGGTGCTTGGTGCCGATTCGGCAGAAGGTGCATTTACCGCAGGACTCCTTCTGGGTGAAATCCAGGAAGTACTTGGCCACATCGACCATGCAGGTCCGTTCGTCCATGACCACCAGACCTCCTGAGCCCATCATAGCCCCGGCCTCCTTCAGAGTGTCAAAGTCTATCGGAGTATCCAGATATGCTTCCGGCAGGCATCCTCCCGAAGGTCCGCCGATCTGAACGGCCTTGAACTCCCTCTTTTTAGGAACCCCTCCGCATACTTCGAAAATGAGCTCTCTCAGGGTCACGCCCATGGAGACTTCCACCAGGCCGGGATGAACCACGTCGCCGACCACGGAAAATATGGCTGTACCCGGACTTGACTCGGTACCGATCTCTTTGAACCACCCAGAGCCATGCTCGACGATCAAAGGCAAGGTGGCCAGGGTTTTGACGTTGTTGATCACAGTGGGTTCTCCAAACAGCCCTTCCTGGGCCGGATATGGAGGACGATGCACGGGCATGCCCCGAAAACCCTCTACAGAGCGAATCAGTGCCGTTTCTTCGCCGCAGACAAATGCCCCTGAACCTTGAAAAATCTCGATCTCAACCCCGGCCTCGCTGCCCAGGATGCCTTGGCCCAGAAGGCCGAGCTCCCGAGCCTGCTCCAGGGCCAGGGACAGTCTGCTGACTGCCAGGGGATATTCGGCCCGAACGTAGATAATTCCCTGTTGTGCCTCAACTGCCAGAGCGCAAATGATCAGCCCCTCAATTACCTGATGGGGATTGCTTTCCAGAAGAGTTCTATCCATGTAGGCCCCGGGATCTCCCTCGTCTGCGTTGCAGATCACCCAGGTGGGTTGTGCACTGCCTGCAGCCAGCTCCCACTTCTTCCCAGTGGGAAAACCGGCCCCACCCCGGCCTCTCAGGCCTGAAGCCTGGACCTCGCTGATAAGTTCAGCCTGAGATATACCCAAGGCTCTCACCAGAGTGCTGTAGCCGCCCTGGGCAATGTATTCCCAGATGTCCGTGGGGTCGATGTATCCGCACTTGTCCATGATAACCCTTTTTTCCCGGTTGAAGCGGGAAAAAAGCATCACCGAGGGGAGAAGCTCATTTTCCTCCAAGGCTCCGTAAATATGCTCCAGGCAGGGATCGTAGTCAGCCAGATAGTGCTTGACCAGCATTTCAGCCTTTCCTGAGTTTACCTCCTGATACATGAGGGAGGGGAAACCCGAACTCGGATGGTCGATGACCACCAAAGGCTCGCCATAGCAGTGGCCAAGGCAGCCCACCTTGTGGGTTCTGGCCTCAATGGAATGCTTCTGCAAAGCCTCCTCAAAAGTGTCTTTGGTTTCCTGAGCCCCAGCGGCAAGGCCGCAGGTGGCCATCCCGATGTGGATCACCGGCTCTTGGCCGGAGATCAGGGCCTTCCATCGCTGATCGGCCTGCTTCTTGAGCTTTTGATAACTCTGGTCAACTGGAGGGACGGCCATCATCTTTCCGGTCCTTTAACTGCTTATTGGTCTCTATTCTAGTAAACAAGCCTTCGATTTTGCTCGGGGTCATGTACCCGTAAACCTCGTCTCCGACAAGCACCACCGGGGCCAGGGCACAACAGCCCACACAGACCACCCTGACCAGGCTGAATTCTCTGTCCTCTGTGGTCTGGCCTTCCTCGATACCGAGCTTGCGCTCAAAATTTTCCAATAAGATATCTCCGCCACAGACATGGCAGGCCGTACCCAGACATACTTTGATATCATACTTTCCTGGAGGATAGAACCTGAATTGATTGTAGAAGGAGGCCACCCCAAACACCTCGGACCAGGTAAGGCTCAAGTGTTCGGCCAGCAGTCCGATAGCCTCTTCTGAAATATAGCCAAGCCTGTACTGGACCAACTGCAAAAGGGGAATCAAATCCCTGCGCCGGCATGTGCGCTCTTCAAGCAAGAAGGCAATCTTTTCCAGCTCTACTGCCTCTTTTCTTTCCAGTTCGTTGGCCATGGGTCATTCCTAAAGGTAAATACAATGAGCTTATTTATTAAATTATCATAATTTGGTCCCGCTCCTTGATTCTTTGCTTACAATAACCTGGCTTGTCAATTGACTTCTCGTTCTTTGGCAGGGAAATTTTCGGGCGAATCGGGGTCGGACCTGTACAAAATATTCATATATCTGGATAACAATTCCAGGGAAAGCTGTTTTCAGTGTTTATATTGGGTACTCTGAATGCTCACGTGCCTGCGGCTTGCCAGGCATGCAGGTTAGCAAGGGCAGGACTTGACCTGGAGTCCTGAGCGGGTGATGCTTGACAAGCCGACAGTCGAATCACTGTTGAACCATCAGCTTAAGGGACTGCCTATGCAGTGCATCAAAGTCAAGACTCTATACACAGGAACCGAGGTCGTCCAGGACACCTATCTGGTCTTCGACCAGGGAGTGGTTGTGGAGACAGCACAGGAGTTGAAGGGAGAGTTCTTGGGGGAGTATGAGGTGGTCACCCCGGCCTTTATTGATCCACACAGTCACATCGGCATGGTCAGGGGAGGTGAGCCGGAGACCGAAGCCGAGGCCAACGACCGGCAGGACTCCCTACTCATCTCGGCCGACGCCCTGGATTCCCTGCAGATGGACGATGTCTGCCTGGGCGAGGCGGTGGAGGCCGGCGTGCTCTACTCCTGCATCCTGCCCGGCAGCGGCAATATCATCGGAGGGCGCTCCGCGGTCATCCGCACCTACGCCCTGGACACCAACCTGGCCCTGGTGGCCCGGGCCGGACTCAAGGCCGCCTTTGGGTACAACCCCATGTCCACTGTCTCCTGGCAGGGTACCCGGCCCAGCACCCGCATGGGAGCCCTGGCCATTCTGCGCAGGAAACTGGACGATGTGCTGCGCAAAGAACAACGCAAGCAGGAAGCAGAAGAGGATAAACAAAAGGAGATAACCTTCAGCGCTGAAGAGGATGCGCTCAGGGACGTGCTCAACGGCCTGACCCGCCTGCGGGTTCATGTGCATAAGATCGACGACATCGCCGCCCTGCTCCGCCTGGTCAATGAGTTCGGCATCCGGGTCACTGTGGAGCACGCCATGGGCGTGGACAAACCGGACATTTTCCGTGAACTCAAGCAGCGGGGCATACCTGTGATCTACGGTCCCCTGGACTCCTTTCCCTACAAGGTCGAGCTCAAGCACGAAAGCTGGCGTAATGTCAGGCACCTGGTGGAGTCCGGAGTGGAGTTCGGACTCATGTCCGATCATCCGGTGACCCCGGCCCGGCAAATCCTCCTCCAGTGCCGCTGGCTCCTCCGGCATGGTTACTCCACCCAGCAGGCCATTGAAGTGATCAGCCGCAAAAACGCTGAGATCCTGGGTCTTGAAAATATGCTGGGTACCCTTGAACCGGGCAAATGGGCCTCATTCACCTGCTGGAACGGTGATCCCTTTCACCTGACCAGCTACCCGGTGACCGTGTTCGGCGAAGGCACACTCCTGCATACTGAGGAGAAAAAAGCATATACACCCTGTTAAGATTCGTCAGCAAAATCTGTGGGTATCCTCCGGCTCAGGGAAATGCCCAAGTGAACCAGTTGGTAGCAGGCACGTATATCGATACTTCTTGCCTTTGCGATCAGTTCCAAATTGGTCGTAACTATCAGGTACTTCAATTATTTTTACGAATTTGGCGTCCATCTTTGCAAATCGCAGATCCTGGACAGAAATCAGGCCATAACAGCCTGAAATATCATGTTCTTTGGCTGATATGGTGTCCATTTTTGCAACCTGCCTGGTAACGGCCGCCATGGTCCGCAAAAGGCGGTTGCGGGAGCGCTGTTTTTCCCTGAATAATCGGCGGCAATGCCGACAGCGCTTCTTGGTCATGCCACCTCCCTGAGGATTAAGCTTTAGCAGGTATATGACCAAAAAGCTCGACGAGATTGTCTTTGACTCGATAAATAATACGATAGCTTCCAAACACTATTTCCCGAATCACTGGATCCCTTATTTCGGGAACGATCCTCCCTGAGTTCGGAAAGCTCGTAAGTCGCTCGACAGCTGCCACGGTAAGATCCCGTGGCAGCTAGAGGAACATCTTGCTGACTGTGGACATGGTGATGAACATGCGTTCCGGCTGATCAGGGAGGGTAATAAAGCCGTACTTGCCGTAAAACAAGCGGGCATCCTCGTTCCCCACCCGTCCAGGCACTTCCTTCAGCTTGTGTGTATGCTTCCTCCAGGCGCATCAGAAGGCAAGGATCTCACCGTCCTCAGGGATGAGCAGCCTGGATCTGCCGATAGAACCTTGATCCGCCTTGCGGCGCAGCATGTTCCTGGTCACCCAGCAATGATCCAGGGCCTCCATATGCACTGCCACAACCACGGCTTGGGGCGCAGCCTCGGCAACGGCCAAGGTCTGCCTACAGTCCATGACGATGGGCTCCTGCTCCGGAAATGCCGCTCCGCAGGAATGGGTGACAATAATATCCGGACTGAACTCCCTGATAGTTTGCTGCACCAGCTCGCACCATACGGTGTCTCCCGCCCAGTAGACCGTCGGCTCCCCGCCAGCCTGGAATACGAATCCGGACACATCG
This sequence comes from Desulfovermiculus sp., assembly GCA_041686195.1. Taxonomy (GTDB): domain Bacteria; phylum Desulfobacterota; class Desulfovibrionia; order Desulfovibrionales; family Desulfothermaceae; genus Desulfovermiculus. The sequence continues at coordinate 6,561 of JAWLEI010000102.1, forward strand.
CCCATCATCTGCTGCATTCTACCTGTGCCGTGCCTCCCCTCCGCCCTGGTGATGGTCATGCCCTCCCACTCCTGAAAATGGCCTACAGGACGAACATCGGCAAAACCATCCCCGGCAAGCCTGTCCTCATCCCCCGGCTGGCAGAACATAGTCAGGTCCCGCGGCAGAAGAGAGGCCGCTTCTTTATCGTAATGATCCGGATGATCGTGGCTGATGACCACTCCGTCCAGATCCTGAAGGATCTGCCGTGAATGCAGAGGCAGCTCGACAGTAGGGTTCTTGGCTGCCCCGGCAAAAGAGCCCAGCGTTCCCTTTGCTGCAAGCATAGGATCTGTGAGCAGCATCCTGTCCGCGTATCTGACCTTCATGGTCGCATTCCGAATCAACTGTAGCTGCATATATATGCTCCTTTCCTCTTTTCTGGGGCGATGGTCCCCAAGGATATCAAGGCCTCTGCGTCCCTGCCCAGAGTCGGATATCCCCTTTCATTATCTGAATATCAGTAAGCTCAACCGAACGGCCCACATCTGCGGAGTCATCCTTTCTTCAAGGAGGCGGTACCTTCTTCCCCTGACCCGAAGACCGCCCTGCCGATATTCTTCCGGAATATTTGCCGGATTCAGACGCTTACCGCAATGGTAGCAATGCCGTAGAATCCGCCCTCAATATCCTGATATAAGACATAGCCCTGAAAAGAAACTATTTCGAATGCTTGCATGAAACTCGACTATAGCCAGCCACTCTGCCCAGTGTCTGCAATTCCGTTCTGGACAGGATTTCAACAAATAATACTCGCCCAGCCTCTTCAGAGAGTAAATCTGCTCCAAGCCCTTGAACCTATGCGGTTTGCTTTCCCGCTTGGGCCTCATAATGTCCCGGAAGAGTTCGAATCCCTGGCGGATGAACTCCCTGTCTGCCCGGGGAAATTCACGCAGTGACATGCGAAGCGTGATTTCACTGGTGATCCGATAATCCCGGCATCTGTTCGCTGAGAGTTTCAAATAAAACCATTCCCTCTACTCTCCATGGCTTGCACGGTACTCACAGAGGGCAGGGAGGAGAGTCGGATAAACAATACCAGGATCAAAAAAGGCAGTAGCACCCACACTCAAACTTGACCCTTATAGCACAATTGCTATGAAATAGGTATGAACGGTTGGAGTGTAGAATTTCTCAACGAAACTGCTGAAGCTGAGTTTGACGCTTTTCCGGTGGATATCAAAGCTAAAATTGCCCATATATCCAAGCTCATTGAAGAGGCGGCCACTTTCCGTGGAATACACACCTTCACCTCTTCTCTGGTGTGTCTCCAGAGCTGGGCGAAAAAAGCTTCCTTATCACCTGGAAAATGCAAGGACGGATGCTCTTGGCAAAACCTGTCGTACCTTTTCACACGCTCACCAGACTTGGGCATGCCATTATAGCTTGAGCTGATCCAAACTTGCATCTTCTCATTCACGTACTCCAGATCCAGAGGCCAAATCGTACTCGGGGCCACCCATAGGCCGTCGTCCTCGAAGTTCTCTTCAAAAAGATTGACTTGCCGAAAGATGGAGCTTCCACTCAGTCTGAAACGAGGCCCAGTCTTCTGTTAGAGATTCCTGGCCAGCAGCTGATGGTAGCGTTTGGCCGCCATGAGCATGTAGTCCTTGTTCAGCTCGAGCATGGCTTCCAGGCAGTGCAGGATACTCTCCAGTTTTCTGGATTCGATGGAGGCGGTCAGGTCCTGGAAAGCCGCCGGCCAGCGATTTGTGACCAGCTCACTCATTTTTTCCCTGTCCTGCTTGCTGGAAAAGGCTTCGACGATATCATCCGGATTTCGCAGGCCCAGCCGGTTCGATTCGCCTCGGATCCAGTCAATTTTCTGGAGCAGCTCCTCGAGCGTGACGGTGATCTCTTCCTCGTCCGGCTTGAAAATTAAATCTTTGATGTCACGCTTGGCCTGAGTCAGGATCTTCCAGCGAAAGTCTCGCCCCAGCTTGAGCATGTCCCCGATGAGCTGAATGCTTATCTCGATGGTTTCATCCTCCCGAGGCTTTTCGATGAAAAGCAGGTAAAAGGTCATGGACCCGTCGGAGAAGCGGTCGTAGCGGCTCAGCAAGACGTAATACTCAGCCTTGTGCACCTTGGAATAGAGGATAGGGATCAGCGGAATGGGATGGAGCTTGAGGCTGGCTGCCCGCAGCGCTTTGCCCAGCTCATTGAGCCACAGCGACCGATGTTTTTCGGCAATGCCGTCTTTGAGTAAATCCAGGAGGGTGCATTGGTCGTTCTGATGCCCGAAAATGCTCAGGTTCTCGTCCTCGTACTTGCCGCAGAGGCCCGTATCCGGGATTTCGCCGCCGCAGCTCAGGCTCTGTATTTCATCCGGGCCCAAGGTTATGGTGATGAACTTGGTGTTCCAGGTCTTGCTCACCCGCCGGACCGTGGTTTTCTGCAGGACGTCGATGATGTCCATAGCCAGCTGTCTGCGCTTGGTTTCATCCGTGGCGATCGGGTCGCTGACGTCCTGGAACAGCTTGGCCAGAAAACACATCAAGCTGTCCAGATCTTGCAGGCCGATGGACTGCCATTGCTGCAGTGGCTTAGGCGGTGAGTGTTGGGTGCTGTGCAGGCAGACCAAGTACGTTTTGTCCTCGTTGGCCCGGCCGGCATAGAAGCCGGCCTCAAACAGGCACCAGTCCCACTCCTCGCTCGGGTCGGTATACAAAAGGATGAGGTAGTCCGCCTTATCCAGATGGTCGAAGACCTCCTTGGACCAGACCTGCCCGGCTTCGATCCGTTCGGAGATGAAAACATTGAGCAGCTTCCCGCCTCCCCAGTTATCGAAAAGTTTTTTGATCGCTTTGGCCGCCTCCTTGTCCTTGCTTTTATGGCTGATAAAGACGGTCTTTTGCCGAAACAGAGTCTCCTCGCTCGGCTTTTTTCGTTCCTCAAAGGCTGTCGCGGTGGGGTCGCTGTTCATGGCCTTACTCCTGTGTTTCTTTGTTGCTGGGCATCCATTCCATAAGGATCGGCCATTTCAGGTCAGAAAACAGATACTGGAGCAGCGTGTCGCTCCCCTGGCCGCATTCTCACTGGGGAGCCACGGGCAGTCTGCAATGATTTCGAGGCTACCATGGCGCAACAGTGATGATGATTCCCTGTGTCAGTGACCGTCACTCTCTGTGTTGGGACCGGCAAAGCATCGGCGAACCATCAATAGACAGCGGGAAATGTGAGTATTGTGCAGGGTGAACCAAAGTCCATGCATGCCCATGCGAGCACAAAGCAGTCTGCTGCTTGAAATGGAGCATCAGTCTTTCAGGACGATCCAGTCACGGCTTGTGATTCCAATGCATAGAGAGGGGGGAAATTTTTTGTTAGAACTATCCCAAACTTGGTGTGATATGTCAATATTGGTGCAGTAAATTCTGGCTGTTTTTAGCCAGCTGGCATATATGTCCAAGCTCATTTTTCCTGTTGCAAAAAGCCTTAGAGGAGCTGTGTTCAGGTCCACCCAGCCCATCTGGCTTTGTTTTGGGGTCTTACACGAGACGCGTCCTTAACCTGCTGATATGCCAATTTTTTGGCGAAATATTAACCCTCCATGGATGAAAGTCGAGCCTGAGGGTTAACCTTGATAAGGTATATGAACAAAAAGAATGGCTTGGGTAAAAGGAACTCCAGATATGGACAGTTAAGACAGGGGGTAATCAGGGTACTGATTAAAAACCTTGGCGGAGTATAAGAGTCCTCCTATGCTCAATTCTCGCAACATAATACATTGGACGTGCCTCTGCCCTGGGGGTTCCGAAAGGTCGTGGGCGGAGCCCGATGCCCATTCGAGCGTCTGAGGCACCAGTCGCTCGAACGGGCCGGCGGGTTTCTCAAGTGTGTACCGTGTCCTTCGGGGCCTTATAGAGCGGAGACATGGCCCGA
>JAWLEI010000103.1:0-10449 GCA_041686195.1 Desulfovermiculus sp.
AAGGAGCAATTTTATGGAAGAGTATGTCCAAGAAGCATTGAATATTGTGAAGGCCCAGGCAAGCGTGCGGAATATGACAGAAGATGAGATCACCTCAATGGTGCAAGGGCTCTCTCAGCAGCTGAAGAAAATTACTGAAAAGGGTGAAGGTGAAGACAAATCAGAACAGACCCAAGAGCCAGCTGTTGATCCGAAAAAAGCAATCCGGGAAAAGTCCGTTGTATGCCTGGAATGTGGAAAGACGTTCAAGGTTCTGACTAAGCGGCATCTTGCTCTGCACGGTCTGACTCCGGAAGAGTACAAGGCCAAGTGGGGATTTAGGAAAAACACGGCCTTGATCGCCAAAGGTCTGGCCCGGCAACGAAAGAACAAAATGAATGAGATGCAGTTGTGGAAACGGCGGGGAATGAACAAATAGAAAAAATCCGCCGCCAAATGACGGCGGATTTTTTTCAGCGCAGATGGTCGGGGATGACCGCAACTGGAGTAGGTTCCATCTTGTGCCGATTTTGGGCCTGCAGTCTGCGGTAAATGGCCAGGACCTCTTTTTCCCGGGCGGAAAGAGTGCTCTCGTCTCCTCCCTCTTCCGCAAAGCGCATAACCTGTTCCAGTTCGGCGTAGCTGGCTCCTAACTGGTCTTCGTCGCTTCTGTTGTCCGCCCATAAGCCGTCAGTGGGGGAGGCCTGGATAATCTCCTCCAGAATGCCCAGGTATCGGCCCAGGGCATAGACCTCAGACTTCATCAGGTCCGCAATCGGGGCAATGTCCACCCCTCCATCGCCATATTTGGTAAAAAATCCGACCCCAAAATCTTCAATCTTATTCCCTGTCCCGGCCACCAGCAGGTGGTTATGGGAGGCAAATGCATATAAGGTGAGCATGCGTAGCCTGGCCCGGGTATTGGCCATAGTCAAATCATCCTGAATGGACTTTGGGAAGGTACGTTCCAGGGCCTGGAAGGGATCAGTCAGATCTATTCGTATTCCTTGGGCCTGATCGAAGTGCTTTTCCAGCCAGGCAATATGCCGTGTGGATAACTCAATCTGTTCTTCGGCCTGATAGATGGGCATATTCAGGGCCTGAACTTCCAGGCCGGTTCTGGCGCACAGGGCCGAGGTCACAGCTGAGTCGATGCCCCCGGAAATCCCGACCACGAACCCCCCCATCCCGGCCTGGTGACAATACTCACTCAACCAGTTAACGATATACTCACATATTTTGTCAGTTTGCATGCCTTTCTCCTGGATTATCGCAGTTGATAAAGGCGAACAGCCCGGTTGTGCTCTTTCAGGCTGCGGCTGAAATGGTGACTCCCGTCTCCCTTGGACACAAAGTAGAGATAATCGTGATCTTCAGGGTTTTGGGCCGCCTGCAGGGAATCCAGCCCGGGAGAACAAATCGGTCCAGGGGGGAGTCCGGAATGGGCATAGGTGTTGTATGGATTACTGGAATCCTGGAGGTGCTTTTTGGTCAGATTGCCGTCAAAGTCCCGGCCCAGGCCGTAGATGACAGTGGGATCGCATTGCAGGCGCATACCGCGCTGCAAGCGGTTGGCAAATACACCGGCCACAGTTCTGCGCTCACTTGGTTGTCCGGTCTCCTTCTCCACTAAAGAGGCCAGGGTGACCAGATCGTGGATTTCTTGCGGGTCTAACTGGTTCTGGGGCCGAATTATGGTCTGGATCTGGTTCACAAACTCCTGAAGCATCAAGCGGATGATTGGCTCGGCCTGATTATCCTCGGGCCTGGGCAAGTGGTAGGTTTCAGGAAACAAATACCCTTCGGCCGTATCAGCCGGGATGTTGAATTCGGCTAACAGATCAGGGTTGTGCACTGTTTTGTTAAAATCTGCATACGTGGTCAATCCGCTTTGAGCCGCAGTCTTGGCTGTCTTCCACCAGGTCAAGCCATCCGGAATGCGCAAGGTATAGAGGATATGCGATCCACTGGCCAGGGTGCGCAGGATCTCCAACCGGCTCCAGCCTGTGTTCAGCTCATACTCACCAGCCTGCAGATTGGTGGAGAACCCGAAGCAGGTGGCCAGCAGCTGGAGAATACGTGGATTGTGGATCACCTCTTTTTCTTCCAGGGTGGCTGCTATTTGGGCAAAGCTCTGACCGGGTTTGATATGAACGGTCACTGTTTCCCCCGGGGTTCGAACGGGCAGGAGTATAAGCTGCAGGGCATAGAGGCTTACGAGCAGAGAGGCCAGAAAGCCAAAGCACAGGATGGAGAGCAGAAGAAGTTTCCCCGAAACGCTCATAGGATGCCGTCACGCACTGAAGATATGTTTAAGCTTGAAAATCCTGGCGGCCTGATTGGGAGCCAAGGAAACTTTCCAGAATTATGGCCGCCGCCATCTGGTCCAGAACCGGTTTTTGCCGTCGCCCGCAAAGACCCGACTCATTGAGGCGCCGGGATGCTTCGGAAGAAGTCAGGGATTCGTCCTGCAGATAAACAGGCACTGATGCGACTTTTCCCAGGCGGCGGGCAAAATTTCTGGCCTGGCGTGAACTCAAGGTTTCTTCGCCCTCAAGGCTCAAGGGCAGGCCCACAACCAGACACTCCACCTGTTCAGTGTCCACAATCTGTTTGAGCTGAGCCATGAGCTGGGAATTGTCTTTTTTAACCAGGGTTTTATAGGGCAATGCCAAGCGCCCGTTCGGATCGGATATGGCCAGACCGATCCGTTTGAGCCCGAAATCAACAGCCAAAACCCGCACACACACTCCTTTAGGTAACTGAATAGGCCTCAGACCTGAGCTCTTTTTCAAATTGCCTGGACCAGTCCGGTCCGAACAGGACCTGATTCACATATTCCACTGTGTGCAGCACATTACGTTCAGGCTCTTGGTCCAAGAGGATGCGTTTGATGCCGATCTTGCAGGATGGGCAGCTGACAAGAACCGGCAGCTCCTGGGGATACTCGGAAGTATCCAGCCTCAGCTGTTCTTTTTTCCTGTGCCGGATGGTGTTGTATATACGGGGCGATGTCAAGGCGCCCAGCCCGCTTTCGCCGCAGCATCCAGGGCTGAGTTGAATGGGCGTATTCAGCATCAGGCCCAAAGCCCGGGCGTATATCTGACTGCTGAGATGAGCTGCTCCACCGCTCCATTCACTGTGGCAGGAGGTGTGTAATAAAAGGGGATGGCGAGGAAGATTGTCTTCCCGTGCTTTTATCATTTCGTTCACCAATTCCCCGTGCTGCGTATGTACATACTGCATAACATCCAAAAGTTCAGGTCCAGACTTTTTCCCACTCAAAGCCTTGGTCTTTTGTAATGATTCGCGGCAGGTCCCGCAGGAAGTAAGGACTGCCTTGAGCTGGATCTGGTGCTCGTCAGCCAGAGCCAGGGCCTGAACAATGCCCTGATTGGCGGCCTCCTGTGTTTTTCGGTATTCCTGTTGCGAGCCGGAAACAAGGAGAGGATAGCCGCAACACTGCTGCCTGGGCGGAATAATTACCGCGGTTTGCAGATGCAAAAGCAGGTTGATGGCTGCCAGTCCAATCTGTCTGGAAAACAGGCTGGCCCCGCATCCCGGGAAATAGAAGACACCGGAAACAAAAGCTCCGGGACGGTGTCCATGAGGCCAGAGGATGGGTGGACCGGAGAGATTCAGGGCCTGGTACAGGTTGGTGAAATCAAGGCTGGGAGCGGGTTCGCGCAGGAAAATATTATTGCGCCGCTGCCGCCAGGCCTTTGGCAGACGGGCCAGGGTCTTATTCTGTACGCTTTGCCCGATGCTCCCTAATTTGGCCACTGCGGGCAGGCGCTCCGGATGATGGCTTAAGTATCCCAGAACCCTGGTTTTGACCGGGTGCTGACCTTTCCAGAAGTCTTCTTCCAAAAAGGAACGCATGGACAGAACCTGGTCCGGAACATTGATTTTCACCGGGCAAATGGCTGTGCATTTCCCGCAGGCAGTGCATCGTTCCAGAATATCCTCCAGGCCTTCCATGACGTGCTTGTCTGGTTGTCCCCGATCCAGGAGGCTGTAATACAAGGCCTCAATCAAGGCCCCGAGGGTAATGATCTTATTTCGGGGATGATAGAGGAAGCCCTTTTCCGGATAGTACATGGGGCAGACCTGCTTGCACTTGCCGCACCTGGAGCAGGTCTGGATGGTACGCAGGAGCTCAATGAGCTTGTCTTTGTGCGGCAGGCTGGTCTTGGCAATATCCTGGATCAAACGGTTAAAGGAAAATGTATACGGAATCTGCTGAATCCCGGATTGAACCAGTTTGCCTGGATTGAGCAGGTTTTTGGGGTCCACCTGCTGTTTGTAGATGAACAGGTCCTGGATCTTTTTCTGATCCAAAAAGGAGATTTTGGTAATCCCTATCCCATGCTCGCCGGAAATCGAACCGCTGAGTTCAAGGACTTTGTTGAAGACCTTGCCGGCCGCTTCATCGGCCAGGCGCAGCATTTCCGAGTCGTTGGAGTTGACCGGAAGGTTGACATGACAGTTTCCATCCCCGGCATGCATGTGATTGGCGATTATTATCCTGGTGGCGCTCATGTGGCGATGAATGGCCTCCAGGTCCTGGGCATGCCGGGAGTAGCGGCTGATCAAGTCCTGAAAAAAGTAGTGGATCTGGAGCTCAAATTCCTGCTCCGGCAGTTTTTTGCTGGATATCTTTCGCTTAAGAATCTTATTGGTAAAGGTCATCTCCATATCGATGAATTCATCGCCGGGATCAACCTTGTCCAACTCACTGGCCTGTTGCAAGGCCTTACGATAGGCCCGGGCCAGATAGTAGAGGTTGAGCTCTTCTAGAAAGTCGGCAAAATCAGGAATGGCCTTGATGGGGATGACCACATCCTCATTTATTTTAAAGCCGCTGGTGTGCTTGGTAATGGCGCTGAGCCTGTGCCGGTCATGCCAGAAGTGTTCAGCCTCCTGATCGTCTTTGGCCACAAAGACGTCCACGTTATGGACCTTGTCGGCAATGGCCACGATATCCTGCTTGACTTGCTCCAGGGCATCCAGGTCGCTGGAATCGATCTGGATCAGAAGAACGGAAATGGGCTCGCCTTCATATTTCTGCGATTTCTTCTCGTAATCAATGGCTTGCACATACTTGGTCCCGAATTCTTCCAGGGAAGACATCTTGACCAGATCCCCCTGCTCCCGGATCTGGTCCCTGAGCTGGACCAGGTCGGTAATGACCAGCATGGCATTGTGCATGGACTGGCCGAAGAACTCCAGGCACAGCGTCTGGGAATATTCCGGTTTGGGGTATAAGATAAAACAGGCCTCGGTAATGATCCCGTCCACGCCTTCCTTCTGGATCCCGGGCAGGCCGCCCAAGACCTTATTGCTGACGTCTTTGCCCAGTCCTGGCGCTCTTATTTCGCTGCCTTCCAGACTCACTGTGCGGATAAGCTCCCCATCCTGGTCCAGAACGTCAAAGACCGCTGTTTCCTGGGGCAGGATCTTGTGCCAGGGATGTTCGCGGCGTTTGACCGTGATGATATCCCCTAAGGGCTGGACTATGGTATAGCTCAAGATGTTGTCCAGGGTGGTCCCGTATTCAAAGGCAAAGGGGCCCCCTGCATTCTCCGCGATGTTGCCCCCCAAAGAGGAGGAGGCCTTGGAGGCCGGATCAACCGTGAACAAGAGACCGTGTTCAGCCACGGCTTCAATGGCATTTAAGGTGATGACCCCGGTCTGGGCGCAAAGGGTCATTTCCTGGGTATCTATGGACAGGATGGATTTCATCCGGCTTAAGCTGAGAATGATCGAACGCCTGGCAGCCGGAATAGCCCCGCCGGTCAGTCCGGACCCCCCTCCCCGGGGCACGATGCTGAACTCCAGCTCATTGGCCAGGGCAATAATGCGCTGCACCTCCTCGGTATTGCCCGGGGCCACCAGGAGCATGGGAACTTCCAGCCTCAGATCGGTGGCATCGGTCGCGCACTCCACCAGTGAATTGGGGGAAGTGACGACATTTTCTGCGGGTAGGATCTGGCTCAAGCGCTGCTTGACCTTGGCTTTGAACCTCTGGTCCTCCTGATACTCTTCCCAAAAGGTCTCCAGGCCGCTTTTGATCAGTGCATATTCATCAGCAGCGATACCTCCCTTTTCCGACTCCAGGCGCTTAAATACACTCTTGGCCACAGATTCGGCCGGAATAAAAGGGTTGTATCGGATAATGAAAAGTTCAAAAGCGAGGCTGGTAGCCAGCTCTTGTGTGGACTCTGACCAGGATCGAAACTCTTCCGTTGGAATAGAAAGAACGCGATTCAAGATGGTTTGTCCAGGAACAGAAATGTGTGGTGTCTTATTGTGCATAGTGTTCAAGCTTGTTGTTCAATATGAATAAAATGGGTTGCGATAAAAAAGACATTTTAACCGCTTCTGTCATACTTGGCAAGGTGCTTACTATCTTGCCTATATGTATGTTTTTCTCTTCAGCCTTGCCTCCGGCAAGTCTGAACTATTTTTTGGGCCAAAGCGCCCCAAAAAATGCCGGATTGAATGGTGTTTTTTATGCGAATGGATCAGGGGGATCAGTTCCGCCTGAGCCTGGATTGTCCATAGAGGGCCTGGCCCAGGGAAATGCAGGCGTCGTTTGGGGGCAAAAAGCGGTGCATCAGGGGGATGAGACCATAATTTTCGAGCTTGGCTGGCAATCTATTGGCAAGGGTCACATTTTGGAATACCCCGCCGCTTATGGCTATTTTTTGTATTCCTGTCTGCTGGGATAAGGCCAGAGCCCAGTCGGCCAAACCCTGGATCAAACCGAGATGAAACCTGCGGCTGATAGCCGGAGCGGGAATGCCGGATATCCACTCGGAATACACCTGGGAAAAGAGGTGGGAGGTATTTAAGGTCATCCCATCTTGACCCTGGACCACAGGGCACTCGTAGGCAGTGCCTTCACTTCGGGCCTGGATTGCCTCCAGCCGGATTGCGGCCTGTCCCTCATAGTCAGTACGCTGGCAGAGGCCAAGGAGGGCGGAGACGGCATCAAACAGACGCCCGCAGCTCGTGCTGGAAATACAGTTGATCTTTTTTTTAAGCATCTGGCCGACAACTTCGCTGGCCTGGGCATAATTGTTCAGCCAGGGCCAGGGACGATTTTCAGGACTTTTTATTCCCAGGGAATACAAGAGGCTTTGGGCTGTGCGCCAGGGCTCAATCACGGCCGTATCCCCGCCGGGCAGGGTCAGGGGGCTGAAGTGACCCAAGCGGCGATATTCAAGACTTTCCTGATTGACATATATGATTTCCCCTCCCCACAGGGTGTGGTCGTCACCCAATCCAGTTCCATCCAGGGTCAGGCCCAATACAGGATGGCGGCATCTGTTTTCAGCCAGCACGGCCAGGATATGGGCCACATGGTGCTGGAGGGCAAAGACCGGCAGCTTGTCGTGTTCCGCAGCATAGCGAGTGCTTAAAAAATCAGGGTGCAGATCGGTGATCAGGGCCTGGGGAGCGATCTGCAGGATGTCCTGGAGGTGCTGGATGGTGTCCTGGTAATATTTTAAGGTGGGCAGATTGTTCAGATCTCCTATATGCTGGGAGACAAAGGCCTGATCTTCCTTGGTCAGGCAAACGGTGGCCTTGAGTTCAGGACCCAGTCCAAGGACGCTGGGCCCTTTTTGAGACATCCCGATGGGGCTGGGGGCAAAGCCCCTGGCCCGGCGCAAGAAAAGGGGGGCCTTGCCCTCCGGGAGGGTGCGCAGGACCGAGTCGTCGCAGCGGACCAGGATATCCCGGTTGTGGAGGAGAAAGAGATCAGCAATGGACGACAGCCGGTTCAGAGAGTCCCGGTTGCTAAGGACGATGGGCTCACCCCCGGCATTGCCTGAGGTCATGACCAGGGCTGGGGGCAGGTCCTGGGGCAGATGGTCCTGGAGCTTGTGCAGCAGGACCTGGTGCAAGGGGGTATAGGGGAGCATGAGGCCGATGCTCTCAGTGTCCGGGGCCAGGCAGTCCGGGAGTCCGGCTTCTTCGTTTCGCCGGACCAGGACAATGGGCTTTATCATGCCTGTGAGCCAGCTTTTATCGGCCGGGGTGAGGTGGGCCAGATGTTCAGCGGTCTGGAGGTCCGGGACCATGACTGCAAGCGGCTTGCTGGGCCGGCTTTTGCGCTGACGAAGGACCTGAACTGCACTGTGATCACAAGCCAGGCAAGCCAGATGGAATCCGCCAAGACCCTTGATGGCCACAATTCGTCCCTGAGCCAGGGCCCTGGCAGTCTGGTTCAGGGCCTGGTTCCCTTGATCCAGGATGGCTCCGTCCGGGTCCGCGGACCACAGACCCGGACCGCACACAGGGCAGGCATTCGGCTGGGCATGAAAGCGGCGGTTTTGGGGATCAAAGTACTCCTGCTCACAACCAGGGCACAAAGAGAAGCAGGCCATGGATGTGTTGGCCCGGTCGTAGGGTATGCCCCTGGTAATGGTATAACGGGGTCCGCAATTGGTGCAATTGGTAAACGGGTACAAATAACGGGGATCACAAGGATCCAGGATCTCCTGCCCGCACTCTTGGCAGGTGGCTATGTCCGGGCTGATTTGCACATTGTGCCCTTGTCCCGAAGTGCTGGTATCTATAGAAAAGCCCTGGATTAAAGGCTGATCTTCCAGGCGTGAGCTGTCTATGCCGGCTATGTGGGCCAGGGGCGGCAGCTCTGTGTGCAGGCGGCGGGAAAAGGTTTCCACAGTCTCCGGGTTGCCCTGGACCAGGATTTCCACTCCTTCTGGGGTGTTGTGTACCCGGCCGGCCAGGCCCATCTCCCGGGCCAGCCGGTAGACAAAGGGGCGAAAGCCCACACCCTGCACTCGGCCGGTCAGCACCAGATGCAGGGTGAAAGGGGAGTCAAAATTCGGGTCATGTTTCATTTCTGCAAGGCCCTGCAGCGCAAAAGATGCAAATATTCTCCGGAAGCCCGGCCCTTGTTGCGCCAGGACCACGGCAGGCGCACCTCCAGGACAGTGCGCAAATCAGCTTTGACCCGGTGGGTGAGATCAGCGCCGGTCCTGGCCTCAGCCAGAGCAGTGAGATCGTCCAGGGCATTGTGCTCATGCAGATCAAGGAGGAGACGGACTCGAAGGGAGACATCCAGGCTTTGGTAATTGCATGCTGCCTGCTGCCAGGTTGCGGCGCAGCGCCCGGCGGCAATCAGCTGATTGGGCAGGCGCAGCCTGTTGCCAATATCAGCGGCCAAGGATCCACTGGCTGTATCCGGACCTGGACCAGAGATCTGGTCCGGGACACCAGTTTTCATCCTGTGCACCAAAGCCATCCATACCTGCTTCTCATTTCCGGCCAGGATATCCATGATCCGAGCCGTTTCTTTGAAATCAGAGTTCGCAAGCTCGGCCAACCACGGCTGCAGGCACCTGGTACAAGCCAACAGACGCAGGAAATTGCCGGGCCGATTTCCCATACAGGCCAGCCGGACCTCCCGGCCTACCCGCTCAGCAGCCACCCGGTTCAAAAGGCCAAAGCCGGATACCTGACGTATAAGGTTCCTGAGCTCAGATGACGCTCTGAAATTCTCCAGGCAAGCCTTAAACCTGGCCGCCCGGAACGCGCGCAAGGGATCGGCAAAGAAATTGGTCCAGGCTATTGGGCGCAGGGTTTTATGAGCCAGATCAGGAAGGGCCAGGGGGTGGGCATAGAGATACCCATCTTGGTCAAGGGCCAAGGCATTGATGGTCAGATCCCGGCTTTTCAAGTCCTGGTCAATGCTTTGAGCAGACGACAACGTATATTGCCGGCCCTTGAGGAGAAAAACTGGATGATTCCGTCCTACCTTTCGGGCTTTGGGGAAGGAGCGCAAAAAATCGTGCGCAGTGCATCCCAGGACTACGTAGTCTGTGTCCGTTCCCGGTTTGCCCAGCAGAGAATCCCGGACCGAGCCGCCCACGCAATACACATGCACGCCGGGTTATCCCAAAGACTCGAGTTCCAATTTTTCGTGCGCGCAGATTGTTTCCAGGACCTCGGCCGGGTATTCAGCCCGGCTCATGTCCTGATAGTCAAAGGCCGTAAGGGTTGCTGTGCCCAGGGCCGCGGCGGAACGCAACTTTTGGGAATAAATCAGGTACTGCTGTTCCATTTTCGAGGTCGTGATCTGGACCGTGCGGCAGCCTACGCTGATTGTATCTGGATAGGTCAGGGGAGCGATAAAGGTGCACCCGGCCTTGGCCAGGATAAAGCTCAGGCTGGAGCCGGCGAAAAAATCCTGCAGGTCTATGGCCTGGAAATAATACACCCTGGCTGATTCAAAGAAACGGAAGAACCGGGCGTTGTTCACGTGCTGGAAGGCATCCATATCCCCCCACTGGACCGGAAGGTTTAATGATACAGGGAAATCTTCAATGCTGAGTCGTTTGGACATGACAGTTTTTCAGGGGCTAAAAGTTTGGGTTGGGTGTGGCCTCGTATGAAACAAGATTTTATCCCTAAGATGGCTCTGGCTTTTCCGGG
>JAWLEI010000104.1:0-10396 GCA_041686195.1 Desulfovermiculus sp.
ATGGCTTTCCCTAGATTGCCCGGCACTCACTTGCAGTGTGAATGTTCCAGGTAAGCAAAGAAAGTTATCCTGCAAGTGAGTGCCGGGCCGGGCAATGACGGAGAAGGACATCCCAAAGTTTCATCACTGATCAATCCGGCACATTCTCTTTTTTGGGCGCTTTGCCCCAAAAACATTTCAGATTTGCCGGGGGCAAAGCTGAACACATACCCTTCAAGAATCGCTATGTCCATATCCAGATTCCCCAGCCTGGCCTGGATCGAGCAGCGCTTTGATCCGGCCTGTATAGCAGACGTTCGGGCCGAAGTGAATCGGCAATTTGAGTCCCTCGATCTCTCCGGCCGGTTTGAGCCCGGACAGAGTGTGGCCATTACCGCCGGCAGCAGGGGCATTGAGCGCATAGATCAGATCCTGGCCGCGTTGTGCCAGAAGCTCATCTCCCTGGGACTTAAGCCCTTTATCGTCCCGGCCATGGGCAGTCATGGTGGAGCTACTGCCCAAGGGCAGACCCAGGTTCTGGATTCTTATGGAATCACCGAGCAGGCCATGGGCGCTCCCATTCAGGCTGGAATGGGTGTTGACCTCTTAGGGCATACAGAACTGGATACGCCGGTATACATTGATCGTTTGGCTCATGCCGCAGATCATATCCTGGTCGTCAACCGGATCAAGGCCCACACCAAGTTCAAGGCAGACAGAGAAAGTGGACTGATGAAGATGCTGGCCATTGGCTTGGGCAAGCACACTGGTGCCAGCTGCCTGCATGCCCTGGCCCCCATCCACTCCATGAGCCGGATCATTGAACATACAGCCAGATACATACTGGCCCATGCCCCGATCCTGATGGGCCTGGGCATGGTGGAGAACGCCTTTGGTCAATGCACCCGGATCCAGGCCATGCTCCCTGAAGATGTGGAAACCGAAGAAAAAAAACTGCTGATCCAGGCCAAGGAGCTCTCAGCCAAGATCCCCTTTCCCGAGCTCGACCTGCTCATTGTGGACCGGATAGGCAAAGATATCAGTGGAACAGGCATGGACACCAATGTCACCGGCCGCAACCGGGACATCCTGGGAGACTTTACCTCCAGGCCACAGGTAAAGCGGGTCCTGGTCCGGGACCTGACCCCTGCCACCCATGGAAACGCCCTGGGCCTCGGCCTGGCCGACTTTTGCACCGCTCGGGCTGTACAAGCCATGGACCGGATGAAAACCTATGCCAACGCCATGACCGCAGTCAGCCCGGAAAAAGCAGCCATTCCCATGCATTTTGATACCGACCGGGAAACCATCCAGGCCGCCCTTGACTCCTTAGGCCACTGGGATCCGGAAACCGTCCGCGTGGTCCGCATCCAGGATACCCTCCACCTGACCCGCATCCAGATCTCCCCGGCCTTAGTAGCTGAACTTCCTGCCCACTGCTCGATACAGGGCCAGGCCCAGGAAATGCAATTTGATGAAAAAGGAAACTTGGTGTGAAGCTGGAGTTTAGCTTACCTTGGAGCAATCTGGTGGAGAGATGGAATGAATAAAACCGATATCAGATGGATACAACGATTCGAAAACTTTTGCAAAGCCTTTGCTCAATTATCCAAGTTTATTGAAAAGAAAGAACTCTCCGAACTGGAAGAACAAGGGTTGATTCAGGCCTTTGAGTATACCTATGAACTGGCCTGGAATACGATAAAAGATTTTTACGAACATCAGGGAGAGGCTGGCATTCAGGGCAGCAGGGATGCCATCCGATTGGCCTTTCGCCGCCAGCTCATCGAGAATGGAGATGTTTGGATGCGAATGATTCAAAGCAGGGCACTTACTTCCCATACCTATAATGAAGACACGGCCCGGAAAATCGCCTCAGAAATATTGAACGAATATTATGCCCAGTTTGTCCAGCTGAAACACAAGCTTGAGGCTTTAAAAGATAAAGACGATGGTAAGTTATAAAGGCATGCATATCAGCCTGCTGCACTCACAAGGTTTTCTATGAGATTCGGCTTGGATGAAAGGACCGTGCATAAACTGCAATCAGTCTTTGCCAAACACCACGAAGTGGAAGAAGTGATCATTTATGGTTCAAGGGCTATGGGAACTCATAAACCCGGATCTGATATTGACCTTGCAGTGAAGGGAGCACATGTATCTTTCCCGTTGCTCCAGACCCTCAGTCAGGAAATCGACGATCTTTTCCTGCCTCACACTGTGGATCTTTCAATGTATGATCAGATCACGCATCACAACCTTTTAGATCATATTGCCAGAGTCGGCCAGGTATTCTACCAGCGAAAAACTGCAGCAGCAGACAATGTCCATGAATGATTTTTTTCTCAGCCCTGCCCAGAAGCCCGGAAATCATTTCAAGCCGGCATCATCTGCTTCAGCCTGGTCAGATGCTTCCGCTCTTCCTCTATACAGCGGTCGATATATTGCTTTTCCCCTTCCGGCACAAAATCCCTCATTTCCTTAAAGAACAAAAGCGAATCCCGCTCAAAGTTCATGGCCAGCTTCAAGGCCTCCTGCTCGTTTTTCACCTGATCCAAAAGAAACTCTCCCCAGCCACAGGAAAAGAGCATGTGGGAGTTTATCAGGGCGTCAAAGTAGGCATTGTATTCCTCCTGATCTGAGTAGGCCGGAACCTCCACCGGCTCCAAACGGTCCAGGATGGACTGAAAGATCTTTTGATGTTCAACCTCTTCCCGGGCCAAGTCCAGAAACAGGTCCTTGATCGTATCATTTTGCATTCGGCCGGCCAGACACTCATAAAAGTCCTTGCCCTTTTTCTCCGCTTCCACAGCAGCCCGAACTATATCGTTGGCCTTGAATATTCCGGCCATAGCGCTCCCCCCTTCTTTACCGAGACACATTTAAACATTATCACAAGTATATAGAGCCAGCATACTCGTATGAAACAAGAAATAACAAGAGGGCAGCCACCCAGTGAAATCATGCTCTGCATGTCACTTCGTGAACTTCACCAGGCAGGCTCAGGACTGCCCCTGCTCTGAGAACCCGGGTCATATATCCCTCATTAAAATTTTTCTGCTTTGTCTCAGACAAAGCAGAAAAATTTTACAGCTCCGAAGGCAAAGCCTGCAGCTGGGCATAGGTGAAAACCGGGCCGTCCACGCATACATAATGGGTCCCGATGTTGCATCGCCCGCACAAACCAACTCCGCACTTCATCCGCTTTTCCAGCGTGGTAATGATTTGTTCGTCCTCAAAGCCCAGGTCCTTAAGTCCCTTGAGCACAAACTTGATCATTATCGGCGGACCGCAGGTAATGGCCACCTTATTCTTTGGACTGGGCGCTTCTTCGGTCAGAATCGAAGGCACAAAGCCAACCCGGCCGTCCCAATCCGGAAACTCATTGTCCACAGTCAGCACCAGGTTGGCTCCCTGTGAGCGCCACATGTCGAATTCATAGGTATAACACAGGTCCTGGGGGGACCTGGCTCCGTAGATCACTGTAATGTCTCCGAATTCATCCCGGCGGTCCAGGACGGTCAGCAGCAGGGTGCGCAGAGGAGCCATGCCGATGCCCCCGCCGACAATAAGGATATCCTTTCCGTGCAT
The DNA here is from genome assembly GCA_041686195.1 of Desulfovermiculus sp. Classification (GTDB taxonomy): domain Bacteria; phylum Desulfobacterota; class Desulfovibrionia; order Desulfovibrionales; family Desulfothermaceae; genus Desulfovermiculus. The sequence continues at coordinate 3,571 of JAWLEI010000104.1, forward strand.
GGATTCTACGGGAAAGGCATTGCCCAGAGGGGCCCGTACCCCGATCTGGTCCCCCTCCTGCAGGGAATGCAGCCTGGTGGTCACTTCGCCCACCTCCATGACGCTGAATTGCAGATATTCTTTGCGCGTGGGCGGGGAGTTGATGACAAAGGTGGATTCACCAACTCCAAACACAGAGAGCTGCCCTACCTGTCCGGGCGAAAAATCGAACTCCTGCATCCTGGCTTCATTGTTGAGTACCACTCGGAAGGTCTTAATATTATGAGTTTCCTGGATAATTTCATTGATCGTTGCCACATCAGGCAGATACGGATTGTTCATCAGCACTCTCCTTGGCGCGCAGGATAATTTCCCGGATATCCACTGCCACAGGGCAATGCTGAATGCACCGGCCGCAGCCGCAGCAAGCGAAGAGACCCTCGTGCAGTTCCGGATAATAGCTAAACTTGTGTCCCACTCTGTTCCGTAAACGATGGGCCTTGGTCATCCGCGGATTATGTCCGCTTCCTTCTAGAGTGAACAGGTAGGACATACAGTTGTCCCAGGTCCGTATCCGCTTTCCGGTCAGTCCAGAGGCCTCATCTGTAATATTAAAGCAGTAGCAGGTGGGGCACAGGTAGGTGCAGGCACCACAGCTGATGCACTTGGCTGAAACGTCGTTCCAAAAGTCCAGGTTGTCGAAAAGCTGGAGCAGACGGGCTGGAACAGTGGAAATATCCGGAGCTTCGCCCAGCTCTTTGCCCACCCGGGCCTGAATTGACCTGGCTTCTTCTTCCTGTTTGGAGGTCGCCTCGCGGCCCGGGGCCTGGTCCAGGAGCTCCTGACCCCGCTTGGTTATCGACTCGGCTACATAACCACCGTCCACAGGGTATAAAACAATGTCTGAACCTTCAGGGTCTGCTGGATGGCTGCCTACCCAGTGGCAAAAACAGGTGTTCTCTGCTGTGTCGCAGGCCAGGGTAATAAAGGCTGTATTCTCCCGCCTGGCCTTGTAATAGGGATCGGTTATTTTATCGGTGTCAAAGACCCGATCATAGATCACAAAGCCTCTGGCCCCGCAGGGACGGCATCCAAAAACCACGGCCTGATCCTGAGGCAGGGTTTCCTTGATCTCAAGGGATTGGGTTTCCGGATGCTCAGGATCCTTGCTGTATCGGTACTTCAGCAGTGTCTCGGTCTGAGGGAAGACCGCCTGCTTGGGTGGGGCTGTGGCCTTGTGCTCCAAGACCAATTCATTCTGAGGCTCAAAGGGCACAAATGAAACAGCATTGTCCACCCTGGCCGGAGCCAGGACGCGGGATCCAGCACTCATGTCCTTAAGCCACTTGGCGATATCCTCGTGTGTGAGATAGGTCTTTGCCGCCATTACCATCCTCTCTCGTTGATATTGGCCTCTTCAACCTTGAATGTGAGCAAGGGAGGTACGGCTTGCGGGTCCACCCCTGCTTCATAGGCAAAGAGTTCCTTGATCTCCCGGTTCAGCTTCTGGCGCAGGCTTAAAATGGGAATGTCCATAGGGCAGGCCCGTTCGCATTCTCCGCACTCAGTGCATCGCCCAGCCAGATGCATGGCATGGATAAGCTGGAACATCCATTTCTGCCGTACATCCGTTTCCTGAGTCAGCCAATGCGGATCCCTGGTGTCGGCGATACAGTGGTCGCGGCATACGCACATGGGGCAGGCATTGCGGCAGGCATAGCATCGGATGCAGCGGTCTAAATGATACTGCCAGTAATCAAACCGCTCCTCCAGGCTCATGTCTTCCAGTCGTTCCAGATTGGCAGATTCCCCCTGGCCGCAGGCAGATGCATCTTCCGGCTGGCCGAAGCAGTGATCGCAGAGAACTGGGGAGGAATATGGATTGGTCCGACATTTGGGCAGGAGCACATCTTTTAATTCCAGTCTGTAGTCCTGGTGCGGCGTCTTGACCTGTATTTGCCCCTGTTCAAATAAGACCTCTTTCACGCGGCCCAAGAAACCAATTTCATTCTTGATCTTGGCCAGGTCCACCGCCCCGTCGCAGCTCAGACCAAAGATGACCACATTTTCACGCTTGATCAAATTCTCCTGCAGCAGTTCGACAACCGAGCGGCTATCACAGCCCCGAACCAGGACCCCAACCTTTTTCTCTTTCATCCCTGGAAGATAGGTCGCCAGGTTCTGAACACACAGCGGACTTATGATCAGCTGGTCCACATCCTGTTCAGTGCGCATAAAATGCGGGGTGGCATGCAGCGGATCAAATCCCTGCTTCCATCCGATCACACAATCCAGACTGGGGAGCTCTTCTTTTATTTTGGCTTTGATTTCTTCAAGCAAGCTCACAACGTATGCCTCCTATCAATACTTCAGCATGGTTAAAGGCCATGCTGAAATATTGATATTATCTGTATTTTGTCATCCTACCTCAACTCGTATGAAACAAGAAGTTAGCTTATAAGACACTGGCTTTCACAACCGGGATCGCCAATCACGCGTTTGCGCGTGACTGCCCCAAGAGGGCGAATGATTATTCGCCCCTCCCCCTGACCCGCCAGTTTTATACGCGATCAAACTCAGCGTCTGCGGCCAGCGGCGGCCCTGACGTCTGATCTCTGACCTCTGATCTCTGTCCTCCGCCCACTTTTGGGGCCGGTCCCAGCTCATGGATCTGGTCGGTGAATTTGCTGACCACGGTCTGCCAGCGCTTTCCCTCTGAGGCCGAGACCCAGGTATATTCAAACCTGCGCAGGTCAAAACCAAGCAGGGGCAACAGCCTTTTGGCCAGTTCAAGTCTGCGCCTGGCGTAAAAATTGCCTTCTGAATAATGACAATCCCGAGGATGACACCCGGAAACCAGGACCCCGTCTGCACCGGAAAAAAGGGCCTTGAACATAAACAATGGGTCCATGCGTCCGGTACAGGGCAGCCGGACGATCCGCAAATCAGTCGGCTGGCTGAGCCGGGCCACGCCTGCAGTATCCGCTCCCCCGTAAGAACACCAATTGCATAAGAAACCGATTATTCGAAGCTCTCTTCCATCATTGGCTGACATAGAGCGTTGACCTCCGCGAGAATCTGATTGTCTGTAAAGTGCTGCAGTTGAATGGCCTTTTGGGGGCAGGTCACAGAGCACAGTCCGCAGCCCTGACAGATGGTCTCAATAACCTCGGCCTTGGGATTGCCGCCTCTGTCCTGGATCTCCTGGATAGCTCCAAAGGGGCAGGTAGCGATGCACTTGCCGCATCCTACGCACCTGGCCTGACTCACTTGGGCTACCTGGGGATCCGACTCCAGCTGGTCTTTGGAAAACAGGGCCAGTATCTTGGAGGCTGCAGCAGAGCCCTGGCCCACAGAAGCCGGAATATCCTTTGGCCCCTGGCAGCATCCGGCCAGATAGATGCCGGCTGTATTGGTTTCCACCGGCTTGAGCTTGGGATGGCTCTCCATGTAGAACCCGTAGGCATCATAGGAAATGCGCAAGGTCTCAGCCAATTGCCCGGCTCCCTGCGAACATTCGGCTCCCACGGCCAGAACCACCAGATCGGCTTCCACCTCCACCTGGGTGCCCATCAAGGTATCTACGCCCCGGACAATCAATGATTCCCCATACGGATAGATTTGGGCCACCCGGCCGCGGATATACCTGGCCCCATATTCTTCCATGGCCCGGCGGGTAAACTCGTCATACTGCTTGCCCGGAGCCCGGATGTCCATGTAAAAGACGTAGGACTGAGAGTCGGGCAGGTGGTCCTTGGTCAAAATAGTCTGCTTGGCCGTGTACATGCAGCAAAACCCGGAACAATAGGGTCTGTCCACAGACTTGTCTCTGGAGCCCACGCACTGGACAAAAACCACGTTCTTGGGCTCTTTGCCGTCTGACGGCCTCTTGATGTGTCCGCTGGTAGGGCCGGAGGCATTGAGCAGGCGCTCATACTGCATGGAGGTGATCACGTCCTTGTACCGCCCCCCTCCATACTCTCCGTATTTGGAATGGTCAAAGAGGTCATAGCCGGTGGCCACCACAATGGCCCCCACCTTTTCTGTCACCATCTCATCCTGCATGTCGTAGTTGATGGCCCCTGTGGGGCAAATCTTTTCACACACCCCGCACTTGCCTTTGATAAACTGGCGGCAGTAATCCGCATTGATGGCTGCCCGTTTGGGAATGGCCTGGGGGAAGGGAATATTGATTGCTGTGGTTGGAGCGATGCCCTCGTTAAAGGAGTCATAGGACTTCTTGCTCGGACATTTCTCCATGCACAACCCGCACCCGGTGCACTTGTCCCAGTCCACATAGGTCGCCTTTTTGCGCACTGAGACCTCAAAGTTGCCCACATATCCGCCCACTTCCTCCACTTCGGAATAGGCATACAGGGTTATGTTCGGATGCATGGACACATCAACCATCTTGGGCCCCAGAATGCACGAGGAGCAGTCCACAGTGGGAAAGGTCTTGTCCAGCTTGGCCATCTTCCCCCCGATGCTGGTGGTCTTTTCCACCAGAATCACCTCCAGGCCGCCTTCGGCACAATCCAGGGCAGCCTGGATTCCAGCCACCCCTCCTCCGACAATCATGACCCGTTTATTGACATCGAAAGTCTTGGGATACAAGGGCTTGTCCTGGCGCAACTTTTCCACGGCCATGTGGACCAGATCGGCCGCCTTGTCCGTATTGGACTCCTTGTCCTTGCTGATCCAGGACACATGCTCCCTGATATTGGCCATTTCAAACTTGTAGCGGTTCAGGCCGGCCCGTTCCACGGCTCGCCGAAAGGTGGGCTCGTGCATGCGGGGAGTGCAGGAGGCCACTACCACTCCATCCAGGTTGTATTCCTTTATGGCCTCGACAATGCCCTCCTGGCCCGGTTCAGAACAGGCATACAGGGTATCTGTGGAATAGACCACATCCGGATAGGCCTTGGCTTGTTCCGCTACCTGGGCTACATCCACAGTGCCGGCGATATTGCTTCCGCAATGACATATGAATACGCCGAGTCGCATTGGGTTCTACTCCTTTCAGCCTTGCCCCTGGCAAATCTGAACTTTTGCACTCTGGCGCAAAAAGGTTTGCCGGGTTGACAGGAAAATCCCGTTTCTGCACCAAAATATTTTCTGCTGTAGGCTGCTTCGTGTCTCTCTTTTGCTCACACGGCAGCTTCTTGAAGCTCCTTAACCTTGTTCAAAGCCTTCCACGGCGTGACCACCAGCTTTTTCAAAAGCATTTCGTCCTGGCTCAGACCCAGGGCCAATCCTAAAAGCTGGGTATAATAAAAAACCGGGAGGTCAAACGTCTCTTTAAGGGCGGCATTTATCTGGGCCTGACGCAGATCCAGATTCATCTGGCACAGCGGGCAGGCGGTAACAATGGCATCAGCTCCCCGGTCCCGGGCCAGATCCAGGAGTTTGCCCGAGAGACGAATGACAATATCTTTTCTGGCCACCCCATAAGACCCCCCACAGCATTCAACCTTGAAGGGAAAGTCCAGAACATCCGCTCCCAGGGCAGTAAGGATCCGATCCATGGCCATGGGATTTTCCGGATCGTCAAAGCTCATGACCTCTGGGGGCCGATTCATTATACATCCATAATATGGAACGACCTTCAGCCCTTTCAGCGGCTTACTGACTGCCTCTTCGATCCTTTGCACCCCAAGATCCTCAACCAGGACCTGCAGGACGGACTTGGTGACCACAGTGTTGGCACAATGGGTGTCCAACAAGGCATTCACTTCCTGCTTGAAGGAATCCTTTTCCATCCTGTGCCCGGCCACTTTGAGATTGGTCAGGCAGCTGGGGCAGGGGGTAATCACTGTGTCTACCCCCATAGACTCAGCCAAAGCCAGATTGCGGGCAGAGAGGGCGGCAGAAAGCACATGGTCCACAGTATGGGCCGGGGTTGATCCGCAACAGCTCCAGTCCGGGATGTCCTGCAGAGTCAAGCCCAGGGTGGTACAAATCGCCCGGGTGGATTCATCGTAGTCCTTGGAGGTGCTCAGTCCGGAACATCCGGGATAATAGGCATAGGTCAGATCAGAACTCATTTCTTTTCCTCTCCCAGGAAGCGGTTGATGATCTTGGCCACCTGGTCTTTGCCCTGAATGTCATGTGGCCGGGTGGCAATCTTGCCCTTGGCCAGGACCTTGGGCCCGAGCTCGGCATCAGTCCAAAAGCGCCCGGTCCGGGTCACATAGCTTGTGAGCGTCCCCAGTTCAAAAACCCGGCCGTGCCTGGTCACTGACTTCAGAAAGCTGTCGTTGAATCGCTTGACCTGTTTCTCGGTCACATAACCTTCCCGTCTGGCCATATGCCGCAAAACATCCATGATCCTGGCTACATCGATATTATTCGGGCACCGGGTGGTGCAGGACTCACAAGTAGCGCACAGCCACAGGGAATGCGATGTGAGAATGGTATCTCTCTGCCCGGCTTGCAGCAGGCGCATAATCTTGTGTACTGGAATATCGTAAACAAAGGTGTACGGGCACCCGGCCGTACAGTTCCCGCACTGGTAGCATAAGGCCGGGTCCTGCTCGCTCTCCTGAGCGATCTGGGCAATAAAATCATAATCAATGCTGGAATCTAGTCGCACACATTCCATATTCACCACGCTTTTGCTTGTTATTGTCGACCACTGTCTCTGGCACTTGATGCTTTGGAGAATAGAAATGAGACATACTGGCCCAACAACCTCCTTGTCAAGCCGTACAAAAACATTTCAGATTTGCCGGAGGCAAAGCTCGTATGTCTAGAATCAAATCCGAAGAAGGCCAGCCCTTGGGGGCAAGGGCGGCCTACCTACGAGCCGGGCTTTTCAGTAGGACGGGCTTGACCCCAAGCCCTGTCC
>JAWLEI010000105.1:0-10349 GCA_041686195.1 Desulfovermiculus sp.
TATATACACTGCCTGCATAGGTGAGAAATAATACCAGATAAAATATATATATGAGAATAATTAATAGAAAAAGGGGATCATACCTGGATAAAAATTTTCTCATGAGGTAAGCAAAAAAACTGCCCATGCTCAGACCAAAAAGAGCCAGGGAGACGACGACAAATACAAAGTGATAGGTCAAGACGATGGACAGGAAGCGCTGGATAACGATCTGCAGGGAAATGACGCTTGAAGAAAGAGAAAAAATGCAAATAAGCAGAAACAGATAGAGATCTTTTGGCTTTTGCTTATGTCCAGTTTCCATAATATCTTTTGAGAAAAAGAGGGTCCTGAAGTGCTGGTATGAATTGTTGCACTTCAGGACCCTGGTAATGCGTTATCAGCTGTTTAGCCGAGAAAGCTCGGCAGGTAGGTCACGATTGAAGGGAAGAGAATGCATATAATAAGCCCGATTAATTGCAGGAAGATAAAGGGCACAATGCCCTTGTAGATATCGGTCAGATTGATCTGGCTCGGATCTACACTGCCTTTGAGATAAAACAGGGCGTAACCCACAGGAGGGGTGAGGAAGGACATCTGGAGGTTAATGGCCAGCATGACTATAAACCAGGTTTGATCAAAACCCAGCTGTTGGGCAATAGGCAGAAAGATGGGGAATGAGATGTAGATGATTCCGATCCAGTCGATCATGAAACCAAGCAGGAAGATGATGAGCATCATCATGAAGAAGATGCCCCATCTGCCAAAACCCTCCAGGCTCATGATGATGTCTGTCACCACTTCATCCCCGCCCAATCCAAGGAAAACTCCAGTAAAGATAGAGGCCCCGATAATGGTGGCCATGACCATGGCATTGGTCCGCAGGGCCTGCATCAAGCTGGAGTACAGGGTGTTCCAGCTGAATCTACCATAGCAGATCATGAGCAGGAAGGCGATGAAGGCCCCCACTCCAGACGCTTCGGTGGGAGTAGCCACACCTGTCCAGATGGTGCCCAGAACTCCCAGGATGAGTATGATAGGCGGTATAAAGTTCAAAAGCAGCATACGCAGCAGCTGCGAGGTAGATACCTGGCTGAGTTCCTCGGCACTTAAGGCTGGGGCCTTGTCTGGATTGCGGTACGCAGTGATCAGGACGTATAAAAAATACAAACCACCGAGAACCACACCGGGAAACAGGGCTCCGGCAAAGAGCCTGCCCACAGACTGCCCGGACTGGTCGGCCATCAGGATGAGCATGATGCTGGGTGGGATCAATATGCCCAGCGTCCCGCCGGCGGTCACCACCCCTGCGGCCAGTTTGCGGTCGTAGTTGTATTTCATCATCACCGGAACGGACATCAGGGCCATGCTGACCACACTGGCCCCGATGACCCCGGTGGTGGCCGCAAAGACCACGCTGAGGATGGTCACGGCCAGGGCCACACCTCCATTGAGCTTGCCGAACAAATACATCATGGAGGTGAACAGGCCTTCCGCAATTCCGGACTTGTCCAGAAAAACGGCCATGAGCACAAAGAGGGGAATGGCGATTAAGATCTGATTGGTCAAAGTGGAGTAGGTTCGGGCCACTATCATATACAAGGCGCCCGGCCCCCAGCCCACAAAACCGACAATGGCTCCAACGCCGCCTAAGACAAACGCGAGGGGGTGCCCCGAGAGCAGACCAATGATCATCAGGGAAAACATTAAAAAGACTGCCATTTCAGGGGACAAATCAATCATAGCTCTTTTCCTTTAATGGCGATGAGGATATTTTGAGTCAGCTGCACCAATCCAATAATGAGGAGCAGCGCAGCACCGACGGGCAGGACTGTTTTGACCGGATATATCGCCGGAGACCAGGCGGTTGAGGCTGTTTCCAGCTTTGACCAGGATTTGGCGGCAAACTTGGTGCCAAAGTGGAGAAAAATATAACAGTACAGAAAGAGGAAGGGAAAGAAGGTAATGATGTTGACTATGGCCTGAACCCTGCGGGAGAGCCGGTCATAGACAAAGTCGATGTTCACATGGCCGAAATGCAGCTGGGTATAGGCCAGACTGAGCATGGTAATCCCAGCCAGAAGGAAGCCTGACATTTCAAAAGTCCAGATAGTGGGGTTTCCCAGCAATCTTCTGGTCACTACCTCAAACACCGCCAGGCCCATAAGGACAAAGATGAGCCAGCAGACCACCCTGCCTGTCCATTCAATAAATAATTCACAATAATTCAAGATCTTATTCAGAAATGTCATGACAACACCTTATGGCGCAATATTGAGTTGGAACCATGCTGCCAGGGCTCTAATAGATAATGGGCGCGGCCGCGGCAGGTGCCCGTCTGGGCCGGCTGCGCGCAGGAATCGAGCGGGAATTTATTTCCCGCGCTGCTCAAGTGCAGCGTGCAAAAAGTAAAGTACTTTTTGCTCTCATGAGTTAGTCGCAGCAGGCGCTTGGGACGGTCCATAGTACGCCCATCTGTCCCGGGAGCAGATGCGCAAGGTGCTGACCGCCGTTTCAGGCGGTCAGCACCTGATCAACATGTCATTTTTGAAGATTATTCAACAGGAACTGGATTGGCCACGTATTTGGTTCCAGGACTCCAGAATTTTTGTTCTTTCATCCTTTCTTGGACCTCTTCCTGGATTTTGAGAACATCCTCGTATACCCCGTGGTCCTTGGCTGCCTTTTTTACTTCTTCATAGGTCTCATCCAGGCCGGATGGGGTTCTCCCATACATAAAGGGCTGCTGGATCTCTCTCCAGGTGGCCAGCTTTTTGAAGAAATCCAACTGAGAAAAGGCAATTTTGGCAAAGTCAGGATTTTCTTTGGCGTCTTTGATCATGTAGTCCCAAGAGGTCTGCTGGAGCTTTTCCAGGACCTCGTCATCCAGCCTGGTGGTCTCCACACCTTCTTCCATAAACTTGTTGGTGTATTCGCTGGAACCGTATTCAAAATAGGTCCAGGTCCACATCATGGAGGCCATGGCTGCTTCCTTGAACTTGAACTTGGACATATCAGACAGGCCGTCCCAGGTGTCTTTGTTGATCAAGATTCCCCATACCGGTCCAGGCTGATGCCATCCAGGCAGAACCCAGTAATCGGTGATTTCCTGAAAGCCCATGTGCCAGTCCACCTCAGGGACAGAAAACTCGCCTGCATCGATTGTTCCCCGCTGAATGGCCATATAGACTTCACCGCCGGGCAAAAACACGGCCGATCCGCCCACCTCTTCGAGCATCCTGGACTGCACCCTTCCGCACTGGCGCATTTTAATACCTTCATAGTCTTCCAGGGTTTTGACCGGCTCGTTGGAGCGTTGCCCGCTCTCAGGTCCGGTCACTGCATGCGGAAACCAGACGATATCATCCTTGCCGTAGAGCTCCTGGGCCAGCTCCAAGCCGCCGCCCTGCCAGTACCAGATCATGTAGTCCGCAGGGGTAAACCCCATGGGCCAGGAGGTGATCAGGGCGTAGGCGCTGTTCTTCCCTTCCCAGTAGCTGGGCCAGTCCGAAGCCATGTCCAGCATACCTTGAGAGACCGCATCAAAGACTTCAGAGGTTTCAACCAGGCTGCCGCCGTCGTTGTAGTCGATGTTGACCTCGTCTTCACACAGGACATCGACCAGGTCGGTAAAGTACTTGTCTCCTTTGTTCAGCTGAATGGAAGCCGGCCAGATGGACTGGAAACGCAGGGTCTTGGCCATTGCCGGCCCAGTGCTGGCAATCAAAAAAATAAGTGCAGTGACAACCGATCCAAACAACAGCATTTTCTTTCTCATGACAAACTCCTCCAGATAAGGTTGAAGGTTTTTAAAAACACTATAGGGCTGGGATATCACCTCCTTTTACGGTGAGTGGTTAATATGGTTTAAGGTATACGCTGCCAACACGAGAAAGGTCCACAAATCAAGCGACAGGGTTGAAGCGATCAAGTTCCAGCCTGCGCGGAATCTATCACGCAGTCAATAACCTGGCTACAGTGCCTGAAAGTAGAGATCCACAATCTCTTCCGAAGTGGCTTTTCTGGGGTTGTTTCCGGGGCTTCCGCTGGCAATGGCGTCTTCGGTCATCTTGTGGACAACGGGCTCAAGCTTTTCCTTGCTGATCCCGAGTTCGGAGAGAGAGGGGATCTTTAATTGTTCGATGAGCTCCTTGGTTCGATCAGCGCATAATTTGGCGGCCTGGAGGGTGGAAAGGCCGGCCGTGGGCAGGTCCATGGCCTCAGCAAGCCGGGCATAGCGCTCCGGGGCCCCGATTAAAGAAAAATCAGTGACAATGCCCAGCAAAGCGGCATTGGATACCCCGTGAGCGACATGAAAGTTGGCCCCAATGGGCCGGGACATGCCGTGGACCAGGGCAACTGAAGAGTTGGTGAAGGCCATGCCTGCCTGCAGGGCCCCAAGGTGAGTCTGTCGTCTGGCTTCAAGATCATCGGGATTGGCCCAGGCCCTGGGCAGGAATTTGTTGATCAGGCCCACAGCGGAGAGGGCGAGCACATCGCTCATGGGTTGGGCCTTGACCGAGACATAGGCCTCAATGGCGTGGGTCAGGGCGTCCAGGCCGGTGCTGCTGGTTATCCCCCGCGGACATTTCAGGGTCAGAAGAGGGTCGACAATAGCCACTGCAGGCATGAGGTAAGGGCTCATGATCAGCATTTTCACATCGGTCCGCGTGTCGGTGATGATGGTCACCAGGGTGGCTTCGCTGCCGGTTCCGGCTGTAGTGGGAACGGCAACGACTGGAAGACCCGGCTGCGGAATCTTGTCGATGCCCATAAAATCAGAAATCTGGCCCTCATTGACAGCCTTGACGGCTATGGCTTTGGCTGCGTCAATGGGGCTTCCTCCGCCGCAGCCCACCAGCAAATCGCATCCAGAGGATGTGAGCAGGGACAGGCCTTCATCCACATGCTCCAGAGTGGGCTCGGCATTCACTCCATCATACACGACCGGATCCAGATCAGCCTCTTGCAGAGCTTTGAGGACAGGATCGATGACTCCGGCTTGTTTGAGGGTGGAGTCGGTAACCAGCAGGGCTCTTTTTTTTCCCAAACGTGCAGCTTCGGTGCCGATGGATTGAGCAGCCCCGTCTCCAAACTGGATGGTGGGCGGAGCGCGGAAGGGTCTGGCATTCATACTCACTCCTTGGGTTATATCTTGTACTACTCGGAATGAAGGACGGTGTTCATGGCTTCCAGATCCAGAGAGACACGTCGTCCCAGTTCCAGTTGGCCTATACCCTCCTCAACTTGATGGACGTGGTCGTACATGGCCTGGGCTGCAAGGTCACTGTCTCCGGACTTCAGGGCTTCCAGGATCCTGTCATGAGCTACAATGACATCCCGGGAAAATTCAGGGCTCGGTCTGCACTCCAGCTTCAGTTCCACCAGCAGTTTGTTCACAAAGTCCAGGATCATCATCAGGACCGGATTGCCTGACTTCCGGGCCAGATGGATATGAAATTCGATCTCATGTTCTCCGCCGATGATCTCTTCGCCCCGGGCCAGGGTGTCTTTGCAAGCCTGGTTCAGGGACTCCAGGTATTGAAGGTCTTCGGGTTCCAGTTTCGAAGTTGTGATCCGGACCAGGTACGGCTCGATGAGCTTTCGGACCTCAGAGAGATCCTTGATGCTGATGCGCTGAAAATAAAGAAAATTAGCGATCGCTTCCCTGGTCACCTCCATGCCCACTTTCTGAACCACAGGACCGCCGCCGGCACCTTTCTGGATTTCGATGAGACCCATGCTCTCCAAGGACCTTAAAGATTCGCGCAAGGTCTGCCTGCTGACCCCGAACTGGGCCAGGAGCTTTCTTTCCGGAGGCAAACGATCACCGGGCTTGAGCTTGCCGGAGATAATGGCCTCTCTGACCTGTTTAATGATAGTTTGCGATATCTTGTTTTGAGCTATGCTTTCAAACATGGGCCTCACATCCAGGAGAGGAGAAGAAACGTGCTCTGGGCCTCAGCAACTTATGAATAGGTGTTCTGAGTTTCGTATATTTTCAGAAACGCAATTTACACCACCATGGATCTGGATGTCAACAAATATTATAATATTTGGCCATTGCCAGCAGCGTAACTTGTGTTCAGATTTGCCTTCGGCAAATCTGAAATATTTTTTGCCCCAAAGCGGGCAAAAAAATTGCCTTATTGATCATGGATGAAACGTATGCTTTGACATGGAGTGCCGTCCTTGTCATTCTGAGCGAGTCTTCGAGCGAAGAATCCCTCTCTTTCTTCGTTCCCAGGGTTCACCCAGTTAAATCTTTTCCATTTAACTGGGGTTTATCCTGAACTTTCTTCCAGTTCACAGGGATCCCCCCTGTGAACGTCTTCCTCTTATGGCTCCGGCCATCCTCTTATTCTTTCGCTATATTGAGTGGGTTGCAAAATTCGATATCAGAGGTTTTTTGAAGATTCATGAGCAACGCACCACCCCCGTCATTGCGAGGAGTCTTCGACGACGCAATCTCTTTCTGCGACACGCCCTATATTACAAGAAGACCAGCAAGTAACCTAAAATCTCGTTTCATACGAGGTGTTAACCTTTTGAGCCCAGTCTCAGTCCTCCATGGATGAAAAAGACCTCTCCGGCCAAAGCCTGGTTGGAGTAGAGCTCTCCGATCAATGAAGCCACTTCTTCCGGTTCCACCAAGCGCTGAATAGGCACGTTCTCCAGGATTTTATCCAGGGCCTTCTGATTCATATTCTTGACCATGTCTGTGGCCACATAGCCGGGGGCAACGGCTACGCACCGGATGCGATCGGCCAGTCCGCGACGGAAGAACTCTGCGGTGAGGACCTTGGGAAAGACCGACATGGCCGCCTTGGTGGAGGAGTAGTTGAGCTGTCCGGCAGTGCCAAGAGAACCAGTTGAGGAGATTACGCAGATCAGTCCCTTGGATGACGAATTGATCATCTGCTCTGCACACTCCCTGACTGTCAGAAAGACCCCGGTCAGATTGATATCCAGGACCTTTTGAAAGTCGTCCAGAGACATTTTTTGCGATACCTTTCCGGATTCCCGGTCAGGCGAGACCATCATTTTATCTTTGATGATCCCGGCAAAAGGCAGGACAAGGTTTATCTGCCCGAAATGAGAGACAGCCAGGCGGGCCAACTCTGAACACTCTTCTTCTGAGGTCACGTTGCAGACTTGGGATATGGCCTTGACCCCTATGTCTTTTATTTCCTGCTCCACCTGCTCCAGCCTGTCCTGGGCCATGTCGGCCAGAACCACCTTGCCCCCGTTTCTGGCCCAGTACTTGGCACAGCACTCGCCGATTCCGCTTGCTGCCCCGGTGATCACTGCCACAGCATCTCGAATTTCCAGCCTGTCCATATCGTCTCCTCACTTCGTTCCGTGAATCTTTGTCCCCATATTTTAGGAAATGGGTTTAGTGACCGCATTGCAGAGTAGAACTTAAATTTTCATCCAAGAGAGGGTTACTCAAGTCCGCATCTCTGTTCCAGGGCCTGCAGGGCCTCTTTTTGTGTTTCATAGATGTGGGGGGTGACATTACAGCGCTGCAGGGCATCACCCAGTTTGGTGCGCAAAAATGCACTTGTGGTGTACCTGGTAACGCCTGTGTAGTAGTTTTCCACCAGATAGCGGACCATTTTTGTGTATTCATCCAGCACATCGGGATCGATCGTGAAGTTGTCATAGTTAATAATCGTATACACCTTGTGCCCTAAGGGGGCCACGATTTCCTCCACTTTTTCCCTGACTTCCCGGACATCGTCCATGGTCTTGATGGCATAGCCCTCAAAATTGACAAAGAAAAGATTCTGTTCTGGATCGTAGGACAGCCGGTCTTCAAGAGAAAGGGTGAGCATATCATCTTTGATGTTCATGGGGTCCGGATCAAAGATGCGCTGATCCATGAGCTGAAGAGGTTCACGGACGATGGGGGTAAAATCCATGTGCTCCAGGATGTCTTTGTGCAGGTCGATGCCTGGAGCGATTTCAGTGAGCTCCATTCCCTTTTCGGTGAGAGAGAAAACGCATCTCTCTGTGATGTACAGCACTGGCTGCTTGCAGAGCAAGGCATACTCACCGCTGAAGGTCGTGTGTTCGACCTGGTGGACGAATTTTGTCGTCTTTCCTTCCCGGTTGATCTGCAAGGAGCCGTTTTCTATGGACACATCCAGCCCCCCGGCCGTAAATGTGCCCAGAAAGACGACTTTCTTGGCTTTTTGACTGATGTTGATAAATCCCCCGGCCCCGGCCAGCTTGGGCCCGAACTTGCTGACATTGAGATTGCCCTGTCTGTCGGCCTGAGCCAGGCCGAGAAAGGCCAGGTCCAGACCTCCGCCGTCATAGAAGTCGAACTGCTCGGGCTGACTGATAAGGGATTCTGTGTTCGTGGCCGCGCCAAAGCTGAGCCCTCCTGCTGGTATACCACCTATGACACCCGGCTCGGCGGTCAGAGTGATGTAGTCCAGAATCTTTTCCTCGTTGGCCACATTGGCCACCCCTTCGGGCATGCCGATGCCCAGGTTGACCACGCTGTTGGCTTTGAGCTCAAAGGCCGCCCGCCTGGCGATTACTTTTCGGGGGGAGGGCTCCATGTGGGGGATGGAGGTCACCGGGACCTTGATCTCGCAGCTGTAGGAGGGGTTATATCGTTCGGCAAAGGTCTGCCAGTGATTTTCAGGTTTTGCGACCACCACGCAGTCGACCATCACCCCCGGTATCTTCACTTCCCGGGCATTAAGGGTTCCCCGTTCAGCAATCCTTTCCACCTGAACGATGACAAATCCGTTTGAATTTCTGGCCGCACTGGCCATGGCCAAAGATTCCAGGATCAAGGCCTCCTTCTCCATGGTCACATTGCCGAAAGGATCGGCAGTTGTCCCCCGCAGGATGGCCACATTGATGGGAAAGGTCTTGTAGGCCAGATATTCGATCCCGTCGAACTCAATGAGTTCCACCAGATCCTCCCGGGTCATTTCATTGATCTTTCCTCCGCCCTTGCGGGGATCGACAAAGGTGCCCAGCCCGACCGAGGTGATGGTTCGAGGCTTTCCGGCTGCAATGTCCCGATATAAATGAGAGATAACCCCCTGGGGAAAGTTGTAGGCTTCAATGCGGTTGTCAATGGCCTGCTTCTGCAGTTTGGGCACCAGTCCCCAGTGTCCGCCCACAACCCTTTTGACCATGCCTGGATGGCCGAAATGATTCAGGCCGCGGTCCTGGCCGTCGCCCTGGCCGGCAGCATAGACCAGGGTCAGATCCTTGGGGCTGTTGCTCTCCAGGTAGTACTCTTCCAGGGCCACGGCTATATCCTCGGGAAATCCATTGCCCACGAATCCGCCTGTGGCCACGGTGTCATGGTCATGGATAATCCGAACCGCCTCTTGGGCTGAGACGACCTTGCCCTTGTTTGGCCATGGACTAGGGCTTGATTTGAGCAGGGGATGACCGAATTGCGAATTGTTTTTTGAAGTATGCTCGCTCATTGCTGTGTAGCTCCTGAGAAAATAGAGGATGTGTTTTGTCATTCTGAACGAGTCTTCGAGCGAAGAATCTCTCTTTGGATGGGTTATGATTCTTTTCTTCCTAAACACTCTTATGAAACAAGACTCAACCATTCCAGAATGCAAATGAGATACCGCTTTGGAAAAATAAAAAGCCGGACTCTTCCAGCCGCTTTTTCCGGGACCTGGCCGGGTCCTGGGCTCTGATCTCGACAGCCTTTTGAAATTCAGGTAAACGAAGCTTTGTATCTATTTTGATACAAAATGTTCGCGTTTTTGACAAGGCCATGTTTTGAACTGTGCGCTCTGTTCAGGGTTGGCCCTCTTACTGGAAAGCGAGAAAACTCGAAAGGCTTAAGAGTAGCATAATTGATACATGTCTCAAATCTGATACAAAATGACAAAAGCTATGACCTTATATGCAGTCGAAAGGTTGTCCCCTCAGGGAGCTGATTCCCAGTCCCCGGATTCTCAGCTCCTGGAAAAGCTTTACCATCAGCTGCAGATGTATGAATTGATCATGGACAACATTTATAATGGAGTCATGGTCACTGATGCCCAGGGCTATATTATGTGCATGAATGCTCCCTATGGCCAGTTTCTGGGCATAGACAACCGGCAGCAGATTGGAAAGCACTGCACTGAAGTGGTGGAAAACACCAGGATGCACATAGTGGCCAAAACAGGAAAGCCGGAAATCAACCTGACCCAGCATATCAGGGGCCAGGACATGGTGGTCCAACGCATTCCCATTCGCAGAGAGGGGCGGATAGTGGCCGTCTTTGGCCAGGTCATGTTCAAGAATGTCAAAGATCTTGGCAAGCTGGCCAGGGAGCTGTCCCTGTTGGCCTCCCAGGTCAAGCTCTATGAACAGGAGATCATGAACTT
>JAWLEI010000106.1:0-9809 GCA_041686195.1 Desulfovermiculus sp.
TGCACTCCAGTCTGGTCAGGCTGGGCCGAGGGTGTCTTGGCTGAAGGAATCAACATCTAAAACGCTTTTTTCATCCATCCGGTTTGTTTGTCGATTAACAATTTTTCCACCAGAGAACCGTCTTTGGTTACGATCTGGGCCTCATACGCATCTTCTTTTTCGCTCAGTTCTCCAACCTGCAGGTTGGGATTGGCAGACACATAGTCCTGGGCCAGCCTTCGAGCCGCATTCTGGTCCAGGGACTCCATCTGCTGTTGCCCACCAGAGGGACCGTACTGGCCACGTCCCCACTGATCACTCGTCATGCCTTGGCCCATACCTGGTCCCTGCATCATGCCCCGTCCTTGCCAGCCTTGCATCATGCCTTGGCCCATGCCTGGACCTGGTCCGCGGTGCATCATGCCTGGTCCCATGCCTTGGCCTTGCCAGCCCGGCCCCATGCCCTGTCCACGGTTCATCATGCCTGGTCCCATTCCCTGTCCACGATTCATCATACCTGGTCCCATGCCCTGGCCCTGTTGCTGGCCGCACCAGGGACAAAACCAGCCCTGGCCTTGTGGACCAGATCCTTGGCCCTGGCTGGAGCCCTGTTGTTGGGCCAGGACCATACCGCCAGAGAGCATAAAAACCACTGCCACTGCGGCAACAAAGAAAGTCTTTTTCATGGCGCTTGCTCCTTTGTGAGAGGTCCATCCACCAATTCTCGACCATATAAGTATGCTAATAGCTGTTTTGAAAAGGATCAACCCCTGAGCAGGAAATCTTCCTCAATCAGGTCTTAAGCTCACCACAGACCGCAGGAGCGGTTAAAATGCATACCATCCAGAGCATGAGGACGGGAAAGGCCTTGTTGCGTTTTGTGTTTCTTTTGTTTACACTTATGTAAACAAGAACGGAGAAGAGGACCCATGTCATCGGAGCAGTTCGAAGCGTTTATGCGTCGAGTGGCCCAGGGTGCAGGCATTCAGTCCCAGTCTGAATTGGCTGTGGTTCTGGATGTGAATCGCTCTGCTGTCAGCCGGGCCAAAAGCAGAGACCGGGTGCCGGAGCAGTGGATTTCCAGACTTTGCACAGTGTTTGACTTGGATCCGGACTGGGTCAGGGATGGCCAGAGCAGCCTGGACAGGTTCGTGGAGGTCCCTGTGGTCGTGGCCAGGCTGGGGGCTGGGGGCGGTTCCCATGTAGTGGATGCCGATGTGCGGGGGCACATGGCTTTTCGCAGCGCCTGGCTGCACCAAAAGGGCCAGCCCAGGGACATGGTCTTGATGCAGGTCGTTGGGGACAGCATGGAGCCTAACATCCGCGAAGGGGACTATGTGCTTATCGACCAGTCCAAGCAGGAGATTTACCCGGGCGGGGTCTATGCTTTGGGTCTGGAAGACACCATTATGGTCAAGCAGCTGGACAAGCGCCCTGATGAGCTGGTCATCCTGAGTGCCAATTCCAAATACTCGCCTATCATTTTGCGCGGCGATGAGCTGGAAACCGTGCGCATAATCGGCCGGGTGGTCGGAGTCTGGCGGGACCTGTGCTGAGAATCTTTGCATCCTGAGGCGGGCCAATGAGCTGTGGCGGTTTTCATCCAACTTCCCGGGCCGGCACCGGATTTTCTGCCGCCGGCGGTGATTTCCGGGGGAATCGTCTGAGCCTGGATTCCCTGATCCAGACCAACCCGGCGTCCACTTTTTTCCTGCGGGCTGAAGAAGGCTCCAGCCTGGGAGGAGGCATCCATCCCGGGGACATTCTGGTGGTGGACAGGTCCGCACGGATCACAGACGGCTGCCTGGTGGTGGCTGTGGCGGATGGAGACATGATCCTGCGCCAGCTGGTCCGGAGAAAGGGGCACAGCTTTTTGCGCTCCGACCGGTCCAGTGTTGAGCAGGCACATGGCGATGTCTGGATATGGGGAAGAGTGGTCTATGTCCTGCACCCGGTCATGCCCTGAGCAGTTTCTGTTTGCCTTGGTGGACTGCAACAACTTTTATGTATCCTGCGAGCGGGTCTTTCAGCCCCACCTGGAAGGCAAGCCGGTGGTGGTTTTGTCCAACAATGACGGGTGCGTGGTGGCCCGGTCCAACGAGGTCAAGGCCCTGGGCCTGCCCATGGGCGCTCCGGCCTTCAAATGGAAAGCCTTTTTCGCCAGACACGGGGTACAGGTCTTTTCCTCCAATTACGCCCTGTACTCGGACATGTCCGACCGGGTGATGAGTGTTCTGGCCTCAATGGCCCCGGAAATAGAGATCTATTCCCACGACGAGGCCTTTCTCTTTTTTCCCGGGAAATGGTGCATGGATCTGGAAGGCCATGCCCAAAGGATCAGGCAGGAAGTAAAGTGGCAGACCGGGATACCGGTGTCCATCGGCCTGGCCCGGACCAAGACCCTGGCCAAGGCGGCCAACAAGCTGGCCAAGACCCTCCCGGGGTTTGGGGGAGTGCTGGATCTGGGGAGAGGCCAGGATCTGGATCAGCTTCTGAAATCCATGGCGGCGAAAGATATATGGGGCATCGGTCCCAGGTACGCCAGGCGTCTGCAGGAGGCAGGAATCCATACCGCTCATGATCTCAAAGAGGCGGATCAGGTCTGGATCAAAAGCAAGCTGACCATAACCGGTCTGCAGACCGTTCTGGAGCTGCGGGGCGTGCCCTGTTTTGAGCTCACCACCCAGCCCGATCCGGCCAAGAGCCTGGTCCGGTCCCGATCCTTTGGCCGCCCGGTGACCCAACTGGCCGAGCTGTGCGAGGCCATAAGCAGCCATGTGCACAGTGCGGGCAGGCAACTGCGGGCCACCGGCCAGAATGCTGGCTGCCTGCACGTCTTTTTGCACACCAATCGGTTCAAGCCAGAGGAGCCCCAGTATTCGCCGTGCGTATCCACCTGCCTGTCTGTCCCCACCAGCCATACCCAGCCCTTGCTTGCGGCTGCTCTGGGCCTTCTGGATCAGGCATACAGGCGAGGCTATGCCTTTCAAAAGGGCGGGGTGCTGCTTACCGATCTGCAGCCGGCCGGGGCCAGGCAGCTCACCTTTTGGGAGGCCGGATCAGGGGATAAGGAGGCATCCAGGCACTTGATGCAGGCCATGGACCGGATCAACGCCAGATACGGCAAAAATACCGTGCAGTATGCCTGTGCCGGGCTGGAAAAGGAATGGGAGATGCGGCGGGAGAGGATGTCACCCGAGTTCACTACCAGCTGGGAGGATATCCCGGGAGTGAAGGCATGAGATGTTCTCCTTCAAGCGGCGGGGCATCTTATCAGAACTGGGGTTCAACCATCTGGTGGTGGACAAGATCCTGAACCACAAGGACCGGACTATGACCGGCACACATACGATGGAGAGAAACGCCAGGCACTGGAGCACGGGAAGTAGAGCTGGAACAGATCCTGGCCGGGAAGGCGGACAAGGAGGGCAAGGTGATTGATATAAGGCAAGCTCAGGGGTGAAGATATGAGTATGAATGATCAGCAACGGGACAGCATGGCAAAGTATATGTATGACCTGAGCAAGGGCATTGCTCTTTTGACCGTGATCAAGCCCTTGTAGGAACCTGGCGTATTGATTATGCGTATTGCCAGAGATTATAAATGTTCATGTTCAGTCTCCATCTGGCATTATGTATACCCTGTTGCGTCCCTGGTGTTTGGCATTGTACATGGCTTGGTCTGCTTTACCCAGAAGGTTCTGAATTGAGTATCCTGTGTCCGGGATTGCAGCCGCAACTCCTAAGCTTATGGTAAGGTATTTGCTGCATCTGGAATAGGCGTGCGGGATTTTTGATTCCAAAACCTCAAGCCTTAGGCTCTCAGCGATCTGCCCTGCCTTGTCCGTAATTCCAGTTGCAGGTGTTCTTCCCCCCGGCAGCAAGCTGGGCATTGGCCCAGTGAGCACAAAATGTTTCATTGACTGCCATAAATTTATTAAAGAGTTCACGTTGATTATACATAAGTTCGATATATGGCTCGAACCCCATTTGCATCACAGGCAACGAAAATGGGGACACGGCAACGCCAATTATCGGAATCTTGCCTGCCGAATGCAGGGCAAGCATGCGGGTGGCCTCCAGGACAGGCAATAAAACAGGTGATTTTTGCACATCAGGTGCAGCAAGACTATGAATCTGACCGGGATCTCGGATGATGGGAGCGGCCGAATTAGGCGGACCATCATGGTAAAAAACAACGTCTCCTCCCCAGGCCTCGGCTTCGATTGCGGTATAAAATAAGTTGTAATAGCAGTCATGTCCGTATTTTTGCTGCAGGGCGATCTGTCCTTGGGCTACATGTTCTGCCCGGGAGAAATAATCCTGGATGGACAGTTGCAGCTCTTTGGCTCCATGCATGGTGGCAAGAAGGAAAAAGGGCACCCGGTCGGGCTCTTTGTGGCCAAGGGTGGTTAGAACCCTCTCCATGGGCGTCATACTTTGCATGCTGCTCATGGCTGGGCCTCCCTGGATGTGGCCCGGGCAATAACCAGGGCATCAGACGCAGTAAATCCAGTTACATCTGCCTCTACTATCTGCCACAGGTCGTGATCCAGTCGAAAGGGAGCGCCGCCCACTGCAATTTTGACCCTGCAGCCGTGTTCCCGCAGCTTCCGGCTGACATGTTTGACTTCCAGGGCCGACGAGAGCATCAAGACCGAGATCAGTATCAGGTCCAGTCGATCGTTCATAACCCGTTCTACAAGCTCATCTGCTTCTACCCGGCCATAATCCTGCACCACGTAGCCTCCTGCCCGCAAGGTAGCGTACACGATTCTCTTGCCCAGAGCGTCGTGATAGTCATTGAGCAGGGCAATAGCCATTCCAGAGGTGAATACCGGTTGCTGGCCTCTGCAGATATGCGACGGGCATTTTGCTCGTCGCTGGAAAGCAGGGCTTCCTTGAAGTCTTCAGCTATACTTTTTTGCATACTTCCAAGACCAGGGTTTACGCTTTCCATTTTACGTTCACTATAATGATTGAGTATTCATTTATTAACTACTATACGGTTCAGACATTATCTGCAAAAAAAATTCTCACTCAAAGACTTGTTCAGCAAAACGTTTTTGGGCGCTTTGCCCCAAAAAATACGTCAGATTTGCCAGCAGCAAAGCTGACTTAGTCATCTGTTGTTTTGCTGAGTGCGGCCACCTCCTCAGCTGACAATACTTTATTAATGTCCAGGAGGATCTTGACCGCATTTTCGGTCTTGGCCATACCCAGGATAAAGTTTGTATCCAATTGGGTGCCGAATGCCGGGGCAGGCTCGATTTGATCTCCTGAAATCTCCATGACTTCAGATACTTCGTCCACCACGATGCCAATGATCAGGCTGGACTGTCCCCGCTGCACCTGGGTGACGATAATGCAGGTCTTGCGGGAGATTTCCTTTTCCGGCATGCCGAACTTCAAGCGAAGGTCCACCACCGGGATGACCTTGCCCCGGAGATTGATCACGCCCTTTACATAGTCAGGGGCCTTGGGAATCTTGGTGATTTCCTGCATGCCGATAATTTCTTGGACTTTCAATATTTCCAGCCCATACCCTTCCTCCCCCAGGTGAAAGGTCAGATATTTTCCAGCCAGATCAGTCATAACCTCTTGGACATCCAAGGCATGTGCGTTCATATACAGTCTCCTTTATGGCCAAACCTAAAAATCCTTAAATTCGTCATCATCCAGAGGAATGACCTTATCCGGATCTTGATGCTGATGGTATGCTTGCTGCCTGCCCGTCGACTGGCTTGGGGAAGAGCTTTGTCTTGCCTTTCTGGTTTGAGTATGTTCCTGGCTCTTGGGGCCTAATTGCTGCCTGCTGGCAGTGTATTGCTGATTTGATCCCCGAGATCCGCTGGATTGTTTTCTATTCCTGGCGAATTTCTTTTTCCCTGTTTCCTGCTGCTTGGCTCCGCCCACCAAAGCGGCCAGTTCCTCCACCATTCGTTCCAGCTCCTCAGCCTGGGAGGAGAGCTCCTCGGCAGAGCTGGCTGATTCCTCGGCATCGGATGCGTTTTGCTGGACTACCTTGTCCATTTCGGCCACCGCAGTGTTTACCTGCTCAATGCCCTGGGACTGCTCTTTGGAAGCGGCAGAGATCTCCCCGATCAGGGCGTTGACTTTTTCCGCGCTGTCCTTGATGGAACTTAATTGTCCGGAAACCTCTTCGGAAACCTGCACTCCGTTATTGGCATTTTCTTGGGATTTTTCGATGAGCTGGGCCGTATTTTGGGCTGCTTCCGCACTTCTCTGAGCCAGGTTGCGCACCTCCTCGGCCACCACGGCAAAACCCTTGCCGGCTTCCCCGGCCCGGGCCGCCTCTACAGCAGCGTTTAAGGCCAGGAGGTTGGTTTGAAAGGCGATATCGTCGATGGTCTTTATGATCTTGGAGGTCTCGTTGGAGGATTCTTTGATCTCGTTAATGGCCGATCCCATGCGCTGCATGGATTCCACCCCGGATTCCACCACTCGGGACGTGTCTTTCATGGCTTGATCGGCCTGCTCGGCATTGTCTGCATTGTGCTTGATCTGGGAGGACATCTCTTCCAGGCTGGACGAGGACTCCTCCAGGCTGGAGGCCTGCTCGTTGGCTCCTTCGGCCGAGGACTGGCTGCTGGACGAGACCTGGGAGGAAGCTGCGGCCACCTGCTCTGCTGTGTTCTTCAATCCGGACACGATGCGGTTGACGGGATTGGCGATGGACCGGGTAACAAAAAAGGCAACAATAAGGATGCCGGCCAAGCTGACAACAGCCACTATTCCGATAATCCATTGCATGGTGGACACTGCGGCAAAGGCTTCCTGCTTGTCGATTTCGGCCAAAAGAGCCCAAGTCGTTTGACCGAGGTCTATTGGAGTATAGGCGGATAAGACCTGATTTCCATTGTAGTCGGTAATGATCTGCACATCCGTGTTCCCGCTGAGGGCTTCCTGGACTGCGACGGTTTCCACGCTGCCTTGGGAAGGGTTGGCAAAGGAGGCCTGCACTGAGTGGTTGTCCGGATCCAGAAACGAGTCTGAACGCATGAGCTGGTCTTCACCCACTAAATAGGTTTCCCCGGACTCTCCCATGCCTGAGCGCTCTTGCATGATAGAATTGATGGCCTCGAGTGAAAGCTGCAGGGCCACAATCATCTCAGTTTTGCCATCTTGCATCAGGGGTTGGGCAATAAAGGCGGCTGCCTGATCGTCACTTGGCGCATAGGGAGCAAAATCAGCCAAGCCGTACTCCTTGCTCCGGGATACCCTCTGAATGAGCTGACCCAGATTAGAGTCAGCGTATTTGCCGTCTATCATATTGGTCTGAAAGTCCGCCTCCTTGGATACAGTATAAAAGACATAGCCTTCGTTGTTGACGAGAAACAGATCGTAGTAGCCGTATTCGTTGATGTACTTACTAAAATAATCCTCATCGCCAGAGCTGCCGGTGGTAGTGAGAGCCTCCTGCAGGTTCTGCTTGGTGATCATGGCCCACTGCACCCCGCTGCCCATATCCACCAGGTCTCCGGCCACCATGACCGGAGATCCGGAGGAGTCAGTGTACACAGCCTGCACATCCTGGCCATTTAAGGTATCTTTTAAGTATTGAGGAGCAATATCGGTGAGATCGTAACCGATGACGTACTCCCCATCACCCATGGTCTGCATGGCGCTGCGAAAGATAATTTCTCCATTTTTCTCAGCCGCCAGATAGGTTTCCCCGGTCTCGCCCAGCCCCTGCCGCTGTTGGGCAATATCGTTGATGGCTTGGGAAGGAATTTGCAAGGCCACTACGGCTTGCATGTTCCCGGCCTGATCATAGACCGGAGCACCCGCAAATGCCGCCTGCTGGTCTTCGCTGGGGCTGTAGGCGGAAAAGTCCTCAATAACCATGCCTTCTTTTTGGACCACTTTACGCCATAACCTTGACAGCCCCTCCTCCTGATAGGGGCCGTGTTGCAAGTTCGTCCCCAGGTCATCTTCCTGGGCCTGGGTGAACATGACATGCCCGTGGTCTTTACAGATCATAAAGACATCATAGTAGCCAAAGTCCTGAACATATTTTTCCAGGGCTTGGGCTGACTCTTGCCAGATCTTCTCGTATCTTTGGGTGTCTATGTCATAGTCGCTGTCTGCCGCAAATTCCATGTCGTCGTGGTAGGCGTTGAGGGCTTCATAAGCTTGCGTGACATCCTGGCTTTGGGCCAGGACCTGGACATCCTTGTGCATCTTGTCCACAAATTGTTCCAACTGGCTTTTTTTCAAGGACTGTACACTGGCCAACTTATGAAACGACTCTTGCTGAATTTGCTGTACGGTATTGAGCAAGACATGCATGTCCCCTTCCCGTTCTTGAAAAAATGAATCAATCTGACTTTTTTTGACATCCCGCATGGATACAAGCTGATTTTCGGCCTGCTTTTGCAAAGCGTCGCTTGATTTGAATAAGGCCACACCACCAATGACGGCAAAAGGCAAGAGGCCGACCAAAAGGAAAGATAAAAACAATTTAGTACTCAATTTCATGTTTTGCATACTATCCCCTCTTTCTTCAAGGTGTTTATTCATCAAACAGGAAAGCTTGGTGGTCAGTTTTCCTCAGTATCGCCACATTGTAGCTGAAAAGAATTTGTCTATGTTTAGAGAATGAAAAGAATATTGCAGTTTGTATCGGTCGCTGCTGATCATGAACTTAAGGCCTGTTTATAAATTATCTCAACACGATAAGACATGATGCGATGGTGATCATAGCCAGATATGTGACACTCAGTTTTTCGTAGTGGGTGGCGATCCGCCTGAACTATTTTAGCTTAAAAAAGCATCAACGCCTTGTTCTTGTTGTAGTTTTGTATAGTTACTGCCTCAAAATGCTTTTAGTCACTAACAGTTTGCGCGATAGTATAAAAATAACTGGTTTAAAAAATAATTAAGGAAGTAAGTAATAAAAACAAATTTTAAAATGATAATCTGGCATAGCATCTTCATATAAATCGACAGATAAATCCCAAATCTTTAGTATAAAAAATCGAATTATCCAAAGATAAAACAATCATTCGCTACACTATTTGCATCAAATGGACAAATCAGGTGGCAGCATGTATGCAGGAAAGAAAATAGTTAGCTCTCAGCATAACCTACCTTAATTTGCCTGAATATATCTGACAATGCGCCACACTGGGGCCAGGCTCGGGGAGGTCCTGCAAATCCGGGATGACATCGACATCAACACCTGAGAATCTGAGGTTATCTGGGCAGGATGTAAAGAATATCCTTCGGGACAGAGGTCTTTAGTCTTTTTTTATGACAACCCCAAATTGCCTCCCTGATGAAAACAATCTGGAGACATTAATGAGCAAACAAAAACTGGCCGATCAGATCAAAACCGATGGCATGCCCGACAAAAAACCGAAAGAGATTGTCGATGTCGTGCTCAAATCCATCATCGACGGCCTCCAGTTGGGAACAAAGGTGACCATTAAAGATTTTGGGACGTTTTCAGTAAAGGAATACGCAGAGCGTAAAGGGAGAAATCCTCAAACTGGGGAAGAAATCACCATTCCGGCGGGCAAACGAATAAAGTTTAAGCCGGCCAAAACTTTAAGTGAAAAAATATAAAAATAGGAAGGCCTTTTCGATTTCTGACTGCATTACGCCTCCATATAAAAAGCCCGGCTCATTCGAACCGGGCTTACAGAAGATGATGCAGTAGCTCATCCTTTACGAGCTTTCCTCGGTTTCAATGGGGATGGACTTGCCGGCCTTACCACCTTCAGCCTTGGGCATCTCAATCTGGACTACATAGGCATTGTCGGTCTCCTGCAGATCGATGCTTGGAACGAAGGACATTTTCATAT
>JAWLEI010000107.1:0-9669 GCA_041686195.1 Desulfovermiculus sp.
CTCTCCAACGCCGATGATACTGCGGTTATTACCGTGGGAAAGTAGGTCGCTGCCAGGACATTTTTCAAAAAAAGCTCCCATCTGGGAGCTTTTTTTTTGCATGAATATCATTTCATTGATATACATGTGAATACGTTATCTGGACTGAAGATATTTCAAAGGAGGTGGAGAGACATGGCTGAATATGAAATCAGCGGGGTCAAAATTCAGAGTGTCCAGGGTAACATTGCCCAGCAGCCGGACATGGATGCGGTGGTCAATGCAGCCAATGCCCAACTCAGGATGGGCGGAGGAGTGGCAGGTGCACTCCACAGGGCGGCCGGTCCAGGTCTGGAGGAGGAATGCAGGCCTCTGGCCCCCATCAAACCAGGGCAAGCAGTCATTACAGGAGCACACAATCTGCCCAACCGGAAAGTGATTCATTGCCTTGGACCAGTGTATGGGCAAGACAAGCCCTCTGATCAGCTTTTGGCCAGCTGTTATAAACACGCCCTGCACCTGGCTGAAGAAAATAACCAGAAATCGGTCGCTTTTCCAGCCATTTCCTCAGGTGCCTTTGGGTACCCCATGGAGGCAGCGGCCAGGATCGCAGTTCAGACTGTTCTTGATCAGATCCCCAATCTTTCATCAGTTCAACATATCCGTTTTGTTCTTTTTAGCCAGGCGGATGCCCAGGTGTATGACCAGCTCTTGCAGGAACTGGCAGGTCCGGCAAGCGACAAGTAAAGACAAAGTGATGTGGAGGTCCATGAACAAAGGCTCTGATTTCAACTGTGCTGATGTAGACAATATCTCCCGGCTCTATTTTGATAAAAGCGACTATGACCTTCTGCGCCTGGTGAATGAGGTCTATAGCCAACCAGCGCTTCCGGATTATAAAGAGCTCCTGGCTCCGTATCTGCACCCGCACGGGATCAAGGAGATGGCAGCTCCCAGGGCCCTGCGCATCGCGTATCCCGTGATCCAGCTTTTGGGGTCCCTGGAGAGCGGTCAGGCTCAAGACAGGATCAAGGCCTTGTGCTCACTTCGGGATGAGGTCCTGTACACCTCACATGGTCCGCTCCGCATGAATTCGGCCCGGGTCCTGATCGAGATTATGAAAAACCTTGTCCGCAGCCATGGGGATTGCCGCCGCCAGTTGGAACTGGCCCGAGATTTTTCGGCTGTGGCCCACGGCAAACCCAGACAGGTCAGGACTCAGCTCAAGAAGTACCACTTGTTGGAAATGCCGGAAGAATGGAATCAGGTGGCCTTTGATGAGCATGTGCACGATGTAAATACCACCGGGCGCAAGTCTCCGACCCACCTGATCATGGATGCGTGGATCAAGGGCATCCGCAGACTGACGGTTATTCATTATAACTATGTATCCCGAGAAGCGGCATCTGAACTCCTGGAAGCCGCGGCCATTATGGATATTCAGGTCAGAATCGGGATTGAGTTCAGCGTATTGTTCCGGGATAAGCAAGTACGCTTGGTATGGGTTCCCAGGGGATTGCGCGATTTTTCCGGCTTTGTTGAATTTTTGCAGAGCCCGCGGATCCGCAATTTCATGCTCCAGGGTAAAAAGATTTTGGATCGGAATAGAGAATATGTCCTGGGCTTATTGCACTCCTTTAACCGACACCATTTGACACATCTGAACAAGAGATTGGACATTCACCTGCCCCCATTGGATGAAACCAATTTTTTGAGCTCAATAGGGCAGGGACAAGTCTCAGTTCTTCATTTGGCCAAATATATTCAGGAACTCATAGGCCGGGAACTGGAAGATAAATCACTGGATCAGGACAATGCGCAACCAGAGGGGATTGAAACTCAAGCTGCGGGCTATGTGGCCGGATTGGATATTTACGATATTGTAGACCAGTACTTAAGTCCAGCTAACAATCCTGATGTCCTGGATATCTTCAGTGGAGAAGACCTGCCTGAACTCTTGACCCTCAGTCCCGCTCAATTGAGCTTCAAATTGCACGGATTGCACTCAAACTCGGACATAATCCTCAACCTCTGTGATTTGCAGGCCCAGGACGTGGCTGAGTTGCTGTATGATTGTCAGGGTCTCATCACCCACCTGGAGATACTGAATCTGAAAAATCAGGTTTTGGGCCGGGAGTATGATCAGAAACGAATCATCAAGCTGCAGCGAGCCTTGAATGCCGGCAATGTGATCAAACTCAAAAAATATCTCAGTCAGTTTATCCAGGAAACAAAGAGTGATACAGAGCAGAGTGGAAGAAAGCAAAAGCTCATAGACATCCTGTGCGAAATATCCACTTTTCAGTCTTTTTATCGGGATCGGTCCTTAAAGGGGTGCATCGGGACCGATTCTACCGGTCAGTCCGGCCGGGTATATGGAATGGGACTGGTCCTGGCTGAATCCCTGCCGAAAAGGGCCCAAAGAGAGCTCCGAACTCGGAGCAGGCTAAGACATGCCCGTAAAAATCTGGCAGTTGGGGTACGCTCCTATTTTCGAGACTCCTTTCCCCCGAAAACGGACTTCCCGGACAATACATTCTTATTGAATTTTATGCGGAGTGTTCCCGGCTTGAAGCGCCTGGGGAGACAGCGAAAGCGGGAATGGGTGGTGGATGATTATTTTCTCCTCAGAGCCCAAAAAAGTAATATCTACACCCTGGGTGGAGTGCGGAGCAGGGATGATACTCTGGAGAATGGACCCAACGGCGTCAAGCAGTGGTGGGACTATTTAAACACCAAGCTGAGGATTGCAGCCAAGATAGCTCTGGGCTTCATCCCTGCCTTTCTCACTTTCTTCTTCAGTCAGGATTGGTGGCTGCTCACTTACTTCGGGGCCTTGATCTGGTTTGGCATTACCGGGGTCCGAAATGTTATTCAATCCGTTCTGGCCTGCGGGGGCATCAACAGACCCTCCTTGATCAAGTGGAACAACTATGTCAGTTGGGATCGGCTGGCCGATTCCCTGATGTTCACCGGATTTTCCGTGCCCTTGCTTGACTATGTGGTCAAGACCCTGACCTTGGACCAGGGGTTTGGGGCCACTGTGGGTACAGACCCTTTACTGGTTTATGCCGTGATCTCCCTGGTCAATGGATTGTACCTGTCCACCCACAATTTTTTCCGCGGACTGCCCCGGGGGGCGGTAATCGGGAACTTTTTCCGCAGTGTGTTGTCCATCCCCCTGGCCTTGATACTGAACTGGATGGCCGGAGGAATACTGGGTCTGTTTGGCGTGGTCGGAGTGCAAATGATTTTGCAGCAGTGGGCGGCTATTATTTCTAAACTGGCCTCAGACAGTGTAGCCGGGATCATCGAAGGCCTGGCTGATCGGGCAGCATATATTCAGCGCAGGGTCATGGACTACACAAGCAAGTTTCAGCATCTGTTTAATACCTACGATCAGTTGGAACGGATGTTCCCCATGGACGATGTCTTGTCCATGCTGGAGTCGACCAAGGAGCTCATGCAGAGCATTGAATATGAAAAACGGGAAATGGTGAACATTGTTATAGTCAATGCCCTTGATCTGCTATATTTCTGGATGTATCAACCCCGGGCCAGAGGGGTCCTCAAGCAGCTTTTCAAACAGATGACCCGGGAGGAACGGATGGTTATTTTGCTTTCCCAGCATGTCCTGTTCCGGGAAAAGCAAATCAGCAGACTGCTTCTGGACGGCTTAATGGGGGAAAAATTTTCCCGGCCCTTGTCTTTTTATCTCGATCACTGGCGTAACTACTTGGAAGATTTGGAACACTTGGCCAACAAGTGTCCTCCTATCACCCAGGAAGACAGTGGATACAGCATGCTCGATCATTTATGTAAGCCAGGCCGGGAATGTATGAGCAGGCCCTTGCCCTTTGCCTGAGGACTTTTACTCCGTTTTTATTTTTAACTCAAGGGAGCCAGCAAATCCTCGAAGGTCAAAAACCGGGTTGGATGATTCCATATATCGGTGACCAGGGCTCCAGGCTTGCGAATACCCCGTTGAGAAAGATGGGCGCAGGCCTCTAAAAGATGGGTGCTGACTTCGGTTCTGGGTAAGCGGTATTTGATCCCATCCACGACAATATCCACCTCTCCGCCGGGCGGCAGTCGAAACAGGCCGTGATGATGCAGCCTGGCGTCGATAAACACATTCCATAACTGCACAAAACATTCTTCCTGGGCCTGGCTCAGATTCAGACGCCTTTCTTGATAATAGCCGAAATCCGGATTGAGCCTGTCCGCAATGTGTCCGAATTCGTGATACAGGATGTATTTATCCCGCTCACTGGGCCGGATGATAGGTTGGATGGTCAGGGTCACGTTTGCGGACTGATCCATCTCGATGCGGATGCCTCGGTGGTCTTTTTCCTGCACATAGAGTATACCGATTTCCGAGGCCATGTCCGGATAGAATGGGTGCTGCCTGGTTATATGCTCCAACAGCCTGGGATCTACAAGATTTTGATAATCCAAGATTTTCATATCTACCAAGGTAAACATTAGTTTAAAAGTGTGCAAGAATGCAACTTAATAATCAGGATGATTTGTTCAGTCCCTGATCAAGTGTTTGGTATTGGCAGCGAGAATGAAGAAACTTAAACATTTCAGAACAAGGAGATTGCTCATGATGGACGAAAAAGAATTGGCCGGGCTCTCTTATCCTGATGCACCAGTGATCGTTACCGACACCGTGCCTGGTCCTCAGGCCTCGGCTTCTCTTCAGGATGCCTTTGAATATGAATCAATGGCCAGAGGGGCCGGCCGGTTTCCTTTTGTTTTTTCTGAAGCCAGAGGGGCAACGGCCAAGGATCCGGATGGGAATGTGATGATCGACATTACGGCTGGAGTGGCGGTCACTTCCGTGGGCCGTTGTCACCCGCGGGTGGCTGAGGCTATGAAAATGCAAATAGACAGGCTCATGCATGGTGGTGATCTTTCCAATGACCGGCGCACAGAATTGGCCAGGAAAGTGGCCCAAGTCATGCCCGGCAATCTGAAAGACAATGTCGTCACCTATTTTGCCCAGTCTGGAAGCGGAGCTGTGGAGACAGCCATCAAGTTTGTGCGCAAGATAACCGGACGCACCCAGATTGCCGCTTTCCATGGAGCATACCATGGGGTGTGGTGTGGAAGCAATTCCCTGACCACCGGAGATCAATACCGTAAAGGCTATGGACCCTTCATGCCCGGAGTCGTCCATTTGCCATACCCTTATTGTTATCGTTGCTGCTTTGGGTTGACGTATCCCTCATGTGAGCTGCAATGTGCCAAGTATGTGGATTATGTGCTCAATACTCCATATACGGGCGCGGATGATG
Organism: Desulfovermiculus sp.; assembly: GCA_041686195.1. Taxonomy (GTDB): domain Bacteria; phylum Desulfobacterota; class Desulfovibrionia; order Desulfovibrionales; family Desulfothermaceae; genus Desulfovermiculus. The sequence goes on from JAWLEI010000107.1 coordinate 5,283, forward strand.
TCGGGGCGGTGATTATTGAAGCCCAGCAAGGCGAGGGCGGTTACGTTCCGCCGCCTCCGGGGGCATTAGAGATAATCAAAAAGGCCTGTGAAAAGCATGGAGCTTTGTATATAGCAGACGAAGTGCAGGCCGGTGCTGGCCGGACCGGAAAAATGTGGTCCATTGAGCACAGCGAGGTGCAGCCGGATATGATCACCTGGGGCAAGGGCATGGGCGGTGACGTCCCAATGGCCGGGTTGTCTCTGCGCAAGGACCTGGCGGAAAAGATCGACGATGCTTCTCAGCCGAATACCTTTGCCGCAAATGCTGTAGCCTGCGCTGCGTGCATGGCCAATATCGATATCCTGACGGAAAACAATCAGGCCTTGATTCAGCGAGCCGGAGATCTCGGCCGGGAAATAACCAAACAATTACAGGAAAAGGGTCAGCAGGTCCCTATTATCGGAGATGTGCGGGGCAGAGGATTAATGATTGGCATTGAGATGGTGGAAGACAAAGAGACCCGAGAGCCATTAAACAGTGATGCTATGGGCCGGATCATTATGGGCATGCTGAACCGGGGGATGCTTATGGTCCCCTGCGGTCGCTTTGGGAATGTCTTCCGCTTTATGCCTCCCCTGGTTTTGACCAGAGAGCATGCAGCCAAGGCGGTGGATATTCTGATTGAGGCGTGCAAGGATGTATAAGCTGGATTTCAGATTTGCCTCTGGCACATCTGAAATATTTTTAACATACTGAAAAATAAGGTTTATGAATCATTATCCCAACCACCCCTTAATCCCCTCTTGGCAAGGAGGGGATTAAGGGGTGGTTGAATGATGACCAATACCTTATGGTCAATGCGAGATCCTTCCGGGCATAAACAAACTGGCGAGCGCAGCGGCCAAATAAAGCCCTACCCCCAGACCCAGAACCAGGGGGAATCCCCATGCTGTAGCCAAAAGAACCGCCGCCGGCGGGGCGGCCACAGAGGCGAAGCCGTTAATGCCCCAGCCCCAGGGGATTAACTCCGGTGCACTTTGGCGCAACATGCTTATCCCGCTGGGAAAGGGCCAGCCCATGCAAAACGCCAGGGGCGCTATGGCCAAAATGATCAAGGCTATGCGGGTGATTGGAGAAAAAAGCGCGAATTCGCTCATCACCATATCCGCAAAAAGCCAATACAACAGCATGTAGCAGGCTATTCCTCCCACACCCAGCCAGATACGCTGTCCAGGATCAAGGCGCCGGCCCTGCCCGGCCAGACTACCGAGGCCACTAAAGACCAGAAAAGCGGTGATCACGCCCATGGCTGAATATATGGGATCACCCAGAAAACGGTTTAAGTGCAGTATCAAGACCATTTCCAGGATCATAAACGCCAATCCCAGACACAAAAAATAGATCAGGGTGGCCAGCTTTCCTTTTTGACCGGAAGAAGCCCTTTGCAGCTTGGCTAAGGGGAGTAAAATCAAGATTCCTCCCAGAACAATGACCTCTAAGATTGTGACCACCAAGATCACATACCCAAGCTCCAGCCTTTGCAGCCAGCGCTTTCCATAGGTGTTGATGAAAAAAGACAGGGATTCCCATTTGAAGAAATTATGAAAATACGGACTTTGATCAGTAGCGGGACGGATATTGTATACCCACTGGGCATACAATTGATTCCGGTGATCAGAAAACAGCATGCCGGCGGCATCCTGTAAGTAGGATCCATTACGGCCTTCATCGGTATGTATCTGTTGATCTTCCTCTTTGAGATCCGAAAGGGGATGCCATTGCATATCCAAGCGCAGTGCGTTGCAGGCCTCGGTCAATTTGCGGCCCATGTCAGAAGAAAATCGGTTTTTGGAAGCCAGAACAGTTGCAGCCAGATAATTGCTGAAAAGAGTCAGGTGGGATGAGGGTTTTGCTGTACCCAGAGCTTCCAGGGCTTCGGTGGCAGTGGCCAGCAGCTTAATGGAATCCCTGGGCGGAGTCTGGGTGCCGGTGGTGGCGGTCAAAAGCCCGTTTGGGCTCAAGTTGTTCAGGCACAATTTTATCCCTTCGCGGGTCAGCAGATAGTTTTCGTGCAGGGAACGGGTACCCCCGGAAGCTGCACTCAGACCTTCCGTGCCCCCCAAGTGGATGATGTCGAACTTCTGATTATTTTGATGCAGGAAATTACGCGGATCTGCGTTGACCACGTTCACATCGGGCAGGGAGAAGACCTCGCCGTTCTGGTTGGCCAGGGTATCCTGCATGAGGTGGATTAGCTGGGGATTTCGCTGTACCACCGTTATATGGGCGGCATTAAAGCGCTTGGCCAGCCAGACATTGGTCCCGCCCACCTCATCCAGCAAGAGGACCCGGGGGTTATCTATCATCCTATAGGCTACAGACATGGGGGTATGCTCCAGGATCTCGGCCTGCTCCGGCCCATTGATAGTGTACACGACGCCAGTGGGAGATCCGTCCTCTAAAATCATCATCTGCCTGGGTGGAGGTTCTTTGGCCGTCAAGCCGGCAAAAAGTGTCTGGTGCAGGCGAGGTGAGGAGTAGACGTCGATGCGGGCCCTGGGTCCGTTGCGGGTCAAAACATGTCGGGCATCTCCCTGGGCTTGCCAACGCTTCATTGTGGCCAGGGGCTTATAAGGATCGATGTTCAAGGACATGGGTATCAGGGCCCAGTCAACTGCAAGGTAGAGGATAACAAGCAAGGGGAGGAGGGTTATTGGCTCCAAGAACCGTCTGCCGTTTGTCGGCCTCTGTCCTCCCGGCCTGCTTATAAAGGCGGCCAGCACGGCCATGGCGGCAACAATATATACCAGATCCGGCAGATCGCAGACGAACATGCAGGCAGTGATCAAAGCTCCCCCGACACCGCTGCCAATCAGGTTTGCTCCGTACACGCTGTACACGCGATCCTTAAAGCGCATGAGAAAGAGACCGATAATTAGTCCGCCGAAAAAGAAAGGCAAAATGACGAAGAGGTGATAGACTCCGGCCCAGGCCACTTGCTCCAGGCTGTACAGCAGGTATTGGGGATTTAAGGGGATGATCCGCCCGAAACGGCAGAAGAGAACGGCGGAAAGGGCAAAGACCAAAAGAAACCAGAAAGTCCAACTCCGGAATTGAGGAAGCATCCGCCGGCCGACCAGAGTGAGGAAGGTCCCGCTGGCCCCGAAACCTAAAAGGGCCGTACTTATGACCAAATAGGCAAAATGGTACCAGGCGGTCACTGAGAGCCAGCGCATGAGGGCCAGCTCCAGGGCGATGATCGCAGCGGAGATCAGAAATACGGTTACATTGGCCCGCCACAAAGGCAGCTCTTCCCGGGATTGAGAAATGGGTGTTTGCTGCATATTGTCCACAGTCAGGGGCTTATTTCACCGGTCATGGGCACAAAGCGAACGGGCATAAGGGCTTTGGTGTGTATCTCCCCGTCTTCGTCCTTGGTAACCAAGGTCAGTCTCTGGACTTCAAAAGCGCCCCCAATGGGGACGATCATGGTCCCTCCTTTTTTGAGCTGCTTAAGCAGTGGCGGGGGGATATGCCCGGCGGCACAGGTAACGATAATACCGTCAAAAGGGGCATGTTCTTCAAATCCATAGTACCCATCACCTGTGCGGACCGTAATGACATCATATCCCAGTTCAGAGAGCCGCTTTTTTGCTTTTTCAGCCAGGGGTTTGAGTATCTCCACACTGAAGACATGGGGGGTTATTTCAGAAAGGACCGCCGCCTGATATCCACTCCCTGTGCCTATCTCCAGGACTTTGTCCCCGGGTTTAGTCTTGAGCTTGGCAGTCATCAGGGCCACGATATGCGGCTGGGAGATTGTCTGCCCTGAACCAATGGGTAAGGGCCGATCGGCATAGGCAGCATTGCGCTGCTGCTCAGATACGAACAAGTGCCTGGGGACGTGCCGCATGGCATCGTAAACCCTTTTGGCCACCGGGTCCGGCACATCAAGGCCCCGCTGAACAATCTGGTTTTGAACCATGCGTTCCCGAGCCTCTTGGCGTTCGGAAAAGCGTGGCGGCTGCCAGTCTCCCGCTGGGTTTGCGTCCCGGCTTTTTCCAGCCGAGGCCATTGGCAAGTCCGGACCGCTGAGGATAAACCCCATGCAGACAGCAAGGAGTAAAAGAGACCATTTTCTAGGCCGTGTCATTGTCTTTTGGTCCATAAGCGCCCCCGGTATGAATTGGCTGATACATAGGATCCAAGAATACTACAATCCAACAGCCAGGATCAAGCAGGGCGGTCCGTATTTAATCCGGTAATAATGTTGTTCTCAGGTGCAACTTGCCAGAAGGTTTCAGGTTTCAGCGCCGCCGCTGGCCGCAGCCGCCCAGTTTGATCAAGAAAGAAACAGAGTATGAAAAGGGCTGGGCTTGGGGTCAAGCCCGCCCTACGCAAAAGC
>JAWLEI010000108.1:0-9341 GCA_041686195.1 Desulfovermiculus sp.
CCAAGGCAGGCATGAAGTCGGTCGGCATTGCCGAGTTGCCGATCTTTGAGGCGGCAACCACTTTTTAAGGTCCTGTGGTAGACTTCGATGCCCCATCGGCCGGAATACCACTCAATACATTTTTGGGCGCTTTGAAAATCTGAAACTTCTTCGGTGGTTACGAGCATCTATTCAATGGGATTGGGATGTTCCTGCTCCAAGGCATAAACGGCTCATACTGTCACAGGGGGCAGAATTAGAGAATTAGGGACATTATGTTGCCAGTTATATTACGTAGCGAGAATTGAGTATAGGTGGGCTCTGGTAACCCGTCCAGTTGAACACCCAAAGGGTACCCGGTTCAACCGGATAAATTACCCCGCCAAAGTTTTTAACATGTACCTCGATTACCCGTCCCGGTTAAATGTTTATCCAGTTAAACCTTCTTCTGTTTAATTTGGGACACTGCGTGCTTGACCTTGCAGGGCAATTTGACTGGATAAACCTATTAACCGCATATATCCAGATCTCCTTTTACCTTTCCATTCTTTTTGGTCATATACCTTGATGCGAGTAAAAATCTTTTGTACTCGCCAGAGATCAGAGATCAGAAATCAGAGGTCAGTCAAAGGGGTGTCCATGCCCAGGAAAGGTGGAGCCAAAAGAATCCCGGCTACTGGAAGGCATATCGGGAAAAGCACCAGGAATACACCAGACAGAATAGGGAAAAACAGCGCTCTCGAGATCACCTTTTGCGGACCATGGCGGCCATTTCCAGGCAGATTGCAAAGATGGACGCCATATCGGTTGGAGCAGATTTACTCTATGAAGAGATTAGGTTAGAATAGTCATTCAGCACATTTGTTACCGATAAGTCATAGCTTTATGCCAATATTATCTGTATTTTTCGGAATCATTATCAGAATGTGGCATGATGATCATCCTCCACCACATATTCATGCCTCATATCAAGGCTTTGAAGCTTTAATAGATATACGTACTGGCCAGATCTTGGAAGGTTATCTGCCCAAAAAAGCAACAAAGATAATCAAGGAATGGTGCTTAACTCATCAGTATGAACTGATAAGCAATTGGGAAAGAGCACAAAAATTTGAGCCATTAGAACGTATTCCAGGAGCTGATCAAGATGATTAAGATACTTAAAGCCAAGTACCTAGGTGATTATCAGATAGAGCTAACCTTCTCTGATGGATTTATAGGTCTATTCGACGGCAAGAAGCTATTAAGCCGTAAGGGTTCTCTGTTGGAACCTTTAAGAGATGAGTCATTTTTTAAGAAATTTTATATAGAAGTCGGAGCATTAAGTTGGCCGCATGGTCTGGAACTTTCACCAAGCAAGCTATATCAAGATTGCAAGGAACTAAATATAGCATAATCTTTAGAAATCTACGATGATCATCCGCTATGGAGTGCTGCTACTTCTGGAATTGGACACCAAAGAAAGAGCAGCGGGGTTAGGTTATATTTGACATTTTCCCATTGACCGGGGAAGAAGACCTTTCTTTTTCTGTTTTATGATGTGGGCGTTGTGGTCCATAAATACGAAGGCGGAAAGGCCTATGAGGTTGAGTTTATCGCACTTGACGGAAATACAGTGGCGGTATAAACCTTGGAGGCTGAAAAAATCCGCCCAATTCGGGCTCGGGAGATGCCCCACGTTCGTGACATAGCTGCCGCCTGAAGTTTTTTTCAAAGCGCTAGTCAACCATGACCAACCATCCCACCCTGCATAAAGAGTAGAGAGGTTAAAAGTGACAATATACTCTGGGGCTGCCGCCCCCAGCCCCCCAGATTTCTGGCTGGAAGTATGACCGATCAGGAGGTGGAGATCTTGATGCAAGCATGGAGTGGCCCGTCAAAATCTTTTGCAAATTGAAAGTTAAACTTGCAATTTGCAAAAATGGATATCCCTTCTTGAAGCCAGGACCATGATTTTCCAGCATTCGGTTTCTTTCCTTGACATGTCCGTTAAAACACATATACTTTAACATATATTCACTATAGGAGGCTTTCATGGGACAGGTGACCATCTATCTGGACCCGGAAACAGAGCGGAAGCTGCAGGCTTTTCTGGAAGGGGCGAAAACTTCCAAGAGCAAATGGATATCCTCGCTGATCAAGGAGAAAACCTCTTCGGAATGGCCGGAACGGATCAAGAAGCTGGCCGGGGCCTGGAAGGATTTCCCCGAGGCTGATGATCTCAGGCGTGAGTTCGGTTCCGATCTCCCCAGGGAGCCTTGGTGATGTATCTTTTGGATACCAATACCCTGATTTATTTTTTCAAGGGGCAGGGAAAAGTCCCTGAACGACTGCTGGCAGTACCCCCAGGGGAGATTGCTGTACCGAGCGTCACCGTTTTTGAGATCGAAACTGGTATTGCCAAATCAAGACAGCCTGAAAGGCTTCGCCAAGACCTGGACGACCTTTTGACCATGGTCACTGTCCTTCCTTTCGGGATGCCCGAAGCCAGATTGGCAGCGAAGATCAGGGCTGGTCTCGAGTCTGCAGGCATCCCAATAGGGCCGTACGACACTCTCATTGCAGCCACTGCTCTGGCCAATGCTCTGGTTCTGGTGACCAGAAATGTTCGTGAGTTGAGCAGGATTGATGGACTTAAAGTGGAAAACTGGTTCTGATGCGAAGAGGATTGGGTGGATGAGGATGGGATGACCCACCGCGGCATGAATGATTGAGAGCAGATGATCCGCACTTTTTTTCATTGGCAGGGGACAAGCCCTTTCATTTTCGACTTATAAGGGTGAATTGGGACAGGAGAAAAATGGTTGACATTCACCGTCGGTCAAGGCTGGAATTCCGGCGTCCTTCTCGATACCTCTCTGGAAGGGCTGGCGGCGAAGAAGAAAATCGACGAGCTGGTGCTCAAAGAATTGGCCAGGGAGCAGCAGGCCCTATGCCACGTGCTCCTGTTGGGCCATGCGGCCGGTATAAAGAAGACTGACGCCGCTATCGAGGATCTGTTCGACGATCAGTTCTATATCGACTGCGTGAATGCCGCCTTTGGCATTGCTCTCAAGGCGGAGGACCTTCCGGTGGATGGTTCCGACATGATCACCAAGCGAGTGGAACGAGTTTTGATTAAACGATACGGGCACAAGGAACTCAATAAACGGCGCGTTATGTCTGAAATTCTGCACCGGTTCCACGGTTTGGAAAAGGTGTGGGACTTGCCGAAAGATACTGCCACCAAGGTCGAGAAACTGTTCAAGACTATAAACAATGCATTCGGAAATCCATAAATAGGAAGGACATGAACAAAAGCACCTTCAGTACGATCCCGCAGGAACGCTATCTGGAAGACTTCGTGGAGGGCGATATCCATGAGTTTGGCCCGGTTTCGATTACAGAAGATGAGATCGTCCGCTTCGGAAAAGAGTTCGATCCCCAGGTTTTTCACATCGACCTCGAGGCGGCCAAAAACACGGTTTACGGCGGCCTCATCGCCAGCGGCTGGCACACCTGCGGCCTGTTCATGCGTCTCTTCGTGGAACATTACCTGCCCGGTCCGGCCAGCCTGGGCAGTCCGGGTGTGGATGAGCTGCGCTGGCTCAAGCCGGTCCGCCCCGGGGATGAACTCCGGCTGCAGATCACCGTGGACAAGGTCAAGCCTTCCCGGAGCAAGCCCGACCGGGGCATGCTCTTTTCCCTGTGCGAGATGCTCAATCAGAACAACGACGTGGTATCCAGGATGATGGCCATGAACCTCATCCAATACCGCAATGCCTAAAGCCGCATCTCACTCAGACGGAACCATGAAATTCGGTCAAAACTTTTCTGAAAGGACGCCCCTCATGAAGACCATCGGCCTGATCGGCGGGACAAGCTGGGAATCCAGCCTGGAGTACTACCGCCTGCTCAACGAGATGACCAAAGAACGCTTGGGCGGGCTGCACTCCGCCAAAGTCCTGATGTACAGCGTCGACTTCGGACCCATGGAGCGGGCCATGCGCTCGGGCGACTGGGAAGCCGTGGCCCGGGACCTCACCCGGGGGGCCCGGTCTCTGGAACAGGGCGGAGCCGACTTCTTCCTGCTCTGCAGCAACACCACCCACAAATGTGCCGATCCGGTGGCCGCGTCCGTGGACATCCCCCTGCTGCATATCGGGCAGGCGAGCGGGACAGAAATTCAGCGACTCGGTCTGAAAAAAACCGGCCTTCTGGGCACCCGCTTCGTCATGCAGGACGACTTCCTCAAAGGCTACCTGGAGGCCCATTTCGGTTTGGAGATTCTGATCCCGGGGCTTGCGGACCAGGACCGTATCAACAGCATCATCTTTGAGGAACTCTGCCTGGGACAGTTCAAGGACGTCTCCCGCGGCTTCTTCCAGGGGTGCATGGAGCAACTCAAGGACCAGGGGGCCGAATGCGTCATCCTCGGCTGTACCGAGATCCCCATGCTCATCAAGGCGGAGGACGCCTGCCTGCCGAGTATCGACACCACAACCCTGCACGCCAGATCGGCTGTGGAACAGGCCCTGGCCGGCTGAAGCAGACGACCCGAGGCAGGTTCCAAAATCAGAGACCTTTTTTTGAGCGGAGGGCTTGGGTCGGCCCCATGGCAGAGTTAGGACAGGTTCGATTTGACATTGAGATTATATGCCGGAGAGGTGTAGGCAAAGAAAAGAACCTTATGCTCCAGCACTGCTGAGGACACATGCTGGAAGGTGTCAGACTGGGCCGGTGAGTACCCGTGCCAGACTGCGGAAAAGGATTACTCGATTCGCTCCTGCGAGAGGCTCAGGGCCTCGGTCTGGGCAATAAGCTTGCGGCTGACGTCTTGAGTACACTGAAAGACGGACTCTTCTGTACTTTTGGACAGCAGATTGCTGTCTAAGAGAAGGGCCAGGATCTCCTCCTGGCTGACTCGGGTCCGGGGCAGGTCAAAGGCCTCGGTAAAGAAAATCCCCTCCTGTTCCGAGCATAGGCGATCGGAGTCTGCATCCGTCCCGCAAAAAGGGGAGGGTTTTTGGGGCCGAACGCTCCGAGATCTCGAAGCGATCGGCCAAGTGGGCCAAGCTGGGAAAGCGACCTTGCTCGATCTGGTTGTGCAGCCATACAATCCGTTCAAAGATTCCAATATCCTTGATGACCGGATCCTTTCAAGGCCGGGATTTCGAATTTTTTCGATCAACTTATCCCCTGTCGACTCAACTTGCAAGGGGAAGGGCCATTTTTAGGGAGGCAAAGATCCGGGGTTTACATCCCGTCAGGAGTTCCTATTATCTAAAAATGAGAATAAGACTTTTTATCATTTTGTTTCTGGCAGTCCTGCTGCCCGGAAGCATTCATTTTCTCCAGGAGGATTCAGCAATGCTTGATCTCCATGCCCAAACTCTTGCCCAGAGTTCGATTCCCCCCATGGATCAAAGGGCTCCGGCTCATACCCAGACAGCCACTTTTGCCCTGGGCTGATTCTGGGGTCCGGACTCCCGGTTCGGGAGTCTCCCTGGAGTGGTCAGGACCCGTGTCGGCTATGCCGGAGGAACACAGCCTAATCCCACGTACCATAAACTTGGCGATCACACCGAGACCCTGCAGGTCGACTTTGATCCCACGGTTATATCCTATTCCCAGATGCTCCAGATCTTCTGGGAGAACCACAATCCCTCCCATTCTGCTTGGTCCAGGCAGTACATGGCCGCAGTTTTTTATCATAACCAGGAACAAAAAGAGGCGATTGACCAAAGCCTGGCGAGCATCGCACCCCAAATCAGAGGATCAATTCAGACCAAGGTCATGCCCTACACAGGATTTACCCTGGCCGAGGACTACCATCAGAAGTACATCCTGCGGCGCTCCTCAGCTCTGCTGAAGGAGTTTCAGCGGATGTATCCAGGTCTTGAGGGGTTTGTCGACTCCACGGCAGCGGCCCGGCTGAACGGCTACCTGGCAGGGCATGGCGGATGTGATCGTCTTCAGGCTGAGATTGACGATTTTGGACTGTCCTCTGAAGGGAGAAAGCAGCTTTTGCAGGCTGTCTGCGGTCGCAGGTAGAGGCAGATAGAGGCGGGTAGAAAAGAAGACATATAGAAAGGGTATCACTCTTCAACCACCCCTGCCTCGACCTGCCAAGGAGGGGAGTCAGGTTTCTGGATTGATTGGAGATGAAACGAATGTTGAGCTCCTCCTTTGACAGGAATGTGAGTATGGATGTCGAACTGGCGTGATGGTGTGAAAGGGCGATCCGGCGATCGCCCTTTCTGGCCAGGCTGGAGCCTGGCGCTCCCGATCGGAAGGAGAAGTCCAGGCACATCAAAGAGGGACATTATGTTGCCAGTTGTATTATGTTGCGAGAATTGAGCATAGGATGTCTCTGATACCCCGTCCAGTTGAACACCCAAAGGGTACCCGGTTCAACCGGATAAATTACCCCGCCAAGATTTTTAACCAGTACCCCGATTACCCCGTCCCAGTTGAATGTTTATCCGGTTAAACCTTCTTCTGTTTAACTTGGGACACTGTGTGCTAGCCCTTGCAGGGCAATTCAACAGGATAAACCTCTTAACCGCCCATATCCGAATTTCCTTTTACCTCCCCCTTCTTTTTGGTCATATACCTTGATGCGAGTAAAAATCTTTTGTACTCGCCAGAGATCAGAAATCAGAGGTCGGTCAAAGGGGTGTCCATGCCCAGGAAAGGTGGAGCCAAAAGAATCCCGGCTACTGGAAGGCATATCGGGAAGAGCATCCGGAATACACCAGGCAGAACAGGGAAAAACAGCGCTCCCGAAACCGCCTTTTGCGGACCATGGCGGCCATTTCCAGGCAGATTGCAAAGATGGACGCCATATCGGCCAAAGAACATGATATTCCAGGCTATTATGGCCTGATTTCTGTCCAGGATCTGCCGTTTGCAAAGATGGACGCCAAATTCGTAAAAAGGGCAGAATTGGGGACATTATATTTGACCTTCTTGCTCGACATCATGAACTGGTAGCCCGCTGTCGGGGTGGCCGCAAGGTCAGTGGATGTCGATGAGGAACATCGAGAAGGAGCCGGTGTGCGGGTGGTGGTTTCTGCCGACTTCCCGCACCCAAATCCAGTCGTCGCTCCCATCGCCCATGTTGACGAAGTAGTTGACGTCGCGGTCTCGCCACTTGCGCAGAACGCGCTTCTGCTTCTTCTGCGCCTGCTCGATGACGGGGTAGTGCAAGGTGCTGAAGGCGTGGGAGGGGTCGTTGGTCAGGATGATGACGGGCTTGTCAGCGCGGATCCACTCCTTGACGCGATCGAACTTGTCGAACTCGGTACCTCGAATGCGCTCACAGCTCACCCGATAGCCGCGTTTTTCCGCGTACTTCTTCCCCCGACACATGTTGCGGGGCATTGTGCGCCCCCACTTAGTGCCCTGATATACCCCGTAGGTGCTCTTCGTGTAGCGCGCGATCTCCTCCATGGCCGCTTTCAGATCGGGGTCGTTCGCTCCACTGACTCCTTCCAGAAGGCGAGTCTTGCCCTTGTGCTGCTTCCAGTACCCATAAACGATCGCCCAGGCGGTAGGGCCGCAGCCGACCGGATCGCCGTTGTCCTTCTGCAATTGATGCCACCGTGGCGTTTCATGGCGAAGCTTGGCATCGATGGTTTGATACCGATCGCCAGCGTCCGCCGTGCTCGCGTACAGTCCGCCTACGAGGGCGAGCAATACCGCCAGTACCGCTGTTTTTCCCATAGCATTCATAATCCCTTCTCCTCCGTTCGTACCGCTCCACGGCATTCAGCGCCGCGAGCCCCAAAGACGGATCCGTTGCCGGAACCGCAGTGCACTCGGTCAGCCCAAACCCGACCCGAGTCTGTCCTCAGGAATTCGTCCGCGGCGAACCGAAACTGATAGGTGGCGAAAAAAAAAGCTCTGGGCATCACCACCAGGATGTGTGCGGGCGAGCGACCGCGAGCAGCAAGACCCACCCCACGGTTCCGGGCCTGCCCCACAGAGCCCATAACGCTGTTCGCAGCGCGGTGAATCGCAAGAATCTCTTGTCCGGCGACTCGTTCCATCCTGCCTGAGCACCCAGCCACCACGTGATCATGACAGGAAGTTGCTTTTGGAGGAGCAGATTAGCTGCGTGATAGGAAGTTGATTTAGAGTAGTATATTAGCTGAAAACCTGATTGTGTGTCAATGAGAAGGGACTGAGATTGGGACATCCATGATAAGAAAGTCAAGAGAGTAGAAGAGTGGCAGAATTGGGGGCATTATGTTGCCAGTTGTGTAATGTTGTGAGAATTGAGCATAGGATGTCTTTGATACCCCGTCCAGTTGAACACCCAAATGGTACCCGGTTCAACCGGATAAATTACCCCGCCATGGATTTTAACCAGTATTCCGATTACCCCGTCCCAATTGAATGTTTATCCGGCTAAGCTTTTTTTTGTTTAACTTGGGGCATTGTGTGCTTGCCCTTGCAGGGAAATTATTACCCAGTTAAACATTTACCACGTTTAATCTTCTTGAATTTGACTGGAGCGGCAAAGCCATAGACCTGTGGTCAGTTTAACCGCCATATCCGGATCTCCTATTACCTTACCATTTTTTGGGTCATATACCTTGATGCGAGTGCAAAAATTCTTTTGCGCTCGCCAGAGATCAGAGATCAGAAATCAGAGGTCAGTCAAAGGGGTGTCCATGCCCAGGAAAGGAGGTGCTAAAAGAATCCCGGCTACTGGAAGACGTACCGGAAAGAGCATCAGGAATAGACCAGACAGAACAGGGAAAAACAGCGCTCCCGAAACACCTTTTGCGGACCAAGGCGGTCATTTCCATGCAGATTGACAGATGGACGCCTCCTCGGAAAAAACCACAATATTTCAGGCTATTATGGACTGATTTCTGTCCAAAATCTGCCGTTTGCAAAGATGGACGCCAACTTCGTAAAATTAATCTAAATAATTCTTAGCATGAAAATACGCAGTGGGAGGTGGAATATACGGATGAATTTGGTGAATGGTGGGATTCACTTTCTGAAGAGGAATAGATTTCTATAGAGGAAATAGGATATGGCTAAGAAGTTTTCCAGATTGCAGGAGCAAATGTCATCCGAGGCCAGGGAAAAGGCACAGGCCAAAGCACAGGAAATGTTAGCTGAATTGCCATTGCACGAAGTTAGGCAGGCCCGGTGGATGACTCAAAAAGTGCTGGCTGATGTGTTACAGGTAAAGCAGCCTGCCGTTGCCAAGCTGGAAAAACGAACCGATATGTACATTTCCACCTTGCGAAGCCACATTCAGGCCATTGATCTGGCTGAAGACAGGGACCGTTTCAGGCAGATCATGGACAGGCTGAACATTCCTATGGCCGAGAGCGATATGGCCAGTTCTGTGCAGGAGG
>JAWLEI010000109.1:0-5122 GCA_041686195.1 Desulfovermiculus sp.
GGGTCAAGCCCGTCCTACTGAAAAGCCCGGCTCGTAGGTAGGCCGCCCTTGCCCCCAAGGGCTGGCCTTCTTCGGATTTGATTCTCGTTTCATACGAGCTTTGCCTCCGGCAAATCTGACATATCTTTTTGGGCCAAAGCGCCCAAAAATGTGAATTTGCCGAGTTGATCAATTATGAAACGTACTGATCAGCATATAGAAGGCGAATAATCATTCGCCCTCTTGTACATGGGCGGACACAAGGTCCGCCCCTACGGCTGTTACCCCAGCCGAGGTTGAATTCGTAGGGGCGAAGCTTGTCTTCGCCCGCAAGGCCGAGCAGAGCGAGGCATGAATAATCATTCTGGATTCTTGTTTCATACGAGAGGTCAGTAAAAACAAAGCGTTATGGCTTCAAATTTTGAAGCAAATGAACGTAAGACGACTTTTTGCAGTTCCGTCATAAAAGGGTATCTGAAAACTTTTTCTTCCCGGTCAGGCAGAGAAGATCCTTGGTCAATCCGGCAAATTTTTCTTCTTTTGCCCGCTTTGGGGCAAAAAATATGTCAGATTTGCCGGAGGCAAAGCTGACCGGGAAGGTTATATGGGACAAGACCTGCGACAAAGCATTCACCTCAGGTCTTGATTGTGCTGGGTTACCGGCCTGGCCTGTGTTCCCGCATCAATGCTCTTCTTCAGACAGAGATGGTTTGTTTTATGAGCTGCATTGTTTGATGTACGCAAAGAGAGCCTCGGTCGTTCCCTTCGCCGCAGCTTGACCTCGCCTTTTCGAAGGGCGGCTGCAAGAAAAGAATCCAGCCACCAGTAGATATCCTGAGACTTGATTTTTCTTCTGGCTGCCCGCATTCTGCGCTTGCGCTCCTGCTGGGGCATTGAGCAGGCTTGATTTCTCCCACCAGACGTTCGATCTCTTTTTTCAGACGCTGGTATTCAGCAACATCTTCCCGGCTGGGGACCACGATCTGAACCAGGGAAACTCTTTTCCTGATTTTGGGATACTGCTCAAGCGCCAGCCGAAACGCCTTGAGCCGTTCCGGAATACCCTTGCTGTAATCCAGTCGATCGACTCCCAAAGCAGTCTGATGTTCGGAAATGTGGTCCAAATCCATGGTGCTGGGCTCCGGCGTTGCAGCGAGCTTGGAAAACTCATCAAAATCGATACTGATGGGAAAACTGCCGGCTTTGGTCCTTTTTCCTCCCCGATGAATCATGGCCAGAGTATGAGAGGAGCTTATCCCGGATTCAGGAAAGACGGTTTTTACTGTACGCAGAAAATTGTCCAGGTCCCATTGGGTCTGGAATCCAATGAGATCATATTCCAGGAGTCCGGCCAGGATGTTTTTGCGCCAAGGTAAATGAAGGAAAATATCCGGGGGTGGGAAGGGTATATGCAGATAGAAACCACATTCCCTGGATATCCCGGACTGTTTGATTTTCTGAGCCACATTGATCAGATGGTAGTCGTGAATCCAAATGTAATCATCAGCTGAACTGTTGGCGGTCACTTCCCGGGCAAAGATCGCATTGACCCGTTCATAGGCATCCCAGAAACAGGAATCAAATACGCATTTGGTCTGGAATCCGTGAAACAGGGGCCACAGGACCTGGTTGGCGAATCCGGTATAAAACCCTTCCATGTCCTCCCGGGTCAGAGTTACAGGCTGCAGACTGTACGGCCGGTCCTGAGCGAGTCGATCCAGTTCCGACCTCAAGTCACCCCAGGTCCCCGGCCATCCAAGCCACAGTCCACCCCGTTTGTTGAGAACCGGGACCATGGCTGTGACCAGGCCTCCTGAGCTCAATTCAGCCTGCCCCTCATTGGTGAACTTGATCGGCAGGCGGTTGGATACCACAACCAGGCGACGATGTTGTGAGTTTGGAGTCAAATGAGGCAACGTCCTTCAAATAAAACTGGTTCATTGTCCATCCAGTCTGTTCATGGCGGCATGTGATCTTTTTGGCCAAATCCAGGCGAGCAACAGGTTGCATGTTGGTTTATCTGAGTTTAATGTGCAGCAACAGAGGAGAAGCCTGAATTGCCCGTCCTTAAGCACTCCAAGCTCGTCGTTTATGTTATGATTTGCGGAGATCCCTATGAATGAAGAGCATCCCGATTTTGAACAGCACCCGGCTCAAGAGCAGGATAAAGAACCGTCCCGGAGCAAAGCCCTGCAAAAAGAAAAAGGTGAACAGTCTGATCCGAAAGATATGCCTTTGGTGGGTATAGGGGCTTCAGCCGGAGGCCTGGAGGCATTAAAGACCTTTTTTTCTCATACCCCCTCCAAGTGCGGGATGGCTTATATTGTTATGATGCATCTGTCTCCGGATCAGCCCAGCATGTTGCCTGACCTGCTGCAAAGGGTTACTGAAATGCCGGTGTCCATGGCCAGAGACGGCCAGAATCTTGAGCTCGACCATGTGTATGTAGTGCCCCCCAAAAAAGAAATTTCTATCTATAATGGTACAATACAGCTTTTGGATCCAATGGATAAAGAGATTTCTTTGCCCATCGACTTCTTTTTCCGCACCCTGGCCAGGGACAGGAAGAGCAAGGCAGCGGCGGTCATTCTGTCCGGAACCGGATCGGACGGAACTGTGGGCCTCAAAGAAATTAAGAACTACGAAGGGATAGTTCTGGCCCAGTCTGAAGAATCCGCCAAGTATAGAGGAATGCCTGGCAGCGCAACAGCTACCGGACTGGTGGACATGGTCCTGGACCCGGAAGAGATGCCCCATAAGCTGATTGCCTATTTCAATCAACCTTTGCAGGCCAGAGTCCGGGAGCCAGAGACTTCGGATAATCAGGAATGGTTGCGCAAGATTTTCTCTCTGCTTCGGCTCCAGACCGGTCTGGACTTTTCCTTTTATAAAACCAACACCATTCAGCGACGCATCAGCCGGCGGATGCTGCTGAACCAGATCGAAGACTACGAAACCTACCTGTCTTTTCTGCGTCAGAATTCCCAGGAAGTGAACGCCCTGTTTCAAGAGCTGTTGATTGGGGTGACCAACTTTTTCAGGGATCCGGAATCATTTGAGATTCTCAAAAAAAGGGTTTTGCCGGAGATCTTTTCCAAGCTTGAGGACGATACCAACTTCAGGGTCTGGGTTCCCGGATGTTCAAGCGGGGAAGAGGTCTACTCCCTGGCTATGATTATTCTGGAATGTTTAGACGACTTTCCCGGAAAAAGGGTTAACCTGCAGATGTTCGGTACAGATATCGACAAAAGGGCTATTGATAAGGCCCGGGAAGGGCTCTATCCTTCCAGCATCAAGGCCGATGTCAGCCAGGAGCGCTTAAGCCGCTTTTTTAACAGCGAAGGGGAGTCCTTACGCATCTGCAAAGAGGTCCGGGACACAGTGGTCTTTTCAGTCCAGGACTTGCTCAATGATCCCCCGTTTTCCAGGCTGAACCTGCTTTCCTGCCGCAACCTGCTCATTTACCTCAACTCCAAAGCCCAGAAAAAGCTGCTCCCTCTTTTCCACTATACCCTGGTCCGGGACGGTATTATGATGCTCGGCTCCTCTGAGACCATAGGCGGCTTCACCAACCTGTTCCAAGCCTTGGACAGCACCTGGAAGATATACAAACGCCGCGAGGTACCTCAGCACATGATGCACACTATTCAGTTCCCTACTGGAAAATCTAACATACCTCCGGCAGCCGAGGTTCCAAGCGAAGCCCCCACCCCGGCAAAGAATAACCTGGAAACACTGACCAAAAATCTGATCCTGAACCGTTTCGCCCCTCCGGCCGCCTTGATCGACAGCAAAGGGACCATCTTAAGCATCCAGGGCAGGACCGGGAAATTCCTGGAGCCGGCCAGCGGCCCCCCCACCCAGAACATCCTGGATATGGCCAGAGAGGGTTTGCGTACGGAGCTGTCCATGGCTCTGCGCAGGGCTGTGTCTTCCCATGAAAAGACCATCCGGCATCAGGTCCAGGTTAAGGACAATGGCGGAATGCAGACCATTGACCTGCATGTTTTGCCCATTGACAGCCCCAAGGAGCTGTCCGGACGCTTTCTGGTCGCTTTTCAGGATCTTGATTTCACCTCCCATAAAACGAAATCAGAGGAGGAACGATCAACGTCTGAGGTGCCAGGAGATATTAAGGCCCGCATCGCGGAGTTGGAACAAGAGCTGCAGGAGACCAGGGAAAACCATCAGTCCACTGTGGAAGAGCTGGAGTCATCCAATGAAGAATTAAAATCCACTAATGAGGAGCTGCAATCCTCAAACGAGGAGTTGCAGTCCACCAATGAAGAGCTGGAGTCATCCAAGGAAGAGCTGCAGTCCTTGAACGAGGAGTTGCAGACAGTCAACTCGGAGTTGAGGAGTAAGGTAGATGAACTGACCGAGGCCCACGACGATATCAATAATCTGCTGAACAGCACGGAAATAGCTACCATTTTCGTAGACAACAATGTCCACATCAAGCGCTTTTCCAATGCAGCGGCCAATATCATCCACTTGATCGAATCAGATGTCGGCCGGCCCCTGACCCATCAAACCTCCAGGATCAGAGGCGAAGATATCAATCAGGATATCAAGTACGTATTGGACCAGCTTATTCCGGTGGAAAAGGAAGTCAGCACGCTTGATGCAAATTGGTACATCATGCGCATTACACCCTATAGAACCCAGGACAACCGCATCCAGGGCGCAGTGATCACCTTTCGGGACGTTGATGAGTTGAAAAAGAGTCAACAGAAGCTCAGAGAAGCCAATGCCCAGCAGGAGCAGGCCTGGTATCTGACCCGCAGGGTCTTTGATATGAACCCGAGTCCCCTGGCTGTCGTGGATCACCAGGGCAGGGTAGACATTGCCAACACAGCCCTGGCTGACCTGTTTGACCAGCCTGTAGACGATATTGAAGGAAAGGATGTCTTCAGCCTGGACAACCTGGGCAAGAAGGGTACTGAGCTGCGGGCCAAGCTCAGGACCGCCCTGGACGAGAGGCAGGATTTTGTGACTGCACCTTTGTCTCTGGAGACGGCCAGGGGCCAGAAATCATTTGCTGTGCAAGGAAATATTGTCCGCCGGAAGGACGAAGACAGGCCCTACAGGATCCTTTTGTATTTTCAGGAAAAATAAGCAGAAAAATCCAGTTTGACCAAGT
>JAWLEI010000109.1:5222-8959 GCA_041686195.1 Desulfovermiculus sp.
TCGACGCTGAGCTCATATACTGCCCAGGGCTGGAGCTTTTCATTTCTAAAAGCCCGGCAGAAATCCGAAGCAACGGATCAGAATCAGAGCGTGGAACTGCTCCTGGATACCGGCTCAGAACCTCCTTGCTGGGTGCTTGCTGATATTCGGGCCCAAAAGGATGAGCAAGGCGGTGTACATCAGTTCATGGTCGTGCTCACGGATATATCCTGGCGCAAAGAGGCGGAGCAGGAAATGGTTCAGGCCCGTAAACAGGCTGAGGAGGCCAGACAGGAAGCCGAAACAGCCAACAGGCATAAATCCGAGTTTCTGACCAGAATGAGCCATGAGATACGGACTCCGATGAATTCGATCCTGGGCATGCTCAGGTTGGTTCTCACAGCTGATATCACCGGCAAGCAGCGGGAACGGATTGAATTGGCTTATAATTCGGGGAAGTCGCTCCTGTGGCTCTTAAACGACCTTCTTGATCTGTCCAGGATTGAAGCCGACCGGTTTACCCTGCACCACAAAGAGTTCCGCTTGCGGAAACTGCTGAACAATGTGTTTCAAGAAATTGAGCCTATGGCCTCTGAAAAGGGTCTCAAGTACTATCTGTCTGTGAGCAATGACCTGCCTCTCATCCTGCATGGAGACCCGTACAGGCTCAAACGGATATTATACAATCTTTTGAACAATGCCATAAAGTTTACCGAGCAGGGCTTTATAGAAATGGAGACAGAGCAAGTGGATATCGTGTCCTGCACAGATGATTATGAGGATTTTGTCAGCACCGTCCTTTTCAAAATCATGGACACCGGCAAAGGCGTTGATCCTGAAAATGTAGAGACGATTTTCAAATCCTATGAACAGGAGGGCCAGGATTCTTTGTCCGCAGAGCAAGGAACCGGACTTGGCCTGGCCATCTGCAAGAAGCTCTGCGAGCAGATGGGAGGCCATATCTGGGTGGACAGCAGGCCGGGGCAAGGCAGCACATTTTATGTACAGATTCCTTTCAAATCCGATGGACAGATCATCCATGATTTTGAGGACCAGGAGCATGGGGAAAATATTGCCCCCATGCCGGCCCAGAAAATCCTGGTGGTGGAAGATCAAAAGATGAACCAGATTTTTACCGAAGACCTCCTTTCTTCCTATGGGCATCACGTAGAGCTAGCAGATAATGGAGAGCAGGCTTTGGATATACTGAGCAAAAAGAGCTTCGATCTGGTGCTTATGGATATCCGGATGCCGGGCATGGACGGCATCGAGACCACCATGCGCATACGGACAGCCGACCCTTTGATCATGAACCCCGATATTCCGGTCATCGGGCTGTCCGCCCATGTAATCACTGAAAAGGAAATGGACCGATTTCGAAACGCCGGGTTTAATCAGTATGTGGTCAAGCCTGTAGATTTTGAAAAGCTCTTTTCAGCCATGCAGGAGGTCCTCGCTCACTAATCCTTATATTGGTTGAAGCATGATTCATGCTCCCTGGTCTTCATGGATCCGATGTTGGTAGATATAGTAGGCTATAAGGGCTAACTCTTCGATTTCAGAATGGATGTACCAGTTCTTTTCAGATCCGGAGTCATGATCCATGTGCACCTCCAAAGCCTTCGCCCGTTTTTTAAGCAGTTCCCCAGACATGTCCTCGGCCTTTGATTTCAGGCGATTTGGTATATGGATTTTTTTTCCCAGAGATGCCTTATCGCAAAGCTCATCATATATTTCAAACAAAGTTTCCATTTAATCTCCGGATTGGTTAAGATTGATTTTTTGATGATCCTCTGTTTTGTCACTGTCAATCTGGTGTTTAATTACATTTTAAGCGACTGTGAATGAAAAGCCGCAGCGATTCTAGTGTCTAGTCACATATTAATCTTCGCATAACAAATAAAGCCGGTTCGTTTTTGGTTCCCCTCCCTGCGGCCGCTTTGGGCCGGAGGGAGGGGTCAGGGGAGGGTTCTTTATTCCGACATGTAAGATGTTACGCGGTACTAGCTGCTGGGCACAAATAGAAGCTTTCAGCTCTTTACATAATTAATGCAATTTATGTGCCTTTTGAAGCTGAAATACGCACTGCGCACCAGCAAAGGCAAGTTCATAGGTCTGCATTCAGTCAGTCGCTGTAATTGCCCTCATAGGTCCTGGTAGGCGGGACGACTATCATGACCGGGAACAAAAACGCCCTGGTGGCTTGGCCAGATGACCATTAAATATTTGCCGGGTTGATTGACTTTGACCACTTTTATGACTATAGTCATGACTATAGTCAATCTAACGTACCCATAGCACGGAGACATGAAAATGAACACAATTCAGGTTTCAGAATTCAAGGCAAAGTGTTTGGCGCTGGTGGAAAACGTCGCCAGGACAGGAGAGACTCTGGTGGTGACCAAAAACGGCAAGCCCGTAGCAGAATTGAAACCATACTCCGGGGGACGTTCAGGCAGTCCTTTCGGCTTGCACAGAAAACTTCAGGTCATCGGAGATGTCATTGCTCCAGTTGCAGAAAATGACTGGAAGGTGCTTAAATGATTGTTCTGGATACTCTCACCCTGCTTTGGATGGATAGGGACGATGACGCTCTGGGCAAACAATCCCGGATCCTTATTGAACAGGCCTGGAAAAGTGACGTTGTTGCAGTCAGCGCTATAAGCTTCTGGGAGTGCGCACTGCTGGAGCAGCGGGGTCGAATTCAACTTCCCCTGGCTGTGGAAGTATGGCGGACAGATATATTGCAAGCTGGCATAAAAGAGATTGCCTTGGACGGAAGAATTGCTTTGATGGCATCTGCCCTGGAATACTTCCCACGTGATCCTGCAGATCGTTTTATCGCTGCCACTGCCCTGTATTTTGATGCTTTACTTCTTACAGCCGACAAAAGCATGTTGGATTGGCAATCAGATCTGCCCAGGCAAAACGCCAGGAGCTGAAAAGTCTGCTTCGGCGAGCATTCAATATCGATCACTCAAATCTGCTTGAGCTGACTGAGAAAAACAAGAATTTTCTTTGTGGTTTTCTTTCCCTGGTTCAGGAACACTCTTTGCAAAGGGAAATAAGGGTCAGGGGTTCAAGCTGGGCAAGCAAAGGGAATGCTGTAAGCGTACAGCCGTTCTGAGGAGGTGTTTTGAGACTTTTTCTGCAGAATTCACTCTCCCGCAGCAAGGACATCTTCCATCCCCGGAATGCGCCGGAGGTCAAGCTTTTCACCTGCGGACCTTCGGTCTATAACCTCCCGCACATCGGCAACTATCGGACCTATCTGTATGAAGATGTCCTGCAGCGGGTGTTGGAGGCTATGGGCTATCTCGTCAGACGCATGATCAACTTCACTGGACCACATTCTCAACGCTGCAGAGCCTGCTGCAGGAATTGCGTGAAGCAGGGGTGGACAGCAGCAAACAGGCTGAAAGAGCTCCTGCAGCCCATTGCCTGTCCACCCAGGCTCTGGTGTTTCTGGCTGACGACCTGGATGTATCCTCAGCCATACTATGTACGATCAAAACCCTGGAGCAGCTCCGGGCTTTGCAAAAAGACGGACGTCTCAGCTCAGAAGATCATTGGGCGGCGCTTGACGGCCTCAAAGAGCTTGATCAGGTGCTCGGCTGCATTTTTTAGCTGCAGCAACAAGTGAGGGTTCAGCGCCGCCGCTGGCTGTGACCGCCAGTTTGATCAAGAAAGAAACAGAGTATGAAAAGGGCTGGGCTTGGGGTCAAGCCCGCCCTACGCAAAAGCCGGCTCACCAGTAG
>JAWLEI010000110.1:0-8908 GCA_041686195.1 Desulfovermiculus sp.
GGCTAGGGCTATATGGTCGCGAATCGTTGGCAGAGGACGCGGGAGTACTTGCCGAGGGCACGGGCTTCGCCGGTTTTACGATTGTGCATAACGTGGATTCGGAAGCGGCAGTTGACAAGCTTTTGGAGCAGGCGGTCTCAGCAGGCGCCACACTGGTAAAACCTGCCCAGAAGGTGTTCTGGGGCGGTTACTCTGGCTATTTTTCCGATCCAGACGGCTATCTGTGGGAGGTGGCACATAACCCCCTCTTTTGGGTCGGCCCGAAAGATAAAGATGCATAACCGCCATGCACCAGATGGGCAGGTCGTGGCGTTTAAAGATTCAAATCAAAGGACACACCTGCCAGGTTCTCGACTTCTGCTTTGAGTGGGAGGGAATCTTGAGCCCCGGGCTTCGTGGCGGCCAGGGCCCCGGCGGCACCCGCCAGGCGCAGGGCCTTATCCATGGTGCATCCACTGGCCAGGGCTGCTGCCAGGGCGCCGTTGAACGCATCGCCCGCACCCACAGCATCCACGGCCTGCACAGTATAGGCCGGGATGTGCTCCTGTTTATCCCTGGACATGAGCAGACATCCGTCCCGGCCCAGGGTAACAACCACGGCCGTTGGTCCTTGAGAGAGGATATCGCCGATGTGACGGGTCAGATCATGAATCTCGGCCGATTCTGCTGAACACAAAGCAGCAGCTTCGCCCTGATTCGGGGTGAGGATGTCCGTGGCATCCAGGACATGCACAGGAAGAGGGGTAAATGGTGCCGGATTGAGAATGGTGGTCATGCGGCAGGACTGGGCCAGCTCCAGGGCTGCAGCTGCCGCGGGTATAGGAATCTCCAGCTGGGTGAGCAGAACAGAGCCTGGTGTGAACCAGTCCCGGCAGGCCTGGACATCGGCAGGAGACAGGTAATGGTTGCTTCCGGGCACGACGGTTATCTGATTGTTTCCCCCGGGCTCAATGAGGATGAAGGCCATTCCGGATGGGTGCTCATCATCGCTGAATATGCCCGCGGCAGGCAGTCCGGAATCCTTAAGGTGCCGGGCCAGATCTTGGCCATAATGATCTGTTCCGATTTTGCAGATGAACAGGACCTCCGCCCCGCAGCGCAGGGCGGCCAGGGCCTGATTGGCCCCCTTGCCTCCGAAGAAGGTCCGGAAGTCGCGGCCGATGATCGTTTCTCCCCTGCTCGGGAGGTGCTGAACCTGGACAGTCAAATCCGTGTTCGCGCTGCCGGCAACAATCACCCGGTTCATGGGATGCCCTCCAGAAATCTCTTCAGGCTGAGTTCACTGTTAACCCTGGTGCAGACCTGGACATTGGGCTGTTCTTTCCACTTGTCCAGGATGGGTCGACGATCGGCCAGGGTCATGCCCCTGGTAATCCTGCCAGTAGCTTCCACTGTAACATGCATGCGTTGCCTAGTGACCAGGTCCGGATCCATGGCCACCAATACAGCCAAAGGATCGTGCAAGGGGATGGAGGCCTCACCGTCCAGATCCTGCATAAAGCGCAGCGAATGCTCGGTCCATTCCTGAACCTTTCGCCTGGCCGGTGAATTGGAGTCCTGGACCCAGGCATTGATGGTTTGCCGGCTGAGTCTGACTTGCATGGTGACGTCCAGACCCACGGCGGTCAAAGGGAGGCCGGAGCGGAAAACGCGGTCTGCAGCCTCGGGATCGGCAAAGATATTAAATTCAGCAGCCGGGGTGATATTGCCGGGTCCAAGAAAGGACCCGCCCATCATGACCAGCTCAGCCACATTGTCCGCCAATTTTGGATCCCGCTCCAAGGCCAGGACGATATTGGTCAGCGGACCCAGGGTGATGAGGGTCATCGGTTCAAACGAGCTATTGATCTGGTGCACAATCTCCTCAGCCGCTTCCCGGTCGGCCATGGCAGCAGTGGCGGCTGCACCCTGGACAGGGCTTGTTCCTCCCAAGCCATTGGCTCCATGTACATGGTCGGCGAAAAACGGCTTCCGGACCAGAGGCCGGTTCGCGCCCTTGGCCAGGACAGGATGCGGGCCGGGTAAAAGCGAAAGGACCGTGCACAGGTTGGAGGTGGCAGTGTCCACATCCACATTGCCGCAGACCGTGGTAATGGCTTTGACCGCAAGCTCGCCAGTGTGTAAGGCCAAAAGCAGGGCCAGGGCGTCATCTACTCCCGGGTCAGTGTCGATGAGAACATTTTTGGACATGATTTACCTCTTACTAACCCTCAGGCCTTGAAAAGGCCCAACGGAGCATGCAAAATGAATCAGACCCGGTTTTTTTAATACACACATAATTTGGTATATGCATAGCAGCTGAGGTCACAGTTTCGCAAGCTGTCATGGACAAATTCACATGGGAAGTGCTACTCATGAGGAAATTTTGGAGACAGCAAGAGCACACGTTAAATATATTATGTGCAGGCCAAGGGGCGCAAACATGTCCTGTCCAGAGTTTGGACGCGAATGCGGTGATCAACAAGCAAGGTACATCATAATTCAAACTTCAAATATATCAAATTTGACTAAAAAACAAATATATACTAAACAAACATTGAGTTTTAACAATACAACATGTTTTAACATAACATGACAAGAAATATAGACTCGTCATTTATAGCGATTCATGATTTTGCTTTTTAGAGTTATGAGATAAAAATACGGTAGTGTGTATAATATCCATACACTATGGACTTTTATTTTAGGATTAACCTATATATTATTATGAGTAATAAATGAAAAGTTATATATAATAATAAATGAGGATTATATTTATGGAAATAAAAGTTAGGAATGAGAAAAAGGATGATTTTAGCTCAAAAACAGCTATTGTGAGACTAGTAGATGGAACAAGTATAAAGGGACGTATTAATATTAAGCAGAATACAAGATTATCAGATCTTCTTAATACATGTGAAGAGTCTTTTATTGTCATGTTTAATTGTTTCTTACGTGAAGATATTGGCAAAGTGATTTTTGTCAATAAAAATCAAATAATTTACGTTGTCCCTGTGGATGACTAAAATATGATCGGCTCATCTTTTGCGTTGAACAGATTTCATTTATGATCTGTACGGGAATCAAGGTGGGGCCAATGTGTTGATGGCATATTGGCCTTGCGGAAAAACAAAAAATAGAGGTTATCCTTCCCAAATTAAACAAAGGAGGTACACGTGACTTATACTATTTTTCCCATGGTTGTGGGTACCAAAGTCTTTGACAAGGGGATGATGACCTACCAGCACGACTATGGCCAGGAATATACCATCCCTGTCTATTCCTGGTACATTCAGGGCGGGGAGAAAAATATCCTGGTGGATACAGGGGAGATGCACCCCATCCAGTCCGAGGCCAGGGAACAGGCCGTAGGCGGTCCGGTGGTTACCTTTGAGCAGGGCCTGGCCAGGTATGGACTTACACCTGAAGATATTGATGTGGTCATTCATACCCATCTGCACAACGACCACTGCGAAAACGACTCCAAGTGCACCAACGCTGTATTTTACTGCCACAACAGGGAATTGGAGACCATTCATGATCCCCATCCTCTTGATTTTCGATACCTGGAAGACTTTATTGAAGATGTAGAAGAAAACGGGCAGATCCGGACCGTTGTGGATGGTCAGGAGATCCTGCCCGGAATCAGGGTCATGCACACGCCGGTGCACACTGAAGGCGGACTGACCGTCTTTATTCAAACCCAAAAAGGGCTGGCAGCCATTACCGGGTTTTGCGTCATCGAGGAAAACTTTTTTCCTCCTCCGCAAATAAGAGGTATGGAGATGGAAGTCATCCCCCCCGGCACAGTGGTCAACACCTACCACGCCTACGACATCATGCTCCGGGTCAAAGAGCAGGCCGATATCCTCATCCCTTTGCACGAGCCCAAATTTGCAGCCATGGAACAGATACCAGAAAAAGGATGACCGTTCCGGGTGTCGAGAAACATTTGTCCCGGCAGACACTCAGAACGGATGAAAGGACACGGAAGTTGTGTCAGAAGATGAGCTTATTGAATTGTGGTTCACTATTGAAGGCTTTTGCCCCGGCGCTTCCGGGCCGGCCGGGCGGAGAGCACCCTGTCCTTGAGCACTTTCTGGTCATAGGCCTTGAGCAGGTCGTCCTTGGTCAAAATGCCTACCACATGGTTCTCAGTATCCACCACCGGGAACATGGAATAGGGGTGGTCCTCAAACAGATGCAGGGCCGTTTCCATATTGTCCTGGCTGGTGATGGTGGTCACATGTGTGCTCATCAAGTCGGCTGCGATCACGCCCTCTTTGAGGTCTTCAAAATACAGCAGGGCTTCGCGCACATCTCTGAGTGAGAGAACACCTGCCAGCTGGTGCTCATCATCTTCGACCACAAAATGAGGGTAGGGCGAGGTTGACATCTCCTCCACAATTGTATCCAGCGGGTCCTTGAGGGACAGCTTGGGCACTGTATGACGCATAAAATCCTGCACGCAGAGATCGCGCAGAATGCTCACATCATGACCGCGGACAATGTTTATGCCCCGGCGCAAAAGCTTCATTTCATAGGCCGAGACGCCAAACAGGAGGCGGACGACCAGAGTGGCGCTGATGCAGGAGACCATGAGGGGCAAAATGATCTGCGGATGCAGGGTGAGTTCGAAAATGGTCACAATAGCGGTGATCGGTGCCAGGGTGGTTCCGGAGACCACGGCCCCCATGCCGGCCAGTGCGAAAAAAGCTGGATGCAGGTCCAGTCCGGGCCAGACAAGAGACAAGACATATCCCAGGGCAGTGCCCAGGGCCGCCCCTAAATACAGGGAAGGGGCAAAAATGCCGCCGCTCATGCCGGAGCCAATGCAGATGGATGTGGCTACCAGCTTGCCGGCCAGGAGGAAAAGGGCCAGCTGCATGGGCAGACTGCCGTCCAGGGCGGAGTTCACTGTATCATATCCCACCCCCATAACTTGAGGCAGAGAGAGGGCTATGGCCCCCAGAAGAAGACCGCCCAGGGCCGGACACAGCCATTGGGGCAGGGGAAGGCGGTTGAAGATGTTTTCTGCCGTGTAGATGGCCCGGACAAAGACAATAGATACCAGTCCGGCCAAAAGGCCCAAGAGAAGATAGCCGACGATCTGCAGGTAGTTCTCCAGCTGGAAGTCGACAACATGAAAGGCGGGAAAGTTGCCCCAGAATATCCTGGACAGGACTGAACCGGTAATGGAAGCGATGACCAGGTGACTGATATAGGAGACCTCGATATTTAAAAGGATAATCTCCATGGCAAAGACCGCACCGGTGATCGGGGCGTTAAATGTGGCCGAGATGCCTGCTGCCGCCCCGCATGCCAGGCAAAGCCTGCGAAGTTCCGGGGAGAGATCAAAAAGCTGGGCCACGGATGAACCTACGGAAGATCCAATCTGGACGATTGGGCCTTCCCGGCCCACAGAAGCTCCAGCGGCCAGGAGCAGGCTGGTGATCAAACCCTTGAGAAAGGTCACCCGATGTCTGATGGTGCTCTGGCGCGAGGTCACTGAGAGGATGACTTCCGGGACGCCCGGTCCTCTGGCCTCAGGAACCAGGAAGGTGATGATCGGACCAGCTACAAGCCCGCCCAGGGTGGGGACCAACAGGATCTGCCACCAGGGTGCGGCCCGGATCTGATCTATAAGCGAAGAGCCCTGCGGCCAGAAGCCGGCCTGCATGACTTCGATCAAGGTGCGGAAGAGCAGGGCGCCTACGGCAGCCAAAAATCCAATGCCGACAGCAAAGAACAAAAGGGACAGGTCCTGGCGGGGGCGGCCGGAATGCATGGGGCGAAAAGCGACCTTGAGGTAATCGATTATTTGGGTGCAAAGGCGCAAAGTTTTATCGCTGCCTGGTTGAGGTGTGATCTTGGCTTATGCTGCTTGCACTCCCGGCATCCTACATGCCGGCCCTGGATTTGCCAACATGAAGACAGAAGGATGTGCAAGCTCGTATGTAACGAGCTTTTACGCTGAAAAAAGCCTGTCCTTGGGGGCAAGGACGGCCTACTTGCGAGCCGGGGTTTTTCGTAGGGCGGGCTTGCCCCCAAGCCCAGCCCTCTTTATACCCAGTTTCATGTTCGATCAAACTGGACTTCTGCGGCCAGCGGCAAAGCTGACTTGTGAGGGGACGACTATCTCAAGTCCACATACACCTTGCGGCTGTATCTTTGAATCATCCGGGTCCCGGCACCGTTTCGAACAGCCTGCAATACTTTTTCCCCATCCACAGGAGCGGTTCCGGCCAGCATGGTGACCGGCAGATGGGCAAAGGCTTCAGGCACCATAGGGGTGCTGGGCCCGAGCATTACTGTGCAAACTGAGCTGGAGGTCTTCGCCAGGATATCTTCACACGTCTGGTTCAGGACTGAGGTGGAGGTCAGGAAAAGGACATCTGCCCAATCTCTGAGCTTGGAGTAAAATTCTTCTCTGTTGCCTATGCCCCTGGTCCTGTCGATGACTTCCAGGATGGCTCCCCGGTCGGTAAATGCCTGTATCAAAGGTCCAAAGTAGCCAACCATGGCCACCCTGGTTTGCGGGCCAATGCCCAGACTATCGAAGAGCAGGTGATTGTCTGGGTCTTCAGGCATGTTCAGGGCCTTTTCATGGTTTAAGGCATTGACCAGGGCCAGTCCCATGCTTCGTTTCAACGGATTGAAGTCCAGAATATTTTGCAGCATTTCAAGCGCCGGACGGCCCTCGTAATGCATGCCGTCCAGGGTCTGGCAGCAGGTTTTTCCGTTGTCCAGATATGTATAGGCCAGGCCTGTTCCGCCGTTTGAGGTTTTTACCGCGGTATAGGAAAGGCCCAGGCTGAGAATGTCTACCTGGACCTGGGCCGCCTGGACCTGAAAGAAGTCATACAGTCGGTGGTTGAGTTCCATTGAGCTGCTCCGTAAAGGATATGGTATTCACGCATTAAGGCCGGCAGAGGTAATAAATCCCTTGATTTTGAGGAATTGTCAATTTATGTTCAAGCCTTGAAGTGGTGGAGATGCCAGAGATGCTTTGGTCTGTCGTAGGCAGCGATACGGATGTATTCGTTGCTTACATACTGGTTGATAATCTTTTCATTTTGAGGATGTATTCAGGGATGGATAATTATTTTGATGTATTAAAAGATGTTGTGTTGTTTCAGAATGTGGACCAAGAGGACCTTCAGCGTTTGGGACAATGCAGCACCAAACGCAGTTATTCCCTGGGAAGTTACCTTTTTCATGCCGGAACGCCCAGGACCGAGATCTCCATCATTACCAAAGGGGAGGTGGAGATCCTGCGGGGGATTGGTGAGACCCAAAGAGTTGTGGCCCGGTTGGGGGCTGGAAACTTTGTGGGCGAGGGAGCCATATTAAGTGATGAGCCGCATTCCACATCCTGCCGGGCGGTGGTGAAAACCGAGGTTTTGACTCTGGAACGGCAGGCCATAGAAGAGATTATTCAAGACAAGCCGGAGACGGCCCGAAAGCTGTTTTCTCAAGTGGCCCGGGTGATGCTGCACCGCCTCAAGTATGCCGGATATGGATACCACGACCCGGCCCTGGGGGCGGATTCTCAGGGTGGTCAGCGCATGGAGCATGACCTGCTGGGGGATCGTGAGGTCCCTGCTGATGCCTACTACGGGATCCAAACTATGCGCGCGGTGGAGAACTTTGATATTACAGGAATCTCTCTGTTTCATTTTCCCAATCTGATCAAGGCTCTGGCCATGGTCAAAAAGGCCGCAGCCCGGGCCAACCAAAAGCTGGGGGATCTGGAACCGGAAATAGCCGAGGCCATTGCCCAGGCCTGTGATGAAATCATGGCCGGCAACCTGCACAACCAGTTTGTGGTGGACATGATTCAAGGCGGAGCCGGGACTTCAACCAATATGAACGCCAACGAGGTCATTGCCAACCGGGCCCTGGAGATAATGGGCCACACCCGGGGTGATTATACCTTTATCCATCCCAACAACCACGTCAACTGCACTCAGTCCACCAACGATGTCTATCCCACAACCATCAAGCTGGCCATTCTCCTCAGTTATCGGGATTTGACCGCGGCCATGAGCGAGCTGGCCTATGAGCTCAAGCAGAAGGCGGTTGAGTTCAGCTGCGTGCTCAAGATGGGCAGGACCCAGCTGCAGGATGCCGTGCCCATGACCCTGGGCCAGGAGTTCGAGGCCTATCGGATCACGGTCAAGGAGGATATGCAGCGCATCCATAATCTGGTCTGCCTGTTTCAGGAAATAAACCTTGGGGCCACAGCGATTGGGACCGGCATTACGGCCAATCCGGAATACTCCAGCCTGGTGGTGGAGGAACTGTCCAGGATCTCAGGTATCGATTTTGAGGTGGCTGAAGATTTGGTTGAGGCCACTTCAGACATGGGATCCTTTGTCATGTTTTCCAGCGTGCTCAAACGAGTGGCGGTCAAGATATCCAAAATGTGCAATGACTTAAGGTTGCTTAGCAGCGGACCCCGGGCAGGTCTGAACGAAATCAACCTCCCGGCCGTAGCCCCTGGATCGTCCATAATGCCCGGAAAAGTCAATCCGGTCATTCCGGAAGTGGTCAACCAGGTGGCCTACCAGGTTATCGGCAACGACCTGTCCGTGACCATGGCTGCCGAGGCCGGGCAGCTCCAGCTCAATGTCATGGAGCCGGTGATTGCCTTTAATGTCCTGCAATCATTAAAGATGCTCAGCAAGGCCGTTACATCCCTCACCCGGCGCTGCATTCAGGGTATAACCGCCAATGAAGACCAATGCCGGAAATACGTGGATTGCAGTATCGGCATAGTCACGGCCTTAAATCCCTATATAGGCTATGAAAATTCTTCCCGCATCGCCTCCAAGGCCCTGGAGACGGGCAGGGGAGTCATGGATCTGGTCCTGGAGGAAGGACTGCTCAGCCGGGAGCAGCTGGAAGAGATCCTTTCGCCGTCCCA
>JAWLEI010000111.1:0-8606 GCA_041686195.1 Desulfovermiculus sp.
CTGACGTCTATCTTCTCCAGCCCAAGTACTTCAAAAAATCTCGTCCTTCCTGGGTGATGCTGTATCTGTTGTTTTTTCCGCGCACCAAACCGTACTTGATCAAAGTCTTCAGAATCTCCTCCACCTCTGCCGGCTTGGAGATGGACTCGGCCCAAAGCTGGGTATACTCTGCTCTGGATTTTTTGCCCCCAGCCGCAAACCAGCTCAAGACCTTTTTCGTATTGTCCACCAGCAGGAATCTGAGAAACAAGAACTTTATATTCATGGCCTATAATCCAGGATGAATCTCCCTCAACAAAACTGCAGCACTTCGACAGCTCCCACCACTCTATTGTCATGAGTCCAATCCCGCCATCAACAGGACTCGTATGAAACTAGATTTTGCTTTTTCCGCCTGCCCCGGACTAAGATCCGGGGTCACCCCGGCGTAGGCCAGGGGCCAGCTCTTAGATTTCAGTCTGGATTCCGGCTGGAGCCTGTGCTGGACTCCGATCCAATACCGGAATGACGAAGGGGGTGACTCAAAGTTTCATCCTTGATCAATCAGGCAAATTCTCTTTTTGCCCGCTTTGGGGCAAAAGATACTTCAGACTTGCCGGGGGCAAGGCTGAACTCAGTTAATCCTGGACACAACGTAAAATGTCAATAGTCCCACTCCCAGCGGGATATAGATATACAGTCAGGGAGTGCAGTTTTTTCCAACCTTCCAGGCCAACAGACCCAGGGCTGCCCCTCCGAGCAGGACAGCAAGTATCAGTTCCAAGCTGAGCGACATTACATTCTCCCTTTTTTATATTCTTGTGCATATTGGGTCTGCTCACGCACCTACAAGGGTCACCTCGATCCGCCTCCGCCTGGGCTTGATGTCGTGGTTGATGACCACGACCTGCTGCCAGGTGCCCAGCTGCAGTCTTCCCTGCCGGACGGGAAAAACCAGGGACGGCCCCAGGAGGGCGGCCTGGACATGGCTGTGGCCGTTTCCGTCCTGCCAGGCCTTTTCATGCTCGTACTCATCTTCCGGCGGAGCGAGCTCGGTGATGGCCCGCTTGAGATCCTGTACAGCTCCAGGTTCATACTCTATGGTGGTTAAAGACCCGGTGGAGCCGATGCAGGTAGCATTGAGCGTGCCTGTATGCATCCGGGACCGAGCGACGATCTGTTGCAGCGTATCTGTGATGTCTATGATAGATACCCCGGCTGAGGCCGAGACCTCGAGCGTGTCAGTGAAGCAGAAGCAGTCAGCCATATCCTTGTCCTGTGTTGCGTTGGTCTCGTATCATGAGACGTCCTAACGAGAAAGGCTTTCCCCTGGATTGCCCGGCATTTTCATAACACATATTACTAGTTCTTCGTCTCAAACATGCTGCCTCAATTTTTGGCATTTATTCGAATTTGTTAAGACACG
Organism: Desulfovermiculus sp.; assembly: GCA_041686195.1. Lineage (GTDB taxonomy): Bacteria > Desulfobacterota > Desulfovibrionia > Desulfovibrionales > Desulfothermaceae > Desulfovermiculus. The sequence continues at coordinate 1,406 of JAWLEI010000111.1, forward strand.
GTATTACCTCAATCCGGCGAAACGATTTTTTAAGCTCTTTGGCCCCAAAATCGTGTCAGATTTGCCGGAAGCAAAGCTGAAAGGACTTTGATCCTATGCTCAAAAGAATGCATGCACAATCAAAGGCTAAAGCTCAGAGCCTGAACCGGCCGGATCAGGCTCAAAGCGGTCAAAACATAGCAGGAGATTCAGCAGGCCCGGCCAGGGTCTTGATCCAGGATGCCGGCTACGATGCCGCGCTGCCGCAGATCATCGACCGGATTCTGGAGGCTTTCCCCCAGGATTGGGCCGGCAGATCCGTGCTGATCAAGCCCAATATCCTTGCCCCGCACGCACCGGACAAGGGCGTGACCACCCACCCGGACCTGGTCCGGGCTGTAGTCCAGGCCCTGCTCGACCGCGGGGCCGAGGTCATGGTCGGGGACAATCCAGGCATCAGCGCCTACGGACGGTCCGGCCGGTCCGCTGCCGTAAGCGGCATTGAGCAGGCCGCCCTGGGCTGCTATGTTTCCTTGGGGCAATATCCCGTGCACTGCCCGGTGTCTTCCAAATACTTTGATCATGTGACCGTGTCCAGACAGATCCTGGAGGCGGATGTGGTCATAAGCGTCCCCAAGCTGAAAACCCATACCCTGACTGTGCTCACCGCTGGAATCAAAAATACCTTCGGCTACGTCGTGGGCGGAGACAAGCTGCGCATTCACGCCGCCTGCCCCCGGCCCCGCCAGTTTGCCCAGGCCCTGGTGGACATCTACAGTATCCGGCCGCCTGACCTGACTATTCTGGACGCCGTGGTGGGCATGCAGGGCAACGGCCCGGCCAACGGCAGCCCTGTTGCCCTGGGCAAGATTATGGCCTCAGACAATGCGGTCAGCCTGGATGCTGCGGCTGTTTCCTTTCTGGGCCAGAAGCCGAAATCCGTCCCCCACATCCAGGAGGCCGGAAGGCGCGGGCTGGGAGAGATCGATCCGGCCCGGATGGAAATCTCGGGAGAGCTGCAGCCGGTGGCCAATTTCCGCTTTCCGCAGACCTTTCTCCCCGGCCTGTCCGGTCTGGTCCTGAACAGATGCCTGTCCAGATGGATCAACTGCCTGCCGGAAGTGGTCTCCTCCCGCTGCGTACAATGCGGGCTGTGTGTCTCGCACTGTCCGGCTGGGGCCATGCACATGACCAGGGCCGGTCCTGTGGTGCAGAGTGAGAAGTGCATTCACTGCTACTGCTGTCAGGAGCTGTGTCCTGAAGACGCTATTTTGCTCAAAGGCCGCATGCTGCGGCTGTTGCGGCGCTCGTAATCAGAACCAACTCTCAACAGCCAAGCCATCAACCCGATCGAACTCCCGGACATTGCGGCTCGTATGAAACAAGATTTTACACCCCAGATGGCCTGCCCTTGAGGGCAAGGGCGGCCTACTGGTGAGCCGGCTTTTACGTAGGGCGGACTTAACCCCAAGCCCAGCCCTTTTCATACTCTGTTTCTTTCTCGATCAAACTGGCGGTCACAGCCAGAGGCGGCGCTGATCCCGCCTAAGGCGGGACTGAACACCCCCTGGCACCTTACACCTGAGAACAAAATTACCGTGATTCGAGCGTACTTTCTCCTTGACAGAAGGCACAATTTGATCAAGCATAGGTAGCACTTATTTTTTATTTGTGCCATAAAATTTGCACATAAAGGAGAATGGTATGCACAAACATTTGCTCACTTGCGCCTTTTTGGCAGTTCTTGGCCTTTGCTTTTTGCTTCCCCAAAACCTTGCAGCCCATTTCGGAGCAGTTTTGCCGGAGCATTCCCTGCTTGAGCAAAGGCAAAAGAAAACCGATGTTTCTTTTGCCTTTCTGCACCCTTTTGAGCAAGAAGGCATGAAGCTGGACAAACCTCTGGGTGTCGAGGTAACCCATATGGGCAGCGGGCAATCCAGATCGCTCACCGATAACCTGCAAGCCACCCAGCTTTTGGGACATCAGGCCTGGACAACGACATTTCAGCCCAAACGGCCCGGGGTCTTTTGCTTGACCATGGATCCCCAGCCCTACTGGGAAGAGGCCGAAGATATCTATATCAAACACTTGACCAAGACGTACATCGCGGCCTTTGGGCAGGAAAGCGGCTGGACAAAGCCCCTGAACCTGGAGACCGAGATCGTTCCCTTGACCCGGCCCTTTGGCTTGTATGCCGGCAATGTCTTCCAGGGCAGGGTAATGCTCAACCAAGAGCCTGTTCCTGGTGCGGAAGTGGAAATCGAATACTTCAACCAGGATAAACAGGCAGAAGCCCAAAGCCCGTACATGGTGACTCAGGTGGTGACAGCGGATGAAAACGGCGTTTTCACCTATGCAGCTCCCAAAGCTGGCTGGTGGGGCTTTTCCGCTTTGAACGAAGCGGACTATACCCTGGAACATGAAGGGGAAGAAAAAAACCTTGAGCTCGGAGCTGTCATCTGGGTTCAGTTCCTGCCCTGGCAGTAACAGATTCAAGCATGATAAGGACACATTAGCAGAGGCCATCTCCATGCACATATCCGAAGGCATCCTCTCGGCTCCGGTGCTGGCAAGCGGAGCAGCACTGGCTCTGGCCGGTACTGCCGTGGGCCTCAAACGCATGGACCAATATGAGGTCCCCAAAGTAGCCGTGCTTACTGCAGCATTCTTTGTTGCCACTCTGGTGCATGTACCTCTTGGTCCAGCCAGCATACACCTTCTGCTGAACGGTCTCGTGGGCCTTATCCTGGGCTGGGCCTGTTTTCCGGCCATCCTGGTGGCTCTGCTCCTGCAGGCGGTCTTTTTTCAGTATGGTGGAGTAACCGTCCTCGGAGTCAACACGGTCATCATGGCCTTGCCGGCTCTGACCTGTTATATGCTCTTCTCCCGGCTTCTCAAAAAAAACACGAGGGTTTCCTCTCTGGCCGCTTTTCTGGCCGGCAGCCTTTCCATTTTAGGCTCCGGCCTGCTGGCTGCTTTTTGTCTGGCCCTTTCCGGGCAGGCCTTTCTGCCTGCGGCGCAAGCTTTTTTAGTGGCTCATGTTCCCCTTGGGCTGGTGGAAGGCTTTGTCACCGCAATCGTCGTTGGCTTTCTGCTCAAGGTCAGACCGGAGATCCTTGAGACCTCAGTGCCTGTTGAGTAGGAAATATAGTGAGTTATGATCAAAAAATTATGCCTCGGGTCTCTATTTGGCTTAACGGCTTTGTCCTGGCTCTTTCCAGTTCCGGCTCAGGCCCACAGGGTCAATCTTTTCTGTTTGGTGGAGCGTGAAAATATCGTCTGCCAAGGCAGCTTCCCAGATGGTTCTGCAGTCAAAAACGGGGAGATCACAGTCAAGTTCAAAGGGAAAAATGAACCACTGCTCAAGACCAGTATCAATGAGCAGGGCCAGGCCGAGTTCTCAATCCCTGCTGTGGCCAAGTCCAGCAAAAAGGATCTGCATATCGTCCTGGAGGCCTCTATGGGGCATAAGGCATCCTGGACTGTTCAGTCCGAAGAGTTGGGGGAGCAAGACGAGAGCCCAAAAGCAGACCCCGCTATCGAAGCCAAGCCAGAGCACACTCCAGCCCAAGACTCACAGGCAAACCAGACTGCAAAAGCCCAGCCCCTCCGGATATCTCTGGATCGAGAAGAGGTGCAAAGGATTGTAGCCAAGGCCGTGTCCCAAGAAGTCGCCCCCTTGAAAAGACAGCTCCAGTCCTTGCAGCAGGACCGTGTTTCCCTGCAGGATATTCTGGGTGGCCTGGGCTACATCCTGGGACTCATGGGACTGACCTTTTACTTCAAGAGCCGCGGCTCAGGCCGGAGGTAGCCGAGTGCAGATGGAAACCTTCAGCCAGGGCAACTCACTGCTCCACCGCAGTGATCCTCGGATCAAAATTTGCCTCATCATCCCCTATGCCGTGACAGTGGCCCTGCTGACCGGTTTTTTCGCAGCCGTGACCGCCCTGGGGATTTCCATACTCCTTTTATTCCTGGCCCGTCTGCCCCAGGGGCCGGTACTTGTCCGGCTGGGCCTGGTCAATATCTTTATCCTTTTTCTGTGGTTCTTTTTGCCTTTTTCAGCTGCGGGTCAGGTTGTGTTCACGCTCGGACCATTGACCTGCACCACAGCAGGCCTGGCCCTGGCCGGCTTGATCACCGTCAAGTCCAATGCGGTGGTCCTGGCAGTCATGGCCCTTTTATCCACCTCCTCCACGCCTGCCCTGGGCTACGCTTTGAACCGTCTGGGCCTGCCGGATAAGCTGACCTTCCTCCTGTTGATCAGCTATCGATATCTCTACGTGATCCTGGAGGAGTACCGCCGCCTGGACTCAGCAGCCAGAGCGAGAGCCTTCAAGCCAGGAACGAATATCCATACCTACAAAACCTACGGCAATCTCCTGGCCATGGTCCTCATCAACAGCTATGACCGGGCCGGCCGGGTTTATCAGGCCATGCTGCTCAGGGGTTTTCAGGGGAAATTCCACTCCCTGCAGGAGCTTGCCCTGACCCGGCGGGACGTGCTTTTTTCTGCCGGCATGGCTGCCACAGTGGGAGCCCTGATTATTGTGGACCTCACTTTATAAAAACCAGAAAAAACTGCGATGCACAAAATATGTCCCAAACCTTTGAACACGCAAATACCCCGCTTTTACGCCTCAGCCAGGTGACTTTTGCCTATCCGGAACAATCCCGGCCGCTCTTTAAGGACCTGGACTTTTCCTTTTCCCCCCATCAGCGCATGGGTATCATCGGGCCCACAGGCCAGGGCAAGACCACTTTTCTCAAGCTTCTGGTAGGGCTTTTGAAACCGCAAAAAGGCACCTTGCTCTACCGGGACCAACCACCGACCCCCTCCAGCCTGCAGGAGCTGCGCAGTAACCTGGGGTTTGTATTTCAAAACCCGGAGGATCAGCTCTTCTGCCCAACGGTTCTGGAGGATGTGGCCTTTGGGCCTTTAAACCTGGGGCACAGCATGTCAAAAGCCCGGCAAAGATCTCGGCAAGCCCTCAAGCTGGTGGGCCTGGATGGATACGAGGACCGGATCACCCATAAGCTCTCCGGAGGCGAGAAAAAGCTCCTGTCCCTGGCCACCATCTTGTCCATGCAGCCTCAGGCCTTGCTTCTGGACGAACCATCCACAGGCCTGGACCCCGATACCCGCCAGCACATCCTGGAGGTGATCAAAGACAAGCTGAACCTGGGGCTGATTATTGTCTCCCACGATTGGGATTTTCTCTATCACACCACCCAGGAGCTCTATACCCTGGAGGATGGACGCCTAACACCCAAGAATCGAAGCATCCTCCACCAGCATCTGCATTCCCACGCCAGCGGAGATGTGCCCCACGAGCACATAAACAGCTCCAAAGGGCCGACCGCCCATCTCCCTTTGCAAGCCGATACGCAGAGTTCTCATGAGCCCTAAGCACCTGGTGCAGCACATTCAAGTTGCCCCCATGCCTTTCAAATCAAGCATGCAGGGCCTTCAACGAGTATCAAATCAAATCCTGGGCTCTTAATCATAAGAAATTATCTTTTTTCCTTCCTTCTTCTGTTCTTTTTTCCTGAGCACCAGCACAGGACAATGGGCCGAACGAACCACTCTTTCAGCAACCGAGCCCAGGGCAAAATGTTTGATGCCGGTCCGGCCATGGGAAGGCATGACGATGAGTTCAGCTTCCACTTCTTCAGCATAGTTGATGATTTCCGAGGCCGGGCTGCCCAATCGAATGTCAGTTTGGACATCCCCGTATTCCTTGGCCTGAAGCTGCTCCTGCAGCTTGTTTTGGATAATCTGTATGCGCTCTTCTTCCGTGTGCTTGCCCCATGTACCTCCGATTTCATGCTCATCCCAGGGCCGGGAGACATGAATGATGTGCATTTGAGATGGGTCCTGCGCAAACTCCCTGGCCACATCCACAGCCTCATAACTTTCTTCAGAAAAATCTATAGGCACCACAACGCATTTTTTCTGCAACCAGCTCATAGCTCACTCCTTATGTACGTATTGATGGATACCGAGCTTGCCCAGATCCTGCAGCTCCTTCAAGGCCAGATGGCCCGGATTGGGTACCGCCTGATGCAAAGGCTTGGCTGTCGGGTCCGGGGGAAGACCTTTCTCCTGCCTGGTCCAGACCCCCTCCGGGCCGCGGTAGTCTGAAATACCCTACTCAGTGCTGATGCCGGCTCCGGTAAAAAAGACCGGGTGTCTGGACTCATATATCTGCCTGGACAGCAGCCGAATACGGGTCTTGAGATCATTTGCTGTGCTCATACAGGATCTCTTTGCCTCCGTCAGCAGCGTATGTTGGGCACCTTCCCTAGTATCAACCTAACTTCGGGCACCTTGATGTCAAGGCGCTCTGGCTCTTACTCCTCCACCGGGCCGAGGGGCATGAGCACCAGAGGCTGCTCATCTTTCCCGGCCTTTATAACTTCAGCCACCCCCTGGTCGCTGAATGCCCCGACCACTGTGGAGCCAAGGCCAAGATTGTACCCGGCCAGGCTTACATTCTGGGCCGCACACCCGGCTTCAATATGCGCATAGCGCTCTCCCCGCTGGCCGTACTTTCCGGTCACCCGCTGGTACACAGCGCAGATAACCATGACAGCCTGAGCTTCGGCCACCCACATCTGCTGGTATGCCTGCCTGGCCAAGGCCTGCCGTTTGTCGCCTGATGCCACCTGAACCAGTTCATGTCCGTGCGGCCGGTATCTATACACGCCGGTTTCCAGACCCGAAACCTCACCGCTGACCAGATACAGCTCCAGGGGATACAGGGCCCCGGCTGAAGGGACCGTCCTGTACCGGTTGTCGCGGGTTATGCCCTGGGCGGCAAAAAGGACATGAGACACCTGCTCAAGCGAGATCCGCCCGGAGGCAAACGCGCGCATTGATCGGCGCTCATACATGAGGTCGGTATAATCTCCATCCTCTGGCTTGACTTCCGGAAGGGCGATAACCTCATCATTGGTTTGGGCATAAGCTTTTGAACTCATAAGCACCTCCTGCAGACAGAGGATTCCGGCCAAAACAATGGGGATGATATACACCAGATACTTTGCTTTCATAGAGCAGTCCCTCCTGAAGAACTTGGGTCAGCATCAAGATCCCCATTGTTCAGGGTTGATGCGAGTGCAGGGCTTTTTGGTTCTGCTTTCTATTTTCAACAATTTCAGGTGATTTGCTCTGTCCCTGGATAATAGCAATTTGTGTTCAGTGTTCGGTGTTCACTGT
>JAWLEI010000112.1:0-8493 GCA_041686195.1 Desulfovermiculus sp.
TTGCACATAGCCGAGATCCTTGAATGTGGAGACAAAACGGTGCGCTCCGGCCCTGTTGTAGCCTAGGGAGGCAGCAATTTGACTAACGGACATGGAGCCAGTCTCGGCCAGCAGTTCCAGGACCTGAAATCCCTTTTCCAAGGAGTTGATATAATAATATTTTTTCTCTGTATTCATATGTAACGCAATGCGTGACGCTGTCTTATAATATGTTACATTATATGATCAAAATCATGATCTCTTGTCAAGGGGAACCATGGAAAGTTTATTCTCAGGTGCAAGGTGCCAAAAGCGTTCAGGGCCTGGCTTGATTCTCGGACCAGGAGAAGGTACAACTTTGGAAGTTTGAACTCAGCGAGGTTTGCGCATGGAAATAAAGTGCCCGGAATGCGGATTTGCCCGGGAGGTTCCTGAGGAAAAGATCCCTCCTACGGCCAAGATGGCTACCTGTCCCAAATGCGGGCAGAAATTCTCCTTCCGTGAAGACCATGAACAGGCTGGAGAAAACAAGGATGAAACCTCCCCCAGTGGAGAGGGTTTTGAAAGGCCTGAGACAGATGATCCGGAAAAACAGCCTTCGGAAGAGGATATCTGGTCCCAACTGGAGTCTTTATCTGACGTCGGACCGGAGGAAGAAGAGAGCGAAAGACAAAAAAAGGACTGGCAGGAGAGAAGGCAGAGAGCCGGATCCAGAGGAGGGGTCCCATGGGAAAACCTCATGGATTATGGTTTCTTCCCGGGATTCATAGAGACTATAAAACAGGTCATGTTTCAGCCCCAGGCCTTTTTTGCCCGCCTGCCCCTGGGAGCAGGTTTGAGCAAGCCACTTATTTTTTATGTCTTGGTGGCTGAGATTCAGGCCCTGGCCCAATTCATGTGGCGCATGGCCGGGGTCACTCCTCAGGCCGGACAGGGAGGCGGCGACTTCCTCGGCCTGGGCCTGGCCGGACTGAGTTCTCTGTTGGTTCTTATTTTGTACCCTGTGTTCCTGGGGGGGATGCTCTTTGTGGTCAGTGCACTCAATCATGCCTGTCTTCTTGCGGTCAAGGCAGGTGCCAGAGGCTATGAGGGCACGTTCAAGGTCATCAGCTACGCTAATGCGCCCATGGTCCTGGCCATCCTGCCCTTCTTTGGTCCGATAGCGGGCGTGGTCTGGACAATGGTCTGCACCTTTCTTGGGTTTAAGTATGTACATCAAACCACCAATCTGCGGGTGCTTCTGGCTATGCTTTTACCTGTACTTCTCATCCTGGTACTCAGTTCTCTGCTTGTCTCTACCCAGGGGATGGGATAGGCAGAGGACAGCGCCGCCTCTGGCTGCAGACGCCCAGTTTGATGGAGAAAGAAACAGAGTATGAAGAGGGTTGGGCCCAGTAGCCCGGGCCTCTCCGAGGGCCGGGAGTGCGTTAATCAAAGAGGCTGGGTCTCGGAGAGAACCAGCCCTACCCTGAAAAGCCAGAGCTACCTAAAGCTAGTTTATACGAGAGATCAGAGATCAGAGATCAGGGGGCAGAGGTCGGAGGACAGCCCTGCCGATGGCCGCAGACTGTCAGTTTGATCGGATATGAAAAAGTACTTATGTGTTAATACAGCAAACTTTTTTTGGGCTCTTTGGCCCCAAAAAATATGTCAGATTTGCCAGGGCAAAGCTGACTGAGGATCTGAATGTGTGGCACTGGATCCTGGAAAAGTGGTACCGGTTCCGGTCTAGACGCCGAGCCCGGCGGGAGCTTTCTCCGGAAAACCTGCGGGTTTTGACTCAGGATGTTAAAGAGATTGCTCTGCTCTCCGGGATGGTGTGGTCTCACGATCAAGGACTGCAAGAAAGAGTGCGCAAAATATGTCAGGACATGGATCAGCTCAATCGGCTTTTGGATAAGTCGTCATTCAAGCGCTTGCCAGAGGACAAAAAAAGGGAGCTGCATTCCAGCCTCCTGGTGTCCAGGGAGGAGTTGCTCAAAGGACTGCAGTCCGCTCCATGTCCGACAGATAAAATTCAATAACCTTGTCTCTTGTGGGCCTTTGAAGAGGACAGGAGAGACATGGAAAAAACGAATACTTTGACCTTGTATTGAGGCGAAAATAAATGATCGGTATTTCCAAACTCTATTGCGACAGTGTAGAGACTTCGGACGCCCTGCGTTATGGACGCCGCTCCAAGGATCTGCCCTCCCATCTCCTGCAGTTTGCCCAGGACAAGAAGCCGGTAGTGGTCTGGAACATGACCAAGCGCTGCAACCTGAAATGTGCCCATTGCTACGCCCGCTCAGATGAGACAGCGGGAGAGGACGAGATGAGCACGGAACAGGCCAAGGCCATGATCGACGATTTGGCCGGATTCGGCTCTCCTGTGCTCCTCTTCTCCGGGGGGGAACCCCTGGTCCGGTCTGACTTGCTGGAACTGGCCCATTACGCGGTGGGCCGGGGCATGCGGGCAGTGATCTCCACCAACGGAACCCTGATCACCAGGGAAAAGGCCAGGGAACTCAAGGACGTGGGGCTTTCTTATGTCGGCATTTCCCTGGACGGGGGCGAGGATATCCACGATGCCTTTCGGGGAGTGCCCGGGGCCTACGCCAAGGCCATGCAGGGGCTGGAAAACTGCCAGCTGGAAGGACTGAAGGTGGGGCTGCGTTTTACCATCAGCCAGCGAAATCAGCAGGAAGTGCCGGAGGTGTTTTCCCTGCTCCGGGAGCGGGAGATTCCCAGGGTCTGCTTCTATCATCTGGTCTATTCCGGGCGGGGATCGGATCTGATCAAGGAAGATCTGGATCATGCCGCTACCCGGCGGATTGTGGATTTGATCATGGATGAAACCAGGGACATGTATGCCCAGGGCCTGGAGAAGGAAGTGCTGACTGTGGACAACCATGCAGATGGACCGTATGTCTATCTCCGTCTGCTCCGGGAAAACCCGGAGCGGGCTGAGGCGGTCATGCAGCTTTTGCAATACAACGAGGGCAACAACTCCGGCCGGGGGATCGGCTGCGTGTCCTGGGACGGAACAGTGTATGCCGACCAGTTCTGGCGCAACCATTCTTTCGGCAATGTCTGCGAGCGTCCCTTTTCCCGGATCTGGACCGATCCACAGATAGAGCTTCTGGCCCGGCTCAAGGACAAAAAGGCCTATGTTACCGGTCGCTGCGCCAGGTGCCAGTTTCTGCCGGTCTGCGGAGGAAATTTCCGGGCCCGGGCCGAGGCCTTTTACGGTGATATCTGGGCCCCGGACCCGGCCTGCTATTTGACGGATGAAGAGATTGGGCTTGTATGAACTAGACTTTGCTTTCTCCGTCATTCCTGCGAAGCCTGTCCTGGTGAAGACGGGGAGCAGGAAACCAGAACAGATAGAATGGCTTTCCCTGTTTTCTTTTTTGGGCGCTTTGGCCCAAAAAAGATTTCAGCGCCACCTCTGGCTGCAAACGCCAGTTTGATCGAGAAAGAAACAGAGTATGAAGAGGGCTGGGCCTTTGGAGCCCGGGCCTCTCCCAGGGCCGGGAGTGTGTTGATCAAAGAGGCTGGGTCTCGGAGAGAACCAGCCCTACCCGGCAAAGCCAGAGCCATCTTAGGGTTAAAAATCTCGTTTCATACGAGACTTGCCGGAGGCAAGGCTGAAAACAAAGACTTTTTGCCCACGGAACATACGGAATGGCACGGAAAAAAGATTCCTCAAGATTTCAAGATCCATTCTGCACGTGAGGACTGGGCTACCATTCAGGAAGGGCCCGGACCCATACAAGGACGCCCTTGTCCCAAGGACTGGCTGCTTTGGGGAACAAAGAGGGCTGGCCCTCGGAGAGGACCGCCCTACCCGGAAGAGGCCCGGACTCGGTAGGCCGCCCTTGTCCCAAGGACTGGCCTCTTAAGTGATGAGCTGAAGGCAGGTAAACTGGAGTTCAAGGAGACAAGCAATGAGCTTTTTTCGCGGTCGCCGCCTGCGGCGGACCGAGCCTTTGCGCAATCTGGTCCGGGAGACCGAACTTCGGCCTCAGGACCTGATCCACCCCTTTTTTGTTCTGGAAGATGACGATCATTACCTGCGCCGGCCTATTGCCTCCATGCCCGGGCAGGAGCAACTGGGTCTTGAAGCCCTGGCAGCTGATGTGCTCCAGGCCCGCGATAAGGGATTGCAGGCAGTCATGCTGTTTGGAATCCCCAAGCACAAGGATGAGCGGGGAAGCCAGGCCTATGCCCGGGACGGAATTGTGCAGCAGGCCGTAGCCCGGATCAAGGAGGCGGTCCCGGACATGGTTGTGATTACGGATGTCTGCCTCTGCGAATACACCTCGCACGGTCACTGCGGTCTGATCTCTGAAGGCCTGATTGAAAACGATACCAGCCTGGAACTTCTGGCCCAGACCGCCCTCTCCCATGTCCAGGCCGGAGCAGACATGGTGGCCCCATCAGACATGATGGACGGACGGGTACAAGCCATTCGTCAGGCCCTGGACGCAGAGGACTTCTGCGATAGGCCGATCATGTCCTATGCCGTGAAGTACGCTTCCGCCTTTTACGGTCCCTTTCGCGAAGCGGCCCAAAGTGCCCCGAGCTTTGGAGACCGCAAGACCTATCAGATGGATCCGGCCAATGCCCTGGAAGGACTGCGGGAGGCAGAGGCCGACCTGCAGGAAGGGGCGGATATGCTCATGGTCAAGCCGGCCCTGCCCTATCTGGATGTCCTGCGAAGACTCAAAGAGAGATACGACCTTCCCCTGGCCGCCTATCATGTCTCCGGAGAGTACGCCCTGATTAAGGCGGCCGGAGAGAAGGGATGGATCAACGAGCAGCAGGTGGCCCTGGAGAGTTTGACCAGCATCAAGCGAGCCGGGGCTGCATGCATATTGACCTATTTCGCCCGCGAGGCGGTGGAGTGGGTTGGGTGAGGATTGAAGAATGCTGGGATACTGGTATGCTGGGATGCTGAGATACTGGGATGCATAACCAGAGGTCAGAGATCAGAGGTCAGAGGTCAGGCGGAGGAATAAAGAACATGCTGGGATGCTAGTATGCTGGGATATCTAAAGAATCAGATTCCATTGTAGCGTTTTCTTTTGGGGCTCCAGCCTCTCTTCTGCATTTTCTGGCTGGAACCAAGGACCAAAGACGAAAAAGATGATGGCCGGAGCCATAAATGTTTCCAGGGTGGACCCTGGGAACGAAGACAAGAACCCTGGAAACACATAACGTATGGCTTTCCCCTGGATTGCCCGGCGAGCATGATTTCGTTGTATTCGAGCGATCCGGGCCGGGCAATGACGGAGCGTGGTCAGCATATGTTTCATCCTGGATCAAACTGGTGGCTTCTTACGAATAACGAATAACAAATAACAGGTCCGCCAGCGAGCGGCGCTTGACACCTGAAACCTCATTGAGATCCAATGCATCCATCAAACCATCCCCATCCCCCCGATCTTCGGCTTATCGCCTGGGAAGTGACCCGGGCCTGCAATCTGGCCTGCAAGCACTGCAGGGCCGAGGCCAGACAGGAACCTTTTCCCGGAGAGCTGGACACCCAAGAGGCCAAGGCCCTGATCGACTCCTTCCCCCAGACCGGAAGCCCGATCATTATCTTTACCGGCGGAGAGCCCCTGCTCAGGACGGATGTCTTTGACCTGGCCGTATATGCGCGGGAGAAAGGTCTGCGCTGCGTCATGGCCCCGAATGGGACCCTTATCAATGCCCAAAATGCCGAAGCCATGCGCGAATCCGGGATAGAGCGGGTATCCATTTCCATCGACGGGCCAGAGGCAGCCAGTCACAATGCCTTCCGCGGAGTTCCCGGAGCTTTTGAGTCCTCCATGCAAGGCATTGAATACCTTAAAAAAGCCGGCATTCCTTTTCAAATCAACACCACGGTCACCCAGAACAATCTTGCTCGGTTCGAGGAGATTTTCTCCCTGGCCCAAGACGTGGGGGCCGTGGCCTGGCATATCTTTCTTTTAGTGCCCACAGGCCGGGCGGCAGAGCTGCAAGAGGAGATCATATCCGCGCAGGAGTATGAGCGTATCCTGAACTGGTTCTACGATTTTCGACGACAGACGGACATGCACCTCAAGGCTACCTGCGCTCCCCATTACCATCGAGTACTGCGTCAACGGGCCAGGGAGGAGGGCATAGCCGTAACCCAGGAAAACTTCGGCCTGGATGCCGTCAGCCGGGGATGTCTGGGCGGAATCGGGTTCTGCTTTATCTCCCATTCCGGGCAGGTCCAGCCCTGCGGGTACCTGGAGCTGGACTGCGGCCAGGTTCGGGACAAGCCGTTTCCCGAGATCTGGGCCGATTCTCCGCAATTCGCCGCTTTGCGCGACTCTTCCGCCTACCAGGGCAAGTGCGGCATCTGCGAATATCACCGGGTCTGCGGGGGATGCCGGGCCAGAGCCCAGACCATGAACGGGCACTACCTGGCTGAAGAACCTTTGTGCTCATATCAGCCCAGGAAGAGTGAGGAAGTCAGCTTTGCCTCCGGCAAATCTGACATATTTTTGCCCCAAAGCGGGCAAAAGAAGAAAAATTTACCGGATTGATCAGGGATAAAACTTGTAGTTCCGGCCAGATGCGTAAGAGTCACCCCCTCTTCGTTCCCAGGGTTTATCATGTGAACTTTCTTCCAGTTCACCGGGATCCTCTCCGGGGACGTCTTTCTCTTGTGCCTCCGGCCATTCTCTTATCATCCTGATATATTGCAATGGAATAGTCAGGGGGCATATGGACAATACCGACAAGCATATCCTGGATATCATTCAGACCGATTTTCCTCTGGTCTCCAGGCCCTATGCACATATAGGAGATCAGGTGGGTTTGACCCAGGGCGAGACCCTGGCCCGGGTGCGAGCCATGCAGAACAGGGGAATTATCCGGCGGATCGGTGCCAATTTCCAGTCCCGCCGCCTGGGATGGAAGAGCACTTTGTGCGCTGCAGCCGTGCCTGAGGACAAGCTGGATGAGTTCATATCCTTTGTGAACAGCTATCCCGGGGTGACCCACAATTATTTGCGCCGGCACACCTACAACGTATGGTTCACGTTCATCGGTCCCAGCTGGCAGGATATTGAGGACAGCCTGGCGGAGATCACCAAAGAAACCGGGGTCAAAGTCCTCAACCTTCCGGCTGAGCGCATGTTCAAGATCCGGGTCGATTTCCGGATGCAGGAGGAATGAGATTTCAGCTCAGGCACGCTCAGACGCGTGCCTGAGCTGAAATCTCATTTTGGTTTTGTATGCCTACCCAAAAAGATTCTCCCATCATTGTCATCGGCTCCGGGCCGGCCGGGCTCATGGCCGCCGGGCAGGCGGCCGGCCTGGGAGCAAGAGTTATCCTTGTGGAAAAGATGCCCAAGCCGGCCCTCAAACTGGGGCTCACCGGGAAGGGCCGCTGCAACCTGACCAATACTGCACCGGTGCAGGAGTTCATCCAGGCCTTTGGTCCTCAGGGCCGCTTTTTGCATCCCGCCTTTTCCCGATTTTTCAGTAAACAGCTGCGGGAATTTCTGGACACCCTGGGGGTGTCCACCCAAGTAGAACGCGGAGGGCGAGTCTTTCCCACCAGCGAGAATGCCCCGCTGGTGGCCCGGACTCTGGTCAACTGGGCCCGATCCCAGGGCGTGGAGATCCGGACCAGGACCAGGGTGTCAGCTCTTGGGACGAGTGATGGCCGGATAACTGGAGTTCACGTTCACGAGAGAGGAGAGCACCAATCGTTTGTGGAAGCCAGGCAGGTTATCCTGGCGACCGGTGGGGCCTCCTATCCCGGCACCGGCTCCACCGGAGAGGGCTATGATCTGGCCCGAAGCGTGGGACATACTGTGCAGCCCATCTCTCCAGCCCTGGTCCCCTTGGAGGTGGCTGAAAAAGAAACGGTTCGCCGGGTACAGGGCCTGAGCCTGCGCAATGTCCGGGTCTTTGCCAATTCCTGGGGTAAAAAATTGGGCTCTGAGTTCGGAGAAATGCTGTTTACCCATTTCGGCCTTTCCGGCCCGGTGATCTTAAGCCTGAGCCAGGAGGTGGTTCGGGCCTGGGAGGCGGGAAATGAGGTCACGGTACACATAGATCTCAAACCGGCCCTGGACGAGCAGAAGCTGGACTCCCGTCTGGTCCGCGACTTCCGGGACCGGGGGAAGCAGCAGCTGAAAACAGTGCTCAAGGGGTTGCTTCCGGCCGGCCTGATCCCGGTCTGCCTTGAGCAGACCGGTGTGCCTGGAGATAAAGCCGTCAGTCAACTCACGGCCCGGGAACGCCAGGTCCTGCGCACCTGGCTCAAGGATGTCTCTTTCACCGTCAGCGGGCACCGCTCCTTTGCCGAGGCCATTGTCACTGCCGGGGGAGTAAGCATCAGGGAGGTCGATCCTCGTAGCATGCAGTCCAAAGTAATCAAAGGCCTGTACCTGGCCGGGGAGATACTGGATCTGGCCGGCCCAACCGGGGGCTACAACCTGCAGGCCGCCTTTTCCACCGGCTGGCTGGCCGGGAAAAGCGCAGCTGGGCTGTGAGTAATGGCTC
>JAWLEI010000113.1:0-8417 GCA_041686195.1 Desulfovermiculus sp.
CAGCTATACTTTTAGGCAGCCTTAGCCAACCCATTTAGATAATGGATAAACTTCTCAAGTAACTTTTTATCCTCCTTGCAACGGCAGAGGTTGTAGTGCTGCTCCTGGATCTGTTCCGGCCCCAAGTCCTTAGTGCCTCGGCCATATTTGTGGAACAGGTAGGACTTATAGGCCTCCAGGCGATCTGCAAGACCCAGCTCGCGTAGAATGACAAATAATCAAGCAGTCGAGGCCTGCAACTTCGATCAAAAATATCACTATGCCCTTGATCTCAAAGAAAGTGATAATTACATCGCTGCTAGAACCTTCTATTATTACAAGCTCAGCTTTCGGTGTAACTTTAAGCAGTTCAAAATTCTAAGATATTTGACATAATTCCTTGTTTAGGCCGAAGAAGTCGATTGCGGTCCCGTAAATAGCGGAAATCAAGGCCTGGTAGGTTTTCTCTACGAAGTCACCTGCTGCCTGCAGCTTGGCTATGGCTAACTCGAGAATGCGCTGCAAGACCATCATAAAGCTGAGGTCTTGCATTTCATCGCAGCAGGCCCGGAACAAGGCCCCGAATGTCCGGGGGTCATCTTGACGGCGTTGCTCTAAGGCCAAGAACATGTAGCGGACCATGACAATGGAAGCATGGGCGATCTGGCTATCGAAGTCCCTGGTTTGAATGCCTTTTTCTAGGCCAAGATGCTGCTTGCTCATCTTGACCCGGCACTCAGATCCCCTGAGTGCCGGGCGATGTCCCAGCGTTTCCCGTAGAGCCTGACCACCTCTTCATCCGGCAGATGGATATCGGTGGTCAAAATAGCCAGCCAGTCCTTCTTCCGGCGATCCCGGACAAAGACGATTTTGGCTGGGGTTCCATCTTTCATGGTCACCAAAGCACTGGCCAGGAGCTTTGCCCGGCCCGGACGCTTTTTGAGAAGGCGATAAATGCCGTCCACAGTTCGGCGCTTGCCCCTGTAAGAATACAGGATCTTGGGCGTTTTTTTGATCATGCCGACTACGTGGATATGCTTTCTGAGCTTGGCTACGGTGGACGGCATGGTAAACCAATTGTCCATGAGCAGGTAATTGGCCCGAACGCCCATGCTCAGGATTCTTTGATCAAGACTTTTTCTCTTTGCTTACTGGTCAATTTTTCAAATAACAGGATAAGCTGGACAGCAAGGCAAAGATTAAACTTACGACAGTTAAATGTTTCACGCTTTAAAAAATCATAAACGGCATCTTTACCATATTCTATGTCTTTGTTGTCAATGACGTCATGGTAAAAACTATTTCCAAAGAAAGATACTGCGAAAAGTGTGAAGAATATATCTTTTGCTGCAAATCCATTGGCTTTACGTATACGACATCTGTTCAAAATTGTCGCTATATTAAATGACGAGAAGAAATGATCAATGCGATTGGCCTTGCACTCATCAACTTGACCCTCATTGCCCTTTGCCCTGCCTTCAGATATCCCAAACTGAAGGTAAGTAATACTCTATACCCCTCTATCTTGTTCAACAGTCATAAGTTTCTGCTTAGCTTGAGTACTATGTCGGCACTTATAGCATCTAGCCTATCTTACCGATATCATTTCTATATCCGCAAACACTCTTTCCCTAGAACCCAAGATGATCGACCAATCCCGCATACAAAAGCTCATCCAATCAGGCGAAGGCTTGAACCTGGAGTTCAAGAAAAGCCGGGACAAGCTGAACCAGGATGTGTACCAGACCATCTGTGCCTTTCTGAACCGGTATGGCGGGACCCTGCTCCTAGGTGTTCACGACTCGGGCCGGATCACCGGCATAGATCCCAGCGCTGTGCCCCAAATCAAAAAAGACTTTGTGACCACCATCAACAACCCACAGAAGATACATCCCCCGGCCTATCTGTCAGTGGAAGAAGTCCAGGTCCAGGACCAGGCTGTCCTGCACGTCTATGTCCCGGAAAGCTCCCAGGTCCATCGCTGCAACGGGCGCATATACGACCGGAACGAAGATGGCGACTTGGATATTACCGATCACACCCGGCTGGTGTCCGAGCTGTATGCCCGCAAGCAGGCCACCTATTCGGAAAACAAGGTCTACCCGTACGCCGGACTGGATGATCTGCGGCCGGATCTGATCGACAAATGCCGGCGACTGGCCGGGGTATGGCGCGACGGTCACCCTGGCTGGATATGGATGACATGGAGCTGATCAAAAGCGCCCAGCTGTATCAGACCGATCCTGAGACCGGGAAAAGCGGCCTCAACCTGGCCGGAATCCTCCTCCTGGGCAATGACCAGGTCATCCTCTCTGCCGTCCCCCATCACCGCACCGATCTTATCCTCAGAAAGGTCAACCTGGACCGCTATGACGACCGGGACCTGGTCCGGACCAATCTCATAGAGAGCTATGAACGGATCATGGCCTTTGTTCAAAAGCATCTGCCGGACCCGTTTTATCTGGAGGGCACTAATCGAATCAGCATCCGGGATGCCATTTTCCGGGAGATTCACCGGGCGGATGAACTGGGCTCCGGGATGCGGAACATGATGCGTTACGGCAAGGCCTATGGAGGGAAAGATCCGCAGATGATCGAGGGCGACGTGTTCCGGATTATTGTCAAGGTCCCGGAGTATGGAGGATTTGAGGAGCAAAGAGGAAAGAAAGACACCGGGAAAGGTACCCGGAAGTCACACTCCACAAGTAACCCCACAAGCTACCCCACAAGTAACCCCACAAGTGGCGAAAATGCTGCTGGAGCTAAAGGGGGAGATGAATCGTCAAGAACTCCAAGAAGCTCTCGGATTAAAAGATCGTTTTCACTTCAGAGATTCATATATAATACCTGGGCTTGAGTCAGGGGTTATTGAAATGACTCAACCCGATTCTCCTAAAAGTCCAACGCAGAGATACAGGCTGACATCAAAGGGTTATGATGTTTTGAATAAATTAGAATAATCCATTCCAATGACCCTTTTTTTTAGAGCCCGTCATTATGATAGAAGCCAAGCAGGGGGACATACATGCTGCCTGCGTGCCGAAAACCTTGAACCTCAATATCCATTAATTTTGCGTGGAGATATTCATGGCTGAAAACAATCTTGGGCTCCTCGACGAACGGTATGGATTTTGTTTTTTCCCCAGAATTGGCTTTTTGTAAATTTATAAAAAAATTAACGTCTTTTGAAGCTTTTATAGCTGCCTCCTTTCATGTAAGTTGACTTTGAAAACTAATTTTGGTACGCGTGTATACAACCTGACTGACATTTTGCAACTTTTAGAGACTACAGGACCATTATCGAATTTAGCACGTGACCTTCAAAAGAAAAATTGTATTATCAACTAGTTGACATCACTTAAGCAACAAGGAAAGTGGAAGCAAAAGGCATCTGTGCAATCCATCAAATAAGCGCTGGAACTGACGGCAAGGATTGAGTTCTTTATAGATGCAGCGCCGCGCCGCCCACGCCACCAGAAAGCCATTCCGAATCAAGAGGTGATCCTTGATATATCCAAACGCAAGCAGGCGGAAAAGGCACAGCAGGAAAGCGAACAGAAATTCAGGGTCCTGGCTGAGAAGTGCCCTACCTCGGTCATGCTTTTTGATGAGCAGGGCCGGGTGGACTTTGTCAATGACTGGCACATTGAAAAATTTGCCAACAACAAACTGGGCAAGGATTATTTTCTGGGCAAATCCGTTCATGAGCTGCCCGGTCTGGTTAATGCCGGAGTGGATACCGAGGTTGCTCGGATTTTTAAGGGAGAAAGCATTGAGTTCCAAGAGGTGTACTTTCCTGAGTTTGCTGTGGGTGGTTCTGGGTGGGTCAGTATCAGGGCGGTCCCGATTCATCAAGACGATCTGGTTGCAGGCGGAATTCTGATCCGGGAGAATATTACTGTCAGAAAGAAGATTGAGGCTGCTTTACAGAAAAGTCAGCAAAAGTTCATGTCCTTGGTGGAGAACGCAGATGATATCATATACTCCCAAGCTCCTGATGGCTATTTAATCTATCTTTCCCCCCGTTTTACTGAACTGCTGGGACATGAGGTTCAGGACTACATAGGTAGGCATGTCGCAGATCTGGTTCATCCCGAGGATTACCTCCTTGCTCAAAGGCACTTAAGAGATTTGCTCAAGACAGGTCAAAGACAAAGTAAAATTGAGGTTCGTCTTTTGCATAAGGATGGCGGATGGAGGTGGTTCATGACGAACATATCACCTCAAAGTTATGCCCATGGTAAAATCGAGTCCATCATGGGTATTGCCCATGACATCACCGAACGTAAGGAGGCTGAAGAGAAGCTGCGGAAGAGTGAGGAACGATTTTCTCTGGCCATGCAAGCAACAAGAGATGGGCTATGGGATTGGGATATCACCACCGGAGAAGCGTATTTCAGTCCGGGGTATGCCAAGATGCTTGGATATGAGTCTCCTGAATTACCTGCGGATGTGCAGTTATGGCTGGACCTGATTCATCCTGATGATAAACACAAAGCTTACCAAGCCAATAAGGACTGTATAGACAACTTGGTGGATTCCTTTGCTGCCGAGTTTCGCATGAAGGCCAAAAGTGGAGATTGGGTCTGGATTCTGGGTCGGGGCAGTGCTGTGCAGAGAGATGAGTCCGGCAAGGCCCTGCGCATGATCGGTACGCACACTGAGATCACTGAGCGTAAACAGGCCGAGGAAGAGCTTCGCTACCAAAAACAACTTTTGGAGACAATCATCAACGGGACCTGGGATATTTTGTCCATAAAGCAGCCTGATCATACCATAGAGCGCTATAACCAGGCCGGATACGACCTGCTGGGGATGCCCCCGGAAGAGGTGAACGGCAGGAAGTGCTTTGAACTGCTGGGGCGCACGCAAACGTGTTCTATATGCCCTTCAAAGATGGTGTTGGAAAAAAATGATTCAGCAAGCCTGGAAAAATTTGTCCCTGAGCTGGGCGTTTATCTAGATTGTCGTATTTCGCCTGTGTTTGACGATGAGGGAAATATTATCAAGATAGTCCAGCATCTGCGGGACATAACCGAGCGCAAGCAAATGGAAGAAAAACTCAAGAAGATGAGCTTTTATGACTTCCTTACTGGGCTCTACAACCGCAATTTCTTTGATGAAGAGATGGCGCGCATAGCCGACGGTCGTTATAGCCCTGTTGGAGAAGATGCAGCGCAGGGGAAGCACCCGCAGTGCTATTATACAAACCCTGACTGATTCCATACAGGCCAGGGAGTTTAACATTCAGGGCCAATGCGACCGTCTGCAGGAGTTGGCCATCTCGTTGGCCCGCTCACTTAATGTTTCGCAGGATTTTGTGAACGACCTCTCTTTGCTCGCACGCTTCCATGATCTGGGTAAGGTTGGTATCCCGGATTATATCCTGTTCAAGCAGGGTTCCTTGACGGAAGAAGAATGGCCGCAAATCCGTCAGCATTGCGAGATAGGCCACCGTATCGCTTCATCAGTCCCTGACCTGGAACCAATCGCGGACTGGATACTCAAGCACCATGAGCGGTGGGACGGCAGGGGCTACCCCTTGGGACTCTCCGGTCAAGAGATCCCATTGGCCTGTCGTATTTTTGCTATTGCCAATGCTTATGACGCAATGACAAATGATCGTCCCTATCAAAAGGCCATAACTCGCGTGGAGGCGCTTGCTGAGCTCAAGCGCTGCGCTGGCTCTCAATTTGATCCAGAGCTGGTGGAGCAATTCATTCAGATAGTTAAGCAATATGACTTTTAGTCAATGCTGTAGCCTACGGATATGAACAAGATCTTTCTTTGTCCGTCATTCCCGCGAAGGAACGTCATCCCTGACCCCGGCTTTCGCCGGGGCAGGCCCCGGATCTTGGTCCGGGGCAGGCTTGATCCGAGACCACAATCCCGAACAGATAGAATTGCTTTGCTCTGGATTGTCCGGCACTCACTTGCAGGACGCAAGCTATGTGCTTTACTGGGAGAATCATACTGCAAGTGAGTGCCGGACCGGGCAATGACGGAGGGGGCAAGACGTAAGCTTCATTCACGATCAATCCGGCAAATCTTTTTTTGGGCGATTTGGACCAAAAATATTTCAGATTTGCCGGAGGCAAAGCTGAACAAGGACCCCATCGACATGATGTATGCATTCTGGCTTGTCTCCCTGAGACCGAAATCAGCCAGGTGGTCCGGTATGCCTGGAGATCGACCAAAGTGGTGAACCGCAGAGGCTTGTGTTGGATCCAGTCCAGGAAATGGTCAATCTGCTTACAATAGGCTGTGACCGTCCGCTTGCTCTTGCCATGCAACCAGAGGTTTATCGCCTGAGCATCGTTTTTCAGTCTGGCTCGGGGTATGTAGGCTGGACCAGCTGACATCGAACCTGCTCCTGGGTGGTGACTGCCCTCCTGGATCGGCTCAAACACCACTGATGTTACCATCAGGATCATCGATGGAGATACTCTTCGGCGCCCGGAATATGAAGACACTTAACAAAAATATCTCTCCCTCCCCGTAAGGCAGAAGGTTATCTTCTGCCTTCTTTCTTACCCCATCGATCAACTGACAGTGCGCACTTGACTGGTTATTTTTTCTTGATATGAGTGAATCAAATGATCCTGGCGTTAAAACACTTCTCATCTGTTATAGTGACAAGATATTGACACATGCGAAGCTGTTATCCTTATATAATTTTTATATAAAAATACAAATGAAAAATATCGAGTATTATAGTATAATGTATTACAGAAATTATCGTCTATGTGAGTAAATATGCGCGATGAAGATAAATCTAAAGCCCAGCTCATCTCGGAGTTGCACGAGTTACGTCGACAGCTGAAGGCTCAGCAGGCCACCGCTTGTTCAGGCAGGGCGGCTTCTGCCAACAAGCACGACGAGTTGACCTCGGCTCGCCGCCAGTCGCGGAAAGAACTGTCAGATTCCCGCGCCGAGACGGAAGCCAGCAACAAGGCACTCGCCGAGTCCCGAGAAACCCTGCGCACTAGTGAACAAAAGCTCTCCAACGACCATGAACGCTACAACATCTTGGGCGATCTGATTCCCTTCGGCGTTTGGACTGCTGACGCCAAGGGGACCATCACCTTTCTCAGTGACGCCTTCCTGGAAATGAGCGGAATCTCGCCGGAAGAAACCGCACGCCTTGAATGGATCGACCAACTGGCCCACCCAGCGGTGTTGAAAGCCATCTCCGACTGGGGCAGTTCTCTCAATGAGAGCGACATTTGGGAGGGCGAATTTACAGTTACCAGTCAAGAGGGCCGGCAATACGACATTCTGATCCGCGGCGTGCCTTTGCTGGATAAGGCAGGAGAGACCCTCTCCTGGCTGGGGATCAATCTCGATATCAGCCAGCGTAAACGGACTGAGGAGGCGTTACGCGAGAGTGAGAACCGTTACAGAACTTTTATAAATAGTACATCAGACCTTGTTTTCCTTAAGGATGACCAGTTCAAATATATTGTGGTAAATAATTCTTTTGCTAAATATTATGGCAAAAAACCTGAAGAAGTGATTGGTCTTTCCGATTTTGATCTTATGTCGGAAGAAGCGGCCAAATCTTGTCGAAATTCTGACACAAATGCTATTGCAACCAGTAAAGCCTATATTACCGAGGAGTCTATCGGGGATCGTGTCTTTGAGACCCTCAAGTTTCCAGTATTGCTGGAAAACAAAAAAAATGGTGTGGGCGGTTATATTCGAGACATTACGGAACGTAAACAAGCTGAGGCAGATCGTGACAAATTTCAGATGCAACTCATTCAGTCTCAGAAAATGGAATCCGTGGGACGTCTAGCTGGTGGGGTCGCTCATGATTTTAATAACATGCTCAGTGTGATCTTAGGAAATACAGAGATGGCTATGGAAAGATTGGATCCAAGTCAGCCTGTACGTGATAATCTTCAGGAAATTCAAAATGCAGCTCAGCGTTCGACCAATGTTGTTCGACAACTCTTAGCCTTTGCCCGAAGGCAGACTATTGCACCGCAGGTTTTGGATCTTAATAAGATAGTGGGAGAGATGCTAAATATTCTGCGCCGGCTTATCGGCGAGGATATCGACCTTTCCTGGCATCCAGTCCATGACATCTGGCCGATTAAAATGGACCCGACCCAGATTGACCAGATCATGGCCAATTTGATTGTCAACGCTCGTGACGCCATCCACGGAGTCGGCAAGCTGATTATTGAGACCGACAGAGCAACGTTTGATGAAGCCTATTGTGCAGACCATCCAGACTTTGTCCCAGGTGATTACGTTTTGCTGTCAGTCAGCGACAGCGGCAGTGGCATGGACACGAAAACCCTTGAAAATATGTTCGAACCGTTTTTCACAACCAAGGAAGTTGGCCAGGGGACCGGTCTCGGACTGGCCACAGTCTACGGTATTGTTAAGCAAAATAACGGATTCATCAATGTTTACTCAGAGCCAAACCA
>JAWLEI010000114.1:0-7997 GCA_041686195.1 Desulfovermiculus sp.
GTTTGGCCAGATCCAGGACCAAACGATAGGCCCCTGGACGGGGTGGATCTGTATCCAGAAGAAGGGTTTGCTCTTTGTGCGTGCCGGGCTGCAATTCAAGGTGTATGCTCTTATCCGCCACTCTCACCTGTTGAACCAGTCCTTTCAATTTCTTTTCCAGCACAGATTCAGGCATCAGCAGATCTATGGACTCGAAATCGACACGCAAGGCGTTATTTCTGATCTCAGGGAGGGTCTGCGGCTCCCGACCCCAAGCCTCGATAACCACCCTGGTATACTCAGGATGTTCCCCCACCCTGAACCCGCTGATGGTGGTTGGTCGCTCTGAAGCCAAAGCTTTGTTCTGATCCTGGGGGCTTATGTCCAGCACAATATCAGTGCGCACCGGTCTGCGCTCCCCCTGGGACAGGGAGGTTATGGCCTCTGGCTTGGGGCCCTGGGGCTGTTCAGACCGGGAAGGCTGCGGCTCTGGGTCATTCTCCGAGTTGCCTGCATCTTTCCAGTCCTGAGGCCAAAAATCCAGGATCAGGCGGTACTGGCCGGGCCGGTCATCATCTTTGAGCACCACCTCTTCTACCCACAGGTCATTGCGGCTGGTATGCAGGGTAAATGTATGCCCGGATTTACCTTGGGGAGGTTCAATATGAGTGAGAAACGAGCTTTGAGGAGTTTTCGGGGCATCCCAGTTCCGGGGCACAACCAATGATGCGAAGCTGACCGGATAGGTACAATCAGATAACGGCCCTGTACCCTGAGGCCGGGAGCCTTGGCAGACAAAGACCACCCGGTTGGCCCCTGCATGGACACCAAGCCGGAGGTCCAAAAGCCGGGTTTCTTCCCCCCAGGCCTCATTTCCAAACCAGACCAGGATGAAGGCGCACAAAATAAACACACGGATCAAGTATCAGCCTCCCACGCTTGACATTTTATTTCTGGAGATACAAAAAACTCTGCAACAATGGGCTGAGCACAATTGTTGATATCGAAAAGCTTGGCATGTACTCTAGAACCCGGTAGATAACCTGTCAACAGAGGACGCCTCAGGTCAGCGGTAGTTGTGTTCTCAGGTGTCAGCTTTGCCTCCTGCAAATCTGAGATATTTTTGCCCCAAAGCGGGCAAAAAAGGGAAACTTGCCGGGTTGATCAATTATGAAACGTACGGATCAGCATGTAGGGGCGAATAATTATTCGCCCTCTTGTACCTGGGCGGATACCCAGTGAAATACCCTAAAGGAATCAAATTTCAGGCAAGCAAGGTCAGCCCCTACGGCTGTTACCCCAGCCGTGGATGAATTCGTAGGGGCGAAGCTTTTCTTCGCCCACAAGGCCGAGCAGAGCGAGGCATGAATATTCTTTCTGGATTCATACGAGCGCCGCCTCTGACGGCGGCCGCCAGTTTGATCGAGAAAGAAACATGGTATGAAGAGGGCGGGGCCCAGTAGCCGGGAGTGCGTTGATCAAAGAGGCTGGGCCTCGGAGAGGGCCAGCCCTACCCGGAAAAGCCAGAGCCACCAGGCCGCCCGGCACTCACGTGCAGCTTGAACGTCTCTGGAAAGTACAAAAGCCTGGCCTGCAAGTGAGTGCCGGGCTATGCCTTTTCGGTGTAAAAGATCGTTTCATGCGAAGAGGGATATTCCTATGCCACCTCCCATCGACTACTCCCTGTATCTGGTTATCAGCCAGAACGACTGTAAGGTCCGGGATGTATTCACTGTCCTGGACCAGGCGGTGCAGGGCGGAGTGACCCTTGTTCAGCTCCGGGAAAAGACCATGCCTACCCGAGACCTGGTCGCTTTGGCCCAAAAAATAAAGGACTTTCTGGCCCGGCAAAACATCCCCTTGATCATCAACGACCGGGTGGGTGTTGCTTTGGCCGTAGGCGCCGACGGCGTGCATGTCGGCCAGGATGACATGCATCCCCTGGATGTCCGTCCCCTTATCGGCCCCAACCGCATCCTGGGGCTGTCCATAAATACCGAAGACCAGCTCCAGGAAGCCCAGACCCTCCCTGTGGACTATCTGGGCATGGGCCCGGTTTTCGCCACCCAGACCAAGAAAGACAGCAAACCGGTCCTGGGCGTCGATGGTCTCGCTTTGCTGTGCCACACAAAACATATTCCTGCTGTGGGGATTGGTGGAATCAATGCCCACAACGCCTCTCAGATCATTGCGGCCGGTGCCGATGGCATAGCTGTTGTATCCGCCGTCTGCGGGGCTGATTCTCCCAAACAGGCTGCAGAAGAGCTCAGAGACGCGGTTGCACTGGGGAGGGTATAGTGCCTTATCTGAATTTTCTTCGTTACGATGGTCCTCCCTCGTAACGTCCGCTCTTGGGGCTCCGGCCCTTTTACTCATCCAGCTGAGAGCGCCGTGACAAAAAAAGAGGATGGAGCTTTATTAGCCCGGGCCTCTCCGATGGCCGGCGGCTTTCAAAGATTGAAGAGGCTGGGCCTCGGAGAGGGCCAGCCCTACCAGGAAAAGGCCTAGGTTTTTTGAAGCCAGAGAATCTTTTGCAAGCCAATAATTTTTTTGAAAAGTGCAGAAGAGGATGGGGATTTAGGAGCGCGACCGGCAGTTGACAGCGCCGACTTCCAGGGATAAGACTTTGTGAAAAATTTCCTTTAAGGAGGTCATGCGCATGAACTGTTTGATTTTCGGCCCCAATGGCAGCGGCAAAGGAACCCAGGGTTCCCTGGTCAAGGACAAGCTTAACCTGGCCCACATCGAATCAGGAGCCATCTTTCGGGAACACATCAGCCAGGGTACTGAACTGGGCAAAAAGGCCAAGGAATACATCGACAAAGGGGAATTGGTTCCAGACGACATCACCATACCCATGGTTCTGGAAACATTGAAGGAAAAAGGCCAGAA
Organism: Desulfovermiculus sp.; assembly: GCA_041686195.1. GTDB lineage: Bacteria > Desulfobacterota > Desulfovibrionia > Desulfovibrionales > Desulfothermaceae > Desulfovermiculus. Next base: position 2,872 of record JAWLEI010000114.1, read on the forward strand.
TGGTTGGCTCCTGGACGGCTTTCCCCGCAATATCGTCCAGGCCAAAAAACTGTGGGAAGCCTTGCAGGAAGCCGGTATGAGCCTGGATTATGTGATTGAGATCACCTTGGACCGACAGGTGGCCAAGAACCGGATCATGGGCCGGAGATTGTGTGTCAATGACCCCAACCATCCCAACAATGTGTTTATCGATGCCATCAAGCCGGACGGCGACAAGTGCCGGGTCTGCGGCGGCGAACTCAAGACCCGCTCTGATGACCAGGATGAGGCGGCTATCGACAAGCGCCATGATATCTATTACGACACTGAGAACGGGACCCTGGCTGCGGCCTATTTTTTCAAAGACCTGGCCAAGCAGGGCAAGACCAAGTACATTGAGTTGGACGGATCAGGGGACATCCAGAGCATCAAGCAGAAACTGGCTGAACAACTCAACTGAGTCAGGAATCGGGCCATGTGCGCCATAGCTCATAATCCCGCTCCGGCGGGATTTTTTTTTGCCCGCTTTGGCCCAAAAATATTTCAGATTTGCCGGAGGTCCCTCCATGGCGGGACTCGTATGAAACTGGACTGAAAAGGCCTGTCCTTGGGGGCAAGGACGGCCTACTGGTGGTGCTTTATTAAGCCCAAGGCCCTGACCCCTATTTGCTATTTTAATACAGGCCTTCCTGAGAAGACAAGGGTGACTCCTGCTACTTTTCCAGTAGGGCGGGCCCGGCACTCACTTTCATTTCAAAAGTTACTATCAAAAACAGACGCCCATTCTCAAAGTGAGTGCCGGGCCCAGCCCACTTCATACTCTGTTTCATTCTGGATCAAACTGGCGACCACCGCCGGCGTCGGCGCTGAACACTCGTATGAAACGAGATTTTACCTCTAAGATGGCTGTGGCTTTTCCGGGTAGGGCTGGCCCTCTCCGAGGCCCAGCCTCTTTGATCAACGCACTGCCGGCCCTCGGAGAGGCCCGGGCTACTGGGCCCAGACCTCTTCATAAACTGTTTCTTTCTTGATCAAACTGGGCGTCTGCGGCCAGAGGCGGCGCTGAACACTGAACACCGAACACTGGAGTCTCACAAGTCCACCATGCCCCACATCGACCCTCAAGGCGGCCCTATACTGGTTCTGGGAGCTACCGGCTACGTCGGCGGCAGACTGGTCCCTCGTTTGTTGAATCTGGGATACACGGTCCGGGCCGGAGCCAGATCCGCTGCCAAGCTCTCCTGCCGTCCCTTCAGCCAACATCCCCGCCTGGAGCTGGCGGCCGTGGATGTATTGGATGAGTCCTCCCTGGAGCAGGCCCTGTCCGGATGCCAGGCCGCCTTTTATCTGGTCCATTCCATGCAGGCCAAGGGTGGCGGTTTTCGCAATCTGGACCAGGAAGCGGCCCGGAACATGGTTCAAGCTGCACAAAAGACAGACCTGAAGCGGATCATCTACCTGGGCGGCCTGGGCGACGATGCGGACGACTTAAGCGAGCACCTCCGCTCCCGCTATGAGGTCGGTCGTATCCTGCAACAGGGTCCGGTACCGACCACATTCCTTCGGGCCGCCATTCTCTTGGGCGCAGGCAGCGCATCCTTTGAGCTCATCCGCTACCTGGTGGATCGTTTGCCGGTCATGACCACTCCCCGCTGGGTTTTCACCGAGTCCCAGCCCATAGCCGTAAGTAATGTATTGACCTATCTCACCGGATGTCTGCAAGTGGAAGCCACAAGCGGCAAGACCTTTGAGATCGGCGGCCCGGACGTCTTAAGCTATAAAGAGCTCTTCGACATCTACGCCCAGGAAGCCGGCCTGCGCAAACGGGTCATCATTCCCATCCCCCTGCTCACCCCCAGGCTCAGCGCAGCCTGGATCCACCTGGTCACCCCTGTTCCAGCCGGGATAGCCAAGCCCTTGATTGATGGGCTGCGCAATCGGGTCGTGTGCCGGGAAAACCGCATCCGCGACTTAATTCCCCAGGACTTGCTCACCTGCCGTCAGGCTATCCGCCAGGCCCTGCAAAAGATCAAGCAGCAGGAAGTGGACACCTGCTGGTCAGATGCCGGTGAGCTGAGCCCTCCGGAATGGGTGACCTGCGGGGACGCATCCTATGCCGGAGGAACAATCCTGGAGTGCAATTACAAAGTCACCCTGGGCAGCACCCCGGAGGCCTTGTGGCCGGTAATCACCAGCCTGGGCGGGGAAAAGGGCTGGGGCTATGCAAATGTCTTGTGGGGCGTGCGCGGCCTTATGGACCGGCTCATAGGCGGGATAGGCCTGGCCCGGGGCAGGCGGACATCCCAGGACCTGCGGGTGGGAGACGCCCTGGATTTCTGGCGGGTCCTGGTGATGGAGGAAAACCGGCGTTTGCAGCTCTTGGCCGAAATGAAGCTGCCCGGAGAAGCCATCCTGGAGTTTGAACTTGTGGATCTGGGCCAGGACCGCTGCGAGCTGCGGCTCATCTCCCGCTTTCTCCCCCGGGGGCTTTTGGGTCTTGCCTACTGGTACAGCGTCTATCCCCTGCACGGACTGGTCTTTAAAGGCATGCTCAAATCCCTGGCCAAAGCATCCGGGGCCAAAGTCCTGGGCGGGCCGGCGTCCTTTGACAGCAGCCGGGACGCCTGCGCACTGCCGGACAGGCCGCGAAAAACTTAAAGGATGAACATTTTATTTTACGTGGAATCTGGGCTTGTATTTCTTTGACACTTCTGTATTGAGTGATATAAACTTCCAATAAACTCATAACAAGCATGGATAGATATGATGGTAAGAGGGCAGTCATGCAATCAATGCGCGAAATAAAAGATATCATCAAATCCGAACTGCCGCGGATGATGGAAACAGATCCCGAGATTCGGGAATTCATATTCAAGATCACCCGGGATCTGTATGCCGGAAGACAGGAAACAGAGAGCCGTTTTGATCGAATTTTAAATGAATTGCAAAGAGACAGGGAAGCTAATGACCGGAAATGGGAGGAGCAAGCTAAAAGATGGGAAGCTAATGATAGAAAGTGGCTGGAACAAGCTAAAAGATGGGAAGCTAATGATAGAAAATGGCTGGAGCAAACCAAAAAATGGGAAGCTAATGATAGAAAGTGGGAAGAAAATCAAAAAGAGATTCGAAGCCTGATCAAATCAGTGGAAGCCTTAAGCAGGAAGCATGATTCGAGCATCGGAGCCTTGGGAGCCAGATGGGGACTCTATTCCGAAGCCACTTTCCGCAATGGCCTGAAGGCTATCTTGGAAGATACGTTTGAGGTCAAGGTCGAACGTTATCATGGGTATGACCATCAAGGCATGGTCTTTGGACGCCCGGACCAGGTGGAACTGGATGTGATCATCGCCAATGGAACCGTGATCTTGTGCGAAATAAAATCTTCTATAGATAAGGCAGGCATGTACATTTTCGATCGAAAAAAAGAATTTTATGTACAAAAACACGGCCGAAAAGTTGACCGGGCTATGGTCATTTCTCCCATGATAGACGACAAGGCCTATGCTCTGGCCAAGGATCTGGGGATAGAAACCTATTCCTATGCTGATGGGGTACAGCTATAATGGGCCGGTAATGGACATTACATAAAAAACCCCGCATATGCGGGCTTTTTTTATGGCCCTGCTTCCTTCCTGGCCTGTATTTGATACTCTCTAGGACATCAAAAATCATACATGTGGAGTATGATATCTGCCCTGGTGATTTCTCCTATGAGCTTTTCGTCCTGGATCACAGGCAAAAACCCGGCCTCTGAGTGAGACATCAGCTGCAGGGCGTGACGCAGAGAGTCATGGGGATGGACCGAGGGCACCTTTTGGTTGAGCATGGAGCTGGCTGGTTTATCCCATTGCCTTTCATTGCGGACCTTGGCCAGCTGACCTTCCCCCACCTGGCCAAGCAGACCGCCATCTTTATCCAGGACCAAAAGGGCATGCCTTCCGGTCCTGACCATAATCTCGCCTGCCGTGCGCAGTGTGGTTCCGGACTCCAGGACATTTTGGACTTCGGTCATCAGGTCCTGGACCCTGATCTCCTTGACCTCTGCGCTGTGAAGCAAAGCAATCAGCTGCGAACGGATGTGATCCACAGAGCCCTTGACTATAGCTGATCCGGCCCCAGCATGCCCTCCTCCGCCCAATTGGCGCATGACAGCCCCGATATCCAGCCCCTGGGACCGGCCCCGGCCAATGACCGCTGTCTTGTGGGCGCTCATGGGAAAGACGCCAAAAGCCGCGTCCAATCCCTTTATCTCCTTGAATTTATTGACCACAGCCGGCAGCATGTTCAGCCCTTTGTCCACATCCTGGGCACAGATCCCCAGCTGCATACTGCCCACAGAAAAGACATCCGATGACTCCAGCATGCGGCTGAAAAGATCGAGATGCCGGTCATCCAGGGGAGTGTCCAGATATGCGGAGACCACATTCAGGTCCGCCCCGTTTTCAAGCAAAAATCCGGCCATGAGCGCATCCCGGGCCGTGGTGGAGGGAAAAGACAGAGATCCTGTATCCTCATAAATGCCCAGCAGGAACAATGTGGCATGGACCGGTGAAAAGGCGCAGTCCCTGGCTTTCATCTCTTCCAGAATCAGGGTCACTGCCGCACCAACCTCCTCCTGATGTACCTCAAACGCCCCAATACTGCCGATACCCGGGTGATGATCCCAGACAATGGTCGTCACATCTGTTCGCTCTGCAAGCTCCTGCATGGTATCCAGCCTTTTCCAGCTGGAGGTGTCGGTGACTATGAGCTCACGAATATCACTGATGTCTATACTCTTTCTGGCTTTCAGCCGCAGAAGATCCCAGTGCACAGCCACATACTCCCGTACCTGGGGTGTCAGCTGGGAGGGAAGTATGCGCACCCCCTGGGGATACAAAAAAGAGGCAGCCACCATGGAGGCCAGGGCGTCAAAATCCGTATTTACATGGGTGGTAATAGCGAGCATGTGTTTTAATGAGATCTCGTACTCTGTAATTTCCTGCTGCCCTGCCTAAAGCTTTATATGCCTAACTGCAGGACTGATCTCTGGCTCCTCCACTTCATCGCCCCTCAGCGGCCTGCCCTGTATAGAGAAGGGCCATGATGGTGATATCATCGGATTGGGCTGCACCGCCGGCAAATGCATGTACGCTCTGTAAAATGCC
>JAWLEI010000115.1:0-7893 GCA_041686195.1 Desulfovermiculus sp.
GAATCGGGAAAGGGTCGGGGTTCCGGAACTTCCCGGTCGATGATGGCTATGGACCGGCTTTCGATCTCCTGGGGAGAAATTGTATGAGAATTGGACATTTTGAACCTCAGATTGTTTTTATGTGTTGGTTTGAGGTTTCAGTCCCGCTATGGCGGGATCAGGTGTCAGCGGGACCTCTGACTGCAGACGCCCAGGTTGATCAATAAAGAAATTTTGAGTTACCTACTCCGTCATTCCGGTACTGGATCGGGTCCAGCACAGGCTCTAGCCGGAATCCAGTCTGAAAATGTAAGAGCTGGACCCCGGCCTACGCCGGGGTGACGGAAGAAGCAAAATCTCGTTTCATACGAGCCCCGCCAGTGGTCGCAATCATGAGACAATTTGAGTAATTTAATATATCAGCGCAGTCAGTGGTCCCGCCATGGCGGGACTGACCCCTCGTATGAAACAAGAATCCAGAAAGAACATGAATGCCTCGCTCTGCTCGGCCTTGTGGGCGAAGACAAGCTTCGACTCTACATATCCAAGCTCACGTTTCATCCTTGATCAATCCGGCAACTTCTCTTTTTTTGCCCGCTTTGGGGCAAAAAAATATTTCAGATTTGCCGGAGGCAAGGCTGAACACTCACGAGAAGCCCAGCAGCATATATCCGGCCCCCACCAGGAGCAGGCTGGCCAACCTGAGGCCCTGGCCCAGAACCAGGAGCTGAGTGCCCATCCTGGGGGAAAAGATGCCCAGATAGCGGGGCAGCTGGTGGCGCAGGCTGCGTACCGGGACGGCGATCACATTTCCCAAAATCAAAGCCAGGACCACCTGGTGATTGCTCAAGACACCGGAAGAGGCCAGGGCACCTGCGGTGGCAAATCCGGAGGTGTAGTCGGCCAAAAAGCTGATGACCACCATGGATAGCGCCTCGATGGGGATCAGGGCGCTGACTGCTGTTCCGGCCATGACCGTCTGGATAAAGTCGAAGCATCCCAGGTGGTGGAGGGTAAAGACAAGGATATATATGGGGATCACAAACTGGATGATACGGCCCAGACGTCTGGGGACCCGGTTGAGGATCAGGCCGGGAATGTCCGAGGCTGATGTCTTTTTCTGCGTGCCGGCTTGTCTGCTGTCAACTGCGTCTTCAGCCGGGGGTGAAAGCCGGAGCCGGCCGTACAGGGCGCACAGCCCGGTCCGGAGGACAGCGGCCACGAGGAGGAGCAGAAGATACATACCGCCCGGAGCCCCGGTCAAAGGCAAAATAACGAACAGTGTCGTGGGCAGATGCAGAAAAAAAGCCGGTAGCTGGTTGATGAAATTGGTCAGAAACAGGCGCTTTTTATCAATGAGTCCGCGATCATAAAAAGAGACCAGCATACCGTTGGCCGCAACCCCGGAGACAAATGCAGCGGTAAAGGTAGCGCTGCACCGCTGGCCCAGGCGGGCAAAGGAGAACAGCGGCCGGGCCACAACAGACAAGGACCGGGTCCATCCCGTGGCCTCAATGATCTCGCCAGCCGCCAGTCCCAGGGTGACGAAAAAGATGATCCGGAGTACGGGCCAGCCCACCTGATGGGTAAGAATCTGGGCGTTGACACCCGGAACCAGAAAAATAAGGACCAGAGTCAGGCTCAGGGATAACCCCAAAGACGCACCCAAGGTCCGGGTCAAAAAACTAGTCCTGGACTGCATAAGGGTCCTTTTTTCTGGACAGGATCAGGGTCCAGTATTTAGGAGCCTTCTTCTGTAATTGGGTCAAATCGCGGATGACCTCCTGATCCGGAAAGCTGCAGCGGACCACACCGACACTGTACTTCAACCGGCCGCATTCCTCCAGGCTGTGCACAATGTGGGCGCATTTCTTGTAGGCCTTGAGAAAAACGACTGTATCCGCATCCGCAGTTTTATGCAGTCCGTTTCCGCCCTTGACTCCGGAGAGCAGGAGCAGATTTTCTTCGCCCTCGACCAGAGGGGTATTGGTGGCAGCGGCTGCGGCCTGATAGGAGGTGATGCCCGGTATGGTGGTAATTTGGACGTGCGGGGCCAGGTGGTGCATGGTACGCAGCAGATAGCTGAAGGTGGAGTAGGTCATGGGATCGCCCATGGTCAGAAATGCCGCATCCTGGCCCTGTTCCAGAAAATTGAGGACAGTGCGGGCATTTTCTGCCCAGGCCGCCCGGACTGTGTCTTTATCCCGGCTCATGGGGAAGGGCAGGGTGTGCACCGGCGTGTCTGGTGGTAAATGAGGGGCGGCCACGCGAACGGCCAGGCTGTGGTCGTTTTTCGTGGATGAGGCGGTGAAGATGACGTCCACCCCTTGCAGTATTTTGACTGCCTTGACCGGGATGAGGTCCGGATCCCCGGGGCCGACCCCGATGCCGTACAAGGTGCCGGCTTGATTTGCGATTTCAGCGTGCTCGTTCATGGTTGCTCCTGGGTTGGAAGGCCATACTGCTCATTGACCAGGACCTGGACATCCTTCACTACCTCCTGGGTATAAATTTCCGGATACAAGAGGTGCCCGATGCGGGCCATGCCCAGCAAAAGGCGGAAGGTGGGCCTGGAGACGAGAAATTCATCGACAATAAAGATCTTATCATTGCGCACGGCCTTGATGGACTGAAAGCCCGGCTCCTGGCGGATCAGAGCCTTGGTTGGCCGATTCATGGGACCTTTCTGGGCCAGATAGACATCAATATTTTGGGCCTTAGACAGGATTTTCTCTTTCCCGTACGCAGCGATGTTTGTGCCCCTAAGGCCCTTGGCATCTGCAGCCACGTTCTTTCCTCCCACGGACTCCAGGACAAAGACAGCGATGGAACTTGGGGCAAAGGTTTTCATCTTGGCATGGATGGCCTCGAAATAGACCTGTTTGGGGTTGTCAATATCCCTGTTCAGCTTTTGGAAGCGGTCCAGGGTGTGGGTAAAGGACTCAATCATGCCTTCTGCAGCCTCCTGCCTTCCGGTCAAGCGGCCCAAGGCCCGCCAGTAGGAAGTAATTTCCTGCACAGTATTCGGCTGCAGGGAGATAACCTCAATTCCCAGGCGTTCCAGACCCTCGACCAGCTGGGGGTAGCCCCGGTCCAGCATGGGTCGGATGAGGACGCAGTCCGGATCAACGGCCAGAAAGCGTTCCAGGTCCTGATGGGCGGCAAAGGCCGGCTTGTCCAGGGCCTTTGGAGGAAAGACTTCGTGCCGGCTGACCCCGATGATTTCCTCATCAAGGCCCAGGGCGTAAAGATTTTCCGTGTGGGCCCCATACAAAGAGATGATGCGCTGCATGGGTGTATTTACCTGGATGCGGCGTCCGGCCTGATCCACAATACCCGTCTCGCCCTTTAAAGCAAAAGAAGATTCAGCGGCTTGAACGGGCATGGTCACTGGTATCAGAACGAAGAAACAAAGAAGTAAAGCATTTCGCATATTAGTTCGGCCTCATAATCACATGCGTGCATTGAGCGCTTGGGTCAAAGCGGACCTCGGCCTGGACCTCGAAGACTTCGTCCAGGGTTTGGGAGGTCAAGACGTCAGCGGTTCGGCCCCAGGTGTGCACCTTCCCCTGGCGAAGGAAAATGAGCCGGTGGCAAAAGGCGGCGGCCAGATTGAGGTCCTGAAAAACAGCCACCACGGTTGTGCCCCTGGTGTGAACCAAATCCCGGGTCAGGCGCATGAGGTGCAGGCCATGCTTTATGTCCAGGTTGGAAGTGGCCTCATCCAGGAGCAAGACTGGGGTATTCTGGGCCAAGGCCCGGGCAAAAATGACCCGCTGTTTTTCCCCGCCGCTTAAGGTGGTCACCAATCTGGAACGCAGATGCCAGATTCCGGCCTGATCCATGACTTCCTGCACCAAATCATGGTCCTGTGCGGACAGGGGCTCAAACCTGGAGAGATGGGGGTAGCGGCCCATGGCCACAACTTCTTGGACTGAAAAAGGAAAATTTATCTGATCGCTCTGAGGCACCAGGGCCATGTGCCGGGCCAGCTCACGCTGAGTGCAATGCCGAATGTCCCGGCCCTGAAAAAGGATACTCCCTTGGGTGGGCCGTTTATGCCCGAACAGGAGATCGAGCAGGGTGGTCTTGCCGCTTCCATTGGGACCCAGCAGTCCATAGAGGCAGCCGGGTTCAAGGCCCAGGCTGATATCTTCAAGAACCGGCTGCTGGGCATAGGCGAAACCGATCCGGTCCAGTTCGAAGAGGGCTGGATGGACTGCCCCAGAGAGCAAAGGATCTCTGCCGGATGCATCTGTCTCTTCAAAGACATGGCCTGGGGAATTCATTGCTGCTGTTTGCAATTCTGGTACCTTTGAGATGCAAAACGGGCGGGGTTTTTTCAGTAGGACGCGGTTGCCCTCAACCGCTGTCCACTTCTTTTCAAGCGTACAGACCTGCCCTTTGGTCATAATATTTTCCCCATCATTGCACTTGCATACGCCTGCTGCGGAAGATGACGAAAAAGAACGGCCCGCCCAGCAGGGCGGTGAGGACGCCAATGGGCACTTCCTGGGGCAGCAGGGAACGGGTGATGGTGTCAGCAGCCAGAAGGAGCAGGGCCCCGGCCAGGAGTGACGCCGGCAGAAGGAGGCGGTGGTCCGGACCGGTCAGAAAACGCATCATGTGCGGGACCACCAGACCGACAAAGCCGATGATTCCGGAGACTGAAACACAGATTGCAGCCAAAAGGGAAGCGGCTAAAAGGAGGAACAATCTGGTCCTGGAGGAATCCACACCCATGGATCTGGCCACCCGGCTGCCCAGACAGAGGAGGTTTAAATCCCTGGCCGCACACATGAACAGGATGAAAGTGAGGCCGAGAATGGCACATACCAGCCAGAGCTCGGACCAGGTGCTGGAGGCAAAGCTGCCCAAAAGCCAGAAGATGATCACAGCGACATCCTCTTGGGCCAGATATTTGAGAAAGCTCATCCCGGCAGACAGGATGGAGGTGACGATGACTCCGGAGAGAATAAGATTGGTGGAGGAGAATCCTCCGGCTGTCGAGGAAAGCAGCAGGACCAGGATCATGGTCAGCCCGGCCCCGGCAAAGGCCATAAGCGGCAAAGACCAAAACCCGAGAAAGTCAAGGCCGAACAAGAGAACCAGGGAGGCGCCGAAGGCGGCTCCGGCGGATACGCCCAGGGTGTAGGGCTCGGCCAGGGGGTTGAGCAGGATGCCTTGAAAGACCGCTCCGGAAGCAGCCAGACCGGCCCCGACTGCAGCTGCAGTGAGAATGCGGGGCAGACGTACATCCCAGATGATGACGGTCTGTACATCGGCCTGGCCGGACTGGCTTGCACCATCTGCCCACAGGGGTGAAGCCAGGATGCCCAGCACATCCTGGACCGGAATGGCCATGGATCCCAGGCAGGCCGAAATCAGAACAAGGGTCAAAAGCCCCAGGAAAAGAAGGGGCAGGGAGATGCCGGGTCGAGGTATGGACATAGAATATTACGTTTTCGGTTTTCAGTCCCGCCTTGGCGGGACCGCTGGCCGTGACCGCCATTTTGATCAGATATGAAACTGGCGGTGAAGAGGGCTGGCCCAGTAGCCCGGGCCTCTCCGAGGGCCGGGAGTGCGTTGATCAAAGAGGCTGGGTCTCGGAGAGAACCAGCCCTACCCTGAAAAGCCATCTTTTTCTTCGTCCCCGGGATCCTCCCTGGGAACGTCTTCCTCTTATGGCTCCGGCCATCTTCTTATTTTTTCGTTATGTTCGCACTACAGCGACAGTTCTGGCATGATCAAACCTTGAAAGAGCCAGGCAGGCGTCTGGCGATCCCAGAATGGCCAGGGTGGCACCTGGCGATCCCAGTCGGAAAAGCCAGTTCCGCAAAAGTTAACTTTTCGTTTCAGGCGAGTCATGCCGGGATCTCTGACAAATCTGAAAAAAAATCCCTGAAAGCAAAGGGTTGCTTCCAGGGATTCCCATCTTATCCGCAGGAGCGCGTGCGCCGGATCCGGTCCCCCGGAGAACCGGCGCTCTTGTTCAGGCAGGTCTTCTGACTTCCGGATCGTCCTACGTGCCCGGCACTCACTTCATGAATGTTTTGTCGCCAGCAGAACCTGTTAACTTATTATCAGATAACCTGGTTATACGCAACAAACAACAATAAAGTGAGTGCCGGGCTCACCGCGCCTTCCCACCCGGCACTCAATTGTCATTTATCCCCGTTGGGGATAAATTGTGCTTTATCAAAACAATTGAGAGCCGGACAGTGGCCTTTTGCGGCTTTTGTCCCCGGCTACAGCGGTGGGTCCGTCCCTGATTCAGACAGGGTTCCCTTTTACGTCCTGTGTTTTGGCCACCAAAACACTATGGACACCTGAACAAATGAACTTCAAAGCATATCCGGGTCAGGGAGGAAGGTCAAGGCAAGAGAATGATTGCTGACAGCGGCACCATTACCCCATATGTGCGTCAGTTACTCATTGTGTTCCCAGGGATTCAAGAGTTTTGCACAGCTTGGTTCCATGTCCCGGGTGTTCCGGGTGACAACCGTCAAATCATGGGTTAGGGCAGTGGCAGCGATGAGTGCATCCATGACCGGCATCGGCTTTCCGTCCTTTTCAGCTCTGCCCTGGATGTGACCCCATGTTTGAGCCACATCGAAGTCTAGAGGTATGATTCGGCCTGCAAACCGATTCTGAAGGTCGATGTTCAACCAATGCTGCAAGCGCTCTTTCTTGTCTGAAGGCGGAAGCCTGGAGATCCCTTTTTGCAATTCGCCGATTGTTAACGAACTTAAGAATAAGCGCTCTTCTGGGCATGAGTTGATCCAGGCCACAACTGGGGGAGAAGGCTTCAGCTTGACCAAATCAGAGATAACGCATGTGTCAAGGAGAAACTTCACAGGTCAACCTCCCGGGGCAGCTCTTTACTCCGCTCAAGATCCATGGCTACGTCTTTGAGCGGTGAATTTTGAAAGAAATTAACGAGGTCACCTTGTGGTCGGGTAAGCCGAATATATTCTTCCATAGAAATAAGGACAGCAGTTTCCTTCCCCCTTTTGGAGACGATTTGTGGCCCTTGGCGTAAACAGGCTTCAACCAGGCTGCTGAAACAATTCTTGGCATTTTGCAGAGACCAGGTTTGCATTGTATCACCTCCTGAGTCAGTATTCAGCGCCGCCTCCGGCTGCGCTGAATTATTTTTTGGGCCAAAGCGCCCAAAAAAAGAAATTTGCCGGATTGATCCAGGATCAAACTTTGGGATGTCTTTCTCCGTCATTGCCCGGCCCGGATCATGCTAGTTTGCCGGGGCAGATGCGTCAGGCAATCCAGGGTAAAGACTTTCTCTCTGCTCTGGATTCTCGCGCGGGAATGACGGACAAAGCTGGGTTTTGTTTCATGCGAGGTATAATGAGTCTAGCCAGTCTAGCCAGCAAAGTCAATATGGCGTGATGTTTTTCTATGAACAGCACACTCTCATAATTTATTTGTCTCCCTGGACAACCTAATGAACATACCTGCTTTTCTCATAGCCGGTACCCACAGTGGGTGTGGCAAGACCACGGTGACCCTGGGTCTGATGGCTGCATTGAAGGAGCGCGGCCATAGTGTTCAGCCGTTCAAGATCGGCCCGGATTTCATCGATCCCGGACATCATACCAGGATCACCGGCCGCCCCTCGCACAACCTGGACGGCTGGATGCTGGACAGGAATACCAATCAGGAAATCTTCTCCCGGATGCAGGAGGGGGCCGATATTCTGATCGGGGAAGGGGTCATGGGTTTGTTTGACGGGTTCTCGGCCACTGATGAGGCTGGATCCACGGCTCAAATGGCCAAATGGCTTGGGTTGCCGGTTCTCCTGGTGGTGGATGCCAGGTCCATGGCCCGGTCGGTGGCCGCCCTGGTTCAGGGTTATACACGCTTTGATCCTGAGCTCACCTTTGCCGGAGTGCTCTG
>JAWLEI010000116.1:0-7726 GCA_041686195.1 Desulfovermiculus sp.
GTTTGATCGAGAAAGAAACTTTGAATCGCCCCCTCTGTCAATCCGGTACTGGATCGGGGTCCAGCACAGGCTCCAGCCGGAATCCAGACCGAAAATGTAAGAGCTGGACCCCGGCCTACGCTGGGGTGACGGAGAAAGCAAAATCTAGTTTCATACGAGAGGTTAGTAAAAACAAAGAGCTATAGCTTCAGTTTATATCGCAAACGAACGTAAACCGACTTTTTGCAGTTCCATCATCTATGAAAGATTGTCATTTATTTCAGATGGATCAGTGAACCATGGTGATTTTTACCAGTCACGCGCAATACGACAAAGATGGGCTGAAGCTTTCAGATGCGGCAAGAACCGGCATGCCTTGGCCTGAATTCAGGGCCGAAATGAGGTCCATACGACTGTGGATTGGACTGGAAAATTGGACTGGAAAGCGGCCCAGCTCCTCCAGGCTGTGGGCATCACCTCCGGCAACCAGAATAAGCGGATAGCGGGTAAGCCAGGTCCGGGTCTGGCCGTTTTCCAGGGCCGTATTCCGGCCGTTTTCCTGTTCAATGATGGGGCAGAGCCCGGAGCGGATGAGATATTGATCAATACTGCGTCCGTTGCGGAAGGGATGGGCTCCTATGGCCGCTCCGCCGGTGGCCTGGACATGGCCCAACACCTTTTCGGCACTGAGTCCGGAAGGAAGATCTTCATACGGGCCGAAGAGAAGAAAGTCCCCTTGCCGGGTGGTGTATTCCTGGCCGATGATTACCACCAAGCCGTTGTCCTGCAGCCCTTCGGTTACCAGCTGCCCGGCGGCCATGGTATCGTGGTCTGTGATGCATACCCCGTCCAGACCCTTTTCCTGGGCCTGATGGACAATGTCGTGCAGGGGTAGGTTGCTGCACGGCGACATGCTGCTGTGGACGTGGAGATCAAATAGCATAGCAGAGACGTCCTTTAATTTGTATGAAAAAGCCGGACCTGGCCCTTCTGTAGGACACGGTTGCCCTCAACCGCTGTCCATTCTTGTTTGCCCGGCACTCAATTGCAAGGATGGGAGTTTGAGCAAATTTCGGACAAAAGATATTCCTTTATCAGGAGGATGACAAATCGAAAATTATAATCTGATCTCAGGTTTTGGATAGCGTTTGATGATGAAAGATGGAACTTGCGTGTTCAAGGTTTCAGGTTTATACTTGAATAATGGTTTGTTTTAGCTGATTTCTCGTATGAGACCAGAATCTTGTTGAATTTCGTACGAGTGTTAATATACTATGGACCCTCAGGAACAGATCCTACATCTTATCCCCAATCTCACGGAACTCTTTCCCATGATAGAGGTTCTGTACTTCTTTGGATCCCAGGCTTCCAAAACGAACAAGGCAGACAGCGATATTGACCTGGCTGTCTTTGTCAACAAGGAGCATCACCCATATGACCCGCTTCTCGATCTGAAGATGGGTGCTTTTTTCGCTGAGCAATTGAAGGAAAAAACAGATATTGTCATTATGAACGATGCAAATCCAATTATTCAGCATGAAGTGCTCAAGAATGGGGTTATCCTGTTTGAAAAGAATAGCGAAAATAGAGCGAAGTATGAGTTGACGTCATTCAAGAAATATATAGATCATATCTATCATCAACAGAAAAGATGGGAAAAGTACAAAAAAGCTTTCAAGAGATCCGTAAAGTTCCGGCGTCTGGCAGTAGCAGCATGGCACTCACATGCAGTTTGAACGTCTTTGCAAAGAACAAAAGCCTGGCCTACAGGTGAGTACCGGGCGGCCTACCTTGCTGATTCAAAGTTCCGCCGTATTGACTTTGATGCGTTGATGTGCTAGCATCACTTCTCCTACTTGGAAAACGAAAATCTGTCGAGTGGAGGAGCTGTTGCACCTTCCCTTTTACATACTGAAAGGAGAATCTCTATGCGCACGACGGTAAATATTGAAGATGATATCCTAACAACGGTCAAGGAGATGTCCAGAGAAGAGCAGGTTTCTGTTGGGAATATCCTGTCCCGCTTAGCCAGGGAGGCCTTGACGCTGCGCCAGTCGGGGCCGGGTTTGGAGGGCCGTGAAAAAATGGCCGGATTCCAACCTTTTCCGGCCCGAGACAAGGTGATCTCTAATGAGCATATCAATCGGTTACGAGATGAGGAAGGGGTATAATGCGGGCACTTTTTGATGTGAACGTGCTCATCGCCTTACTGGACGCCGGGCATTCCTCACATCGCAAGGCCATGAACTGGTTGGAAAACTCATCGCAATATGGATGGGCTTCATGTCCGATCACCCAAAATGGATGCGTACGCATCATGTCCAATCCCAAATATCCAGCCCCATTGCCTGCTACTGTGGTGGCTGATCGTTTGGGGCAAGCCGTTGCAGCGCCGGAGCATGTATTTTGGCCTGATGATATCAGTCTGTTGGGATCTTCCCTTTTTGATTGGTCGTATGTCCTCAGCTCAAGGCACGTGACCGATATGTACCTTTTAGGTTTGGCTGTTCAGAATCAGGGAAGATTTTTGACCTTTGATCGCCGGACCAGTTTGCAAGCTGTGAGCCAAGCGGAAACTGACCATCTGTGTGTTTTGTGTTAAAGGGGCCGGACCAGCTCAACTTCCTGAAATTGAACAAGAAAGACCCCAAAATGGTCTGAGATGTTCATTTTTTCTTTTATCTTTCCTGGGCCAGGAGGGCCGCTCCCAAGGCCCCGGTCATCTGAGGGGTCTTGGGGATCAAGACATCAATATCCAAGCTGTCAGCCAAAAACTCCCGCATGCAGGGTTTTTTGGCCACTCCTCCGGCAAAGACCGCGCTGTCCAGGTTGTTGCTCACCCGGCGCAGCATGCTTACTGCCCTGCGGACTACGGCTGCATGCAGCCCAAGGGCGATTTCCCTGCGATCTTGGCCTTGATCTCGGTCACTGTAGGCGTCTCGTAGGAGACTTCAAACAGATTGTGGCCATAGCCGGTGGCCAGGATACGTTCGTATGTTTTGCCCTGAAGCACTGTCTTGACTCCGCTTAAGGGATCAAACCCGGTATCCGCCTGCTTCTGTTCAACTATCTGGCCATCTTCCACAATCACCAGCTCGATGCTCCGGGAGCCGATGTCTATTCCTGCACAGCGCATAGGTGATATCCAGTTTTTATGAACCGTTTTATCACTCCAACGAAAGATAGCTGAATTCCGTTTCGTTGTAGTGTTATGTTTGAAGTGACTAAGTTTTGCGGATAATTGATATTACACCGGTTCTTTTCCAAATCGTTATTTAAATAGCTTTTCAAGCTGAATAGTGTCCGCCAGGAGGTGGCTCTCGTCTGGCAGCTACTTGAGCACTTCCAGAAAAGGGCAGACCGGCCTCAACGGGGCGAGTGTTGCCTCTGGAGCCATGTTTCAGGGCCTGGCCAGCCTTTTCGGCCTGGACATATATGATGTGCCGAAAATCGGGATGTGGAAGCTGATCTCGCTGCCCGCCTGGATCTGGCCACTCGCCTCATCCCGGAATACAACTTTATCCACGTGCACACCAAGGCCCCGGACGAGGCGGCCCACAGCAAGGACTGCCGGGCCAAGCAGGAGGTTATCGAAGCCCAGGCCCGGTCACTGGGTGCCGATATGCCTATGCTCTCTCAGGATCCGAACATTCTCACTGTGGTTGCCTCGGACCATAGCACCCCGAGCAGCGGACCCATGATCCATTCCGGGGAGCCGGTGCCGGTGATCATGACGGCGGAGAGCATCCGCAGGGATCAGGTCCAGGCCTTTGACGAGATCTCCGCTGCCTGCGGCTGCTTAAGCCTGATGCGGGATACAGAGCTGTTCCAAACCGTGCTCAACGCGCTGAACAAAGCCAAGCTGCAAGGAATCCGGGAGGTGGCTGCAGATCGTTTATTCTGGCCTGGGCCGGTCTCGGGCCTGTTGCTGGATGAAGGAGATTAGGAGATTGGGAGTCTGCTGGCAGGGCGGGGAAAGAGGTGGTCGGGACAATGATATTTTCCCTCATAAGTTTTGCTGGATATTTTTGACAGTTAATTCTCATCCAGGGTGATGGTCAGGGGAACGACGTGCAGATGATTGGAGATTTGCATGGTCTTGCCCAGTTCCCAGCGGGCAGCCTTGGCTCGGTCAAAATGCCCGGCTATCTGCTGGGCCACTCCAGGGACATCGATGATCGGGTGGCGGGAAAAAACCTTGGGCAATCCAGTGGTCAGGTTGCAGGCCAGGCATTTGCCAGGCCGCTGTTTGAGCTGGAACTCCAACTCCAGGACATTGTCTTTCCGGCCAACAAACTCCAGCTCGATGTCAAAAGAACCTTCCGAGCTGTCTCCAAACAGGGCCTCAAAAAATTGATCCGCTTTGTGAGGCGGGAAAATGTCTTTCAGAACCTCTTGGTTCAAAGCTTCATGAGTGTTTTGCGTAGTCATGGTGTCCTCCTGAGCAGGGGAGTGAAAATGTGATTAAGCCATGGTCTTTGGATTATGACTTGGATCATGCAATACATCCTTGCAGGAGAGGAAATATATCTTTTTTCAGGCCTCAAGGCAATCGCGTTTTGGGCATGTTCTTTCTGAAATGCCACACCGATTCCAGAATATACACAAAGATGCCGGTCCAGATAAAGACAAAGGACAATAATCTGGAGATATTAAATGGCTCCTGATAAGCAAAAACCCCGAGAAGAAACATGCCCGTGGGAGCCAGGTATTGCAGGATCCCTACCTCCACCAGGCGCAGCCGCCTGGCGCAGAAGGCGAATAAGAACAGGGGAACGGCAGTAACCGCCCCGGCCCCGATCAGGTGCAGGGCCTTCCAGTAGGCGGGCAAAAGCCCCTATAAGCCAAAGGCCCCGATTCCGGCCAAGAGCCCGGTGATGGTGGATTTATTCATGTATACAGAGCCTTTTGGACCAGACGTTCATGTCTTCAAATGGTAAGGTGAGGTCGTTGAGCGTGAGTGTTCGCGTATCATTCATAAATGAGACTCCAGTTGGTCAATATGTTCACAACCATCTTTTTGTTTGAGAGTTGGACATGCCTCAACGGCCTTGCAAATCAATCAACATCAATTTTTCAACTATAAGCATTCAACTCTCTCCAGACAATAGATCAGCCTGGAAGCATCCAGTCCGTCCTTGCCCTTAAGGGCTGGCCCTGTCTGACTTGCGGCTCCCTTGCGAACTTCAGCTCATACACGGGAACTTTTCCAGCTAATGGATACAAGTTCCTCTCCAAACCCTCATTCCATCCCTTTGACTACGAATGCTCAATCAACCAGCCACACAAATCGAATTTGAGACGCAGTACGAGTGGATACTATTTTTGAACATCCTGTTTACAATTTTGTTCATATTGGTTAGTTTTAAATAAATACTGGGAAGAATATATGCCCCCAGGTGAACTCTGACGTCTTTCCAATCTCAGCAAGGAGGTTTTCTTATGCCTATCGTTACCATATCCAGAGGCTCCTACACCAAAGGCCGGGAGGTCGCTGAAAAACTGGGACAGAAAATGGGGTATAATGTCATTTCCAGAGAAGTTCTTCTCAGCACATCAAAAGAGTACAACATCCCTGAAATTAAGCTGAAAAAGGCCCTGCATGACGCCCCTTCTGTGCTGGAAAGATTCAGCTATGGGAAGGAAAAGTATTTGGCCTTTATTCGGGCCAATATTTTGGAGCACATGGTTCAGGATAATACAATTTATCATGGCTTGGCCGGCCACGCATTTGTTCAGGGGGTGGGTCATGAGCTGGATATTCGAATCCGGTCCTCTATTGAAGACAGGATTCAGCGCTACAGAGAGTATATACAAAGAGAAGAAGGAAAAGAAATCAGTGAAGAAGATGCCAGATACTGGCTACGCAAGGATGATGAAGAACGTCATAAATGGAGCATCCATGTAACTGGGATTGATCCTTGCGCTCCAAGCCACTATGATGTTATCTATAATGCGAGCAAATTTTCTGCCGACGATATTGTGGACAGCATTTCCCATTTCTTGAATCTTCCCTATATGCAGGCAACACCTGAATCACAGAAAAGAATTGAGCAATTGATGAAGGCGGCTCAAGTAAAGGCAGCAATAGTATATGACATGCCAAAAGCAAATGTTACAGTCAAAGAAGATGTGGCATACATAAATGTTGCCGCCGACCTGACAGAAGAAGGGAAAATAGTATCTTTAGCCAAGGAGAGGGCCTCAACAGTGGAAGGCATAAAAGAAGTGAATGTCTATGTGAGCCCATATTCCACCGATTAATCCTCAAATCAGATGATCTCACTTAAGTATATGGAATCATCACATCCTCTCCTGCCCCCTCCCTGCAAAGCTGCCCAAAGCTGCAGCAGGGAGGGAAGCAGAGGGGATTTCAACCTTGATCCAGGGTAATGGCCAGGGGTATGACATGCAGCTCTGGGGATATCTCTTTGGTTTTTCCCAGTTTCCAGTCCTTGGCGTCTGAACCCTTGGCCTGTCTGGCCACCTGCTCCACCAGTCCGGGCACATCAATGACCGGATGACGAGAGAAGACCTGAGGCAGCCCATAAGTCAGATTGCAAGCCAGGCACTTGCCCGGCCGCTGCTTGAGCCGGAACTCGAACTCCAGAACATTTCCCTACAATCCCGACAGCAGGTTCACTATTGGGATCTGATGCGACACTGAAAAATCCGAATTGCGTTATTCGAATTTCGAATATGTTAAGTCAAAGTCTCCTTCATTGGTTTGATAGGACCAAGAGAATACGTCACATAACTTACGAATCAGAGCATTAGGGCAACTTGGATCTGGGCACGGTCCGCTGAAAATACCACACCGATTCCAGGACATAAATGAAGATGCCGGTCCAGATAAAGACAAAGGACAACAGCCTGGAGACGTTAAACGGCTCATTATAGATAAAAACCCCGAGCAGGAACATGCCTGTGGGGGCCAGGTACTGCAGAATCCCCACTTCTACCAAACGCAGACGCCGGGCGCAAAAAGCGAATAACAGAAGGGGAACAGCGGTGACCGCCCCAGCTCCCACCAAAAACAAGTCCACCTCCAGACTCACATTTCCCAAGGCTCCCAGCCCATGCCCGTGCCGAAAAGCCAGATAGCCAAGGGCAGGAAGGCAGAGGACGGACATTTCAATACCTAACCCGGGCAAAGACTCCACACTGATCTTTTTGCGGATCAGGCCATAAAATCCGAACGTCAGGGCCAGAGTCAGAGCGATCCAGGGAAAACGCCCAAAAGAGTAGACCATATATCCCACTCCGGTGGCAGCCAGCAGGATGGCCAGGAACTGAAGAGGCCGCAGGCGGTCCCGAAAAAAAATGCAGCCCAGGAGGACATTCACCAGAGGGTTGATGTAATAGCCCATGCTGGCGTCCAGAACATACCCGGCATTCACTCCCCAGATATAGGTCAGCCAGTTGATACACAGAAGTCCCCCACTGATGCCCAGCAGGCCCAAGCTGCGCCTGGATACCACCAGTTCTGGAAGCCGTCGCTGCAAGCCCAAGACAATGGCCACAAAGACCAGACACCAGATCACCCGGTGGCAGAAGATCTCCGGGGCCGAAACCTGGTGCAGGGCCTTCCAGTAAGCTGGCAGGAGCCCCCACAGGCCAAAGGCCCCGATTCCGGCCAAAAGCCCGGCGACAATGGACTTGTTCATACGTTCAAAGCCTTTTGGACCAAATATTCATATCTTCCAGATTGAAAGTGGCAATAATGTCAGCTTTGGGGTGGGGAAGA
>JAWLEI010000117.1:0-4320 GCA_041686195.1 Desulfovermiculus sp.
TGTTCATTGATCAAGATGATTTTGATCCGTTCCGGGGGATTGGATTTCTCGGTTATGGCCCATGTGTTGCAAATCCGGTCCGGACTGGAACAGTCTTCGCACTGGAATGTCTTTACACACGGGGTCTTTTTGTTCAAGCGGATGGTATTGGCTGGAGCGGCGAAATCCTTGATCCGGTCAATGGCTTGTTCCATATCAGTGACAATCTTGTTCCGACCGATGAGCAAGGCCACATGTTTGGGACCAAAGGTCAGGCCGGCCACTCGATTGCCAAGTCCGTCCAGGTTGACCAGGTGGCCTTCCTTGGTCACCGCATTGGTGCTGGTGATGAACAAATCGGAGAGCAGGGCCTGCCGCCGGCGTTCCAAAAATTCATCATGAGGGGCGGAGGTGTCATAGGTATCAATGACCTGGATGTCGTTCCGTTTTTTCAGCTCATCGTAGAGTCCGGAATTGACCACAGTCATTGAACCCCCGAAGGAAACGCTGCCTGGTTTGACCTGGTCGAAAATCTTGGACCAGAATATGGAGCAGGCCTGGTCCACGGAGTCGGCCACCCAGACCTTGAAATTGTTGTCCTCCAGTACGGCCTGAATGGTCTCCAGCTTTCCTTTCCAATAGGTTTGAAGTGCCTCGGCGCTCATGGCATGGCTCCTTTGTTGATTTGCGTGCTTGTTTTCTGGTTGTAATTGTAGGGAGGAAAAAAGTCTAGGAGTTCTGAAGCAAAAAGGTCAAGGGGTCGGGGGCAGCCCTTTTCTTGACTGAGAAGCAAAATAAGAGTATTCAGGCCTCTTCTTTAATCTTTTCACTCCATCCAGGATGAGCTGTCCTGTGGATTTGAAATCATTCCACTCCAAGGAGGAAAATATATGAAACGCACTTTTCAACCCAGCAAGGTGAGCAGGAAGCGTACACATGGTTTTTTAGTCCGTTCCCGGACCAAAGGCGGGCGGGCGGTATTGCGCAGACGCCGGGCCAAGGGCCGTAAGCGTCTGGCTGTTTAGGGCTGTTTCAGAGACTGTAGGGGCGAATGATCATTCGCCCCTACAGTCTCAAGAGATTACAGGAGCGAATATTTGGAGAAAAATACGAAATCCGAATATCGGATTTCGTATTTTAAAACTTAAACAATGGTGGTTCCGGTTGGCACAGATCGGGAGATTTTGCTTGAGACGAATGGCTTGTTCTTTGACCTTGAATGTCACAGGCAAGAAAACAGAGAAAGGATTGACTCATTCTGACATCAGGCCAATTCTCCTTTAGCTTTTGATCTGTTCTAAGTGCCTAAACATTAGAAGCTTCAATGAATGACACGTTCCACGCCCGGTTGCTCCTATCCCAGGTCTCGCCGCCTCACACATCGCAGGCAGTATCTGGCTTGTTATCATACAGGGCGGCGATTTCATGCACCAAGCTTTCTCCTTTTTGCCCGGATGCGGGAGCCAGATGAAGCCGGGGTTCGGTTTGGGACGGCAGTGAGCAAAAAGATCGGCAATGCTGTTCATCGCAACAGGGTGAAACGTCTGCTCCGCGAATTCTTCCGGCATCATCAACAGGTCGTTCATGCTGATCTGGACATTGTTGCTGTGCCCAAACGACATATTCAAGTCAAGAAACTGCATTATGTGGATGTGGAACGGGAACTCAAACCAGTATTGGACAAGGTGCAAAAAAGTGTGGGCTGAGTTTCGGATCCGATTTCTCATCCGCGGCCTGCTTATTGGTTTGGTCCGTGCGTATCAGAGACTTGTTTCTCCATTCTTTCCAGCGAGTTGTCGCTTTATTCCTTCCTGTTCAGAATATACCCTCCAGGCGCTCTCCTCCCATGGGATATTCCGGGGGCTGGGACTGGCCTTATTGCGCATACTCAGATGCCATCCGCTGGCCCGGGGCGGATACGATCCAGTACCCCAGGACAGGTGGCAAGATGTCCAGCATTCCACTGTAGCAGAAAAAACAATCACAAATTCTTGATTTTTGAGAGGAACAAAGGCGAAACCATGAGTGACAATTGGCGAATATTTCTGGCCTTGGGCCTCACCCTGCTCGTGTTGGTGGGATGGAACTTTTTGTTTCCCACTCAACAAGCCCCGCAACAGGGTCCCCAAGTGGAGCAAAATACCACCCAAGAGGCTGAAAAAGCCCCCTCCCAGGACGTTGGGCAACAGGAAGAGACCCAGCCTTTAAAGCCTGAAGAAATCGACCGCCCGGATGACAGCCCGGCCTACGATGCCTCAGATTCAAAGTCCCTGAAGGTGGAAACTCCCTTATATATTGCTGTGTTCAGTTCACAGGGCGGAGTATTGGAGCATTTCTACCTTAAAAAACATAAGGAAACCATTGCTCCGGATTCACCCCCCATTGATCTGGTCAGTGAGCAGGCTTTGGCCAAAGCCCCTCTGGGTATCTTATGGAACCGGTCTCCGGCCTGGCAGGAAGCCGAGTGGTCGGTTCAGGGTGAGGACGTACAGCTGACCGGTTCTGAGTCAGCTGAATTAAAGTTCCGGGGTGAGCTGAATGGAATTGTCTTTGAGCGGACATTTATATTCCAGGCTGGGGGCTATGATATAGATGAAGAGCTGCAGGTACAAAATACAAGCGAGAACATGATAAGCGGTGTCTTGAGCCTGACAATGGCCAGCAGCGGACTCGTGGAAAAGGAGAGCCGGTACAATAAAACCAGTGCAGCCTATTATGCTGGACAAAGCCTGCATAAAGAAGACGACACCGATGATCTCAAGCCGGGCATTGAGTCCGATGTCCCTGTGAACTGGGCTGGAATAGACAGCAGCTACTTCCTGATGGCTGTTGTTCCCACTTCTGAGGACATGTTTTATAAGGGCAAGTTTGAGGATTCTGTTTATCGGGTGGCTCTGGAACAAAACACCTCGATTGAGCCCGGGCAGAGTGAAGAGGTTACGGCCAGCTATTACCTGGGCCCTAAGGAACGGGGGTATCTGGCCCAGGTGGAGAATAATCTCATCGGGGCCCTGCATTACGGGTGGCTGAACATCATTGCCCGTCCTCTGGTCCAGGTGCTCAAGTTTTTCTACTCCTATGTCGGCAACTATGGACTGGCTATCATCCTCTTGACCTTTGTGATCAAGCTCATCTTTTGGCCCTTGTCGCACAAGAGCTTTAAGTCAATGGAAAAGATGAAAAAGATCCAGCCCATGATGAAGCAGCTCAAAGAGAAGTACAAGGACGATCGCCAGAAGATGAATCAGGAGCTGATGCAGCTGTATAAGACCTATAAGGTCAATCCGGCCGGTGGATGCCTGCCCATGCTGCTGCAGATTCCGGTCTTTATCGGACTCTATGAGGCCTTGATGGGTGCAGTTGAGTTACGTCATGCTCCATTTATAACCCATTTTCCGTTTACCGACGTTTTCTGGCTGGCTGACTTGTCAGCAAAGGATCCTTTTTATATAACTCCTGTGGTCATGGGTTTGAGCATGTTTTTACAACAGAAGCTCTCCCCCACAGCAGGTGATCCGACGCAGGCCAAGATCATGATGATCATGCCCATATTCTTGACTTTTATTTTCCTCAATTTTCCGTCCGGCCTGGTGGTCTATTTCTTCACCAACAATATGCTGTCCATCTTTCAACAATGGAGATTGATGCGCAAGGATTGAGGGAAGAGCTGAACAGGCCCAAGGATAGGAGTGCATATGCAGGACATGAAACGGTTTGAAGCGAAAAATGTGGAAGCAGCCATAGAAAAAGCCTGTGCCTATTTTCAAAAAGACAAAGATGAACTTGAAATTGAGGTCATTGACAGTGGATCAAGTGGGATCTTTGGCCTGGGAGGCAGAAATGCGGCTATTCAGGTCCAGCCGGCAGGTGATACCAATGAACTGGAAAGCCTGGTCCGGACTGTAGTGGGCAGATTGCTGGCCCCGGTTCTCAGCGATCCGCAGCTGGAGGTCCGTTTTGATCAGGACAGGATCAATGTAACTATTGAGGATGAAGAATATTCCGGGCTGATTATCGGCAAGGAAGGCCAAACAATTGCCGCCTTTGAATATATGGTCAATCGGATCGTGGCCAAGAGCTGGCCGGACCGGGTCTATGTCCAGCTGGATGCTGGCGGATACCGACAGCGACAGGATGATCAGGTCCGGCAAAAGGCATTGTATCTGGCCCAAAAGGTTAAGGATTCCGGAAAGGCGCAAAGCACCAAGCCCATGAGCTCCTATCATCGCCGCCTGGTGCACATGTCTTTGCAAGACGATACAGACATCATCACCAGGAGCAAGGGCGAGGGGCCGATGAAACGGGTGCTTATCACCTTGAAGCGGCGCAAAGAGCCGGAAG
>JAWLEI010000117.1:4420-7508 GCA_041686195.1 Desulfovermiculus sp.
GAAGATGAATATCAAGGACACCATTGCTGCTATCGCCACCCCCCTGGGCCGGGGCGGAATCGGAATTGTCCGCATCAGCGGGCCTGGGAGCCGGTCCATTGGCGAGTCCCTGTTTGTCTCGGCCAGACCTGAGTTCCCGGGCTTTGCCTCCCATGTCCTGCACCATGGCTGGATTGTGGATATCGAGGGGGCCAAAGTGGACGAGGTTCTGCTGAGCTTTATGCCGGCTCCAGCCTCATATACCGGGCAGGATGTGGTGGAAATCAACTGTCACGGCGGACCAGCAGTAGTCCAGACCGTGCTGGAGATGGTCCTTAAGCAGGGGGCCAGGCTGGCCGGACCGGGTGAGTTCACACTGCGGGCCTTTGTCAACGGCCGCATGGACTTAAGTCAGGCTGAGGCAGTGGCCGAGATGGTGGATGCTGATACTCAGATCGGTCTGAACATGGCTGAAGCCAAGCTGGAGGGCAGGCTCAAGGAAGTTATCAAAGATCTGCGGCGTGGCCTGGAGAATGTGCTGGCCCAGATCATGGCTGATCTGGATTTTCCCGAAGAGAGCGGAGACAATCTTCTGGAAGAGTCAGATCCGGAAGATGCCTTGCGCGTCAGAGTTGATGCGGTACGAAGCAGCCTGGACCATCTCTTGGATGCGGCTGTGCGCTACAGGTGCTACCGGGAAGGGGCGCTGGTGGTTCTGGCCGGGCGGGTCAATGCCGGAAAATCCAGCCTGCTCAATGCACTTTTGGGCCGGAAACGGGCTATAGTGACTTCCGTTCCCGGCACTACCCGGGATTATCTTGAGGAGGGCCTGAACCTCGGCGGTTTGCCGGTCCGGCTGGTGGATACGGCCGGCCTGCGTCAGACCCTGGATGAGGTGGAGCGGGCCGGCCTGGAACAGGGTGAAGATCTCATGCTTCGGGCTGATCTGGTCTGCCTGGTCTTTGACCACTCCCAGGACCTGGACCAGGAAGTACGGCAAGTGGCCTTGAGCCTGGGACCGGACAAGGTTCTGGCTGTAGCCAACAAGCAGGATCTCTCCCCATCCTGGACCCAGCCAGAGACCTGGTTTGCCAAGCACGGCTTTTCCTGCCTCGCGGTGAGTGCTGTGGCCGGGCAGGGGATCGATGAACTGGCCCAGGCCATTCGGGACAAGATTGTGGGCCGGGTCCCGGAGCCAACAGGAGGCGAACTGGTGCCCAACCTCAGGCAGCGCGACGTGCTGCAAAAGGCACGGCAGGCCCTGGACGAAGCGGTCCAGGCCCTGGAAGCAGGCATGCCTTCCGATGTAACCCTGGTCCCCTTGCAGGAAGGGGTGAAAAGACTGGCCGAGATCACCGGAGAGATTTCCACAGAGGATGTTTTGGAGCAGATATTTTCCCGCTTTTGCATTGGAAAATAATGAATTTATGTCGCAGCCGCCCCTGCCTGCAACATAAATTTATATAAGCTCAAAATCGATTTCCAGGCGTTTGAGGCTGACATTGGACAGCTGGACGCTCACCTTTTGACCCAGAGTGAAAGTCCGGCCGGTGTGCTGCCCCAACAGCTTGTGCTCTTTGGGCAGGAACTGGTAATAGTCGTCTGTGATTGTAGACAGCCGGACCAGTCCTTCAGCCATGACCTCTTTGAGTTCCACCCAGAATCCAAAATCACTCACTCCGTTGATCAGTCCGGTAAACTCCTCCCCGATCTTGTCCTGGAGAAAGAGAATGGTCATCCGTTTGAGGATCTCCCGTTCGGCCTGCATGGCCGTTCGCTCTGTATGGCTGATGTGCAAGCAGAGCTTGCGCAGCCCCTTTCGGCCGTGTCCCGGAGGGGCATCCGGATTAAGGACTGATCTCAGGCTGCGGTGTACAATGAGGTCTGCATAGCGACGGATGGGGGAGGTGAAGTGGGTATAGCAGTTTGATCCCAGGCCGAAATGCCCCTGGTTGTCCGGGCTGTAGGAGGCCTGCATCATGGTCCGCAGCAGAAGCCGATTGACCAGAAATTCCAGATCGCTGCCTTCTGCTGAAGTCAAAAGGGACTGCAGGCTCTTGATATCCGTATCCGCTGGGAGTTCGTGGGCGAATTGAGTGGAACGGAGCAGAGAGAACAGGTTGTTCAGCTTTTCCGGGTCCGGTTCAGGGTGGATGCGATAGACTGTGGCTTTTTTCTGCTCCTGCAGGAACTCAGCCACAGCCTCGTTGGCCGCGATCATGAATTCTTCAATGATTTGATGCCCGAAATGCCTGGCTCGGGGCCGGATGTCCCGGGCCTCTCCCTGCAGAGTAAACAGGATCTCGGGTTCCGGCAGATCAAAGTCCAGAGAGCCGCGTTCCTGGCGTTTGGTGAACAGCACTCGAGCCAGGCTGAGAGCCTGTTCGAGCATGGGCATGACGGACTTGATCTGTTCCTGGGTGGCGGCATCCCCGTCCAGCACGGCCTCTTTAACCTGGCTGTAGGTCAATCTGGCCTGACTGCGAATGATTGCGGGATACATTTCGGCCTTTTGACGTTTGCCCTGGGCCGAGAAGGTCATGTCCACTACCATGGCCAGCCTGGACACCTGCGGGTTCAGGCTGCACAGTCCGGTGGACAGGGCCGGAGGGAACATAGGTTCTACGGATTGAGGAAAATAATAGGAGTTGCCCCGGAGCCGCGCTTCCCGGTCCAAAGGGGAGCCGATGGGTACATAGTGGCTGACATCGGCAATAGCCACCAGAAGATTTGTGCCCTGATCCGTGGTCTGAACGCAGACAGCGTCGTCAAAATCTTTGGCCGTGGCCCCGTCAATGGTCACAAAGGGCAGATCCCTGAGATCGGTGCGGTCCTGCATGTCCTCCGGGCTTGGGTCTTGAGGGAGATCTTCGGCCTGGCTTACGGCTTCCGGGGGAAAGGAGGATGGAATGTGGTGATTGAGCTTGACCACTGCTTCCTGGACTGTGATCTCAGTCTCGGGTCCCAGATGCCGGCTGGCCCGGCCCTGCCATAAGTCCTGATCCAGGCGCTCCTCCGGGGTGAGCACCACCACCTCCCCAATCCGGGGCCGGGTGGGCAGGTCGGCGACCTGGACCAGAAAATTGATGCGCAATTCCGGATCCATGGG
>JAWLEI010000118.1:0-7451 GCA_041686195.1 Desulfovermiculus sp.
CCAGCAGGGTGACAGGATTTATAGGGGTTTCTTCCATTCGCACCCCGACCGCATTATATATGGCATTGGCTATGGCCGAGGCGGTGGGAACAGTCACTGGTTCGCCCAGGCCTTTGGCTCCTGTAATATTGGCTTCACTGTCCGGGAGATCGATGGCCACTGAAGTAATCTCCGAAGGCACGTCGAGCATGGTTGGCAACTTGTAGTCGTGCCAGTTCCGGTTGCACAGCTTTCCGGTATGACTGGCATCCAGGACTCTGAACTCAGTAGTTCCCAGTCCCACCCCCATGGTCACACCCCCAATGACCTGACTGTCGAAGGTCAAGCGGTCCAATACCCTTCCGCTTTCATGGGCGGCCACGAACCTCAAAATGCGCACCTCGCCGGTGTTGGTATTTACCTCCACCTCACAGAACTGAGCCCCAAAAGGGGTAATGGCTTTGTCTTGTGGATTGGGGGACTTGTGGCCAATACCGAGTATCACCTGCTGTTCTTTGAGTCCCGGGAGTTCAGTGAACTTGACCCTGTTTTGGCTGTCACCTTTGACCTGCACAGCGTCCTTGACCAGCTCCAGATCATCGGCCGGATGCTCCAGGGCATCTTCAGCCATGGCCAGAAGCTGGGCCTTGAGGTTCAAGGCCGCTTCCCGCACAGCCGGGCCCTCGGTGGGCACGGTCTTACTTCCACCGCTGGGAGAGGCGTACTGCGTGGTTCCAGTATCCGCGTTTTCGATCTGAATCTGTCCCGGGCTCATTTGGAGCTCTTCAGCTGCAATCAGGCCCATGACTGTCTTGGTCCCTGTGCCGATATCACTGGCTCCCATATTCAGATTCAGGCTTCCATCAGCAAAGAGTTTAAGTATAATTGTTGACGGGGGCCAGCCTCCTCCCACAAACCAGTTGCCGGCAGCCATGCCCACTCCCCGCCGCAGATGCTCCTGTCCTTTGGCCTGGGCCTTGTCCTTTCGGGCCTGCTCCCAGCCAAAGGCCTCGGCTCCTTTGTGCAGACATTGTTTGAGGCCGTTGGTGGTGTAGGGCGGATTGCCCTCTCTGCCCTGCGAAGTGGAGGCAAAGTTCTTCAGCCGCAGCTCGATTGGATCCATGTCCAGCTCTGCAGCCAGCTCATCCATAATCTGTTCCACAGCCCACGAGCCCTGAGGATATCCGGGAGCTCGAAAGGGCCTGGCCGGCCCTGCATTGATATACACATCTTTCAGCTCGGTCCGCACATTGGGGCACTGGTACATATCCTTGGCCAGCCAGTCCAGAAGGGAAGTTCCTCCGGCAGAATAGGCTCCGCTGGCTCCCAGCCCTTGAAATTCAATAGCGGTCAGATGTCCTTTCCTGTCGGCCCCGATTTTAATGCTCATGGTCGAGGCCGGGCGGTTTCCCATGGCCAGATAGGTCTGTTCACGGGTATGGAAGAGCTTGACCGGTTTGGCCGTCTTGCGGGCTAAAAGGGCAGCAATGACAGAATACTTGCTCGTTTCCAGCTTGGACCCGAACCCTCCGCCCATATAATGGCCAATGACCCGGACCTTGGATTTGGGCATTTTCAGGACCTCGGCCACCCTGTCCTGGACTGCATAGACCCCTTGAGTTGATTCCCAGACCGTGAGTATTTTTCCATCCCAGTTGGCCACACACCCATGCAGTTCGAGCGGAGTATGCAAAAGGGCCTGGGTCCGAAAAGAACGTTCCAGGATCACCTCGGCCTGGGCAAAGCCCTGGGTGATATTTCCGCGTTCATAGTGTTGCACCGGCTGAACCAGGTTTCCTCCGGAATGGACCTTTGGTGCATCACTGTCCAGGGCCTGCCTCTCATCTGAAACAAAGGGCAGGACCTCATAGCTTACTTCGATTAGGCGTAAAGCGTCCTGGGCCTCATCCGGGGAGGCAGCAGCCACAGCAGCCACAACCTCGCCTTCATATCGGCAATGGGTCCCGAACAGAGGTCCCTGAAAGTTGTCGGCATAAGGCCATTTCATATCGGCCTCAGGACTGTCTTTGCTCAAAATGGCTTTGACCCCGGAAACAGATTTGGCCTTTTGAATATTGATATTCTTGATCTTGGCATGGGGGTGGGGACAATGGAGAACAGCGGCATAGATCATTCCGGGCAAAACCATATCCGAAGGATAGACCGCTGATCCGCTGACTCGCTCGTACCCGTCCACTCTGGGCTTGGGCCGGCCAACCACCTGCGTGGATTCCCACGGAGCACAGAAAGATGTGCCCTTGGTTCCGGAGGGACAGGACAGCTCTTTTTGCAGGATATTTTTTTCGGAGTAGAAGTCGTGCATGGGGACCTCACTTGTCGGATCGATTCCCGGCTGCTTTTTTGACCGCCCTACTGATATGGATATAGGCCCCGCAGCGGCACAAATTCCCGCTCATGCCCACTCGTATAGCCTGCTCATCCGGGTTGGGATTGGAACGAATGAGACCTTCGGCTGCCACCACCTGGCCGGGGGTGCAATACCCGCATTGAAAGGCGTCCTCCTGCACAAAGGCGTCCTGGACTGATCCCAGTTCCTCACCCTGCATAAGGCCTTCAACCGTCTCAATCTTTGTCCCCTGGGCTTCCACAGCCAAAGTCATACAGGCGTAACGGGGAATGCCGTCCATAAGTACTGTACACGCCCCGCACTCTCCCCGGCTGCATCCTTCTTTCGACCCGGTCAGTCCCAGCTTCTCCCGCAGAACAAAGAGCAGGGTCCAACGGGTTTCGGCCAGTACTCGATGCCGGCTCTGATTAATGTGGAGGACAATGGGAATACTGGCTCCAGCCGGAACTTCGGATTCTGAAGCTCCATATTCCGAGGCGTGGGCCAGCTGATGCTCCAGACACAAGGCCATGCTTCCCACCCCCATGGTCTTTATGAACCCTCGTCTGCTGATGCCGGCCTGCTGACAGACATGTTTCGTGTTCTCCAGTCCCATGTATGCTCCTTGGGCTTTGTCCGGTCTTTCATGGCAAGCCTCCGCAGATAGAGCTTGATCACTGTTGATCACTGTAGTCTTCAGGCATGGCTTGAGCCAATGATTTTAAGCTTCAGCATACATTGTCCTGCTGAACAGGCAAGGTGATAAATCGGGTATTGAGTGAGAAGATCAAAGATATTTGCAAAAGCCTGGTGGCTACATCTTGATGCAAAAAATCCGGCTTGGTCCGTGAGCTCCTGGATAAAGCTGCTGAGGGAAATCCCAGCGCCATATTGTCAAAGGCTCTTATTCCCTCAAATATCACCATTCTCTCCCCTTTGATTTCGAAAAATTTAACCTATACTATAATTCTCATTGCCAAAAGGCCATAGACCCAAAATAAAGTACAGCCAAAGGAGGACTTTATGAGTAAAGAAGTCACTTACAAGAATCACACTATTCGCCTCGACCCCCATCCAGATGTCGGTTCGGCCTACAGTTTCGTGATCATTGACAGTGAAGGAAAGGAGATCAAGCACGTTCCACGAGGTGGTGACTCTGAAGAAAGCGCCATTCAAACCGCTCAAGAAATGATCGATTTTGAGTCCAAGTTGAGTGAAGAATAATTAGAGAAGGAGCTGACAGCCCGGTCAATCCTGTACCGTGATTTGACCGGGCTTTTCACCGCAGGTTATGGGTTGTGAAGAGAGTGCGGCCCGGTATTTAATCTGCGGAAACACAGTGTGCTCACCTTTGGGGAATGAAGTGTGTCCCAGGCCTTCGGGCGGGAGAGCATTATTTTTTTATATCTGATTCATATAACTCATTTCTGGTACACATATGGGGGATGCGGCCTGTCCCTGTCAGCTGCCTTTTCGGCTTCTTTTCCCTGCGATTCGTAGCCCTTCCCCTTGCCAGCCATGGTGGTACATCCCATACTGCCAACAAGGAGCAGGAAACTAACGCTGAATACAGCCAGCATACTGATGAATCGTTTCATAAAATCCTCCTTAAGCTCTGGTCAATGATTGCTCACTGAATTCCATGCCCAGTCCTGGCAGAGACTGGCCGCAATGGGTACATTCTCCGTCATCCAAACCGACCGGTTCCCCCACCATCTGAGAACGATCAATCAACTTCTTTCCGCATTGGTGACAATACGTATGTCTGTATTCTGCCTGCAATACATTTCCCACATAGACATAGTGGAGACCGGCAGCAATACCTATCTCCCGAGCTGTGTTCAGGGTCTTTATGGGCGTGGGCGGACGATCTGTCATTCGGTAACTGGGATGAAAAGCCGAGAGATGCCACGGAGTTTCCGGGCCGAGAGAAGAGGCTATGAAATCAGCCATTTCCTTGAGTTCGTCCCCGGAATCGTTCAGCCCCGGAATGACCAGTGTGGTCACTTCCAACCAGATCCCGGCCTTTTTCAAGGATTGCAGTGTCTTAAGTACAGGCTGCAAACGAGCGGCACATTGCTGAACATAGAAATCATTTCGAAACGATTTGAGGTCCACATTCGCTGCATCCAGGACCGGGGCGACGTCCTTCAAGGATTTTGGGGTCATGAATCCGTTGGTCACAAAAACCTGAGCCAGTCGGTTTTCACGTCCCAACCGGGCCACATCCAATGCATATTCCATGAACACCGTTGGTTCTGTGTAGGTGGCTGCTATGCTTGTGCATCCCCTGTCAAGGGCCTCAGATACGACATCTTTTGGAGCCACTTGGTGAACATCAATGGCCCTTAAAACTTCTTTGGGATGGGCAATATCCGCATTCTGGCAAAACGCGCAGTGGAAGTTACACCCTGCCGTTCCAAAGGAGTAACTGAGAGTGCCGGGAAAGACATGATACAGGGGTTTTTTTTCAATAAAGTCCACATGCCGGGCGATCGGTCTTCCATAGACCAGACTCCAGAGCATGCCGTTCCGGTTTTCCCGCACCATGCACCGCCCTCTTTCTCCTGGGGCAATATTGCAGGTGTGAGCGCACAGAAAGCAGCGCACCATATCGTTTTCATGCTGAAAATACCATGAGGCTTTACGCATACAGTTTCCCCTTGGTTGTCTTACTTGATCATCCGGCCATCATTTTGTTTATCATTTGCAATGAGCGTTCCTGAGGGGGTAAAAAGACAACAATAAAAATATATGCAACTATTGCAGAATATTATATTAAATAACATAGAGGGATACACATGTGTCTGCCACAGAAAGTGAGACTTTGCAGCGGTCCATGCCACACCATGTTCATGAAGACGGCCCTGATTCATCTCACCATTTTCTCACTCTTGTCCAATCCCTTCTCAAAGATATAATATGAATATAAAGTGCAGTAGATGGAAAATGTCTCATTACATACCGAGGAGCAGATATCTATGTCATCAGAAATTCGCTGGGAAAACAGTATGGAAGCTGCCCTAGCCAGAGCAAAACAGGAAGACAAGCCCATTTTACTGGATTTTTACAATCCGGGCTGAATCGGCTGCCAGCAAATGGATGCGGTTACGTATCCAAACGACAAAGTGGCGGCCCATGTGCATGAGCATTGCATTCCTCTCCGCATAGGCCACGAGGACCAGCCTCTTGCCGGCCAGTTCAAGGTGAAATGGACTCCTCGTCTTTTTCTCCTGGATCAAAACGGCAACTCGGATCATGATGTCATGGGCTTTCTCCCTCCGGATGAACTGGTACCCTTTATCCAACTGGCCAGGGCCAAGCAGGCCTTTCACAATGACCGCCTGGATGAAGCGACAGCAATCCTGGATGAGATGCTCATAGAATCATCGGCCAGCGGAAGCGCTGCTGAAGCGGTATTCCTCCACGGAGTATCTGATTTCAAGAAAAATCATGACCCCAAAGCACTCAAAGCGGTTTATCGCCTCCTCAAATTCG
Organism: Desulfovermiculus sp.; assembly: GCA_041686195.1. GTDB lineage: Bacteria > Desulfobacterota > Desulfovibrionia > Desulfovibrionales > Desulfothermaceae > Desulfovermiculus. The sequence continues at coordinate 5,825 of JAWLEI010000118.1, forward strand.
ATTATGCTCAGAGTGCCTGGGCCAGGCGTGCTTTTCCGTATTGGAACCTGTAAGGAGGAACCGAACATGCATCAAATGACTGAACAACATCTGATCAACGCCTTTGGCGGAGAGTCGCAGGCCAACATGCGCTATCGCCATTTCGCACTGCAGGCGGAAAAAGAGAACTTTCCCAATGTAGCCAGACTTTTTACAGCCATTGCTCACGCCGAGTTCATTCATGCCGGGGATCATTATCGCGAGCTCAAGCATCTGGACGGCGGCCATGTGGCCAACTCTATGGCCGCCTTTGGCCCGGGCGATACATCCAAGAACCTGGGCCTGGCCATAAAAGGGGAGAGCTTTGAGATTGAAGAGATGTATCCGGCCTATATCGAGGTGGCCAAATTCCAGGGCGAGAAAGGAGCCCAACGCAGCTTTGAATGGTCATATGCCACTGAAAAAGAACACAAAAAGCTGTTTCAAAAAGGTAAGGAGGCGGTTGACAGCGGAAAGGATGTAGAGCTCTGTACGATCCAGGTATGCGGGGTCTGCGGCTTTACGCTCGAGGGAGACGCTCCGGACAAATGCCCTGTCTGCTCGGCCAAAAAAGAGCAGTTCGCTGCCTTTGCCTAAGATGCATTCCTGAACAATCCTTGCACCAGGAAAAATCCGGGTGCAAGGATTGTGAATCTCTTCGAGGTCCCAGCTTCCTCATCACTTGACAGCAAGAAGTTCTATCGTAAAACCTTGTTTTTATTGATTATATAAATGATTTAAATTGTCTGCAGCGTTAATAAATATAACCTCTTAATTTCTTTGGCGTTACTTTTTACCTTTTACATTTAACTTTTAACTCTCCATTTATCACTAAAGCAATATTACGCCTGACCAAATCCCATGGATGCATATTCCTTGATCCGGGCTTTGGCCTCATCTACAGCTTCTCCAAGCTCCCAGGGCTCGAGAAAATTTTCCAGCTTAAGTTTCCACTTGCCGTCTTCAAAAAAAACATCATCTGTATTACAGCTGACACAGCAACCTTCTTCACCGATCACCTGTTGCAGATAGTTTGCCAGTTCTGTTTGTTGATCCATAATGTTACCTCCTGGTATTGACACATGTAATTTTTTTTATGGAGGACAAAGCCCTATGAGTACCATAAGTCCTGAACGAATCGATGCGTATTATGAAAAGCTTCAAAAGCTGGTGGCCAAAAAAGGCTTTCATTTCAACAAGGATCAGCAGATGGTCAGGGACCTTCTGGAAAGCCTGCTCATCAATATGGATCGCTACGGATATGCCTCCTGTCCATGCCGCCTGGCGTCCGGGGTTTATGATCTGGACAAGGACATCCTCTGTCCCTGTGTGTATGCCAAACCGGATATTGAAGAATACGGGAGCTGCTTCTGCGGCCTGTATGTGTCCCAGGACTGGAATGAAGAGCGTATCCCGCATCAAGTTGTTCCCGAACGCCGTCCGGTAGAGAAGGTCGAGGCCGCTCTTCAGGCCCTCATGGAATAGCCTATCAAGATGCGAGTGCAAAAAATTTTTTTGTACTCGCCAGAGGTCAGCGCCACCTCTGGCCGCAGACGCCCAGTTTGTTCAAATATGAAACTGGGTATGAAGGGGGCTGGCCTTTGGAGCC
>JAWLEI010000119.1:0-7388 GCA_041686195.1 Desulfovermiculus sp.
CATCTCCAGGGCAAGGGAGCCCTGGAAACAGCGGACACGATCAAAGATGAGCTGGATGATCTGGATACCCAGGTCGCTGCCATTGGATTGGCTGGAGAGAACAGGGTGTACATGGCCTCCATTGAACACTCCAATGCCAGCTCTTCTCGAGGAGTGGGCGTGATCATGGGCGATAAGCGGTTAAAGGCCATTGCCGTTCGAGGAACAAAAGACATCAATGTGGCTCAGCCGACAGAGCTTTTTGAGAAAAGCCTGGAGATGTATACGCATATCTACGAGAACCCGCATTGCGGGGATTTCATGGCTCATGAAGACGATGAGGAGTGGCACGTAGACAATTTCGCCTGGGGCAATGCCCGGGAAAGGAATAAGGGCTACTGGAACAAGGAGCGGGAGGAGAGATGGACGGCCATCTCCGAGAATGCCCGGTTTCGCTGGAACGCCTGCTACAACTGTCCCAAGGATTGCCACCAGGCCCTGCGCCGTCCGGGAATGCACACCATTTTCCAGAAGTGCTACAGCAAGCTGACTTATGCCATGGCCGCCTACAAGGAGCTGGATTTCAATTATGACATGCTCAGTCTGACCCAGGAATACGGACTGGACGGCTACTCCACACCCCAGGTTCTGGCCTTTGGGGTCGAGCTCTACGACGCGGGGATCCTGACCGACGAGGATCTGCCAAACTTCCCCGAGGATAATGGAGAGCGGTTCTTCTATCTGTTGGACAAGATGGTCCGCCGGGAAGGGCTGGTCGGAGACGCCCTGGCCGACGGGGTCTACTGGGCGGCCCGCAAAATAGGCCGGGGGGCGGAGGAATACGACCACAACACCATGAAAAAGAGCGAGCAGGTGCCGGTCAAATTGGGCCGGGTCGCCTATCACTATTTTCTCATGTACGCCACTGGAGAGAAGCTGAACATAACCCAGATCGAGGGCTCCTTTCCCCAGGTTCCAACTCCGGATACCAAGGAAAGGGAAGATTTCGTCAAGGGCTGGGAAGCTGCCCCGGAATATTTTCGCGATCTGTATTTGAATTGGGAGCCCAGGACCCAGCTGCCGGTGGACGGGGCTGTACGAGTCGTGGATTGGAACGAGATCATGCATTATGTTGACGATTCTGTTGGTATGTGTGCCTTTTTATCCTCCTTTCGTGGACAATTCGGAGGCCGGCCTCCTTACCATCTGTACAATCTCCCGGATTTCATCTCCCTGGCCACAGGCATGGAAATGGACCCGGACAAGCTGTGGGAGATCGCGGCCAGGAACCGCAATCTGGTCCGGGCCATTAATGTGCGGCGAGGCATGAGGCGGGAAGATGAGAGACCGCCCGAGGACCACTGGAAGAAAAGGGAGCCGGAGATGGAACAGAAGTGTCTGGATGCCTATTACGCCTTTAAAGGCTGGACCAACAACGGCATTCCGACCAAGGGCAGACTGGATGAGCTGGGCCTGAATTATGTAAGCCAGGACTTAATAGACAGAGGGATCATTACAGGCGATGAAGAGCCTTTGTCCTTTGAGGCAATCGTTGAAGAAGCAGAGCAACTAAGGGGGTGAGGTCGTGAGTGACGGGGGTCAAAAGAAAATTGTGAAGCGGATCCATGTCGATGTGGACAAGTGCATCGGCTGCCGGGCCTGTGAAATCGCTTGCTCCGCGTTTCACGCCGAACCGAAGTACAGCAGTATCAATCCGGCCAGATCCAGGATCCGGGTGGTCCTGGACGAAGTCAACGATGTGTATGTACCCATTCGGGCCGGTGAATATACACCAGCAGAATGTGCGGGCCGGCATACGTACACCATAGACGGCAAGGAGTACAAAGACTGCAGCTTTTGTGGAGCCTCCTGCCCGGCCAGGGATATTTTCAAGGAACCGGATTCCGGCCTGCCTTTGAAGTGCGATATGTGCGAGTCTGATCCTCCCTTGGAGGAGCCGGTCTGTGTTCAGGTCTGCCGGGTGGATGCCCTGACCTACGAGGAAACAGAAGAGGAAGGCCCGGCGGAGGAAGAGCTGAGCGAACTGGAGATCGGCCTGGATTCCCTGATCAACAGGTACGGTCCGGATAAGGTGGTGGAGACAATGGCCAGGAAGTATGAGCAGGAGTAGGTGAAAAGCTTACCAGTGTTATGTGTTCAGTTTTCAGCGCCGCCTCTGGCTGCGCGGCCGCCAGTTTGATCCGGGATGAAACTGTTGTCTCAGAGGGACAGGGCTTGGGGTCAAGCCCGTCCTACTGAAAAGCCCGGCTCGTAGGTAGGCCGCCCTTGCCCCCAAGGGCTGGCCTCTTCAGGTTAAAACCTTGTTTCATACGAGCCTTACCTCCGGCAAATATGAAATATTTAAGGTTTCAGAATTACCATGCCAACTACTACTGTGTCTGGTGTGCATAAAGACTAGGCCTCTGCCGAGTCCGTAAATAAAGTGTCATTTTCGAACGCCACAAAGAGAGGGATGAAATTGGAAACTCTAGCCCCTTTCCAAGAAGTCATCGACGAAATACAAGCCGCCGGCGGATTCGACTACAGATTGTGTTTCCAGTGCGGTCTGTGCGATGTGGTCTGTCCATGGAATAAGGTGCGCACCTTCAGTATGCGCCGACTCATTCGCGAGTCTGCTTTTGGTTTGTCTGAAATTGAAGGTGAAGACATCTGGCGGTGCACGACCTGTGGACGATGTCCGGAGCAGTGTCCCCGAGGGGTGAACCAGATCCAGGTCGGTGTGTCCTTGCGCCGGCTTGCCTCCGAATATGAGATTTTTCCCCCTTCGGTCCGCCCGGCCCGGACGGCCAGGGCCAGTCTGATATCCGAAGGCAATCCCCTGCAGGGCGAACGGAAAAACAGAGCGGACTGGACCAAGGATGCGCAGGTCAAGACCTTTAGCGAAGGCATGGAGGCCTTATTCTTTGTCGGGTGTTATTTGAGTTATGACCCGCGGATGAAGAGAGTGGCTGTGGCCATTGCCAATATCCTGAACAAGGCGGGTGTGGAGTTCGGCATCCTGGGCACCAAGGAAAGCTGCTGCGGGGAAAGCATCCGCAAGATTGGCAGTGAACAAGTATTTAAGAACCTGGCCCGGGAGAATATCAAAACCTTCATCGACAATGGGGTGCACAAAATCATTGTGGCCTCTCCGCACTGCTATCATACCTTTAAGAATGAATATCCAGAGTTTATGGTTCACTTCGAGGTGGTACACATCACAGAGTATCTCCTGCAGCTTATCCGGGAAGGCCGTTTGAAAATTGGTAAAGAGCATGTCGGGACAGTCACCTATCACGACCCGTGTTACCTCGGACGGCACAACGAGATCTTCGATGCTCCCCGGGAACTTTTACGCATGATACCTGGGCTGGAGCTTAAAGAGATGAGTGAATGGGGCCGGGAGAGCCTGTGCTGCGGCGGTGGAGGCGGCCGGATCTGGATGGACACTCCCCAAAACGAGAGATTCTCGGACATTCGTCTGCAACAGGCCAGAGAAGCCGGGGCCCAGACACTGGTTACCTCGTGTCCGTATTGTATTACCAATTTCGAAGAGAGCAAGCTCAATCTGGATTATGAGGACCTTCTGGAAATTAAAGACATAACCGAAATAATCCAGGAAGTCCTCTCGGAATGAGAAGCTGAGATTCTGGGGAAAGCAGACTCAAGAAGTGTTCAGTGTTCAGCGACGCCGCTGGCTGTAACCGCCAGTTTGATCAGGGGTGAAACTTTGAGTCACCCCTCCGTCATTCCGGCGAAAGCCGGAATCCAGACTGAAGATATAAGAGCTGGACCCCGGCCTACGCCGGGGTGACGGAAAAAGCAAAATCTTGTTTCATACGAGCTTTGCCTCCGGCAAATCTGAAATATTTTTTTGCCCCAAAGCGGGCAAAAAAAGAAGATTTGCCGGATTGATCGAGCATGAAACTGGCAAAGAAGGGCAGGGCCCGGCACGCATTTCCATTTGGAAAGTCACTGCCAAGAACGAACGTCCATGCTCAAAGTGAGTGCGGGCCCGCCCTACGAAAAAGCCCGGCTCGCAAGTAGGCGCCCTTGCCCTCAAGGGCAGGTCCGCTTCAAGGTACAGTCTCGTTTTATACGAGCCCCGCAGCTGGCGGGACTGAAACCAGATATAAAGGTATGGAAAAATGAATAAAGAACTGCTACTTAAGGACAGGATCCAACGGCTGTGTTCAGGCCGGGACAAGAACCATTTCGGCGATGTCATGGTTGTCGGCGGAGGGATCAGCGGTATCCAGGCGTCCCTTGATCTGGCAACCGCTGGTTTTAAAGTCTATCTGGTGGAAAAATCGCCGGCCATTGGTGGGCATATGGCTCAGCTGGACAAGACATATCCCACCAATGACTGCTCCATGTGAATACTCTCGCCCAAACTGGTCGAGGTCGGCCGGCATCCGAATATCGAGGTTTTGACCTATACAGAGGTGGAGAATGTCCAAGGCCAGGCCGGGGATTTCCATATTTCCCTGGTCAAAAAGCCGCGGTACATTCGAGAGGACAAATGCACGGGCTGTGGGATTTGCGCTGAATACTGCCCGGTGCATATCCCCGATCCATATAATCAGGAAATATCCAAGAGCAAAGCCGTGCATATCTATTTTGCTCAGGCTATACCGCTTATTGCCTATATTGACGAAGAGTGCCTGTATCTGAAGGAGAAAAAGTGCCGGATCTGCGAAGCGGTCTGCGAGAATAAGGCCATTGATCTGAATCAAGAAGAGGAACGGGTTCAGTTAAGCGTCGGGGCCGTTATCCTCTCTCCAGGCTATGACGTCTTTGATCCCAAGGTCCGGGCTGAGTACGGGTACGGCAGATATAGCAATGTAGTCACCAGCATGGATTTTGAACGTCTCCTGTGTGCTACCGGGCCGTATGAGGGTGAGATCCTCAGGCCCTCGGATCATAATCATCCGCACAAAATCGCCTGGATTCAATGTATAGGTTCCAGGCGGGTCACCCCGGGGGACAATAGTTATTGTTCAGCAGTTTGCTGTACCTATACTCAGAAACAGGTCATGCTGACCAAAGATCACGATGCCGAGGCGGAATGTACAGTATTTCACAACGACATCCGCTCCTACGGCAAGGATTTCGAACTTTACTATCACAAGACCGAACAGCTCTCCGGCATGCGGTTTATCCGCAGCTATGCCTCCATTGCAGGTGAGGATCCGGAAACCAAAAACGTGCGGGTTCGTTACGCCACATTCGATGAAGGGGTCAAGGAAGAAGAGTTTGATCTGGTGGTCTTGTCAGTGGGACTCAATGCCCCGGCCGGGAATCACGATATGGCCAAAATCTATGGGATTGATCTCAATGCCCATGGCTTTTGCCAATCCAGCCCTCAAAATCCTATCCAGACCTCGCGGCCGGGCATATTTGTCAGCGGGGCATTTCAAGGCCCCATGGACATCCCGGAGTCGGTATTCAGCGCCAGCGGAGCCGGCACCCAGTGCGGTGAATACCTGGATTCCAGGCGCTGGAAGCTGACCAGGGAACGGGAGTATCCGGCCGAGCGGGATGTGGCCGGTGAAGAGCCCCGCATCGGAGTCTTTGTCTGCCATTGCGGAGCAAACATCGGCCGGGTGGTCAATGTTCCCGCAGTGGTTGATTACTCTCTGACCCTGCCCAATGTTGTCTATGCCCAGGAACAGCTCTTTTCCTGCGCCACGAACTCAGCTGGTGAAATCACTGAGGTGGCCAAGGAAAAGGGTTTGAATCGGGTGGTCATCGCCGCTTGTTCCCCCCGAACGTTGGAACCGTTGTTTCGGGATACCCTGCGCGAGGCCGGGCTGAATCAGTATTTCTGCGAAATGGCCAATATCCGGGAGCACGATTCCTGGGTCCACGCCAAGGAACCGGAAGAGGCAACCCAAAAAGCAAAGGATATCGTCCAGATGTCCGTGGCCAGGGCTCGCTACCTGGAACCCCTTCAGGATATCGATCTGCCGGTAAACAAGACCGCCCTGATTGTCGGCGGAGGGCTGGCTGGCATGACCTGCGCTTTGTCCATCGCCAAGCAGGGGCACGAGGTTTGCCTGGTGGAAAAGGAGTCCCAGCTGGGCGGAACAGCAAGACGGATGTATTTTACCCTGGATGGCATAGATGTTCAGTCCTATGTGGCCAACCTCGTGGATCAGGTCTATGCCCACCCCCTCATTCATGTGCATCTGGAGGCCAGAATCATCGAAGCAACTGGGTATGTGGGCAATTTCCGGACTATGATCCATTCGCACAAGGGGAAAAACCCGATCGACCACGGGGCCACGGTCATCGCCGTAGGTGCAGATGAATACAAGCCCACGGAATACTTGTATGGCCAAGACCAACGGGTAGTAACTCACCTGGAACTTGAAGAACAGATCGGGCAGGGGCGGCCTGAGCTCCAGGAGGCCGAAAGCCTGGTCATGATCCAGTGCGTGGGCTGCAGGCAGGAAGACCGGGATTATTGTGCCAGGGTCTGTTGCAGCCATGCGGTCAAAAACGCCCTCAAGCTGAAAGAAGTAAACCCAAAGATGGAGATATACATTCTTTTCCGGGATATGCGCACCTATGGATTCAAAGAGGATGCCTACCGGGAAGCGGCGGACAAGGACGTCAAGTTCATCCGCTATCAGCCGGACAATCCGCCAGTGGTGGAAACAGGAACGAGCGAAGAGGGCAAAGAGGTCCTCCAGGTCACGGTGCCCGATCCGGTCCTGGGTTGTAAGCTGGTCTTGGATGCGGATGTCTTGTCCCTGGCCGCGGCAGTGATTCCCGCGGCAGACAGCCCGGAGATCGCGGCCTTGTTCAAGGCCCCGCTGGGCAGCGACGGCTTCTTCAAGGAAGCGCATGTTAAGCTGCGTCCGGTGGAGTTTGGTACCGAGGGGGTCTACCTGTGCGGAACGGCCCATTACCCCAAACATATATCTGAAGTGGTCAACCAGGCCTACGGAGCCGCGGGCCGGGTTTTGACTCTGCTCAAGCACGACCAGGTCACGGTCTCCGGATCGGTGTGTGTTGTGGACGACAAGAAGTGCATCGGCTGCGGTGCATGCATGAGGGCCTGTACCTACGAGGCCATCGAGATGCAGGAGACGCGTCAGGGGCACAAGGCGGTGGTCAACCCGGTGTTGTGCAAAGGAGACGGGCTGTGCAACGCCAAATGCCCCACCGGGGCCATATCCTTGAAACACTTTACCGATGAAGAGATCGTCAGCCAGATTGACACTATCGCATCTGAAGAAGGTGTGGACCAGGAGTTGGACCTGGCTGTGGGATAGGCAGAAGACAGACGTCAGAGGTCAGAAGACAGAAGACAGAGGTCACCCATTAAAGGTCCTAGGTCACCCATTAAAGGTCCTAGGTCAAGGGGATGTACTCTCCTGGGGCTAGAGAAAAATCGCTTT
>JAWLEI010000120.1:0-7216 GCA_041686195.1 Desulfovermiculus sp.
CCGGCCCTGTTGGCTGCTGCCTGTCTCATGCTTCAGACCCTGGGCCAGGAGCCGCCTCTGGCCTTTCTGGTTGGTGATACCGGGCTGGGACATGGAAGCCGCAGGCTGTATGCCCATTTGGCCGAGCATATGGCTGACCATGCACCGAGCAGCATGGTCTTTCACTACCTGCAGCCGGATGTGGACGGACATGGCCGGGTCCTTCTGGCAGTGCAGGATTTGAAAATCCGACCCAAGCTGATCGCTGACGCCGGGTTCATGTACGCGGCCAAGATGAGCGGACAGAGTTCGGAATATGATTTGTTTACTCCGGATGCCGGTGAGCTGGCCTTTTTGGCCGATGAAAAGGCCCCACATCCTTTTTACACCCGGGGTTTTATTTTGTCCGAGGACAACAAGGTGCCCAGCCTGATCACCCGGGCCTATGCCCACGCCAATGCCGCCAGGTATCTCCTGGTCAAGGGCAGCATGGATTATGTGGCTGATTCTTCCGGTATTTTGTCTACGGTAAGCCAGCCCTGCAGCGAGGCTATGGAGGCTGTGGGCGGGACAGGAGACACCCTGACCGGGGTGGTCAGCAGCTTGATAGAGTCCGGCCTGGAAGTGTCCCAGGCTGCGGAACTGGCAGCTCGAATCAACCGCACTGCCGGCTCAATGAGCAATCCCACGCCTGCTTCCCAGATCATGGATATCATTTCCTGTCTGCCAGAGGCCTATGAGCTGATCAAAAACAATTGAAAACTTTAGGGTTTACAGTTCCATGTTCAGGGTTTAGTGCCGCCGTTGGCCGCAGACGCTCAGTTTGACTTAAAATAAAACGTAGTGGTGGGCAGTAGGGGCGAAAAATCTTTCGCCCTCTTTTCTTCGTTCCCAGGGTCCTCTCACGCCTTGGCGTGAACGTCTTTCTCTTATGGCTCCAGCCATCTTCTTTTTCTTTGCGAGTATACTATCTACGGTTAACCAACAATTTTTGACTATCGAGTTTAAGTGAGAGTCGCATGAATACTCATCCAATTACTCCGGATATGACCGTTCTGGATGTCGTCTCCACCTACCGGAAAACGGAAGACGTCTTCCGCCGATACGACAATCAGGCCGGCGAATGTATCTGCTGCAATGCCTTGTTCGACACCTTGCAGGACGTGGCAGCCAAATACGGGCTCAATCAGCAAGAACTTCTGGCTGAGCTATGCACAGCAGCACAGAACATGGAATGACTATGTCTGCATACATTTACGCCCCGGATCGGTTTCGCAAGAAGCTGCACAAAATGACCCAGGCCGGAGGTAAATCCCAGGACGCGGCTGATCAGGCCTGGAAGATCATCCTCCTGGTGGCGGCTGAGGAGCAGATAACCCAGTGGCTGGGCAGCAAGCTGACCCATTACGGGGAAGCCAGGGTGCAGAATGGGGGCAAGTTCGATCTGGGCAGCGGGTACCGTCTTGTGTTCATGAAGAAAAATGGCCGGCTCATTTTCCTCTACCTGGGAGCCCACGATGACTGCGATACCTGGATCGTGAACAACCGGGGCATTGATCCTGATCCGGATCAGCTCGAGGTCATCCACAGCCCTGCCCAACAAGAGGAACTCGAGGATGGGGAGGAGAGAGAGCCGACCAGTGACCATGATGACGAAAGGCCTCTACATGAGCTTATCGACCAGCAGACCCTGCGGGAGATTTTTCCAGGGCTATGCCAACGTACACGTTAAGATCATAGCTTCAAAACCGCCAGGTGATTATGCAAGCACACCATACGGTTCCTCGGACCTGGCCCATGTTTGACCAACGCGGAGAACAAAGCCTGCTTGAGACGGATGAATGGGCCAAAGCAGGTGGCCTTGTGGCGCTTTGTGATCGGGATATATTGGACTTATGCCCCTGTATGTGGAGCAAAGAGAACAAGACGCCCTGTTCGTTGAGGCTTACATCTTGACATCATACTATATGATGCCTTAGCATCGAATAGTATGAGAACGACAATACGAATTGATGATGATGTATTGGAGCAGGCTCGGTCCATTGCTGCACAGCGACAAATTTCTTTTAAGGCCGTGATCAACGAAGCATTACGGGCTGGCTTAAAAGAAGTGGAAAAACCCGCCTTGCAACGGCCCTACCAAACAGAAGCTCACCCCATGGGGCTCCGGCAAGGACGAAGTTTGGACAATATCCAAGAGCTTTTGGCTCAAATCGAAGGCGAGGATGCAAGGTGATCCTCGTTGATGCCAACATCCTGCTCTATGCAGAGGACAGCCTGCATCCCCGGAATCTTGAGGCCCGCAACTGGTGGGATGATCAATTGTCAGGGACTGAGGCAGTATGTTTTTGTTGGACTGTCCTTTCGGCCTTTATCCGTATTGGAACCAATCCTCGGGTCTTTGAGCATCCACTTTCCATTGATCAAGCTGTTTCTCGGGTCCAAAGTTGGCTGGATCAGCCGTGTGCAAGAGTTATCCGGCCAACAGAGCGCCACTGGACTGTTTTTCAAGACATGTTGGTTAATGGTCAGGCCGTGGCCAATCTGGTTACGGATGCACACTTGGCAGCCTTAGCCGTTGAACATGGCTGTGTGCTTGTTTCTACTGACTCTGACTTTGCCCGTTTTCCGAGCTTGCAGTGGTCCAACCCCTTCGCATGAGCCGAGACTTAGGATTGTAATTACTTATGTGATATTTTCCTTTCAGCTTTGCCTCCCCGCAAATCTTCCACTCTATCTAGTCCCTCCAAGCTATCAGCTTTTCCGATAAGATGGCTCGTTTCCAATCAGAAAATAGAATTGGGAGAAAAGCCTTGGTGTGTGCTATGGATACGTGATTTGTACCCATCAACCAAAGGGGGTTCTCATGAAGCGCTTTTTTTCCTGTCTATTTTTCTGTCTCGGGATGCTTGCTTTGAGCGTCCAGCCTGGTCTGGCTGAATCATCGTCTCTTTCTACGTTCGACAGCCTGTCCGGAAGCCTAAGCATTGCCGGAGGAACGGCCCATATCCCGGTCATGAAGGAAGCGGCCAAAAGGATTATGACCCGCAATCCGGACATTTCCATCACTGTGGCCGGAGGCGGCTCCGGAGTTGGGGTGCAGAAAGTGGGCGAAGGGCTGGTGGATATCGGCAACACCGGCCGGCCGGTCAGTGCCCAGGAGAAGGGAAAATACGGCCTTGAGTCCTTTGCCTTTGCCATTGACGGGGTGGGCTTGGCCGTGCATCAGGACAATCCGGTACGGGACTTGAGCAGTGAGCAGGTGCAGGCCGTATTTGCCGGTGAGATTAGCTCCTGGAAAGAGCTTGGCGGACCGGACAGATCCATCAATCTGTATACCCGGGATGAGGCCAGCGGAACCAGGAGTGTGTTCTGGAAAAAGGCCCTGGATAAAGGAAATGTTGCGGTCAAGGCCAATGTGGTTCCCTCCAACGGGGCCATGAAGGTTGCTGTTTCCAGGGATAAGGCCGCCATAGGATATTTGAGCATCGGACATATGGACGACACCATCGCCCGGGTGGCCATAAACGGTGTACTGCCCACGCAGGAAAATGCAATTGATGGGTCCTACCCTGTGGTCCGTAAGCTGTACATGAACACCAAGGGAGAGCCATCTGCCCTGGCTCAGGCCTTTATCGATTACATTCAAGGTCCAGAATGTGTTGAAATTATCTCCGAAAGCGGATTTATCCCCTTGGGGAAATGATCTTTCGAGACTCTCGTGCGCATAAAGCCTCTCTCCGATAACTTCAGCCGTTTTTTCCTGCTCAGCGCGGCCGGCATCAGCATGTGTCTGGTGGTGGCCGTGTTTGCTTTTTTGATAGCTTTTGCCTGGCCGGTATTCGCCGGCCAGGAATGGAAGGCCCTGTTGAGCATGGATTGGCGGCCTTTTCAAGGCCATTTCGGCATCCTGCCCATGATCCAAGGGTCCCTGGCCCTGACCGCCACGGCCATGCTGCTGGCCTACCCTTTGGGACTGGGCCTGTGTCTGTTCTGCTCCGGCCTGGGACCGGCCTGGGCCGCACGTTTCATGCAAGGGTTGGTTCAGTTCATGGCTGGAATTCCTACAGTGGTGTACGGATTTGTGGCCGCCTTTACCTTGGTCCCTTTTTTGCGTCATCACTTTTCCGTGGGTACAGGGTATTCCTGGCTGGCCGCCAGTGTTGTCTTGAGCTTCCTCGTCCTGCCCACCGTGGTCCTCATTGGCCTCAGCGCGGTGCACAGGGTGCAGCAGGATCTATCTCTGACCTGCTCCGCCCTTGGCCTGTCCAAGGTTCAATCACTGATCTCGGTCATATTTCCAGCTGCCTGGCCCGGCCTGCTGGCTGCTGGTCTGCTCGGATTCGGCCGGGCCGTGGGCGATACCTTGATCGCCCTCATGCTGGCCGGCAACGCTCCCCAGACCCCGGATTCCATGCTGGACTCCATCCGGGTTTTGACCGCCCATATCGCCCTGGTTGTGGCCACAGACAGCCAGAGTCCGGCCTATCGATCTGTGTTTGTGGCCGGGTGCCTTTTGTTCGCCATAGCCGCTGTGATCAATGTTTCTGTCTTTTGGGTCCAGAAAAAATATGGTCGGCTGCATGTTTCAGGGTAAAGAGCGGTTAACCATTGTCTACGCCTGGCTCTGTGCCTTGTCCTCTCTGCTGGTCATCGCCAGCCTGCTCGGATTTCTCCTGGTCAAGGGCAGTTCGGCTCTGAACCCCAATCTCTTTTTTGGGGAGGCACCGGTGTGGCCGGCTCTGACCGGGAAAGTCCCGGTCTGGGAGGGTATTTGGCCGGCATGCGTGGGGACACTGACTTTGGTTTTTCTGGCTGTCGGCATCGCCCTGCCCCTTGGCCTGGGATGTGGATTGTACCTGGCCCTTATGGCAACAGGCCGGACCAAAGATCTTTGCACCATTTTGATCAATCAGCTGGCCAGCATACCATCCATAATCATGGGCCTGTTCGGCTTTGCTCTGATTCTTTTTTTGCGCAAAACGTTTTTTTCCCAGGCCAATACCTGCCTTCTCCTGGCGGCTTCATGCATGGCCGTTTTGATTCTGCCCTATATTGTTCGTTCCACCCAAAACGCTGTGCAAGCCATTCCCCTTTCGCATCGGCTCATCGGCCCCAGCCTGGGATTGACCCTGGGCCAGAACATTGTGCACATTATTCTGCCCCTGGCAGGCAAAGGCATTCTGGGCGGCGTGATCCTGGCCGTGGGTCGGGCGGCGGAAGATACAGCGGTTATTCTGCTCACCGGGGTGGTGGCCAACTCCGGACTGCCCCAAGGCCTTTTGGGAAACTTCGAGGCCCTGCCCTTTACCATCTATTTTCTGGCCGCGGAGTTTCGCTCGTCCCAGGATCTGCTTATTGGCTTCGGGACTTGCCTGGTCCTTTTGCTGTTGACCTCTTCCCTGTTTGTTCTTGCTCATCTCATTCAGCGAGGACTGCACAGACAATGGAGCTGAGTCCTTCTCGTTACGAGGGTCCTCCCTCGTAACGTTTTCTCTTGGGGCTCCAGCCCCTTTCTTTATGAACTCGCATAAGCCAGAGGCCAAAGATACCAAAGGATGGCCAAACTCGAGGAATACATTATATGCCTCCTGAATATTTTCCATATCTTCTTCAGGCCCAATCCCTGTCAGTGGGTTTCGGCCGGCAGCAAGCCCTGGATAAGGTAGATTTGCAGGCAATTCAGGGGGAAGTTACTGTTCTGCTGGGCAGGTCCGGCTCGGGTAAGACCACATTCCTGCGCAGCCTGAATCGGCTCAACGATGAGCTAGGGGGCAGAACCAAAGGTTCGGTGAGCTTATGGCTGGATGGACAGCTGCGGGAGGTCTTTGCTCCGGACATGGACCCCATCTGGCTGCGGCGCAGGGTGGGCATGGTTTTTCAAACCCCGAACCTTCTGCCCACATCCATTGCCAAAAATATCCTCACCCCCTTAAAGCTGGTCTTAAAACTGGACAAAGCGGCCCGGGAAGTACAAATGCAGAAGGTGCTCAAGCAGACCCAGCTCTGGGACGAGGTCTGCGATCGGCTTGAAGCTCCGGCCCTTTCCCTGTCCGGCGGCCAGCAGCAGCGCCTCTGCCTGGCCCGGACCCTGGCTTTAAAGCCGCAGATCCTGCTTCTGGACGAGCCCACGGCCTCCCTGGATTTTCGAGCTACCAGGCACATAGAGGAGTTGCTGCTGGAGCTGGCCGAGACCTATCCCATGATCATTGTCTCCCACAGCCCGGGACAGGCGGAGAGGCTGGCAGATGCAGTGGCCGTGTTCAGCCAAAGCCGGGTGGTACAGGAGCTGACAAAGGGAGAGATTACCCGGGCCGAGCTGGAGCAATGTATTGATTACTCATGATGTCTATTTGTTCAATGCATGAATCCTTCTTACATCCCTTCAGATATGACCGCTCAGGATATTGCAGTATCTTTGCTACTCATACGGGTACTGGAGGAGAGGTCAGTCGATCCACAGGCGGGAAAAATCTATCTCCACGCTACAGTCTTGGATTGCAAAAGGCCATGTATCTTGATTCAGATCAGCAATCAATGAATAACGCCCATTTTGCAGGCCATATATCTTGGCCTTCCGAGATTGCGGATAAACCAAAACATACCACGGAACACCTTCTTGCGCGTACAGATAAAATTTGACCCGCTCATCTCGATGAGCTGTAGATTGAGAAACAACCTCGGCCACCAGTTCAGGGCGGCTGGTGACACGTTCGTCGGTTTGGTTACAGACTACCATTATATCCGGCCTGACCACAGTATCGTGAGCTATTTCCCAATCGGTTTCATAAAGCACCATGCATATAGGGCAATTATCCATCTGCTCATGCAGGTGTCGAAACAGGTTTCCACTGACCAATTGATGGGTGAGTCCAGGCGATGGTGTCATGGCCACAGCCCGTCCCTGGATCAATTCCCAATCTCCAGGCCATTGGGCATAATCTGATACTGTATAATGCTCGAGATATTCAGTGAGAAGCATAAAGGACCTCTCAAGTTTCACAATCATAATTTCACAGTCTGCCTAAGATCATGGGTAACAAATACGATTGCCTGTGGCAATGTCTCTCACAGCTGTTGTTGCCCTCGGCAGAGGTCAGCGGTCAGAAGTCAGCCTTGCCTCCGGCTGTGACCGCCAGTTTGATCGAGAAAGAAACTTTGAATCGCCCCCTCTGTCAATCCGGTACTGGATCGGGGTCCAGCACAGGCTCCAGCCGGAATCCAGACCGAAAATGTA
>JAWLEI010000121.1:0-6939 GCA_041686195.1 Desulfovermiculus sp.
GCCACAGTAGCTGCCGATCTCCAGACAGGGTCCAAGACGGGCGCATTGCCGGCCAATATCATACAAGGCCTCGGCCTCGTCCCGGGCCAGAAAGCCTTTAATGTTGTTGGATAAGGTGTGCAGATGGTTAAGGGGCATGGACTTTTCCGATAACGTAAGCACTGGAGAGTTAAAAGTTAAAGGTAAAAGGTTAAAAGTAAAGACAAAGAAATCAGGATGTTAAATCCGTTATCGCTATAGCCATTTAAAACTATGCAGATGGTCAATAAATACAATGTATTGCCAGATAACTTTTGACTGGCTAGGTAAGCAGTGTTGAGATGAAAAAAACGGCTTGGTTCCTGAGGAGGACACGGTTGCCCTCAACCGCTGTCCATTCTTCCTGAACCCAACAATCAGGACCTGGACCCCGGCTTTCGCCGGGGTGACGGAAATATCCGAGGGCTGGCCTGCTCCCAAAGAGGGCTGGCCCTCGGAGAGGACAGCCCTACCAGAATGCCGGCCGGAAGTTCCAGGTTCCATCCAGGACCATTACCCAGCCGGGCGGTTCTATTGTCCACTCCCTTCCTGCAGAAACTCCACAACCCGGGCAAACCCCTGATCAAAGATCTCCTGGTTGGAGCTGGGCCCCCTGGAAGGACGCAGGATGGCCGAAGGGTGGATGAGGGGGATGGTGTTTTTCTTGAACAGCTGCCCGGAGTTGGCGGTAATTCGGCCCTGGATGTTGCAGACCTGCATGGCTCTGGCTCCCAGGGGCACATACAGCCGGGCCGGAAATCTGGTCACAACACCCTTGAGCATGGGCAGACAGTGCTGCAGGGCCTTTTCAGGCTCCGGGATGGCCGCTTCGTTCTGAGTATGACAGAGGATAAAGTTGGAAATCAGCCAGGTACATCCAGGCGGCAGATTCTGCATCCGCTTGCGCAGCTCCTGGCCGGCCGGGCCGACAAAGGGCCGGTCCTGGCGCACCTCTTCCCGTCCGGGATTTAAGCCCAGAAAGGCCACATCCACCGGCCCCAGACTGTCCCGATTGGTATCCAGAACCACGGTGGATGCGCCGAACAAAGGACAGGTCCGGCAATCCGGCCTGGTCAGGACCGTTTGTTTGACCAGGGCAATGAAGTCAGCCACACTCAAGCCTCGGGACTGATCCGGTCCGGAAAAAGACTCCGCCCCCCTGTCTTGATCAGCTTCCACTTCCGTCTCCTGGCTCTATTTTTCTTGTTGCTTAAGAATCAGGCTTACAAACTCCACCCCAAATATTCCTGAACCCGGCCGATAATAGATTCTGAGGCAGAAATTGCATTCTGTGCATCTTCCTGCTCATAGG
Source organism: Desulfovermiculus sp. (assembly GCA_041686195.1). Lineage (GTDB taxonomy): Bacteria > Desulfobacterota > Desulfovibrionia > Desulfovibrionales > Desulfothermaceae > Desulfovermiculus. The sequence goes on from JAWLEI010000121.1 coordinate 1,331, forward strand.
CCAAGTCCGGAGTAATATCCGGCAATCCGTTTGGATACCTGGTGGGAATGTACATCCGATCCAGCTTCAGGCCTGGGGATATCATTGCTTTCAGCGCATCAAAAGCCTTCAGATCCACCTCACTGAGCTCTTCGATCAGCTTGCGGATAGAATGCCCCCAAGGATCGGCCCCCAGGACATACCAGACAGCCTTTACGGCCTTCTCTGCCGCCTGCTGGGCATGAAAGCAGGCATGGGGGAATCGTTCATTCCTGGCTAAAAGCCTGGCCGTCTCCAGATCACTTGTGGCGGTGACGAACCAACGATAGGCCTCTTTGGCCTGCTTCTCTAGACTCATAGACCACCTTTCCTTCCCGCAAGATTCTTTGAATAAAGGGCCGATGGGCAATTTCCTCCAATTCCTCCGGAGTGTATATCAAAAGATCCACACCCTGTTTGGGGAAGAGCCTATAGATGTCCGCAAAATCCCGATCCCTGTCCAGCCAGCGCTTGTGTGTTTCGCTCACAATCAGCAGATCTATATCACTGTGCCGGGTCTGGGTCCCCCTGGCCCAGGACCCGAAAAGCACAGCCCTGATGGCCTGGCCGGCTTCCAGGACAGGCCGGAGCTTTTCTTGGATTTCTGTGATCTGCATGTATAAATCCTAGCCTAAGCACGAGGTGATGACAATAAAAATGCTCCCACGCAAAGCATGGGAGCATTTTTAAAATAATCATTTTCCGCAGGAAAATGATTATACCTTCTCAAAGATCCCGGCTGCACCCATGCCGCCGCCGATGCACATGGACACGATGCCGTAGTGCACATCTTTTCTGTGCATCTCGTGCAGCAAAGTGGTGGTCAGCTTGGCCCCGGTACAGCCCAGGGGGTGGCCCAGGGCAATGGCCCCGCCGTTGACGTTGGCAATTGCCTGGTCAATGCCCACCTTGCGCAGGCAGTACAGGGCCTGGGAGGCAAAGGCTTCATTAATTTCGAACAAGCCGATATCATCAAGGGACATCTTTGCTTTGTTCAAGACCCCGGGAATGGCTTCGGAGGGGCCGATGCCCATGAGCTCCGGGGGAACGCCCTTGACGTCGTAGGCCACAAACCGGGCCATCGGGTCCTGGCCCAGTTTGTTGACGAAATCCTCGGACACCACCAGGGTTACAGCCGCGCCATCAGTCATCTGAGAGGAGTTCCCGGGGGTCACCGAACCTCCGGCCTTGAACGGAGACTTGAGCTTGGCCATTTTATCCAGGGTGGTCTTGCGCGGGCCGTCGTCAATGTCCACCACCTCGGTATCCTTGACCAATTCATGATTGATCACCCTGGTTCGCTCCACTTCCACCGGCACGATTTCGTCCTGAAACTTGCCGTCAGCTATGGCCTGCAGGGCCCGTTCGTTGCTCTGCAATCCAAAGGCGTCCTGATCTTCCCGGGAGATATCAAACTGCTCAGCCACCTTCTCCGCAGTGATGCCCATGGAGGCATAGGCTTCCGGCCATTCGGCAATCAGATCCGGATTGGCGCAGAACTTGTTCCCGCCCATGGGAACCATAGTCATGGACTCTGTGCCTCCGGCCACAATGCAGTCGGCAAACCCGGCCATGATTCGCTCCGCAGCCATGGAGATGGACTGCAGGCCTGAGGAACAGAAGCGATTTACGGTCTGCCCGGGAACTGTATAGGGAAGACCTGCGTTCAAGGCCACCATCCGTCCCACGTTCATACCCTGTTCCGCCTCTGGAAATGAGCATCCCAGAATGACGTCCTCGATCTGCTCTGGTTCCACCCTGGTCCGGTACAAAAGTTCCTTGAGGGCCACTGTGGCCAGATGGTCCGGCCGTACATTGGTGAACTTGCCCCTATTGGCTTTACAGCCCGGGGTCCGAACGGCTTTGAGTATATAGGCATTGGCCATCTTGTCCTCCTTTTGTATCAAAAAACCGGGCTCGCTTCTTAAGTAGGACGCGGTTGCCCTCAACCGCTGTCCATTATTTCTCAAGCTGAAAAGGCCTGCCCTTGAGGGCAAGGGCGGCCTACGAGTCACCGGCTCTTTGCATGTTCATTTTGCATGCTTCGTCAGCGAATGTGTGCATGCGGATTCGCTCACATGAATACAATTAAAATTTTGATCAGTCCTCTGCTCAAAATTTTAATTTCGTAGTGGCTTATTGGTCTTCAGCATATGATTGATGCGGTCCACGGTCTTCTGGTTGCGGCAGAGGCGGACAAAAGCAGCCCTTTCAATATCTAAAATGTACTGCTCAGTGACCAGAGTGCCGGCATCCACATCCCCGCCGGTGATGACATCAGCCACCTGGCTGCCCATCTCGTACTCATACTCGGTGATGAAGCTGCCTTCCTTCATGTTCCACAGCTGGGATTTGACACTCGCGGCCACACTCCGGCCCGGAGCCTTGACCACAGCCGGCTTGCGCGGCCGGTAGTTCTTGGCCAGACTGAGCACCCTGGACTTGGCATCTCCGAGCAGGCTGCCGATATCCATGCTCACAGCATCGGAGGGGGTCATATAGCCCAGGCCGAAGGCTTCGTCCGCGCCCATGCTGACCTTGGCCATGGCAATGTTTTCAAAGTACTTAAAGATCAAGGGCTGAACATCCAGCCCGAAACGCTCGGCCGCCTGAGCCGCCCGGACGCAAAGCTCCTTGGTCCCCCCGCCTGCGGGCAGAAGGCCGACGCCCATTTCCACCAGACCCATATAGGTCTCCACATGGGCGTTGATGGCGTCTGCATGGAGGCAGAATTCACAGCCTCCGCCCAGGGCCATCTGATAGGGAGCGGCAACCACCGGGACATGGGCATACTTTATGGCCATGCTCGCGTCCTGGAACTTCTTGACCGTAGCCTCCAGCTCTTCGAACTTGTTTTCAGCAATAGCCACAGCCAGCATGAACAGGTTGGCCCCCACGGAAAAGCGCTCTCCCTGATTTCCAAGGACAATGCCTGTCCCTTCGTTCTCTGCCCGCTGCACGCAGGTAAAGACCATATCCAGGATGTCGTCGCTGATTGAGTTCTGGGGAGAATGAAACTCCAGGCAGAATACCCCGTCCCCAATATCCACAATCGAGGCATTGTCGCAGCTTTCGACCACTCCTTTGGAAGATTTGATCAGAGACAGCTCGATCTGGTCGTCCTTGACCGGGACCGGCTTGTAGTCCTTGGTTATGATATCAAAATAATATCGGACTCCGTTCTCCACCTTGTAAAAGGAGGGGACGGCTTCCAGGCCTTCCGGAACAGCCACACCCTCTTTTTGGGCCCGCTGCACGAAATCATGGATCCCGATGGCGTCGAACATCTCAAAGGGGCCGAGCTCCCAGTTAAAACCCCATTTCATGGCATTGTCCACATTAACCACGTCGTCGGCGATCTCTGGAATGCGCTTATAGGAGTACAGAAGCGTGTCCCGCAGACTGCGCCAGGCAAACTCGGCCGCCTTGTCCTGACCATTGATCACCGCCTTGAGCTGCTCGCCCGTAGTCTTGGCCATCTTGGCGAACTTGATGGATTCGAACTTCGGCTTTTGGGACGGCTTGTATTCTCCGGCTTCGTAGTCCCAGTACAAAATCTGGGTCCCTTCAGCCGTCTTTTCCTTTTTGTAAAACCCCTGCTTGGTTTTGTTCCCCAACTGCTTGTTTTCCACCATCTTCTGTACCCAGTCCGGGAGCTTGAACACGTCCCGCTCCTCATCACTGACCAGGGCTTCATAGGAGTTGTTGCCCACATGGACCAGGGTATCCAGACCCACCAGGTCGGCGGTGCGGAAGGCGGCCGACTTGGGTCTGGCCGTGGCTTTTCCGGCTACGGAATCCACTTCCTCCACGCTCATGCCCATATCCATCATATGATGGATGGACTTGAAAATGGCGTACACTCCGATGCGGTTGCCAATGAAGTTGGGGGTGTCCTTGGCCATGACCACGCCCTTGCCCAGGCGCTTGGTGATGAAATCAGCCATGAACCTGACCCGGTCCGGGTCGGCTTCATTGCAGCCGACCACTTCCATGAGCCGCATGTAGCGGGGAGGATTAAAGAAGTGAGTGACCATGAAGTTTTTGCGCACCTCAGGGGGCAAAGCTGTGGCCATTTCATTCACTGAAAGACCGCTGGTATTGGTGGACAAAATGGCTCCGTCCCGCAGATTGGGGGCCACTGTCTCTGAAAACAGCTTTTTCTTGATGTTCATATTTTCCACGACCACTTCAATGACCCAGTCGCACTCCTGCAGCAGATGGGCATGGTCCTCAAAATTTCCAATCTCAATACGCTGTGCGTATTCCGGGAGCAGAAACGGGGCCGGCTTCATCTTCAGCAAACCGTCCAGCCCGCTTTGAGCGATGCGGCTTCGGACCTGGGGACTGTCCAGGGTCAGCCCCTTGTTTTTTTCATCCGCAGTCAACTCCCGGGGCACAATGTCCAACAAGACTACGTCCAGGCCGGCATTGGCCAGATGGGCCGCAATGGTCGCTCCCATCACCCCCGCTCCCAGGACACCAGCTTTCTTAATACAGTTCATGTCATCCTCCACAGGTTTTGGTCAGAATTACAGAGCTTGTTTGACACAAGATTATCAGGTTTCAGCTTTGCCTGCGGCAAACCTGAAATATTTTTTGCCCCAAAGCGGGCAAAAAAAGAAAAATTTGCCGGATTGATCATATATGAAACCGTTGTCTCAGAGGGACAGGGCTTGAGGTCAAGCCCGTCCTACACAAAAGCCCGGCTCGCAAGTAGGCCGCCCGGCACTCACTTTGAGAATGGGCGTCTGTTTTTGATAGTAACTTTTGAAATCAAAGTGAGTGCCGGGCAGGACCTCTTTGAAGCAAATCCTGTTTCATACAAATGGCGTGGTACACAGTTGGCAGGCGTTTCACAGCCTGCGTCAACTCAGGCCATGAAGAGCCTGTGATCGGCATCGGCAAATTATGAATGAATATTCATTCATGTTCTAGCAACTCCATTCTCAGCTGTCAAGACGCTTGCTCGGCCAGACAGGGCTTTTGGGTTCAGCTTTGCCTCCGGCAAATCTGAAATATTATTTTTGCCCCAAAGGGGGCAAAAAAGAAATTTGCCTGATTGATCATGTATGAAACTGAGGACTTAACCCTTCTGTCATTGCCCGGCCCGGCACTCACTTGCAGAAAGCAATATGCCGGTAATGCACAAAACTATGTCCAGCAAGTGAGTGCCGGGCAATCTAGGATAAAGCCGTTCTATCTGCTCTGGGTTCTGGTCCCGGATCGGTGTCCGGGATGACCCCGGATCTCAGTCCGGGGCAGGCCCCGGATCTCAGTCCGGGATGACGTTCCTGCGCGGGAATGACGAACAAATTGAATCTTGTTTCATACGAGCGCCACCTCTGGCCGCAGACGCCCGGTTTGATCCGGAATGAAACTATTGTCTCAGAGGGACAGGGCTTGGGGTCAAGCCCGTCCTACTGAAAAGCCCGGCTCGTAGGTAGGCCGCCCTTGCCCCCAAGGGCTGGCCTTCTTCGGATTTGATTCTAGTTTCATACGAGCGCCGCCTCCGGCCGCAGACGCCCAGTTTGGCGGCTGGAGCCCCAAGAAACGACGTAACGAGGGGGATTCTCGGTACAAAGAAAGCC
>JAWLEI010000122.1:0-4685 GCA_041686195.1 Desulfovermiculus sp.
AAGAGGTCTGGGCCCAGTAGCCCGGGCCTCTCCGAGGGCCGGGAGTGCGTTGATCAAAGAGGCTGGGCCTCGGAGAGGGCCAGCCCGGAAAAGCCAGAGACATTTTAGGGGTAAAATCTCGTTTCATACGAGCTTTGCCTCCGGTTCAGCTTTGCCTCCGGCAAATCTGAAATATTTTTTGCGCCAAAGAGCGCAAAAAAACAGATTGAGGCCAGATGCTCGCAAAGCTCGCATTCAGGAAGCCAGGCTGGAGCCTGGCGGTCCCGGACAGCCAAGCCTGCGACCGGGGTTGAGTCTCGTTTCATACGATGGCTTACGCATCGTCTGCCGACAGAGATGTGGGCAGCCATATGATAAAGGCTGTACCTTCTCCAAGGGTGCTCTGGACAGTTATCCGGCCCTGATGGTTTTCCACAATCTTGTGCACTATGGCCAGTCCCAGGCCGGTCCCTGAGGCCTTGGTGGTAAAGTAGGGGTCGAAAATGTGCGGCACATGCTCCTGGGACATCCCCTGTCCATTGTCCTTGATCTCGATCTCCACCCCATCCCCTTGGCCCTCTCGAGTGATTACCGTAAGACTGCCCGCCTGGTCCATGGCTTGAATGCTGTTTAAATAGAGGTTGAGCAAACACTGGATGAACCGATCCGAGTCTAAGTGCACAGCTGGCAGGTCCGGGTTCAGATGCAGATTCAAGGAGATATCTCGAGTCTCCAGGTCGGGTTTTATCAACCGAATAGAATGCTGGACAACGGTATTGATCTCAGTGGGGGAGGGATTTATTTTTGACGGTCGGGCAAATTCCAAGAGCTCATTTATGACCCGGTTCAGCCGGTTGGTTTCCCTGACCATAACTTCGGCCGCTTCCCTGGCTTCCGGGTCTGAGGCCAGCCTATTTTTAAAGTAGGTGGCCATGCCCTTGACTGAACTTAGGGGGTTGCGGATCTCGTGGGCGATTCCGGCGGCCAAACCCCCCAGGGCGGCTAATTTTTCCTTGCGCTGCACCTCTTGCTGCAAGGCCTTGATTTCGGTCAAATCCCGCAAAATCATCAGGCTGCCGATGAACTCTCCGGCCGCATTTATGATCCGGGCCGCACTCACGCTCACGGCTATGGATTCCTGGCCTTGGAATCTGCACTCCACGTCCTGTTCAATAACTGGATAGTCTTGTCCTTGGGTGGGGATAAGCCGGCTGAGGGCCTCCGGAAGAACCCGGTTGGCAGGCTGGCCGCGGACATCATCTTCTGATTGGCCGGTCATAGCCTGGGCAGATGCATTTTGCAGGACAATCCGGTTCTGCTCATCCAAAACCAACAGGCCGACGGGCAAGTTGGCGATCACCTCTCCGGACACCGCACTGGCATCCTGTAGTCGCCTGCGGGCGGCCCGGTAGTTCCTGGTCACATACAAGCTCACTGCTCCGGCGCAGGCCAAAAGGATGAGCACGGCAAGGATAATGCCAGTGTTGCGCAGATCTTCCTGTCTGGCTTGAATAAAAGGGGTGCGGTCGAACCCGATGAAAATGATCTGCCGATCCTGGATATAGTTTCCCGGAGCGCACCAGGATTGACCGTTTCCCCTCATCATCCCTCCCATCATCCTCCTGGAGGGGGCGGCCCCTCCTCTGCCCGGAAATGGCGAAATGGGATTGAAATACTTGTAGACCTCAAAGGCCGGGCGGTCATCCGGTGTCCTGCTAAGTCGCCATTTGGCGGTTTGGGTGGGGTCGAGCTGGTTTAGATCGAACCAGTTTCCAACCTGGCCATTGACTAGCTGCGGGTTGTTGTGGGCCAGAATACGACCCTTTTTGTCCACCACCATGAGGTAAAGGACATCCGGGTGCTTGGCCATCTCTTCTAAGAGATTTTGCACTTGAGTCCCCCCCCAGCCCATATGCCGCATGCCGGTCCTGGCCCCGGCTTCAAAAGAGGTAATCAGGGCCGCCCCCTTTTCCAGGAGGATATCGGCCATGTAGTCCTTTTCCCGGTTATAGTTGCTGGCCGCCAAGGCCAGGACAATAATGAGCAGCATACCTGCAGCGCTGATGATCATCCAAGGGGAGATGGATAATCCGAGATGATGGGGGGGATTTTTCCGCGCAGTCATAGTTTTATAATTGTGAAGTATGTACTCAGCTCATGCAATGACAAAGAAGGATTTTTTCTTCGTTACGAGGGTCCCCCCTCGTAACGTCTTTTCTTGGGGCTCCAGCCCCCTTCTACACCATCTCTGCAGAGCCTGAGACCTGAGAAGAAAAAAGCAGATGGCCGGAGCCATAAGACAAAGACGTCCCCAGGGAGGACCCTGGTAACGAAGAAAATTAGACATAGTGGGTTTTAATCCCTATGATGGGTGTCTTTTTCCTGGATTGTGTGTACGATCTATACACTCTTTGGACTTTGTTTTCCAGGGCCGGCTGGTCATGAGCACGCTAATTTTGTTCTCAGGTGCAAGTTGTCAGAAGTGTTCAGTCCCGCCGCTGGCGGCCTGTTATTCGTTATTTATTCTTCGTAAGAAGCCGCCAGTTTGATCCAGCAAACTGGCCGTCTGCGGCCAGCGGCAAGGCTCGTATGAACGAGATCAGTCTTTGCCCGTCATTCGCGCGCAGGCACGTCATCCCGGACCCCGGATCTTGGTCCGGGGCAGGCTTGATCCGGGACCAGAATCCGGAACAGATAGTTTGGCTTTATCCTGGATTGTCACGCGTTTCGCGTGACGAGTATGATCCCGGTGTCTTCGAACTGTCCGGGCCGGGCAATGACGGAGAGGGGGCATACGTTTCATACTCGATCAATCCGGCAACCCAAAAAGGGAGGGGCAATGCAGCCCCAGGTATTGATCATTGGCGGTGGGGTGACCGGAACCGGCCTGGCCCGCGATCTGACCTTCAGAGGCATCTCCTGCGTCCTGGCCGAACAGCGGGATATCAACGCCGGAGCTTCTGGCGGCAACCACGGCCTGCTGCACAGTGGAGCCAGATATATATGTTCAGATCCGGTTTCAGCTCAAGAGTGTCAAGAAGAGGCCCAGGTCCTGAAGCGGATTGCTCCGCATTGTATCGAAGACACCGGCGGGCTTTTTGTGGCTGTGGCCGGTGACGATGAGTCCTATATCGCCGACTTCCCTCAGGCCTGCGCCCAGGCCGGTATAGCCTGTACCCCGGTGGAGCCTCAAAAGGCCCGGGAAATGGAGCCAGGGCTGGCCCAAGGCCTTATTGCCGCGTATGCAGTAAATGACGCGACCATCGATCCATTTCAGATTTCCCTGGACAATATCTCTCAAGCTCTCCAAGGCGGGGCCATATACCTCAGTCACCATCAGGCCACGGCTATGGAGAGAAAGCCGGGTCAGGCGGTGACTTCCGTTACCCTCCAGAATGCTCTGACCGGAGCTGTGACCCGGGTTTATCCGGAGATCGTGGTCAACGCTTCCGGGGCCTGGGCTGCTGAGACCTTGAAAATGGCTGGGTTGTCTCTGGATATGGTGTACTCCAAAGGCACATTGGCCGTCACCGGGACCCGATTGACCCGGCAGGTGATAAACCGCCTGCGCTGGCCTGATGATGGAGATATCCTGGTCCCGGGAGGAACAGTTTCCATTCTGGGTACCACAGCAGTCAATATATCGGACCTAAGGTCCATCAAGCCCACAGTTGAGGAGGTAGACACCATAATCGAGGAAGGTGGGGCCATGTTTCCGGCCCTGGAGACCACCCGGTATGTGCGTTCTTACGCTGGAGTCCGGCCTTTGCTCGCATCCGGGGAATCCTCAGAGGGCAGAGATGTCAGTCGGGGATACGCCTTGATCGATCACCATGCTGAGGGCTGTCCCAACCTGATAACGGTGAGTGGCGGAAAGTTGACCACCTTTCGGCTGATGGCTGAAAAGGCCGCTGATCTGGTGGGAAAAAAACTGAATATCCACGTCCCCGGACAGACCGCCAACCTCAGGCTGCCCTCGTCTCTTTCCGGTCAGTGGTCTGAACCAGGGCGCTCATCCAGAAGCTGGTTTCAAAAGGCCAGGTCCGACGATGTTGTGCTCTGCGAATGTGAAATGATTCCCCAGAGCCATTTTGACCAAATTTTGACGTCCCTGGACCAGCAGGATGTCCACCCAGAGCTGGATGCCTTCCGGCTGCGGAGCAGACTGGGCAAGGGGGCCTGCCAAGGTACTTTCTGTTCCATCCGCGTAACCAGCGCCATGGTCCATGCCAACCGGTACACTGGACCTCAAAGCCTGACTGAGATCAAAAAATTCATTCGCAGCAGATGGGTCGGACAGCGACCTGTGCTCTGGGACGGACAGCTGTGCCAGGCTGAACTGGCTGAAGCCCTTCACTGTGGCCTCTTCGGTCTGGACTTGAACCAAACGGATGGTAGATATGAGCGGTCTTGAGGTCCTGACCACTCAAACCATCGTGATCGGCAGCGGTCTGGCCGGTATGGCTGCAGCCCTTTTTGGAGCTGCTCGTTCGGTGCAGACAGCTATAATCGGCTCTACCGGGGCGTCTGAATTTTCCAGCGGGATGCTCGATCTCTTCGGAGCCCTGCCCCAACAATCCCTTGACCTTTGCCTCAATCCCTGGGAGGCCATCGACCGTCTGCCGGAGGTCCTTCCCCGGCACCCCTACACCTTGATCGATAGGCAAGATATCGAACAGGCCTTTCGTCTCTTAGTCCCGATCCTT
>JAWLEI010000122.1:4785-6858 GCA_041686195.1 Desulfovermiculus sp.
CAGGAAAAGGATCAGGGAGTCACTGCTTGATCTCCCGGTACGTCAGCCCGGTTCCCGGGCTCAGTGGCACAGGGAGGATTTTTTCGATCCAAAAGGACATGCGCTCAATCAGGCCGGTATTGAAGTGGACGAACATTTTCGGCCTGTTGATGACCAGGGGAGTGTCGTGCATGAAAACCTATACTCTGCCGGCTCTATTCTAGCGCATCAAGATTGGATGCGCTTAAGGTGTGGAGCCGGTTTGGCCATAGCTTCGGCCTATAGGGCCAGCCAGTCCTGGGCAACAGGGTAGAAGAATCGGCAAAGAGGGTCTCTCATGGGAATATCAGCACAAAATCCAAAACCGTTTCCCGGTTAACGTAAATCTCTCATCGTTCTCTTTTTTAACTCAGGACGAACAGCTATGCCAGACTTTATCGGAGCCATCGACCAGGGGACAACCAGCAGCCGGTTCATCATCTTCGACCATGAGGGTCGGATCAGGGGACTGGATCAAAAAGAGCACCGTCAAATTTTCCCCCGTCCCGGATGGGTGGAGCACGAACCCATGGAGATCTGGCAAAACACCCAGGAGGTCATCCAGGGGGCCCTGGCCAAAGCCGGGATCAAGGGATCGGACTTGGCTGCTGTGGGCATCACCAATCAGCGGGAAACCACCGTGGTCTGGGACCGGAGTACCGGCCGCCCCTTTTTCAACGCCATTGTCTGGCAGTGCGCCCGGACCCATGAAATCTGTCGGCGGCTTATAGACGAGGGTGGGCAGGACCGGTTCCGGGAGACCACCGGCCTGCCGGTCTCCACCTATTTTTCCGGACCTAAAATCAAATGGATTCTGGACACCGTGCCCGAGGCCAGACAGGCAGCTGAGAAAGGCGATGCCTTATACGGGACTATGGAGACCTGGATCATCTGGTGGTTGACCGGTGGACCCCAAGGGGGTGCCCATGTCACAGACGTAACCAATGCCAGCCGGACCATGCTCATGGACCTGCTCACTTTAAAATGGGATGAAGAAATTCTCAAAATCCTGGATCTTCCACCTTCCGGACTTCCCAGGATTGTTCCCTCCAGCGACAGTGCCTCCTGGGGACCGACCTCGGAAAGCGGTCCATTCAAGTCCCGAATCCCGGTCTGCGGTGCGGTGGGCGACCAGCAAGCAGCCTTAGTGGGCCAAACCTGTTTTGCGCCAGGGGAAGCCAAAAATACCTATGGGACCGGATGTTTTTTGCTCATGCACACCGGACACGATCCCATCCCCTCTCAGCATGGCTTGCTGACCACCCTGGCCTATCAGTTCAGCGACCGCAAACCCTCGTACTGCCTGGAAGGGGCCATCGCCATTGCCGGAGCATTGGTGCAGTGGCTGAGAGACAATTTAGGGCTGATCAATGCGGCTCATGAAATCGAGGACCTGGCATCCCAGGTCCAGGACACAGGAGGCGTGTACGTGGTCCCGGCTTTTTCCGGCCTCCTGGCCCCCTATTGGCGTCCGGATGCCCGGGGAATCATTGCCGGATTGACCCGGTACGCCAACAAAAAACACCTGGCCAGGGCAGTGCTGGAGGCCACAGCCTACCAGACCAGGGATATTGTCGAGGCCATGAACAAGGATTCCGGAGTGGAGCTGAAAAAACTCAAGGTGGACGGCGGCATGGTGTCCAACGAACTGCTTATGCAGTTTCAGGCGGATATGCTCCAGGTCCCGGTCATCCGGCCCCAGGTGGCCGAGACCACCTGTCTGGGCGCAGCGTATGCCGCCGGAATCGCTTCCGGTTTTTGGTCCGGCCGCGAAGAGCTGCGCAACAACTGGATTGAGGATAAACGCTGGATCCCGAACATGGATCCTGAGCTGAGGCGGACCAAGTATGCCAAATGGAAGATGGCGGTGGAAAAGACCTTTGGCTGGGAGGAGTAATACATCGAAATATTGCCATAAGATTCTGAATAATTGATTTTCTGTTGCCTGATGGGCGACCGCGGGCGAAGGCAAGGGCGACCAGCGGCCGCCCTTGCCTTCGCGCCAGTTTCATCCTGGATCAAACTGGCGGCCGCCGCCAGAGGTCCCGCCAAAGG
>JAWLEI010000123.1:0-6772 GCA_041686195.1 Desulfovermiculus sp.
GGCGGCGCTGAACACTAACTCACCCGGCTGAGCCGGTTCTTTTCCGCTTCCACCCAGTCCAGGGCCTGCCTTAAGTCCAGGCTCTGAGTGTAGATAGCCTTGCCGGTGATCACCCCGGCCAGTCCACGGGACGTAAGGGGAAACAGGGCCTTTATATCCTCCAGATCGGTCACTCCGCCTGCGGCTATCACCGGCAGAGAGGTAGCCTCCACCACCCGGCTCACCCCATCTACATTGACACCGCTCTGCATCCCGTCCCGGCTGATATCTGTATACACGACAAAAGCCGCTCCCATATTCTCCAGCTCCGGGACAACCTGCTCCACGGTCAAGTCAGTTTCCGCCACCCACCCCCTGGCCTTGAGCTTGCCATTGGCCGCATCCAAAGACACGCCTACCTGGCCCGGGAATGCCCGGCAGAGCTCTTTGAGACTGGCCGGGTCTTCCAGGGCCAGTGTCCCGATGATCAGGCGAGCCACTCCAGCCTGGAAAAACCGCTTGGCCGCCTCAATGTCCCGGATACCCCCGCCCAATTGAACCGGGACCGGGACCTGCGTACACAGAGTTTGAATCAGGCCTTGATTGACCGGCTCTCCCTGGAATGCTCCATCCAGGTCCACGACATGCAGCCAGGAAGCCCCCTGATCCACCCAGTGCATGGCCACCTGTACCGGGTCCTCGGAGAACACGGTCACTTCTGTGGCCACACCTTGCCTCAGGCGAACACAGCGTCCTTCCTTGATATCCACAGCTGGGAATACAATCATAAGCCCAAAGCCTCCAGGCCTTGCTTCATCCCTTCCCGGGCCAGGGCTTCAGCAGTCACCCATTTTCCTCCCCGCCGAATGAAGCGGCCCAATCCCAGCAGATCCTCGGTCAATGATTTCTGCTCCTGCTCGTAATGAAACCGATCAAGCAGCTCTTTGCTCTGCACATCAAGAAGGTACAAATCGAACACCACTTTGGCCGGCTCATCTGCCCCCCATTCCCCGCCTTTCCGCTCCCGCCATTCAAATACCTGGGGGATAAGAAGCAGATCGGCCGGGACGCAGCGTCCAATTCTGGACCAGTACTGAAGCCCGGACATGCCCAGGTCCTCGGCCTCAAAGAGAACGATTTCCCTACATTGCTGAACCACGGAGGGCCCGATATAGGAAGTGACGTTTTGGGCATGGAGCTCTTGCTCCAGGATGGAATCCAGCGTCTGCAAGACGTCCCTGGACAGGGGATCTTGATCCTCGGGCAGGCATCCGGCCAACAGCTGCCAGGAATCACAGGGCTTGACGAAATCGGCTACTGCCAGCTCGGAGTGCTCCAAATCAGGCCCGTCGATCTGGCGCGGGCCGCACCCCACACTCATTCCTACCCAGAGCACGATACATGCGATTGCTAAATACCTGGCTTTCAATCCAGACTCCCCTTTGTGCTGAAGATGGTTGAATGTTCCCGGCGCAGGGCCTGCCGCAGGCACAAACCAAATCCCTTAAAAGCTGATTCCAGGAGATGATGTCCATTGCATCCATAAGCAAACCGGATGTGCACATTCATTCCGGCCCGAAAGGCGAGCGACTTGAAGAACTCCCGCCAGACATCCTTTTCCTGCCCAAAAAGATACGCGGGCAAAAGATCGTCAAAATAGACCAAATAAGGGCGGCCGGAAAAATCAATTGCTACATCGGCCAGGGCCTCATCCATGGGCACCCGGGCCCAGCCCACCCTGGCCAGCCCGGTCTTGTCGCCCACTGCCTGCTGCAGGGCCTGTCCCATGCACAGGCCGATATCTTCCAGGCTGTGATGGGCATCCACCTCCAGATCTCCCCTGGCCTCAAGTTCCAGGTCCATGCCGGCCCAAAAAGACATCAAGGTCAGCATATGATCAGCAAACCCCATGCCAGTGTGGATGTTCACTATTCCTTCTCCCGGCATGCACATACTGATCTGTATGCTGGTTTCCCGCGTGGTCCGCTCAAGCTGCGCTGTCATCCTGGACATGCATCTTCTCCTCTCGTTCCCTTTTCTTGCCCACAAATACCGCAATCCAGATTCCGAGTTCATACAGCAAAATGAGCGGTCCGGCCATAAACGTCTGGGTGAATACGTCCGGAGGTGTCAACAAGGCTGAAAGCAAGAAACCGCATAGTATAGCATACTTCCGTTTTTTGCGCAGACCAGCTGGTGTTACCAGACCCAAGCGGGCCAGAAAAAAAATCACCAGGGGAAGCTCAAAAACAATGCCAAAAGCTATAAGCATGCGCAGGGCAAAAGAAAAGCCCTCTTTCATGGTGATCATGGGACTGATAAACACATCGGAAAAGCCCATGAAAAACTTGTAGGCAAAGGGAAAGACAATGAAATACCCGAACAGGCTGCCAACCACAAAAAGCAGGGCAGAGCAGAAGGAAATGGGCATGATGTATTTACGTTCATGGGCATAGAGCCCGGGCCGGACAAAAAGCCATATCTGATAAAAAATATACGGACTGGTCAAAAAAATACCGGCCACAAAGGCTACCTTTATATAGGTAAAAAAGGCCTCGTGCGGGGCGGTGTAGATCATGGTGCTTTTTTCGGGCAAGGCCTCAAACAAAGGCAGCATCAGCCAGTCAAAAAGGGTCTCGGCAAAGGCATAACAGGCCAGCATCCCGGCAAATGCAGCAACCAGAGCCCGGATCAGCCTGCGCCGGAGATCGTCCAGGTGCTCCAGAAACCCCATTTCTCCCAGAGAGGAGCCCTGATTGTCCTCGTTTCGGGTTTGATCTTCAGCCATTCCGGGTACTCCGCGATTCATCTTCTGCAACAGGCCCAGACTTCATACCCGCATCAGAGCCTTCATCTTCCGCGGTCTGGGCAGCACCGAATCCGCCCTGAGCCTGAGACCCGGCCGGGCCCTGCTCCCTGATTTTGTCCTCAGTCTCTTCAGAACCTGTCTGCCGGGAGGTGCTCTGCTCAGAAGAAGCGGCATCCGCCTTCTTGTCCCGTTCCATGTCCGCCAGCTGGGATTCAAAGTCAATGGTCCGCTTCACATCAGAGCTCATGCGCCGGAATTCGGCCATGCCCTTGCCCAGAGCCCGGGCTACATCAGGCAGTTTGGACGGGCCAATGACCAGCAGGGCCACTACCAGGATGAGCAGGACTTCAGTTGTACCGATTCCAAACATGATGTTTTCCTCATCTTGATTTATATAAATAACAGGCCGAATATTTCGAGTATGAAACTGGTTTCAAAGATGGCAGGTCTTCGGAGATGACCGCCCTACCCAAAAAGCTGCGATCCGGGTTGTAGCCGTGAAGGCCGTTCCTCTCCGAGGGACTGGCATGCTTTCAAAGCGGGCTGGGCCCGGCACTCACGTGCAGCCAGAACACCACTGTAAAGTACAAAAGCCCGGACTACAAGTGAGTGCCGGGCAGGCTTTCTTCAAGGTAAGATCTCGACATACAGGATAAAACTGGCTGCTTCATGCTATCGAATAACCGCGAACAGAGGTGACTACTCCCATTCAATGGTGCTTGGTGGTTTGGAGGAGATATCCAGGACCACCCTGTTCACCCCTTTGACTTCATTGATAATCCGGTTCGATATCCGGGCCAGGAGATCATCCGGCAACCTGGCCCAGTCTGCGGTCATGGCATCTTTGCTTTCCACCACCCGCAAGGCGATCACATGCTCATAGGTCCGCTCATCACCCATCACCCCCACGGTTTTCAAGGGCAAAAGCACGGCAAAGCCCTGCCAGACTTTGGCATACCAGCCAGAGGCCATCAGCTCATGCTGTACAATCTTGTCCGCCCGGCGCAAAACCTCCAGCCTGTCCGGAGTGATCTCGCCGATAATCCTGATGGCCAGGCCCGGACCGGGAAAGGGATGCCGCCAGACCAGAAAATCGGGCAGCCCCAGCTCCATGGCCACCTTGCGCACTTCATCCTTGAACAGCTCCCGCAATGGCTCTATGAGCTGAAGATTCATCTTTTCCGGCAGTCCCCCAACATTGTGGTGGCTTTTGATCACAGCCGAGGGGCCTTTAAAGGATATGCTTTCAATCACATCCGGATACAGTGTCCCCTGGGCCAGGAAGCTGACTCCCGGTATGGACCTGGCTTCCTGCTCAAAGATTTCAATAAACGTGTTGCCGATGATCTTGCGTTTTTCTTCCGGGTCCTGCACTCCGTGCAGCCGGTCCAGGAAAATATCCTGGGCCTGGACGTATTGTAAGTTGAGGTCAAAGTGTTTTTGCAGGTACTGCACCACCTCCTCTCCCTCATCCGCGCGCAACAATCCGTTATCTACAAAGATGCAGTGCAGCTGCTTGCCTATGGCCTGGTGCAACAGTGCGGCTACGACTGTAGAGTCAATCCCCCCGCTTAAACCGCAGACCACCTGACTGGAGCCAACTTTTTGGGGGACTTCTTCCAGCACGGATTGGACAAATGAGGCCATGGTCCAAGTGGCCCTGGCCTGCACGATCTCAAACAGAAAATTGCGAAGGATCTGATCTCCGTCCTCTGTATGGGCCACTTCCGGATGGAATTGGAGGGCGTAAAGCCCTCTCCGGGCATCAGCCATGGCTGCAATGTCCACCTGGTCTGTCTGAGCCAGGACATCGAATCCAGGCGGGGGCTGCACTACCCGATCCCCATGCGACATCCATACGGTGAGTCTGGATTCACCCATTTTTGCCCACAACGTATTTTGGACCAGCACAGTCAGTTCAGCCCGGCCGTACTCCCGATTTTGGGCTGGGACGACCTGGCCGCCAAGCTCTCTGGCCATGAGCTGCATGCCATAGCAAATCCCCAGGATTGGAATTCCCAGGGAAAAAACTTCTGGATCCACTCCCGGGGAACCAGATTCGCAGACACTGGCCGGGCCTCCGGACAGGACAATTGCCCTGGGCTTAAGCTTCTTGATCTCGTCAATGGGCAAAGTGCAGGGATGAATTTCGGAATATACCCCAGCTTCCCGAATGCGACGGGCAATGAGCTGTGTATACTGGGATCCGAAATCAAGGATAACGACTGTTTCTTCAGGATGCATACATTGCTCCGCGTTTTACCTGCATCAATAGGTATCAATCTGGTAATTCGGCGATTCTTTGGTGATGATCACGTCATGTACGTGACTTTCCTTATATCCGGCAGCTGAAATCTGGATAAATTCGGTATCCAGTTTGAGCTGGTCAATGGAGGCGCAGCCTACATAGCCCATGCCTGACCTGAGTCCGCCCACCAGTTGATACAGGGTCTCCAGGACCCGCCCCTTGTACGGAACACGGCCCACGATTCCTTCCGGCACATATTTATTGCTTTGCTGCTGAAAATAGCGCTCACTGCTGCCTTCCTTCATGGCATCGATGGATCCCATGCCCCGGTAGATCTTATACCTGCGCCCCTGATACAGGATGGTCTCCCCCGGGCTCTCTTCCGTCCCGGCCAGCATACTGCCCATCATCACCGAATCTGCTCCAGCCGCAATGGCCTTGACCACATCACCGGAAAACTTGACTCCTCCATCGGCGATCAGGCAGCGCTCAAACTTGCGGCAGGCCTTGGCCGCATCCATAATAGCCGTCACCTGGGGAACCCCAACCCCGGCCACCACCCGGGTGGTGCAGATCGATCCAGGCCCGATGCCCACCTTGACCGTATCCGCACCAGCCTTGATCAAAGCCTCTGTACCTTCTGTGGTGGCTACGTTTCCGGCCACCACCTGCATTTCCGGATAATCGGACTTGATCCTGGAAATGGCCTGCAAAATATTCCGGCTGTGCCCGTGGGCTGAATCCAGGACCAATACGTCCACCCCGGCGCTGATCAGGGCGGCCGCCCGTTCATCAAGATCCTCTCCTCCGCCCACTGCGGCCGCCACCCGCAGGCGGCCCATTTCATCCTTGCATGCATCCGGATATTTTTTAATCTTATCTATGTCTTTGATGGTGATCAGCCCTTTGAGTTGATATGCATCGTCTACAACCAGGAGTTTTTCAATCCTGTTCTTGTGCAGCAGGCGTTTGGCCTGCTCCAGGCTGGTCCCTGGAGGAACTGTGATCAGGTTTTCGCTGGTCATGACTTCAAAAACCTTGGTCTCCATGTTCTCGACAAACAAGACATCCCGGTTGGTCACAATGCCCATGAGCTGATCGTTTTTTACCACCGGCAAACCGGATATCCGATATTCGCCCATGATTTCCAGGGCCCGCCCCACTGTGCACTCCGGTTCTATGGTGATCGGATCCACAATCATGCCGCTCTCGGACTTTTTCACCTTGTCCACTTCCACCTGCTGTCTGGCGATGGACATGTTCTTGTGGATAACTCCGATACCGCCAGCCCGGGCCATAGAGATGGCCATCCTGGACTCGGTCACCGTATCCATGGCTGAACTGAGCAAAGGAATATTCAAGCGGATGCTGGCGGTGAGCTGAGTGCCCACATCGACAGAATCCGGGAGGACTTCCGAATACTTGGGGGTAAGCAATACATCGTCAAAGGTCAAGGCGTGCTTTAGCACTTTGGTCATTGTTCTCTTATCCTCCGTTATTCTTGAGATGCTCTTGGGCCTGCTCTTTCAGCTCAGGCTCTGCACCCGGTGCATCGAGCACTTGTTGAAAATACGATCTTCCCTGCTCCTGGTTCTCAAGGTAATAGGAATGCAAAATCCCCAGATTGAAAAGCACAAAGGCATTATCTGGATCAGATTTCAGGATATGGCTGAGCTCTTCCTCTGCTGCCGCATACTTCTCCTGCCGGAATAAAGACATGGCCAATTGCTGTCTGG
>JAWLEI010000124.1:0-6599 GCA_041686195.1 Desulfovermiculus sp.
CTCCATATACTTCACTGGGCGACCTAAGAGCTTGGAAGCCAGGGCGACCACATTTTCCTTATACGTGTGGATTTTCAGCCCAAAAGCCCCGCCGATATCTGCAGAGTGCACGGTGACCTTGACTTCCGGCATCCCCAGGGTCTCGGCCATGTTGTGCCGCTGCAAGTAGGGGGTCTGAAAAGTGCCCCACATATCCAGCTTGTCCGCATTTGCATCATAATCAGCCACAAAGCCTCGCGGCTCGATGGGCAGACCAGTTACCCGGCCTTCGGAATAGCTGACCTCCATGACCTGGTCGGCTTGGGCAAATGCCTCCTCCGGGTCCCCGAAATCAAAGACCAGGTGCACCTGCTTATTGTCTCCCCAATCTTCATACAAAAGGGGTGCGTCCGGCTGCAATGCCTCTTTTGCATCGTGGACGTTGGGCAGGGGATCATAGCTGACCTCGATGAGTTCAGCAGCCCGCTGGGCGGTATATTCGTCCTCGGCCACAACAGCGGCCACCGGCTCTCCGTACCAATAGACCTTGTCCACAGCCAGGGCGTAAACTTCGGCCAGCTTCCAGGTCCACCCCGGATTTTGGAAGTTGGCCTGGACCGGCAAGGGGTTGGTGTGCTCCCTGACCTCTTTGCCGGTGATCACTGTGAGCACCCCGGGCAGAGCCAGGGCCTGTGCAGTATCAATATGCGTGATCCGGGCATGGGCCTTTGAACTGCCCACAAAGGCCATATGGGCCAGGTGGGGAAAAGACAGGTCGTCGATGAACCTGCCTTTCCCGGCAATAATTCGTTGGTCTCGTGATTGCATGGTGCAATTCTCCTTACATAAGACACTTAAACATTTGAGGTGTGCATGGAACTGCCTATAAGTTGTCAGGTTTCAGCGCCGCCGCTGGCCGCAGACGCCCAGTTTGATCAAAGGTGAAACTGACCAAGAGGGCTGGGCCTAAGGAAGCACCACCAGTAGGCCGCCCTTGACCCCAAGGGCAGGCCCTCCTCAGGGTAAAATCTAGTTTCATACGAGCGCCTCCTCTGACCGCAGAAGCCCAGTTCTTTCTTCGTTCCCAGGGTTTATTCTGTGAACTTTCTTCCAGTTCACCGGGATCTTCCCTGGGAACGTCTTTTTCTTATGGCTCCGGCCATCATCTCATTTTTTCGATACGTTAGAAGAAGATCTAAAAGTTACCTAACTTCTTGTTTCATGCGAGGTGTCAGGAAAATCAAAGGAGTATAAGAAAATCTTCTATTCTATTCTTAACTGAAACCAGAAACCTGACACCTGAAACCTGTTTTTTACCCGTTCTGCTCATCATACAACCTTTTGGCGCACATGGGCCCACACCACAGGGTAGGGAGCATGATGAAGGCTACCGGCACAGCGGTGATGACAATGAAGCTCTGCAAGGCCCCTATCCCCCCGGAACCCATATAAATGAGGATGGCGGCCACAGCACCCATGGTAATGGCCCAAAAAACACGCATGCTGGAAGGTGGATCATCACTGCCGGTGACGCAGATAGAGATGGACAAAGACATAGAGTCGCCGGTGGTAGCCAAAAAGATGAAGATGAGAATCAAAAAGATCGGAACCAGGATTTGGTCCATGGGCAATTGCCCGACAACAGCCAGCAAAGCAGCCGGCAATCCAGAGGAGTTTAAGGGTTCGGAGATCACTCCGGGGTTGTTCATCTCAAAAAATATGCCTGACCCGCCCAGAATGGTGAACCAGAAGTGAGTGGCCAAAGGGGCGACCACGCCAACAGCGATCATCATCTCCCTGATGGTCCGGCCACGGGAAATACGAGCCACGAGAACAGCCATGAGCGGTCCGTAACCTATAAACCAGCCCCAGAAAAAGATGGTCCACCAGCCCAGCCAGCTCTCATCGCCCCGAAAAAGGCTCAAGGTTGTAAAATCCTTGACATACGTGCCCATGGACTCGGTAAAGGTGTCGATGATAAAACCGCCCGGGCCGATGAACAGGATAAGGGCTACCAAAGCCACTGCCAGCAGGACATTGACCCGGCTTAAAAACTGTATGCCCCGATGCAGGCCGGTGACTGCGGATATTGTGTATACAATGACCAGGGCGATAATGATGCTCAGCTGGGTGGTATACACGTCCGGGATGGCAAAGAGTTCTTGCAGGGCAAAACTGATCTGCAGGCCCAGAAAACCGATGGGTCCGATGGTTCCGGCAGCCACGGCCAGAATACAGCAGGCCTCTACCACTTTGCCCAGGTTGTTGGTCATGATCTTTTCACCAAAAACCGGGTAGAGCAGGGCCCTGGCCTGCAGAGGCACGCCGCGATGATAGTGGGCGTACATCAGAACGACGGCTCCCAGGGTGCCTAGTATAGCCCAGGCCAGAAAGCCCCAGTGCAGGAAACTTTGCTCCATGGCCGGCACCACGGCCGCTTCAGTGGCTGACTCAACCCCCTGGAAGACAGGTGGAGTGGTTAAAAAATGGTACATAGGTTCGGCTGCAGACCAGAAGACGCCTCCCCCGGCCAACAAGGTGCACATGATAATAGATACCCAGCGGAAGGTGCTCATTTCCGGCTTGTCCAGGTACCCAAGCCGGATATTGCCGTACTTGCTTGCGGCCAGCCCCATGGCAATAAGAAAATTTAATAGCATCAGCCACTGCCAAAGGGCTCCAAAGTAATTAGCGGAAAGACTGAAGAGTTTATCCACAAGATCGGAAACAAAATTCACGTTGATCACGGAGGCGATGACAAACAAGAGAAGTACACCTCCACTGAGGAGAAAAACCAGCCATTCCATATTTTTCAGCTGGTAAGTCTGGCTGGGCTTGCCTTGGTGGGAACTGCCTTGAGGTGCATCGTTGCTGTTGCTCATAAGTGACGTCTCCTGGGTTGGGGTGTCTGATAAGCTCTGGGCATCTCTTTCAGTGCACCTTGGGAAATTTTATTTGTGATGACAGTGCGATCCATCTTGTATGAACACTTTTTTACGACTTTTCTTCCACCGCCCGGGTTACAACAGCGTCAATCCGGGCCTCAATCTCGGGACTGAGCAGAGCCTTGTGATCGGCTTGAAGCATTTCCTGCATTCGAGCCTGGGCCACGGCCCGGATGTCCTGGCAACCATCCCGCTCCCAGGAATCGTAGCTGCGATGCTCCATGATCCGGGGCATCCACAGCTCGTCCTGAAAGAACTCAAAGGTGTGCTCATGGGTCAAAAAGATCCCTCCCGGTCCTACTTCCTTGATCACCTCCAGGGCCGTGCTTTCATCAGTTACATTCACCGGTCGGTTCAGGCGCTTCAAAGCGCCCATACATTCATTGCAAAAGACCACATCCGCAAAATCGACCAACAGATCCGAGTCCAGTTGCATGGCATCGATGATGTCTGCATTCAGAGCGGTCACTGTGCCCACCATGCCGGTCTCAAATCCGGCCTGGGCGTCGATGCATTTGGAATCCCGGAGCATGCCCGGCATACGCACCGGCAGATCCAGCCAATGCCCCATCTGGGCCATGCAGCCCTTTAAAATGGCGAATTCAGGGCTGGCCATGTGCACATTGCCGGTCTTCATATCCATGCCTCGGGCAAAGCTGGTGTACACCACCGGAGCACCGGGATTGACTACTTGTGCCGCGGTAATGCAGCCCAGGATCTCGGCATGGGTTTGAGCGCAGGTTCCAGCCACAGTCACCGGCGAGGAGGTCCCCAGGATGGGGCCGGAACTGATGATGCTGGGAATATTGTGTCTGCCCATTTCCAGCATGGCCTCCAGGGATTCCCGGTCAATGGCCAGGGGAGGAAGAGTCAAAACCCACCCGGAGATGCATGGACGTTGATCAAAGTCTTCCCTGCTTCCGCAGGCCATCGCGGCCATTTCCACTGCATCCCGTACGCATTGCGTCCCGTACATGCCCCCGGTAATGTGCTTGGTGGTGTTTTTCAGGCAGGTAGCCCAGGTATACCAGTCGTTGAATTCCCCGGGTACTTCTTGGGGGGTGATCAAGCCGCCATTTACTGTGATATGTTCGCACTGGTCGGCAAGGCGAACCAACTGGGCCAGATCCTGGTTTGTAGCCGAACGACGCTCGTCAGTGAACGGATCCAGAACGCTGGTGGCCATCGTCATACAGGATAGGGCCGGTTGGCGGCTGGTGAAGGTCACATCCCACTGTGAATCCCGGGCGAAAAGAGTCACCCCGGTCCGCTTGGGTACCTGCTCCAGGGCCTGACTCACCAGATGCGCTGGGAAGAGAACCCGGTCCTGGTCCGTGACTTCCGCTCCAGCCTGCTGCAATTTTTCCAGGGCTTCCGGAGCCGGCAGACGCATACCCACCTCAGCCAGAATGGTCAGAGCGCTTTGATGGATATTTTCAATGTCCTCTGGAGAGAGGAACTGGAGGATTGGCTGCATACAAATGTTCCTCCTGGGTATGAGGTTACATGAATGGTTTCAGGTTAAGGTGTCAGGTAAATCAGAATCTTATACAATTCCCTGCTGTTTTGTCTGAAACCTCGTATGAAACAAGATTTTGCTTTTTTCACCTGCCCCCTGGACTGAGATCCGGGGTCACCCCGGCGTAGGCCGGGGTCCAGCTCTTTCTTCGTTCCCGGGTTCCTCCCTGGGAACGTCTTTTTCTTATGGCTCCGGCCATCTGCTTTTTCCTTCTCAGGACTCAGGCTCTACAGAGAGGGTGTAGAAGGGGGCTGGAGCCCCAAGAAAAGACGTTACGAGTAGAGGGGACCCTCGTAACGACGAAAAGGCCTGTCCTTGAGGGCAAGGACGGCCTACTGGAGGTGCTTCAGTAAGCCCAAGACCCTGACTCCTCTTTGCTATCTCAATATAGGCCTTCCTTAGAAGACAAGGGTGACTCCTGCTACTCCTCCAGTAGGGCGGGCTTGACCCCAAGCCCAGCCCTCTTCATACTCTGTTTCTTGCTCGATCAAACTGATCGTCTGTGGCCGGAGGCGGCGCTGAAACCTGAAACCGGGCATCTCATACCGCCTCCACCACCTTTCTGGAGGCTTCAGCGATCTTGGCCGGAAAGCGGATGTCTATGGCCGCTTCCAGCATCTCCTTATTCAGGACCTGCTCTTTCTTGGCCAGGGCGGCCAGGGAAGCCAGGGCATGATCCGCCTTCTTTATCCCTTTGGCTTTTAAATCCAGGTCAACAACCTGGGCCCGGGTGGTCGGCAGTTCGAGTTCCGGTACCGACCGCAGGACAACACAGGTCTCCGGCAGGGAAGCAAAGACATGTTTTCGCCTTTGGATTCCTTCCTCGGCCAGGACAATGACCACTGAGGGCCTAGAGAGGCCGGTGTAGTCAATGGGTTCAGGGGAAAGGATGATTTCGCTGACCGAATGTCCGGTGAGCACTGTGATCGGGTAGTCGTTCTTCAGGCTGGCCTGCATCCCGGCGCTCATTCCGGCCAAACCCAGGAGTTCGCCGGCCGTAACCACCCGCTGCCCGGCCGCCCCCAGGATGAGAGTACCCTGCTCTGTGTCCTGGGGCGGGGTGCAGGCGGCCGGTACTGCAGTGGGCAGTTCCGGCTGGGGCATTTGAGAGGTGATCTCTAAAACCGCCTGGGTGTATTCCTTGCGCTCATTGGCCGGGATGGCTCCGTTCTTGGCCGGCATACGGCCCAGGCCCTCCTCGATTATTTTGGGCGAGATCTTGTTTCGCTTCATGTACCTGCCCGGGCAGCCGCCCCAGATGTCCAGGGCACTGAACCCGGTGTACTCCATGGCCCCTGCTATGGCCTGAGCGAGATCTTTGGCATAGGCCGAAGTCCTGACCAGGTACGGGGCCCCGGCAGACTCCAGGACCTGGCAGGCATCCATGGGCCGTTCCACCTGGTTCAAGAATCCAGATCCCACCGTGCTCTCCGGAGGGGTGGTGGCTGAAAACTGACCTCCGGTCATCCCGAAATTAAAGTTGTTTAAGATGAGCAGTGTCAAGTCCAGATTGCGGCGGCATGCAGCCAGGAGGTGCGCACCTCCGATGCCCAGACCACCATCGCCCATGGTCACCACCACGTGCAGGTCCGGGCGGGCCATCTTCAGGCCCGTGGCATAGGTCAAGGCCCGACCGTGCAGACCGTGGAGAGCATGGGTATGAAAAAAGGTATCAAACAGCCCGGAGCAGCCGATGTCGCTGACCAGGGCTACCTGGGTACCGGTGAGCCCTTGGTCCTGAAAGGCCTGATCCAGGGCCTTGACGACAAACTCATGCGAGCATCCAGGGCAAAACACAGGCGGCCGGCTGGTATTGAGCAAACTAGACATAAGCCACCTCCATGATCTGGCTGGGCGTAAGCAGGTTGCCGTTCATCTGTCCCAGGCAGTTGATCAGCTTGTCCGGCAGGATACGTTGTATCTCCCGGCTATACTGCCCCAGGTTCATTTCCGGGACGATAATCCTGGAGGCACCCTGGCAGGCCTGAACAATTTCCGTCTCCAGCACCGGCCACAGGGTCTTGAGGATCAATACAGCCATTGAGCCCCCTTCCCGGGTCATTTGCTTATATGCAGCCAGAGCGGTCCGGGCAGTAATCCCATAGGCGATAATCACTGTTTCCGCATCCCGGGGACCGATGTACTCATAAAAGGCC
>JAWLEI010000125.1:0-6590 GCA_041686195.1 Desulfovermiculus sp.
CGACAATGGACTTGTTCATACGTTCAAAGCCTTTTGGACCAAATATTCATATCTTCCAGATTGAAAGTGGCAATAATGTCAGCTTTGGGGTGGGGAAGAAAGCCGTATCTTTCTAAATCCATAGGGCAGCAAGGTATCTCCGCTGTGAAGTTGATTTGAGTACGCAGGTGACACGTGAAATCCCGTCATGGTGCAGCTTTGAACACCATCAGCTGGAGGATCCCGGCCGGCTGGTTGACAGCCCTTGAGAGATCAGGCCATATAGAACCTCTTCTCGTTGACCGGATATGCACATAACGTATTCACCATTTTTTAAAAACAGACATCCCTTTACCAGTTTTGGTACTGCTTGCCTATGAAAATCCTGATCACCGGCGGAGCCGGGTTTATCGGCTCAGCTGTCGTGCGCCAATATATTCAGAACACCCAGGCCACAGTCATCAATGTGGACAAGTTGACCTATGCCGGAAATTTGGAGTCCCTGGCGCTGGCCCAGAATCATCCCCGGCACATATTTGAACAAGCCGATATTACCGATCGCCCGGCCCTGGAAAGGATTTTTCATGCCTACAGGCCGGATGCAGTCATGCATCTGGCCGCGGAATCCCATGTGGATCGGTCCATAGATGGACCAGCTGAATTTATAAACACCAATATTCTGGGAACATATACCCTACTGGAAACTGCCCGGACCTATTGGTCCGAACTTCCGGCAGACCGCCGCCCTGATTTTCGCCTTGTGCACATTTCCACAGACGAAGTGTACGGCAGCCTGGATAATAAAGGCCTGTTCACCGAGACTTCACCCTACGATCCAAGCTCCCCCTACTCGGCCAGCAAGGCCGCCAGCGACCATTTGGTCCGGGCCTGGCACCGCACGTACCAGTTCCCGGCCATGATCACCAATTGCTCCAACAACTACGGGCCATACCAGTTTCCGGAAAAGCTCATCCCGCTCATGATCTTAAATGCTTTGGAGGGAAAACCCCTTCCGGTTTACGGGCAGGGAAAAAACATCCGGGACTGGCTGTACGTTGAGGATCACGCCCGTGCTCTGCGCCTGGTGCTGGCCAAGGGCCGTCCGGGAGAGACATACAATATCGGCGGGCATTGCCAAAAACAAAACCTTGAGGTGGTCCAAACCCTCTGCCGTATATTGGATGAGCTGATCCCCCATCCAGCAGTCAACGCTTCCCACTCTTCCTTGATTACTTTTGTCCCCGACCGTCCGGGTCACGACTTCCGCTACGCCCTGGATGCTTCCAAAATACAACGCGAACTGGGATGGATACCGGAAGAATCATTCAGGTCCGGTCTGGAAAAAACAGTGAGCTGGTATGTGAAAAATCAAGACTGGTGCAGGCGGGTGCAGGCCGGCCTGCATTGCCGGGAGCGCTTGGGCCTGAAGATTTAGCGCCAAAAATATTTCCGGTTTCAGCTTTGCCTCCGGCAAATCTGAAATATTTTTTTGCCCCCAAGCGGACAAAAAAAGAAAATTTGCCAAATTGATCCTCTATGAAACATACCAGAAGAACCGCGTTCAATTCGAAATTGAGCAGGAGATAACCTCATCCCTCAGTAGGGCCAGCCACGCGTCTTCGCGTGACGAATCTGATCCCGGCTTACTCGTATGATCCGGGCCGGGCAATGATTGAGAAGTTAACCCATCAGTTTCATTCATGATCAAACTGGGCCTTGTGCTTCTCAAAGAGTTGATAATTTTCCTGGATCATCTGTACAATCGGCAGATCATACGGGCATTTTTCCTCACATTCCCCGCATTCCTCACATAAGGGCACTGTTTCCATAGCCTCCTGAGCGAACTCAAGTGCTGTACGGGCAGACATCCTGGAGGCCATAAGCGGATAGCCCATAGCCGTTGTGATCATGACCCCGGCTGGGCAGGGCTGGCAGTACTCGCACCTCCGGCAAAAGCGCTGGCCCAGCTTGTTCCGGTATTCCTCCATGCCTTTTTGTTCACTTTCTCCTACCTGGTTCGGTCGGGCATAGAGGGAGACGATCTCCTGCACCGAGGCCAGAGAATCAAAGCCGGGCAGAGGAATCACCTCTGGATACTGTCGCAGAAAAGAAAAGGCCAGGGGGCCGTTGTCGATAGCTCCGCCGGCAAAGGGCTTCATGGCCAAAACGCCCATGCCCGCCTCTTTGGCTGCCGGCTGCAGCTCCTGCATGCCCTCCTGCTCAATAAAGTTAAAAGGGAACTGTACTGTGGCGAAAAGGCCGGTCCGGACAAGCCGCACGGCCATATCCAGGCTGTGGGACGAAAAACCCAGATAGCGGATCTTGCCTTCGTCCCTGGCCCGGGCAAGCCTGTCCATCGCTCCGCCTGGCCGGTTGACCTCCTCCCATTCCTCCTCCCGGGATATCTGGTGGAGTTGGAAAATATCCACATAATCCGTATTCAGCTGCCGCAGACTGTTCTCCAGGTGCTCTATGACCACGTCTCCATCGCGCATGAAACTCTTGGTGGCCAGGACGACCTTGTCCCTGACCTGGCCCAGGGCCCGGCCCATCTTGAGCTCACTGTCCTGATACGCATTGGCCGTATCAAAGAAGGTAATGCCCAGGTCAAAAGCATGGTGGACCACTCTTTCCGCTTCAGAACTGGTCAGGCGGATGATGGGAATGCCGCCGAAGCCAAGCTCGGAGACGGTGAGTCCAGTTTGACCCAGGGGGACTTTGCGCAAAGCTGAAGGTGTTTCGGTATCCATTGGTTTTCCTTGCTGTCGACAAGTTATACGAACGGGTTAATAATAGTCATTGTTTCAACTGCTTGTTGGTGTTGAAGATCTTCTGAATAAAGTATGTTGCAGTTTGTGTTCAGCGCCGCTGCTACTATCAATGCATCATAAAATGAAAACTTCCATCTTTCATATACATTCAGGGCTTTGTGGAAAAGGCCTGGCCCGGCATAAATCTTACATAATGGAGCAAGAACAGCGTCAAGATATTTCTCGCAGTCCGACGGAGAAAGGGGTGCTGTAAATTTTTTCAAGGCCACATTAAGGAACTCTTGGACAACCTGATAGCTGATGCACCCATGCCCATGGGTGTGTGCCTCTCTAACAATTGCCCGGGATTTTTCCATTTTTTCCGGATAGCCAGGAGAGAATGTGTAGACAAATATATTGGTATCGATGAAGAACTTATCTTTCATTCATTTCTTCCCGGGTAAAAGTACGATCAGCCCTTGCGTAGTTGAGTTTTTGCATAATGCTGTCGAAATCTTCAGCCCCTGTCTTGGAGTTCACATACTGCTCCAGCCACTCCCGAAAGCAGGCATTAAGGGTGGTATTTTCCAGTTGGGCCAATCTTCTGGCTTTCTCAATCAATTTTTCATCCACACATAAAGTAATGTTCTTGTTCATGGCTCCCTCTGCCGTAAAGGATTTTCGAGCTTACACGAATTTCGTGTAAGATACAATTCTATTTGGTGCTCGTCAAATGTCGATCTTGCTGGAGTTGTAAACAGCAGGGCCGTGTGCTAATTCCATTTTGCGGCCAAGGTGACTTGAATTTATGGTAATAGCCTGGCTGGTTGAAAACAAATGATGATTGCTTTGATTGCAAAATGGAATAGGAGTCGGTCATGAACGAGTCATCTCTTCCCAACGCAAAGCCCCTTTTCGACGCCGCCCGAGGATGGGGGGCCGACCTGGCGGCGGTGGCCGACACGTCCCGTCTGGACGGGATTGAAACAGATCCCCCGAATCTGCTGGAAGGCTATCCCCGGGCAGTTTCTCTCACCGTTCGCCTGGCCGACGGGATCATGGATCCAATCAGTGATCGGCCCACGCCGCTGTATGCCCGGCATTACCAAAACGTGAACGCCCTTTTGGATTATATCGCCACCCGGGTCGCCGGACTACTTCAGTCCTGGGGTGGAAAGGCCCTGCCTATTCCGGCCAGCCATATCCTGGATCAAGAGCGCTTTGTGGCTTCCATCTCGCACAAAGCCGTGGCCTTGCATGCCGGGCTCGGCTGGCAGGGCAAATCCCTTCTTTTAGTCACCCCGCAGTTCGGCCCCAGGATCCGCCTGGTCACTGTGCTCACAGACCTGGCCCTGCCGGCCGGTACACCCTTGAAGAACCGATGCGCCAAATGCACCCACTGTGTAGACGCCTGTCCGGCCGGGGCGATCAAAAACGCTTCCACCGATCTGCACTATGCCTCGCGGGCCGAGGCCGTAGATCTGGATGCCTGTGTCCAGCAGCTGCGCCGTAATGAGCAAGAGGAGCACATCCCCCCGTACATTTGCGGGGTCTGCGTCTCGGCCTGTCCGTGGGGCAGGACTAAGAAAGTATAAGAAATAAGAGTTTTTTTGCCGCTGATTGCGCTGATTGGAGCTGATACAAGACATTTTTTACCTTTAGGCATACGCTCCAATGTCCAGCTCAATGGCCCGCAGGAATTGAAATAAATAGCGGTTCAGCGGTGTCGGCACGCTCAACTCCCGTCCCATGCTCAATAAGGTTCCGGCCAGCATTTCCACTTCCGTCTTCCGCCCGGCCAATACGTCCTGGCACATGGAGGTCTTGCCTTCCGGGTCCAGGGTATCCATGACCTGAAGCCAGGACGTGATATCCTCCGGACCAAGCAAAATACCCTTGGCTGAAGCCACATCGATGACCTCCTGCATGGCCTCCTGCATCAGTTCCCTGGCCTCCTGAGATTTCTGGAAGGTGCCGAACGGGGTCCGAAGAACGGCTGAGACCTGATTCACTCCCACATTGATCATATACTTCCACCACATGACCCGGATCATGTCGTCCGGGATCTGGTATGCAATGCCCGCAGCCGTAAACAGCTCTTCAACCCGCTTGACCCTGGGGGTGACTTCCTCATTGCGCTCCTCACCGTAATAGACCGTACCCTCGTTGGTCACCCGTACCTGGTCCGGCTCCCTTTGAGCATCGATGCCCAGGGCTATGGCGTAGAGTACCTTGTCCCAGCCGTATGTCCGGGCCAGGATTTCTTCGGAATCAATGCCGTTCATCACCGAGAGAATGAGGGTGTTTTCATCAACCAGGTTCGTCATATCCGCCACCACCTGTTCCAGGTGATGGTACTTGACGGCGACCACTGTCAGATCGGCTTTGTAATCTGTATCCTCCGGAGTTACCACCCGGGCCGGAACGGATTGTCCATTGATCCGGATCCCGTTTTTTTGCAAGCGTTTGGCCCGTTTTCCCCCAGCCAGGAGGGTGGTTTGCTCAAAGCCGGCCTGATAAAACTTCCAGTAATAAAACGAGCCCATGGCTCCTGGACCGATAATGCACACCTTTGTATCCTGCATGGATTGCCTCCTGAGTTTTATGCTGATTATGATTGCGATTCTTTAAAGATGTCAACTCCAAGGGCATCAAAAACCAAAGCTATTGGGTTCTCAGTTAATCTTTAACAATCTCAATGGTCCTGTTCAATATCCAGCGGGTGATATCCAGAGAACAAAATAGCCTTTCGAGGCAGCTTATTCTCTCTTGACACAGTCGATTTACTTTTGTAAACTCCACCTTATGATGAGGTGGCTATGAATTTTGAAGAGTTTTTCCATAGAGTTCGTACGGCTACAGGCATGAGGTCTCAGAAGGAGCTGGCCCATTTCCTGGGCATTGGCCCTGCCGCCATCACTTTGGCCAAAAGGCGCGGAGTCCCCAAGACCTGGAGCCTGAAGATCGCCTCGATATTCAACCTCAACCCGGGCTGGCTCGAGAGCGGACAGGGTCCGATCTATTCAGGCACTCACCAGCACACATTCTTTGTCCCCAAGGTTTCGGCCAAAGCCTGTGCTGGAGGAGGCTCATTTGAAATCCAGGATCATATTATAGAGGAGATCCCCTTCACTGAGCCCTGGCTCAGAAAAAAAGGCAGCCCGGAGAACATGGTGGCTATGCAGATTATAGGAGACAGTATGTCTCCGGAATTGGAGAATGGTGATGACATCCTGGTGGACCTCAGTCAAAAACATCTGATGAGCCAGGCCCTGTATGTGGTTGGCCTGGAGGACACAATCCACGTCAAACGGATACAGTCCACGCGGGATATTGTGATCCTGCTGAGTTCAAACCGTAAATATTCGCCTGTCACTTTGCAGGGCGAAGAGATCGACACCTTACGAATCATTGGCCGGGTGCTTTGGAGCAGCAGGGAGTATTAAGATCTTTTTTTTGCCGCTTGAGTTTACATTTGTAAATCACGTCCAGATCAAAGGAGTATCCTGATGCAAGAACGGTACTGCAAATGCGGGAATAAGGTTTATGTAGCCTATATTTTTACCCCAAAAGGAATTTTTCACCTCTATGGTCCCACAGCAAAGATGAAAAAGCTCAAAAGATGCCCCAAATGCGGGCGGCCCATAGACATTGATCACCTTTGCTAACATATCAGATTCGCGGTATCATGATTTGAAGCTAAGTTCCGGGCAAAACAGTGATCGATAGCTATTGAAAGATCAGCCCGGCCCCGATCATACTCGGCGGAGCCGGGTACTCCATCTTCCCGCACAGCGCCCTTGCCCTCTGGGAGCAGACCTCGGATTTCAAGGAGACTTCCTGTTTGGTATTCGTTCAGGG
>JAWLEI010000126.1:0-6573 GCA_041686195.1 Desulfovermiculus sp.
GGGCTGGCCCTCTCCGAGGCCCAGCCTCTTTGATCAACGCACTCCCGGCCCTCGGAGAGGCCCGGGCTACTGCCCTCAGCCCTCTTCGCAGCCAGTTTCATATCTGATCAAACTGGGCGTCTGCGGCCGGTGGTCCCGCCAGCGGCGGGGCTGAAACCTGAGATGGAAAAAGCAGATGGCCGGAGCCATAAGATGTAGACGTTCCCGGGGAGGACCCTGGGAACCTAGAAGAAAGGGTGTGCTGTCCATCCGTGTCATTCTGAGCGAGTCTTGGAGCGAAAAATCCCTCTCTTCATCCCTCATCCTGACACCTGAAACCTCTCTTCCCTCATTCCAACCTCCGACATCCAACCTCTGACCTCTGTCTTCTGCCCTCTGTCCTCTGTCCTCTACCCAGCCAGGGCTGCATCCACCTGGCAGCGCATCTGATCCAGGGTGAATCCATGCACCAGGACCCCGTCCTTGGGGCAAGTGGCCTCGCACAGCCCGCACCCCTTGCACAGGGCCTTGTCTATGGCGATTATTTTGTGCTCTGTATCATCCCGGGAAACCGTCTCCAGGCTGATGGCCTGGTAGGGGCAAACATCCAGACACAGCGCGCACCCGTCACACGTATCCGTGACATAGGACTTGATGGCATCCAGCTTCATCACCGATCTGGATAAAATGACCCCGGCTCTGGAGGCGGCGGCCTTGGCCTGGGAGATGGACTCGCTCAATGTCTTGGGGTAGTTGCACAACCCGGCCACAAAAAGGCCGTCCACGCTCATATCCACAGGTCTGAGCTTTGGATGGGCCTCATTGATAAACCCGTCTTGATTCAGCCCGCACTTATAGAGATCCACCAGCTCACTAAAGTCACCGGGGACAATGGCTGCGGCCAAAATCAGATAAGAGGCTGAAATCTGAACATCCTGCTGCAGGATGGGATCATAAGTCCGGACCTGCAAATCGGTTGGGTCCGCATCTACCTGAGGTATATTATCCAGATCGTAACGAAGAAAGATCACCCCCAGCCGACGAGCCTTGGTGTACAGATCCTCATGTTTCCCATAAGTCCGGATGTCCCGGTAGAGGACAAAGACTTTCATATCCGGATTTTCCTCTTTCAGGGAAATTGCGGCATGCATGGTGTGCATACAGCAGATGCGGCTGCAGTACATACGTTCTGGTATACGCGAGCCGACACACTGGATAAAGACCACGCTTTTGGCCTCTGCTGCCTGTTGGGGCCTTTCCTGAAGAAATCGGTCGAACTCCAGGTGGGTCATGACCCGATTGTCATGTCCGTAGAGGTAGGTGTCGGGCTTGTACTCTGCAGCCCCAGTAGCCACTATGGCAGCCCCGTGGTCCAGGGTCTTGGTTTGACCATTGGCATCCACTGTGCTCTGGAAGCTGCCCACAGATCCGGTGGTGGACGTCAAGGCAGTCTTGGTCAAAACCTCTATTTTTTTGTGTTCCTGCACCTGCTGAATAAGCTCCTGTACCCAGGCTGTGGCATCTTCATCTTCACTGGTATGGCGCAGATGAAGAGCGTTGCCCCCCAGATGATCCCTTTTTTCGATAAGCACCGCGGGATAGCCCTGATCGGCCAGCTCCAGGGCTGCAGTCATCCCTGCCGCACCGCCGCCGATGACCAGGGCCTTCTGAGTGACATTGACCTCCAGCTCAGAGAGGGGCTGATTGCGGACCGCCTTGGCCACGGCCATGCGGACCTGGTCTTTGGCCTTGGCCGTAGCTTTGGCCGGCTCTTTTTGGTGCACCCAGGCGTTGTGGTTGCGGATATTGGCCATTTCCACCATATAGGCGTTCAGCCCGGCCTCTTTCAAAGTATCCTGAAACAGAGGCTCATGAGTCCTTGGAGTGCAGGCCGCAATCACAATTCGATTTAAATTGTGCTCCTTAATTTTTTGCGCAATGAGGTCCTGGGTATCTGTGGAACAGGTAAACAGGTTGTTTTCCACCAGCTGAACATGGGGCAGCCCGCGGGCGTACTCGGCCACCTCCTGCACATCAATCACTCCGGCGATATTGATTCCGCAGGAACAGACAAAGACCCCTACCCTGGTATCCTGACTTGATATTTCCTTTTCCTGAGGATAGGTCTTTTCCTGGGTCAACGTGTTCTTGGCCGGCAGCAGGGCCTTGCTCACCTCAGAGGCTGCAGTGGAGGCCTGGGTCACGGAACGGGGAATGGCCATAGGGGCCTCAAAGGCCCCGGTCACAAACACCCCGTCTACAGTGCTGGATACCGGAGAAAAGGCATGAGCAGCTGCAAAACCGTAGTGATCCAGGTCGAATCCAACGATCCTGGCCAGCTTTTTGGCATTTTCGGCCGGCTCCAGGCCCACGGACAGGACCACCAGATCATAGTGCTTTTCCAGCCCAGAGCCGTCCTCAGTCACATAGTGCAGAACCGCTCCCTTGTTCCTGGGACCGGGCAGGACAGTGTGCGGGCGGGAACGGACAAAATCGACGCCTTTGGATCGGGCCTCCTCAAAATACCGCTCGAACTCCTTGCCGTGGGTGCGCATATCCATAAAGAAAATGGTCTGTTCCGGGACCTCGCCGTGCACATGTTCGGCTGTAACCTGAGCCTGTTTGATGGCATACATGCAGCACACACTGGAGCAGTATCCATTTGCACAATGATTGGTGTTCCGGGAGCCCACGCACTGGATCCAGGCGATCTTTTGCGGCTCCTTGTTGTCCGAAGGACGCTCCAAATGGCCCATGCACGGCCCTGAGCTGGACAGGAGGCGTTCATACTCAAGACTGGTGACCACGTCCGGAATGTGGTCATATCCGAAGATATCCACGCCTGAAGGATCATAGGCCTGAAACCCCGGAGCCAGGATCATTGATCCGACCTGGAGCTGGACCTCTTGTTCCCGGTCCTCGAAATCAATGGCTCCTGTAGGGCAGAACTTTTCACAGGCCCGGCATTTGCCTTTGGTCAAGTAGATGCAGTGCTGGGGGTCAATAGCGTATTTCAAAGGAACAGTCTGGCCGTACTGAATATACGCTGCCTTACGCTTGTTAAGACCCATGTTAAAGGCGTCGTCCACCTTTTTGGGGCATTTCTCGGCACACAGCCCGCAGGCTATGCATTTGTCCATGTCCACATAGCGGGGATGTTTTTTCACCGTAACCGAAAAGTTGCCCTTTTTCCCCTGCACATCTATGACTTCGGAAAGGGTCAAAAGCTCAATATTCAAGTGCCGACCGCACTCGACCAACTTGGGCGAAATAATTCACATCGCGCAGTCATTGGTGGGAAAGGTCTTGTCCAATTGGGCCATAACCCCGCCGATGCCAGGACTCTTTTCCACCATGTACACATAATAACCGCTCTCAGCCAGATCCAGCGCCGCCTGAATACCGGCCACTCCCCCGCCGACAACCATGGCCGCGCCGACCGGAGTTGCGGGCAGAGACTCCTCTTCATTTGCAGCTTGCAATACCTGGTGAAAATGGGGGCGCTCATCTTCCGGAACCAATTGTTCAGCCCGCTGGGCAGGAACCTTTTCCCGGACACAAAAACGGGCAAAATCCTCGACCTGCAAACAATACCTTTTGCCCACCGTAGGCTCAGCCGCAAGCTTGCCGCCCTTGATCCAATTACGGACCGTATTTCGATGTACGTTCAGGGCTTGAGCCAGGGAACTCACCCGAAACTCGATCATGGCCAGATCCTTTTGTTCAATTTGTGCCAAATCTAAATACGCATCTTGTGCTTTATGTGCGTATTTTCGGTACTATCCGAGCACGAGGTGTTTGTCAAGGGTTTGACTGCTTTCTCTCAGGAGATTTCGCTTCTGTCAGAAACTATTCAGGTTTATGATCCGGGTCTTAAAACAGACAGAGGCCAGCAGGTAAATTGACCTGAATGCTTACGTTCATTCTACCAGCTGCATCCCCTGGTGCAGATATTTTTTGGCCAAATCAATATAGAGCTGTTTGCCCCACTGCCAGTGATCCAGATCCTTTTGACTGATCGCCCTGAGAATTTTGGCCGGATTTCCGGCAATAACCACATCCCCGGGGAACTCCTTTTCCATCGGAACCACCGCACCTTCGGCCACGATGGACCTTTGCCCGATAACCGCTCGTATGCTGACCACAGCCCCCATACCGATAACTGCGTCATGGCCAATGTTCCGGGAATGAACAATTGCCCCATGTCCAATGGTCACTCTCTGATCGAGCCTGCATACCTGCTGGGGTGGGGCATGCAGAACAGCCCCTTCTTCAACAGCCGATCCACTTTCTATCTCAATGCTTCCGTAGTCTCCGCGCAAAATTGCTCCATGCCCGATGTAGCATTCATTCCCAATCCGGACATCTCCGATGACGATGGCGGTCTCACTCACATACGTATCCACACCCACCTTTGGCTCATGATGGTCAAACCTGTACAGCATAAGCGTCTTGTCTCCCGTTTTTTTTGTGTATCGCGCATAAAATTAAGGTAATAGCCCAAAAATCAGATCTTGATTCTGCGGGAGCGGGTCTTTGAGCACATCGCATTGCCTGAAGTCGACCACCTGCCGCACGCGTTGGATCAGGCGATATCCGGAAGTTTCCGGAACAAACCAATCCCTGAGAATATGCGGCGGGACCTCGCGCAAAGTCTTGCCGGAGTAAAGTCCGGCCCGGGCCCGGTTCAGACAGGACAAATCCACATCCAGGGCGCTCATCCTGATCTCTGCCCCTGGAAAAGAGGATTCGATCTCACTTTTCCAGATCAGGGCCATGGTGTACGGTTCTTCACCATTGCAGCAGCCGATACTAAGCACCTGAAGAGGCCGGGAACTTCCGACTCTCCCCACCAGGCCGGGCACTATATCCGTGACCAGACTCTGCCATACCTCCTTTTCCCGGAAGAACCGGCTCAAGGTGACCCGGAGGAAATTGGGCAGAGCTTGTGATTCACTCGGGTTGGCATCCAGATACCGGGCATACTCTCCCAGATCGCTCAGGCCGAGCTCCCGTATCCGGTCCATGACTTTTCTCCGGCTGGCTCTGCGGTATTTGCGCCAATCCAGGCCTCTGGGAGGGCAGACGAGTTTGAGAAATTCGTCAAAGGAATCACCAGCGCTCACATCAAACTCCCCGGGATTTGAATACAAAGTGTTTGGCAAACCAAACAATGTTGTTGGATCACTTCTTTTTCCTTGTCTGAAATAAGAAAATAAAGTTGTTCAGAAAATGGTGTATGTTTCTCACCCAAAAATACCAGATACTCTGGATTTCAAAGCCAGCCCAGAAATGGTATATTGAAATACTATGAACAAGGCAGGCCGCACCTTGAGCCCTTGGGAGCGGATGCAGGCATAATAGGATATCAGGGGTAAAGATACAAAGATACAAGGGAGGTACAGGTACTATGTATGCATTAGCCATAAACGGAAGTCCTCGAAAAGATGGGAATACTCACACCTTGCTCCAAGAGGTGCTCAGGCCGATAGCGAGTGCCGGCTGGGACACGGAACTGGTTCAAGTGGGCGGAAAAGATATCCGAGGGTGCATCGCCTGTTACAAGTGCTTTGAGAATAAGGACAAGCGCTGCTCAGTGGACACGGACCAGTTCAATGAGGTCATGGAGAAAATGGTCCGGGCGGATGCCTTGATCCTGGGATCACCCACCTATTTTACGGATGTCAGTGCTGAGCTCAAGGCGGTCCTTGACCGCTCCGGTCTGGTATCCCAGGCCAACAACGTGTTGTTTCGCGGCAAGATCGGGGCGGCAGTGGCGGCTGTCCGCCGTGGTGGGGCCATCCATGTCTTTGATACCATCAACCATATGTTTTTGATGTCTCAGATGATCGTGCCCGGGTCAACCTACTGGAATATAGGCATGGGTTTTGACAAGGCTGAGGTTTTGCAAGACCAGGAAGGTATGACCAACGTCCGACATCTGGGTGCTGTTATTGCCTGGTTGGGCAGCGCAATCGGCAATTCCCTGGATTCATATCCCAAGCCATGAACAGGAACCCCATAAGGAGGCAACAATGAAGGTTCAAATTGATTACGACTTGTGCATGGGGGACAGGAACTGCAACAAGGTCTGTCCGGAAGTGTTTCAGTACGATGAAGATCAATTGATTTCAACGGTGTTAGTGGACGAGGTCCCAGAAGACCTGGAGGATTTAGTGCGCAAGGCAGCCCGGGAATGCGCGCCTGGGGCGATCCTTATTGAGGAGTGAATATAAAAACATGGAAGCATTGAGGCCCCCTCATTCCTTAAAAGACAGGGGGGCCTTTTCCAGAACCCGGCTGGCATGAGCAAGTTCCAGCGTACAGTTACTCCTCAAAGTATACTAGCTGGGTCATTCAAACCGCTGGATGGACCTGATGACCACCTCTTCCTTCGGCAATTCCGGAAATCCCGGCTTGGCCCTGACCACCTTCCAGTTGATTTTCTTGACGACATCCATGCCCTCGACAACCTGGCCAAACACGGTATAGCCAAAACTTTCATCTGTATCGTCGACATGATCCAGGTTAGGATTATCAGCCGCATTGATGAAAAATTCATCCCGGGCTGAGTCCTTATCCCAAGCCCTAGCC
>JAWLEI010000127.1:0-6476 GCA_041686195.1 Desulfovermiculus sp.
GGCAGAAGGCGTAACACCACAAAAAGACATTGTTCTGGTCAAAAAGACAAAAAAAATCCCCTTGGGGTTCCAAGGGGATCTTCCATGCCACTAAATCCTGAACCCAGGATCAGGCTCAGTTGGGCAATGGCCGAATACCATACAAGAGCTTGGTCCGGGAAGTCATTGACTCAGCCATCAATTGGGCTAAATCAAGTGCTTTGTCTGCCTCTGTATTCGAATAATATGTGAGATATTATTTTGCCAACTCTGTTTTCCCGCTGTCAATCAAACTCAATGCGATTGACTCGATCTCATCCTGAGGGCTGAACAGTTGGTCCTCAAAAGACTGAAAGGTTTCTGACAGTTCTGGATAGAACTTATCGTAATGTTCGTCCACAAGCATGAAGAGCCTGTCAAACGTTCTGTACGCATACTGGGTTGTTTCCTAACCTTGCAATTCTTTTGGCAAAGAGAAACGCATTGCCTCACCCTTTGTTAAGTAACGATGCTGGCCATACTCCATCGGCACCTCTGATATGCAAGAATAGTAAGGAACGAATATGCTGTCTTCTGGCGGCCCCACCGCAATCCACAGCACTCCCAGTTCATTGGGCATGTCGTCGCGAAGCTGAGCTATTTGCCCGTATTTTGTGCCCCTGTTGGTAAAAGGCCTTTCCTTGAATAGATTTATCACATCCTGCACAGTGGCATCGGGTGTTTTTTCAGCCAGATAATTTTCAGCATATTCAACTTCTAAAGCTTGTCCCTGAACAAAGAGTTTCCCAAGTCGGCGCGTAAGAAGTCTTCTACATTCACCCCATCAGCTCCGACAGCCAACGATGAGGCCTCAGGACATCTCTTTTGAAACAGTTTCAGTCCGGGGTGCGTTTTAGGAATATTACCGCTTTTTACCTCTATGGCCACAATCCGTGGTCCTTTTTGCAAGACAAAGTCAACCTCTTTTCCCTTTTCCCGCCAGTAATAGACCTGGATTCCCTCTTCGATGGCCTGGTTAACAATATGGGCCCCCACAGCGATCTCCACCAAACGCCCCCAGCGAATTGTATCTTCTTGCCAGCTCCTTGGTCCGATCTTAGACTGGGAAGTGACCAGAGCAGTATTGTACGGCTGCCATTTAGGACTTGAAGACCGGGTTCTTATGCTTGTCCCATGCCATTTTTGCAGTCCCCTGACCAAATAGGCGCTGTCCAAGAGCTGCTGATAATGGGCCAGCGTGGTTGTATTGCCTGCATCTTGCAATTGTCCGAGCAGTTTCTGATAGGACACGATCTGTCCAGCATAGTCACAGCTGAGCGCATAGAGCTGTCGTAATAATGCCGGTTTTTGGACCCGATGCATGAGCAGAATATCCTTGCCGATCACTGCCTCTATCAGCGACTGCTGCACATAATCAGCCCAGCGTTCCCAGTCGCTTCCCAGCATTGCTGCGCCGGGATATCCGCCGTAAAATATATATGAGTTTACATCCCAGCCGAAACAGCGCTCCATTTCAGAAAATGACCAGTGAGGCATACGGATCAGTTCAAATCGGCCGGCCAGACTTTCCGAGACACCACTATGGACTTGCAGAGATGAGGAACCGCACAAAAGAAGATGGATCGGGTTGGGGGCATATCGCTGCCGGTCCCACAAGGCTTTGACGGTTTCGGCCCAGCCCTGCACTTTCTGGATCTCATCCAAGGCCAACAGGGTTGGCTTTCCCTGAGCAGCCTTAATCTCTGCTGCACGCCACATCTGTTCGATCCAGTCCGGCCCGGGCGGGGCAGGCGCATCGGCTGAACCATACATTCCCTCTCCCTCCCAGGTGTCCAGGATCTGATGCACAGCCGTAGTCTTTCCCACTTGACGCGGACCTAAGAGCACTTGGATAAACGGACATTTCTTTTGAAGCCGCTTGGATAAAAGACCAACTTTATTTCGTTTGAAATCAGGTAGATACATAATAAAGTCCATTTTGCTCAATGGCCTGAGCAATT
Source organism: Desulfovermiculus sp. (assembly GCA_041686195.1). GTDB lineage: Bacteria > Desulfobacterota > Desulfovibrionia > Desulfovibrionales > Desulfothermaceae > Desulfovermiculus. The sequence goes on from JAWLEI010000127.1 coordinate 1,980, forward strand.
ATACTCAATTTATTGAGCGAATATCAAATTTCAATTCCTGCTGTCAAACCACTTTATCAGAATGCACCGTAAAACCGTTCCTAAAACATAGACAAATATAGACCTTAAATGTCATATGTTTTAGGAACGGCAAATAAACGTGTCTGACTGTGAAAGACTAAGTTCTATTGGTGGGAGCAAGAATAGATGGAGCATCCTATCCCGTGCAAAGCACGGCATAGAAAGATCAATAACTTATCCGCAATTTACTACTGCTTCGAGACTCCTTCTACTTCTCGGAAGAACTCTTGGGCGTTGTTCTTGAGGACAGCTTGGGTTAAAAGGCTTTGCAACGTCTCCAGTGTCTGAATTGACCGAATTTTTTTAATCAGTTCTGGATGCAATGTGCCAAACTTTGCCTGAGCGACTGTTATTAGGCTATCTTGGGCATTCTCAATTTTGCCCCAGATTACTCCTTCCTTTCTCAAAATATCAGCTGTCGTTTCCACGGTTTCCTCCCCGTAAGGCAGCTCCCTCACTATCTCTTTGGCTTGTTGAATTATTACTGCCCCGGTCCGGAGCACATATTGCATGAATCAAAGCCAGGTACTCGGTGATCTTGTCCATATCCTGCAACTGCTGGAGCAAGTGTACAATCTCCGGCAGCTTATATGTCTGCTCCGGGTTATCTATATACTTCATGATCAACTGCACAATCTGCAAAAGCGTCGTGGTTTTGAATTGCTCTTCATCTATGTGCGAGATGTCGTGCAGCAGATGCTCGAATTGAGGCACATATTGCCGAAAGTCCTCTGATGGAAGGTTGAAAAGATCGGCAAATTCCAGACTGTGCCGCCACCTCCTCCGCCCATGATGGACAATGATAGGGCTAATGATGGGCAGATAGCCTTCGTACTCGTCCTCACGAATAAGCTTGAACCATTTCTGAACCATGTAGTTCAGAATCTGAAGTCGAGCAAGTTTCTCCGGTCCTTTCTTGTGCTCGAACAGAAAGTAGATCTCCCCTAAATTCCCATCCAAGAACTGCAGCTGAGCAACCACATCGGAAAAATATTCCTTAAACTCCTTGGAAACATAGCTTTCCAGGCTCATAGACACTGTGTTCAAATCAAAGTGAACCGTGATCTTGTGCGGTAAATAGTGCTGTATGAAACCAGTAACGATCTCGGTACGAGTAAACGCGCTTTTAAAGAACAGATCGTGCGGGTTTGGAAATTCATCGCTCATGGGAAGAGTATAGAGGAACGGATTGGAGGTGGCAAGGGACAGAGGCGGCATACGAATTACCGTCCACTATGAAGATAGAGGTGGTTTTGCACTTCAGCGAAAATGCCGGTGCAAGCCCCGGCTCTCCACTTCACCATGCATCGGACGGTTCTCGCCGGACAGGGCCAAGCCCCGCTTGAACATGTTGACGACGGCGTTGTGGTCACGATCCAGAATCAGGCCACGGTAAACTCTGAAGCCACTAATCGTACAATTCAATGAGGTTCTCTGTACTGGCGGTCCTTGTATTCCTGCTTGGATTTTAAGGCCGCCAGACTTCCAGTTGAGCATAGCCAGGACACCTAGCTGATATTCTCTTTAAGATTTTTACCAGGAGTGAACTTCACTTTTTTGCCGGCTGGAATTGTGATCTTCTCCCCGGTCTGGGGATTACGGCCTTCCCGGGCCTTGGTCTCCGAGACAGAGAACGTCCCGAAACCGGTGATTGCGAGCCTTTCGTTGCCCTGCAGAACTTCCGTAACGGAAGCCAAAACAGCTTCCACGGCTCTTTTGGCCCGGGTCTGGGAAAGACTGGCTTTCCCGGATACTTTCTCCACCAAATCCTGCTTGCTCATCTAAGCCCCCTTAAATGGTTTTTTTGCCCGTATCCCGACGCTTCCAGAGCTGCATGTCCTGCATCTTCTGCTTGCGCTGCCTGGTCAGCTCCTTGGTGACCAAAGACTGATTCTTCTTAAAGCCCCACTTTTCCTTGTACTCTTCCGGGGTCAGGCCATGCTGCGCCAAGTGCTTCTTGGACAACACCTTGAGCTTCTTGCCACACTCCAGGCATACAACGGCCTTTTCCCTGATGGCCTTCTTGGGATCTACCGCAGGTTCCTGGGTCTTTTCTTCCTCGGGTTGGGCTCCGTTGCCATCCACTATTTCTCACCTGTATAAAAAATGCACAAGAAAATTTATACATTGTATATATTCTATACTTTTTTGATAGGATTTATGGCGTATTAACTCACAGGCAAGAAAACTCTTCAATCATTTTAGACCCATGCATTATCGAGCCATCTTGGCACACAGGTTGCTATCTTAAAATCAAAACCTAAAAAAACATCGGGAGGTGTAAAAATGAAAAAGGTATTGTTTGGAATTGGATTGTTAATCGTTAGCGGATTCATCGTCACCCAGGCCTTAGCCTGGAACGGAAACCAACATCAAGGCTATGGCCCAATGAACGGAGCCATGCATGGCAATGTAGCCAATCACCAAAGCTGGCATCAGGGTGATGCATGGCAAAATCGATCACTGAGATCTGGACAAATACACCAACAGGGAAACCATAATTACGGACCTCAATCACGGGGACTAAGAAATCACGCCAATGATGACAGAACCCGAGGCTACGACAACAGAGGACATAGCTCAGTGCATGGCCAAGGTCACAGGGGCAATGGTTATTGCTGGTAAAATAGCCTATAAGCTTTAAATCGAAAATCAGAAAGGAAGACATTATGAGAAAGACACTCTTTACAGCAACAGTAGCGTTTGTGCTCATGGTATCCGCAGGCCTGGTCCTGGCACAGCAGCAGGGAGCTAATCCGAGTACAGGATATGGTGGGCCTCAAGGCCAGGGTTGGTTTTGTCCCTGGGCCGGCCAAAATATGGGACCAGGCATGATGCAACAACGCGGAATGGGTCCCGGCAGAATGCACGGTGGCCAAGGCATGGGACCATGTGTGACCAATAATCATTGGGGCCGTGGACAGCATGGGCCCAATGCCGGCACCCAGCAGATGCAGCCTTTGGATCAAAAAGCAGCCCAGGAGCTGGCACAAAATTACGTGGCCGGAAATCCAAACTTGATGATTGATGAGGTGACTGAAAAGGAAGGAATTTATGAAGCGCCGGTAGTCACCCAGGACGGCTCTCTTGTGGAGAAGCTCATAGTTGACAAGCAAACCGGGTGGATGAAGAGAACATTTTAGGCTTTGAGTTCATCCGCTTTTCATCCCCAAAGCTGGCTTGGCCAGGTCGTTTCTACAGCATGAAACGGCTTGGCCCCAAAAAAGTAAGCTTATGAACAGAAATAGTTTAAGTTGCAAACAATTATTGTTAATGCATTCGCATATTGGGCAAATAATGCAGCAGCCTCTTCTACAGGCATAGGCCAGGTGAAACGTCCCTGGACATAATCTCGCTGCCATCGCAGCTTAAAAGGTCCATAAACGGATTCAAAATGCCTTGACTTCCCCCAGAACCCTTGTTACTCGTGACTTTACGCAGTTGAGCCGGCGTAGCTCAGTTGGTAGAGCAGCTGATTCGTAATCAGCAGGTCGTCCGTTCAAGTCGGATCGCCGGCTCCATGCAAATTAAAGGGTTATAATTTTAGTTGTGTAACCCTTTTTCTTTATGTTAAGTGATTTGGACACTATTTAGACGCCTCTGCTTTTTTGGACACCGCACTTACAATGCCCTCCTCCCCTGGTCTTGAGTGCCCCGGAGCAAGTAGTTCTGGACGAGAAGATTCATGCTTTACATGCCGCATCCCATGGCAAAGTGCTCATGCCTGAGCTCTATTCAGAAGATACAGCGGACCGGATCATCTACCTCACTCAGCGCGAAATCAATGCAATGATCGCCAGGGAACCCAAATTAGCCAACAGAGCCAAGGTTCATTTATCAAAGGATTTGATCTCAGCAGGTATATTGATCTCGGTTCCCAAAGATATGCCGGTTATGGCAGGCAAGACTGTCAAAGTCACCACTGGAATACAGGTAAGCTGTATAAATGGTCAGCCCAGCATAGCAGTTGAGGGAGTAAGCCTTATGGGTGTGCCTCTGCCTTCCTCCTTGCTTGGGATCAAGGGAAGAGACCTCTTACAACAAAGTTCCAAATACGGTATTAACCTGTGTAAGCTATTTGGAGATGGCGTCAAAGACTTGAGAGTGGAGGAAGGACGATTAAGGATAGAGTTGACCGAGTAGATTGAGCTTCACCCAGAGATAATAATATCCAGGCCCAACTTAGTGGCTCTCATCATAAATATCAGGTTGAGTAATGGTTGGTGTGGCGAATTTTGATCCCGGTTCCAAGCGAACCGGGATTTTTTTATCGAAAAAAGGGGTAAGTCAAGATCAAAGTCCTCTGTCGCGAAGGACATTCCTTATGTCTTGACCGGATAATCGTAAGTATTGGGCAGTGGTCAGCAGACTGGAATGTCCAAGCAGATCCTGGACTGCCGTGCCCGGGACGCCAGCGCTTAAAAGTTCCATTGCCCG
>JAWLEI010000128.1:0-6471 GCA_041686195.1 Desulfovermiculus sp.
GGAGGATGCATTGCAAAAAAAACAGATATTATCAAGTTTCCTGCGCTGTATGGAGATGAAGATGCAGACAATTATTGTCGCATTAGCCTTGCTCATAGCTGGTGCTGCCTCAGGACAAGGTCTTGACTCTCTTCTTCAACCCCCAGAAAAAAACATAACTCTGGCTGAACTTTCAGATCTGGAGGGAACTCATAGGCATGAAGCCTCCCAACTTTCGGATTTGGAAGGAGATGTGGGTCATGATGAACCAGGCGCGGACCAAGCTGACGGGATCGTCTGTCCTCAGGGTTCGGTATGCCTGGAAGAGGAAACTCAGCTTCCCCTCCGGGTCCTGTCCCGGCCGTTTTCGCACATCTACTCCTGCCCCCAGGCCGAGGAAGAAGGGATTGTCCAGGCCAATGTCCCGGCCTTTCACCCCTTGTACGTTTTCGCCCGCCAGAGTGTGGATGTAAGCGATTCCGCCGCCCCCCAAGGATGGTATGAAGTCGGGCAGTCCAAAGACGCAGCCCAGGGCTGGATGCAGGCCAAAGACGTTATGGAATGGCGGCAGGCCCTGCTGGTCTCCTACACCCATCCTGGGGGGCTCTTGGAAGGCCGCAATCCGGTGCTCATGTTCCGCAGCCTGGATGCTCTGCAGTCCCTGGTCGATTCGTTTGATATGTCTGATCAGGCCCAGAGCCTCTACACCCGCATCGAACAGGACGATATCCCCGAAAATATCGTCAGCATGGAGCCCCAGCGCTTCGTGGACATCACCAAGCAGTTCTACATTCTGCCCATCCTTAACTGGGAAGAAACCCAGATAATGGGCGATGATGTCCGTCTGCTGCAGCTGGCGGCAGCCGTTCCCCAGCAGCGGGGCGCGGATACTCTGGAAGATGAGGGATACCGGTCCCAGGCCCGGACTGAGCGGGGGTCGCAGCAAGGGGCCCAAGTCGAGGATATCCAGGTGGATATTGTCTTTGCCATCGACACCACCCGCAGCATGCAGCCCTTTATCGATATGACCAAGGATGCAGTGGCCAAGATGGTCCAAAGTTTCAGCCAAGATACTGCGCAGCGCTTTCGCTTCGGTCTGGTCGGATACCGGGACGATATCCAGACTGTTCCGGAGTTGGAGTACGACGCTCAAAATTTTACCCCGGAACTGGTGGATGGAGAGTCCCTGGTCCAGCTGTTGGACGCTGAGTTCAAGGCCACCCGGGTAGGGAGCCTGGACTATGCTGAAGAGGTGTTTGCCGGGGTGGATACAGCCCTTCGAGCTGCATGGCGGGAAAACGCCTTGCGGTTTGTGATTCTTATCGGAGACGCCAGCGGCCACCCCAAGGGGCATGACCAAAACATAACCGGTAAGGACGCGCACGATCTACGGTTGGAGGCGGACGACGCCCAGGTCCATATTCTGAGCATTCATCTGCAGGACCCCCGGGCCGAAGAAGACCACCCTGTTTCCATCCCCCAGTTCGCCAAACTGTCTCAGATTCGGGGCAGCCAGGACTCGGCTCTGAGTGAGGTCAACGCCTTTGAGCAAAGCGAGTATCAAGCCGTGGTGGATATGATCGTCACGGATATAAATGACCGGCTGAACTCCCTGCTGGGAATGCCGGGGTCCACCGGTTCCGGAGCTGCTCAGGCTGAATCGGCAGCAGACAGCCCTGCTGTTCAGCAGGGCCGGGAGGCGGTGGACAGAATCTGGGAAGCCGCCCTGGTCGAGTATTTGGGCCAGGCGGCCAAGCCGCCCAAGGATATTGTGGCCTGGGCCGCAGACCGGGATCTGGTCAACCCGGCTGACAAGGCCCTGGATGTCCGGGTGATGGTAACCAGGGATCAGCTGAGTTCCCTGGCCCAGGCCCTGGACAACGTCATCCAGGCCTTTATGCGGGCCGAAGTGACCCAGATGCAGTTCTTCGAAGCCCTGCAGAGCGTCTCCGGGCAGGCCATGAAACGGCCCGAAGATGTGGGTCAGGCCGAAAAGCTGGCCGACACAGGCCTGCTCCCGGCCTTTATCAAAACCCTGCCCTATACAAGCGACATCCTGTCCTTAAGCGACGAAATGTTTGCCAGCATGACCGCTGAGCAGCGTTCCCAGCTGGAGTGGAACATCCTGGCCAAGCTGGAGCAGTACCGGACGATCAACGAACAGGTGGACGCCTGGTTCCGGCTCAACGAAACCGACCCGGACCGGGATATGGTCTATCCTCTGCATCTGGATTATCTGCCGTGATTTCAGTCCCGCCAAGGCGGGACTGAAATATTTTTTGCCCATGCAGATCCAATAATTGAAGGGGTGGGTTTTTAAGAGTGCTTGAGCTGCACAATCTCTCCAAGCGCCGGGAGCAGGCCGGAAGCGTATTTGAGCTTCAGGTGCCGCATCTGGACGTACAGCCCGGGCAACTGGTGGCCGTAGTCGGGGACAGCGGCTGCGGCAAGAGCACCCTTTTGGACATGCTGGCTCTGGTCATGCAGCCCAGCCAGGCCGATACATTTACCTTGTGCTTTGGGGGACCTGATTCCCCGGTCGTGGATGTTCTGGGCGCCTGGAGCGCTTCGATGGAGGCTGAGCTGGCCCGGCTGCGCAGAGAACATATGGGTTATATCCTGCAAACCGGGGGGCTTTTGCCGTTTCTCTCTGTGGGGGACAATCTCTGTCTTCCGGCCAGAATCAAGGGACGGCAGGGCTATGCCGATCATGTACAGAGCCTGGCCAGAGGCCTGGGAATTGCCCAGTGTCTTACACGCAAGCCCAATGCCCTGTCCATCGGCCAACGACAGCGGGCGGCCATTGTCCGGGCCATAGCCCACATGCCGGACCTGGTCCTGGCGGACGAACCCACGGCCTCGGTGGACAAGGCCAGGGCCAGGCAGATCATCCAGGATCTCCAGGCCGTGACCCGGGAGCAAAAGACAGCGGTGGTCCTGGTTACCCACGACCCAGATCTGGTCACAGACGCAGAGGCCAGCTATGGCTTTGACCTGGAGCAGGCAGCGGATGGGACAGTGCGAGCCTGGTGCAGGCGGGTGTCCTGATGGAGAAGAAGAAGGTCTTTCCCCTGCGGGTGGTCCCGGGCCTGGCTGTCTCTAATCTGGTCCACGAATGGATTTTAAGCCTGTGTCTGGTCATTGCTGTGGCGGCTGTGGTGGCCCCTCTGGTGGTTTTGTTGGGACTCAAATACGGCACCATTGAAACCCTGCGGGACAGGCTGGTGAAAGATCCGGTGTATCGGGAGGTGCGGCCGGCGCAGATCCACGATTTCGAAGCCAAGTGGCTGGAGGAGGTGGGCAGCTGGCCGGAAGTGCAGTTTCTCGTCCCTTCGGTGCTTCCCTTGTCCTCAATTGTGCATGCCAAGCGTCCGGGCACGAACAGACTGGAGATGCTCGATCTTTTCTCTACCGCTCCCGGAGATCCCTTGCTTCTGGAAAACGGGGTTCCCCCTCCACAGCCGGGGGAGTGCGTTCTCACTGCCGAGGCGGCCCGGATCCTTGCTCTGCAGGCCGGGGATTTCCTGCAGGCCAAAGTGACCCGCAACCGGGCCGGCCAGCGGGAAACGGCCGGGAGCCGCTTGCTGATTAGTGGTGTTTTGCCCCTGCGGGCCGGGGCGCTTCCGCGGATATATTGTCGGCTGGATTTTGTCCTCGACGTGGAGGCCTACAAGCAGGGCTATGCAGTCCCCAAGCGGGGCTGGGCCGGGGACAGGCCGGAACCTTTTCTGAGCTTTGACGGGGCAGTGCTTTTCATCTCCCAGGAGCTGGACCCCATTGCCCGCTCCGGGCTGATCATCAACACCGGCCTGGCCCGCATCAAGCGTCTTGATCCCGGGGAGGTGCAGGAAACTGTCGGTATAACCGGCCCCAAGACCTGGAGCGCCTACCAGGTCATAAGCCCTGGAACCGTGGTCACCTTGTCTTCCCTGCAGGCCCTGGGCCGAAAATTGCGCGGCCGGGAGCATATCCTTCTGCCCTATGTTAAGGACCTGACCTTGAACCAGGATACAGGCCGGAAGCTCCGACCCATTGGTCTTTCCCTCTCGGACACTGAGGCGTCCCTGCTCGGCCTTCCCTCTCTGCCCTGGGGGAGCTTTACCGGCCAGGCTGGTCCAGGATCCCGGCTGCTCCAGGCCCTGGTGCCGGATGCGCCTTTAGACGACAGGCGGGTGACCTTTCAGGGCAATCTGGAGATGGAATTCGATCTTGCGGCCGAAGGCCAAAGCGGATTGGAACGGATAATCGTCCCGGCGGAGCTTTTGGGCGTCCTGCGCACCGGGCTGCACAGAGACGTTGTCTTTGACGCCCGCTCCCGGGAGTTTGCTCTGGTTCAGGGAGGCTTCCGCGGCTTTCGTCTGTATACGAAAAGCATCGATTCTGTGCCCGGGGTGGCCCAGCGCCTGCAGGATCAGGGCATAGAGGTCATTGCCCAGGTGGAGAGCATCCAGCGGATTCAGGTCTTGGATGCCGGTCTGGGGCGTTTGTACGGCCTGCTGGCCGGTCTGGGCATCTGCGGCGGAGCGGCGGTGCTTCTCTCCAGCCTGTATGCGGCTGTGGAGCGTCTGCGCCGGGATTTGGGCATACTGCGCCTGGTGGGGCTGGGTCGCAGACACGTCTTTTTCCTGCCCCTGATCCAGGGCCAGCTCATCGCCGCCGCCGGGTTGGCCCTGGGCTTTGCCGCTTCCTTTTCCCTGGCCCGGATTATCAACCACACCTTTGCCTCCGAGCTGGTTCCCGGGGAAAAGTTTTGTACCTTGCCCCCGGGGTATGTGATCGGGATAGTGATTTTGACCCTGGTCTTGGCCTTGGTCAGTTCCCTGGCCGCTGCCTGGCGGGCCACCCGCATCGACCCGGCCGAGGTGCTGCGGGAGAGTTGAAGGAAAAATGACCAATACCTTATAAGTTCTTCAAAATACCAAGAGGCAAAGCGGCTTTCATCATGAGAAAAATTTTCCTGATCTGTTCCTTTGTGTTTTTCCTGGCCATTTCTTCGGCCTGGGCGGCTCCCAAGGCCACTCCGGACAATCCCCGGCCAGATGCCGGAGACATTGTTCTGCCCCTGCCCGGAGAAGCCCAGATGGTCTTTCGCAAGATTTCTGTTCCCGGGAGCGGATTTTGGGGATCCCAGGATCAGGTCATCCAGATCGGAGACGCCTCGGGCGGGGTATTCGAAGGGCTGCAGCGGACCCAGATATGCGGCTCTTTTCCGGACCAGAGCCCTGATCGGCAGGCCATCTTTGTGGCCAAATACGAACTGACCAAGGGCCAATTCGCCGCAGTCATGGGGCTGGACGCTCTGGCCGCTGTGAGCGGAAATCCGGAGGACGCAGGTATAGCCGATCTCCAGGGCCGCAGGCGGATGGAAGCCCTGATGCAGCCGCTGTCCTTTGTCAGCTATTTCGATATTCAGGAATTCATCCGTCGCTATAATCAGTGGCTTTTCGATCCCCAGCATCCCCAGCGCCTGGACAACCTGCCGCGCATAGACGGTGTACCCGGATTTCTTCGCCTGCCAACGGAAGAGGAGTGGGAGTTTACGGCCCGGGGAGGCCTGGAGGCCTTAAGGAACAAAACGTTTCAAGACCGCCTGCCCTTGGCTCAGCGGGAGCTGAATGAACACGTCTGGCATCTGGGCAATGCCAAACACAAGGTTCGGCCCATCGGTCTGCGTCAGCCCAGCAGTCTGGGGCTGTATGATATGTTCGGCAATGTGCAGGAGATGACCGCCGGTCTGTTCCGTCCCGAAGTCTGGCAGGGCAAGCCCGGAGGGATAAGCGTGCGGGGCGGAAGCGTTTCCACCCCGCCGGAAACCATTCGCTCATCCCTGCGCCAGGAGATGGAGATCTATGCCTGGAGACAGGACAGTGAGCAGGTGGATGAGAGACGGTCCTTCAACACTGGAGCCCGACTGGCCATAGGTTCCAATGTGGTGATCAATTCCCAAATCAGAGCCGAGATCGAACAGGAGTACGACAAGTATAAGGACGAGGTCCGTCGGGCCATGCCTGTGGGCCGCACTTTGGACAATCTGGTGGCCCAGGCGGCCGGGCAACTGGGGGATGTGGAGCCTATTCTGGACAAGCTGATGCAGGAAAATCCGAACTTGAGTAATGAGCTGCTCACGGTCCAGGAGTTCATGGACCAGGCCAGAGAACGTCTGGATCTGGCCCAGCGGGAAAATGCACGCAGCCTGGCCCAGGACGCGGCCCGCAACGGGGTCAATCTGAGTGTGTACATATCGCGGCTTGTGCATCTGGAAAGCAGCCTGGAAAAGGCCCAACGCCTGGCTGAGGTCTCCAGCCGATATGTAACCCAGGTCAAGGCGGTTGAGGACAGGATTTTGGAGTTGGAAGCAGCCAAAGATGAGCAGATGCAGGGATACGTGGATAAAGTTGGGCGGCTCGGGGAATATGAGCCGAACTATACCCAACAGGCTATGGAAACCCTGGAAGAAAGTGATCCATTGCCCAGGGAGACGGCTGTTCTGGA
>JAWLEI010000129.1:0-6408 GCA_041686195.1 Desulfovermiculus sp.
CCTTGCATCATGCCCTGGCCCATGCCCTGATCCTGCATCATACCCTGGCCCATGCCCTGGCCGCCGCGCATCATGCCTTTTCCTTTCATCATCTGACCGCCCTGCATTTTCTTTTTCATCATCGGACAGCCCTGGCCGTGTCCCTTCATCATCCCTTTACCGTGCATGCCCATGCCCCGGACCGGGAGGTTGTTCTCCCGCTTTTCCATCTTCATCTGGATTTTTGTGGAGTACAGCTTGCTGCGCAACTCGTTAATATCTTCAACCAAGGTATCCACCTGAGCTTGATCAGGTTCGCTGCCCAGGATCTGCACATTCAGAGCCGCTTTCTTGGCCTTGAGCTGCAGGCGGAGGTCGTTTACCAGGTCATAGTATTTGTCGTGGATGTTTTGTAAAGCCTCTTGCTGCTCCTCGCTCAGTTGGCCATACCACTGGCTCATCTGAGGTCCCTGAGAGGTTGCGTTGCCCTGCTTTTCTTTCATTGGTGCAGCAACAGCCAGTGTGGTGAGGAAGAAGACTGCCAAGCCGGTAAAAATAACTGTCTTTACATCAAACATGGTCTGCTACTCCTTGTTTTAGGGTTGGGGCCGTAATTGACCGCAATTGTGGAACAGGTTACCAATATACATCAGAGGTCTGTCAATCCTCTCTTCAGATATATTGTATGCACGCAATGTGCCAAAGCAATGCTCATCATAATAAAATAGACATATCAACCTATTGGAGTGAATTGTGGATCTGATGAATTGCGAAAGGGCCTGCAGGATGTATAAAAGATATACAACCGCACGGTTCAATGGCGAGAATTTATACACTGCCGGATTGGAATAATGGAGAATATGAATGCAAGGATTTGAACTCTTTTGGCTTTTTTTGATCTTTATATCGTTGCAGCCCCTGTTCAAGCAGCGGATGATCGCTGCGGCCCGAAAGCGGACACTGGCCAAACTGGAGAAAAGCCGGTCATCAAGGGTTATCCTCCTGGTTCATCGACAGGAGACCATGAGCCCCAACCGGTTCGGCGCAGTTTAGGCGTGGAATACATCCCTGAACCCAGGTCCGATCCAGGAGGAAAAAAGGGCCAGTGATGGCGGGTCCTGACAAATCCGAGAACTGCCACAGCTGCCTCACAAAAAGTGTGGACAGGAGTCACACGTATGACTTTAAATACTCTGTTGGATCTGATGTCCAGCATGCAGGACTTGGGCAGCCGGGAGGCCGTGCGCTATAACAACGGCCTGCGCAGCTATACCTGGACATATGAGCAGCTCGTCCGGTCTATAGCTGCCTGCACGGACTCCCTGTACAGACAAGGACTCGATCCTGGAGACAGGATTCTGATCCAGGGCGAGAACTGTCCGGAATGGGTCATTGCCTTTTGGGCTGCCGTGGCCTGCGGACTGCAGGTCGTGCCTGTGGATCCTGGATTCTCCGCAGACTTTGTGCACTCCATCACCAAGCGTACCGAACCCCGGCTCATGGTCTGCAGCCAGGATTTGGGAGAAAGCGGAGCGGATCTTCCATGTCTGTATTTTTCCGAGATCCGCGAACTTGAAGGGTCTTCCGGGCTGAGTCCTGTTCAGGCCCGTCCCGATGATGTTGTTGAGATTGTGTTCACCTCCGGGACCACTGGCGAGCCCAAAGGTATTGAGCATACCCATGCAAATATCTGCGCCAATCTGCGCTCCCTGTCCTCTGAGATCTCCTCCTTCCGCAAATATCTGCGTATCCTGCAGCCTGTGCGGATTGTGTCCATTCTCCCTTTAAGCCACATGTTCGGCCAGGCCCTGGGGCTGTTTGTTCCGGTCCTGCTTGAATCTTCCATTGTCCTGGTCCGGGAGCAGACGCCGCACCGTCTGGTCTCGGCCATCAAGAAAGAGAAGGCTGCCGCCCTGGTCACAGTTCCTGGTCATTTGGACGGCCTGCAGCGCTATGTGCAGAACCGGTTCGACTGCGAGCCGCGCATGCGCGACGACCCCGGAATTATCGGCCTTATCCGGCGCTGGCTGCGGTTTTGGGACGTGCACCGGCACTTCGGCCTGCGGTTTTTGGCCCTGGTCGTGGGCGGGGCGCAGCTGCGCCCGGCTACGGAGTGGTGGTGGACCAGAATGGGGTTTCTGGTCATTCAGGGATATGGCTTGACTGAAGCCAGCCCGGTGGTGTCCATGAATAATCCCTTGCGGCGCACCCCGGGCTCTCTGGGTCAGGTCCTGCACGGCCAGGAGGTAAAGATTGCCGAGGACGGAGAGATCCTGGTCAAAGGACAGAATGTAGCTCGTAGATTCGGAGACCAGTCCCTTGTCGAGGAGAATGGATGGCTGCGCACAGGGGATATCGGGCGCATGGACAGTGAAGGCAACCTCTACTTTCAAGGCCGGAAAAAGGATGTCATCGTGACCCGGGAAGGTCACAACGTGTTCCCGGAGGATGTGGAAGGCGTTTTGCGCGAGCTTGGCCAGGTATATGAATGCGCTGTCGTGGGGGCGGAGACCGAGCACGGGACCGAGGTGCATGCGGCGATAATACTTCAGGACAGCAAGGCCCGGCCGGAAGACGTGATCCAGGCGGCCAACGCCAAGCTGGAGTCGCATCAGAGGATCCGCAGCTGGACGCTCTGGCCGCAGTCCGATTTTCCCCGCACGCCGTCCACCGGCAAGATCAAGCGCAAAGAGGTGGCCCGGGCCGTGTCCGGAAAAGAAAGGCCTGAAACCCGGGCCGAGGAGACCCCGTCCGTGCGCAGCATCCTGGCCTCGTTAACCGGGCGAAATGTAGAGGAGCTTTCGGATGAGAACAGGCTGGAGCAGGACCTGGGACTGAGCTCCCTGGATCGGGTGGAGCTGGTCAACCTCCTGGAGGAGAAGCTCGATCTGGATGTGGATGAAGAGATCATTGCTGCCGTGAATACTATAGCAGAGCTTGAGCAGGCTGTTTCAGAGGCTGTGGAGGATAAAGGAGGGTTTGCGGCTTCAGCTCCTGCCGGCAGGACGGCGGCCAAACAGCCGCAGGACGCCGCCCGGCGGAAAAAGCGGCAAACAAGGACCATCCTGAGCATGCCGGCCTGGAACCGCTTCACCCTCTTCCGCTGGCTGCGGGTGATGTTTCAGGCAACGCTCTTCATGGGCGTTGCCAAAGCCTTTCTGAGGCTGAAGGTTGAGGGATTAAGCAATTTGCAGGAGATTCAGCCTCCGGTAATTTTTGCTCCCAATCACGCCAGTCATATGGACGCTCCGGCTCTGCTGGCAGCCCTTCCCCTGGGCTGGAGGACCAGAGTCGCCCCGGCCATGCGCCAGGAGTTCTTCACTCCTCTGATGCAGCCGAAACGGTACACCTTGCTTCGCCGGATGCTCTCCAGAACAGGATTTATGCTCCTGGCCCTGTTTTTAAATGCCTACCCCCTTCCGCAGCAAACCGGCGGTGTGCGCCAGGCCCTGCGCTTTACCGGCCAGCTCGTCGAGCGCGGAGACTGTCCCCTGGTTTTCCCGGAAGGCGTGCGCACCCCGGATGGCAGGCTGCAGTCCTTCCAGCCCGGAGTAGGGTTCATGTCCAAGGAGCTGAACGTGCCCATTGTCCCGGTTCGTCTGCACGGCTTGTTTGAACTTTTTTCTATCCACCATCGTTTCCCCAGACCGGGCCGGGCTTCAGTCACCTTCGGAACTCCGGTCTTTCCTTCGCAGGAAATGGATGCGGCCGGATTAACTGCCAGGGTTCGAAGCCGGATCGAGGAAATGGGGGCGAAATGATGTGCTGAGCGTACCAAGTCAAAGCGCCTTACTGATCTGCATGCCCAGAAAGGTGCCGGCGGCCGCGATCCGGCTTGACTGTCGCCAGGACCAGGGCGCCTATGGCGAAAAAGGCAATAAGGATCAGGATGGACAGCCGGGGAGATCCTGTCAGGTCAGCAGTCAGTGAAAAGAGAAATGGGCCCAGAATGGAGGCGAATTTGGCGCTTATGGCGTAAAACCCGAAAAACTCGGCGCTGCGTCCAGAGGGTATCAAGGAGGCAAATAAGGAACGCGAGGCGGCCTGGCTCCCGCCCAGGATGAGGGCGACCACAAAGCCCAGGGCCCAGAACTGCCAGGCAGCCGTGATCGTGGCCGCAAAGCCGGTGGCAGCCATAAACAGGACCAGGGTGAGCAGAATGACCTGCTTGGTTCCGAATCTTTCGGCCAGCCAGCCGCAGAACAGGGCCCCGGGCATAGCCATGAACTGGACCATGAGAAAACAGCCGATGACTGATTCCCGGGGCAGCTCCAAGACGTCTTTGGCAAACACCGCAGACAGGGCAATAACGGCCTGGATTCCGTCGTTGTAGAGTAAAAAGGCGATCAGGAACCGGAGCAGGTCCGGATAGGACATGACCTCTTTGAGGATGCGCCCATATCCGCGCAGACCGGCGGGGAAGGCATGGGGTCTTGTGGGGGCCCGGGTGCCCTGAAGAAGCCACAAGGCGGGAATGGAAAACAGAAGCCACCACAGACCGGTAAACACAAATCCAATCCGGGTGGCTGTATCTGCTCCGGATACTCCGAAGTTTCCGGGGAAAGAAATAAGTAAAACGACCACCAAAAGGGCCAATCCTCCGCCCACATAACCAAGGGCGAAGCCACGGGCCGAAAGGCGGTCCATTTCTTTTTCGTCCCTGCTCAGAACTGGGAGCAGGGCATTATAAAAGATATTGGCGGCGGCAAAGGCGAAATTGGCGGCAATGAACAGGCCAAGGGCCAGCCAGTAGCGTGTATCGTCGGCCCAGAACAGGGCTGCGGTGCACAGCGACCCTATCCCGCAGAAAAGGCCCAGCCAGTGCTGGTGTTTACCCCCGCGATCTCCAACTGCCCCCAGGACAGGGGCAGCCGCTGCTACCAGGAGCATGGACAGGGAGACGCCGTAGCCCCAGAGGACTGAGGCCCGAACAGGGCTTGGGCTCCAAAAGACCGTTGCACCGCCTTCAGGCACCAGATGCACGAAATACACGGGCAGAACCGCAGCCAGGATGACCGTGGCAAAGGCGGAATTGGCCCAATCGTAGATGCACCAGCCGAGCCAGACCCTTGATGTCTTGTTTTTTTCAGTCACAAAAAACAAAAAAGCAGTGTCTTGTTTATTCTGCAGATCCTGGGCCGAGAGGAGGGGCCCTTCCTGAGAGCAGCTTTTTCGATGATCTGGTCTGAAGCTGAAGCTCAGGCCATCATTTCTTGAGGGATGTTTTTGATTTTTTGGGCCACTGCAGCGATATAATAGAGCGGGTCGCCAGCGATATTCAGCCGGTGACAGTAGCGCTTGTAGGACTCCATCTGAACGATGTTTTTCCTGGTCAAGCGATTCATAAGACCTGAGAAGCCGCCCATGTCTTCATCACGGAGAAAATCTTCCTTAATATTAAAAGCGATCCAGCCACCATTTTGAATAAGGTTAAATGCCGTGAAAAAGGCCTCAGGAGGAATGTCTCCGTAGCCCAGGGCCGCCACTACGGTCATGGCGTTGAAGTTCCACTCCTGCAAAGCCTTGGCCACCTCTGGGGTGAGGGCAGTGAGATCGGCTACATAGTATTCGTTATAGACCCAGGAACGGTCCCTTTCAGTTGCCTCCTTGGCTTCCGGTATGATGTCGATGCCCACGATTTTCCTGGTTCCCAGGGTCTGAAGCACTTCTCCGACCATGCCGTTGCCAGCACCCACGTCCAGAACGCACAGGTCTTCAGCAGAAAAAGAGTGCTCGTTCAGGGTCTCTTCCAGGAGGCCGACTACTTTGTTGGGAGAATTGCAGCGCAGGGTTCGATAGAAGATGGTTTCATACAGGCCGGGTATGTTGTAGACCTGACGATAATCGTGGAAGCGGATCTTTTGCCACTGACCATCTATTTCAACCTGGCACCACTCCTCATCCTGGTCCAAGTCCCTTTTTTTAGGGAATCTGATCGAAAAAGGCCCACCTTGAATAACTTCTTCAAAATTTGGATCTACTTCTTGGTTCATGATTATTTTTCTCCTTTGATACATCACATTTATGGATGAATCTGATTTGATTATTACAGTATTTCAGCTTGGAATGCAATGAAGTCATGAGCTCATGCTAAATTTGGTTTCCATCGGTAAGTTAAAGAGGCCCTGGTTGTTATTCTCAAAGCGTGGACAATTTCCTGTGCTATGTGGATAAAGGGCACTATGATCAGACTGTATTTCATCGAATTGTCCGCGGTTTTGTTATCCAGGGAGGCGGATATGACCGGGATTTGAACAAAAAAAAGCCTGATGAGCCTATTGCCAGCGAAGCACGAGGAGGGTTGTCTAACATAAAGGGCAGCCTCAGCATGGCTAGGGCTTGGGATAAGGACTCAGCCCGGGATGAATTTTTCATCAATGCGGCTGATAATCCTAACCTGGATCATGTCGACGATACAGATGAAAGTTT
>JAWLEI010000130.1:0-6320 GCA_041686195.1 Desulfovermiculus sp.
GGGTTGGTTCCTGCATTGCCGTCCTGCATAGCCTGCTCGGCCATGGGTTCCAGGTCGGATTCCTTGACCCCAAGTTCTGCCAGACCCTGGGGGATCCCAATATCCTTTGACAAACGGACCATGGCATCAACGGCCTTTTCTGCCGCTTCCATCTTGCCCAGTCCGCTGATGTCCTCACCCAGGGCGAAAGCGATGTCAGCGAACTTTTCCGGTTTGACCATCAAGTTGTATCTTTCGACATGGGGCAGGAGAACCGCATTGGCCACCCCGTGCGGCAGGTCCAGCAGCCCGCCCAACTGATGGGCCATGGCATGGACATAGCCCAAGCCGGCATTGTTAAAGGCCATTCCAGCCTGAAATGAGGCATAGGCCATGCCTTCCCGTGCTTCCATGTCCTGACCGTTGGCCACGGCCCGGCGCAGATATTTTCCGATCAGCTTTATGGAATGGATGGCCAGAGAGTCGGCATTTTCATTCGGATCCTTGGTCACATAGCATTCAACAGCATGGGTCAGGGCATCCATGCCGGTGGCAGCGGTCAATGCCGGCGGTTTCCCAATCATTAATTCCGGATCATTGATTGAAACCTTGGGCAGATTGCGCCAGCTGACTATGACGAACTTTACTTTTTGGGAGGTATTGGTGATAACGCAATGCCGGGTCACTTCACTGCCGGTTCCAGCCGTGGTATTGACCGAAATAATGGGGGGCAACTCATTGTTCAGCTTTTCAATGCCTGCATAGTTTTCAAAGAGATCTCCATCGTGGGTGGCGGCGATGCCGATTCCCTTGCCGCAGTCATGAGAGCTTCCCCCGCCGACTGTGACGATAAGGTCGCAATTTTCAGATGTGTATGCCTTCAGCCCATCCGCTACATTGGTATCCTTGGGGTTGGGTTCAAACCCGTCAAAAATCGAAAATTTGACCCCGGCTTCCTGCAGTGATTTCTTGACGATATCAACCGGGCCGTCAGAAATTTTGGCCAGGTCTGGATCGCAGACCATAAGGGCTTTGGTGCCAAACATCTTGGCCCTGGATCCCACCTCACTGACAGTTCCTTTGCCGATAAAATTTACTGCGGGGCACAAAAAATCAGCCATGTTTTTCTCCTCCTGTTTGTGCATTTCCACAAGCATATGAAAATATGTCCACTATACATGCTTTTTACTTGATGTCAATAAATATTATAATATTTATATAATGATACATTTCAGTGAGTTTTGGTAACTAACTTTTCTGTCCCAGCTCTGATGAGGTACTCCCATGTTTTGTCTGCCGGCTATCGTGGTGCTTGCACAAAAGATAAGGTGCAGGTAAGGCTGAAAGCTGGAAGCTGACTATTTATCTTGGTTTCCTGTCAGCTTTGCTCCGGCAAGTCTGACATATTTTTTGCCCCATAGCGGTCAGGTTGGTGAATCCAACAAAAGTGGATGATGCAGGGAAGATGAAACCTCATAATACAAGATCGGCCGCCTTTCTGGTCTCAGCCATGTGTCTGGCTGAGACCCTGAACATGATCGGGATCTTTGCTTTCCCTGCTCTTTTACCAAAGTTTATTGCTCTTTGGGATTTGACCAACACCCAGGCCGGCTGGATCAGCGGCATCTATTTTGCCGGATACACAGTTTCTGTACCGGTCCTGGCCGGGCTGACAGACCGCATGGATCCCAGGCGGATTTATCTGGGATCCACAGTACTGGGCATAGCTGGCGCTCTGGGCTTTGCCCTGTTGGCCAATGGCTTCTGGACTGCCCTTGTTTTTCGGGTCCTGGCCGGATTCGGTCTGGCTGGGACATTTGTTCCCGGACTCAAGGCCCTGGTCGATCGCTTGGGAGAGGGAGTGCGGCCCAGGGCTATTTCTTTTTATACGGCCACATTCAGCCTGGGGACGGCCTTGTCATTTTGGGTCACCGGTCTGCTCTCGGCCCTTTTGGGCTGGCGTCTGGCCTTTGGCTTTGCCGCCGGCACCGGAGTCCTGGCCTTTGTTCTTGCCGCCTGGACCCTTTGGCCCAGGCCGCCAAAACAGAAACAGCCAGGGCAGGGACATTTCCTGGATTTCAGACCAGTGCTGCATAACAGGCAAGCCATGGGCTATATTCTGGCCTACACCTGCCATACATGGGAGCTTTTTGCGGCCCGGTCCTGGGTGGTGGCCTTTTTGACGTTCGCCCTCAGCACCCAACCCGCAGGCTGGGGAGCCAAGTACCTGCCACCGTCCAGTGTGGCCGCGATGACAGCTGTCGTGGCTATGTGGGCCAGTGTGGGCGGAGCGGAGCTAGCAGTCAGATTCGGGCGATTGCCCGTATTGCGGGTCATTATGTGGGGCTCGGCCATCTACGCCTGCATACTCGGCCTGCTCTCTCCCTTGCCTTATCTGCTTTTGGTTGTGATCTGCATGGGCTATTTTATCTTCGTGCAGGGCGATTCCGCGACCCTGCATACAGCCGTAATTCAGTCCGCGCCAGCTCATCAGCTCGGGCTGACCATGGCCTTTCAATCTCTGATAGGCTTTGCCGGCGCCTTTGTGGGGCCATTGGTGGTCGGCCTGGTTCTGGATCTGACCGGGGGCGGGGCAAGTAATTGGTCATGGTGGGCGGCTTTTTGTTCCATGGGGCTGGTGGTGGCTCTGGGGCCCTTGTTTGTTCAGCTTTTTGGCAGGCAGAATCATCACGACCTAGGAAGGCGCGAATGAGATGAAGCGGGGAAGAGCTTCTTGAAAATCAGTCCCCGGATCCAGCAGGAACAGTCTCATCTGTATGCAGGGAAAGAGAGACCGGGGAAGGCTTGGTTCTGTTCTGGACCAAGAGGACCCGTCCGTCCCAAATTCTCCCCCGGCTGGTCGGGCGGAGAGCATATTTTCTTGTGTACTCATGGCCCAGATCCTCTTGGAGCTTTGCCAGTGCAGAACCATACTGTCCTGCATTTACTGCCAGGGAAAAAAGCTTCAGGTATTCTTTACGCACCTGTTTGCTGACCATCCCTTCATACAGGGTCTCGTCCTGGCCCTTATGCAGATGGCCGGCCTGCCACAAGCGCAAAACCAGCCGGCCATTTTCCGAACCCCTGTTCATGCGCAGTGTTTCCGGACAGCCCTTATGCAGGCTGGGTAGAACCATAAGATCCTCGATCCGGCTTTCAGGCGAAAAATGGGCCAGCATTCGAGGTATACTGAAACCCGGAGCCTGTTCCCAGCCCGATTCCTCCAGGTTTTGGAGCAGCCCAGTGATATTGCCAAAAAATTGAATGTTCAGCGGTTGTTTGGGTTGGCCCTGCATATCCTCCCGGTAGACAGGAAATTCCTGCCATCCATGGTCCTGCCATGCCTCATACCTCATGACCGGCCGGTTGTAGGTCAAGGTTTCCGGATAGGCCTGCTGGATCTGGCGGGCCTGCCAGGGAAGGACAAGCAGCAGGGCGATCGTCCAGAGAAGCAGGCTGGACAGGACCGGCAGGTCCTTTTCCGGATTTTGGATATAGGCAAACCCCAACAGGGCTGTCCAGCCCCAGCCCAGACTCAATCCATATACAATCTGGGGCAATGTCCAGCGGCCCAGCCATAAATCGGCCATGCCGATCAGGCAGGTAATACAAAACATGACCCAAAACACAACCCACCAATGCCGGTAGTGATACCTGGAATAGGCCAATATAGCCGGAAAGGCGTATACCGAAGGCCACAGTGCGGGGGAAATAATCATGTTCGACGCTGAAAAGACCTGGTCTGCCCAGGGGAAGATTCCCGCAGGCCCGCCTTGCATGCCCAAGGCCAGGAACTGGGACCCGACAACAGCTGCAGCCAGATATCCGGCACTGGAAGGGTGCCGGCTCAAGGCCAGAAAAAGGATCAGCACCCCAACACAAGAAAAAAGAACCATCTTGCTGCCCAAGGCACTGAAGAACATCAGGGCATGCAGGGTCCAAAAGGTGTGCAAGGAAAGAAAAAAATGAGCCAAAGATTGGTTGCCAAAGGCCTTATGCCAATTGGTTCCCGGATGAAAGGCCAAAACGAAGATGACAAACATGCACAGGGAAAAGACAAGCAGGAACGCACCCAGCCCCTCCAGTTCCCGGTAGGGCCGAATGGTGGGCTGAACGAATTGACGCAGGGCGTGGGCCATCTTCTTGGAGGCCGGCCGGGTATTGAGCCACTTGCCGACACTGTTCATCCACAAGAAGCCAAGCATCTCCAGCATGCGGGCACAAAAGCGAAAGGCCCAGGCCGTAGACAGCAAAAGGGCTGTGCACAAGAGTATAACTGCGGTTAAACGCCCGCTTATCTGAGCCACAACAACCAGAGAGGAGCCGAAAAACATGCCGGGCAATAGATAGATCACGGTCCAGGTCAGGCAACTGCACAAGGCAATGGCCACAAATCTGTAACCGCCCATATCCATCATGCCGGCTATTAGGGGAACAACCGGACGCAAAGGACCAACAAACCGGCCCAGGATCAAACCCTTTCCGCCGTGGCGGTGAAAAAAGTCTTCTCCGCGCCGAAATAAGGACGTCTGATTTCTAAAAAAAGGTAGGCCCTTGATTTGCAGATGAAACCTGCGTCCCAGCCAGTAGCTGCAGGCATCTCCCAGGAAGGCTCCGGCAAAAGTACATCCCAGCACTGCACCAGCCGGAAGGATGCCGGAGCCGGCCAGGGTGCCGAAAAAAAAGATAAGCATGGTGCCAGGGAGAAACAAGCCCACCAGGGCCAGACATTCCAGGGCGGCAATCAAGGTAATCCCTATGCAGGCTAAGACCGTATGCTGGGATATAAGATCCAAGAGGGCGGATACGTCAATCATGGTGTCGTTCAGACGATTCAGTGATGGTTCAGGCCGTATTTTTCCAGCTTGTTGTAGAGAGTGCGCCGGGTGATGCCCAGCAGTCGAGCGGCTTCGCTCTTATTGCCAGCTGCCTTGGCCAGGGCCCTGGAAACAGCCGCCTTTTCCAGATCGTCGAGGGAATCCTCCCCTTCGGCTTGAGTGACGGGCTGGGTATCAGCGACTTTTTCCCGTGGCGGTTGCCCGATATTAGCCGGTAAATCCTGCTCACCGATGTATTCCCCAGGGGAAAGGATCACCGCCCGCTCCACTGCATTTTCCAGCTCCCGCACATTCCCCGGCCAGGTGTGCTTGAGCAGTCTATCCATGGCCTGGGGAGTAAAATCCTTGATCTTCTTTTGGTTCCGATCAGCGTAGGCGTGCAGGAAATGCTGGGCCAGGACCGGGATGTCCTCACTGCGTTTTTTTAAGGCCGGGACAGCGAGATGGACCACGTTGAGCCGATAATACAGGTCTTCCCGAAAGGATCCCTGAGAGACCATGGCCTGCAAATTTTTGTTTGTGGCCGCAATGACTCGAGCATCCACAGTGATGATTCGGTCTCCACCCACACGTTGGATTTCCCCGTCCTGAAGCACACGCAGGACCTTGGCCTGCATGGGTATGGACATCTCGCCTACCTCGTCCAGAAAGATGCTTCCCTGGTCCGCCTGCACGAATCGACCCTCCCGGCGCCGATCCGCTCCGGTAAAGGCCCCTTTTTCATGGCCGAAAAGCTCGGACTCCAACAAGGATTCGGACAAGGCCGCACAGTTCACAGTTACCAGCGGTCCTGCACTGCGATTGCTGCCGGCGTGAATGGCCCTGGCGATGAGCTCCTTACCTGTACCGCTTTGGCCGGTGATCAATACTGTTGCTTCCGAAGGGGCCACAGTGGCCACCATGTCCATAAGTCGGTGCATGGCCGGACTGGTTCCAATGATTTCCCCGGAATCAACGCCGCCCTTCATTTTGGATTTGAGCTCCTGATTTTCCGGCCGGAGCTGGGTATGCTCCAGGGCCCGGTCAATGGTGAGCTTGAGTTCATCAAAATCCAAAGGTTTGGTCAGGTAGTCATAGGCACCGGACTTCATGGCTTCCACCGCAGACTCCACCGAGGAGTATGCGGTCATGATGATGACTGGTATGGAAGGATTATAAGTCTTGATTTGCTGCAAGGCCTCAATGCCGTCCAGGACCGCCATACGCACATCCATGAGAATGAGGTCAAAGGCGGTGTTTTGAACCTGGCTCACCGCGGATTGTCCATCTTCTGCTTCGCTGACCTGGAAGTTCCAGCTCTTGAGCACAGTCTTTAAGGTAATCCGGTGCCCGGAATCGTCGTCAACTACCAGAATTTTCGGCTTCTCGGCTGTGGTCATCAATCGTTCCTTTTCAGCGCCGCCTCTGGCCGCAGACGCCCAGTTTGATCAATAAAGAAACAGTTGAAGAGGTCTGGGCCCAGTAGCCCGGGCCTCTCCGAGGGCCGGGAGTGCGTTGATCAAA
>JAWLEI010000131.1:0-6195 GCA_041686195.1 Desulfovermiculus sp.
AAAATGGCAAAGTATTGCGTCTCACCCGCCTGGAACATTTGGCATCTCCCTGACCCCCGAGCGCGCTGCGGCGGATAGGCTTCAAGCGATCTTACATTTGAAAACTTAACGGATGTTAAAGCCTTACAAGGCAAGAAAGTCATGGAGGCCAAGGGAGAAAATATTGGTGAAGTCAACAGCATGCTGGTGGATTCTCAAATACTAGTTTCACCGCCACATGTCAGGCAACATAAAGCTACGGGTGAAGCTCCCGTAATTGCGATTATACACCTCCTTATTGGACCCTTACGCCTATTTGACGATCAGATCGTTCTTGACGGATTGAACCCCTTTCACGCTGCGCGCGATTTGCCCGGCCTTGTCCTTGGCATCCTGGTTATTGACAAATCCGCTCAGTTGGACCGTACCTTTGTAGGTTTCAACGCTGATACTAAATGATTTGAGAAAGTCATCCTTTGCCAGCTGCGATTTGACCTTGGTGGTGATGACCGTATCGTCGACATACTCCCCGGTGCTCGACTTTTGGGATGTCGATGCGCAGCCCACTAAGGTGAACAGAAGGGCGAAAAAGACTAAACTGCTGATAAGCGTGCGTTTCGTGTTCATGATCGAAGCTCCTGTTTGAAGATGTTTCATTTTGGGGGGCATGGCATCAGCGGATCACAACACCCGCAATTCACATACGCGCCGGAAGTGATAGCCATAGATGGCCAGGGTGACGGCCAGAGGCATGGCCCTTGGTCGTTTGAAAAGGGTCCAGAAAAAAGACTCCCCCTCGCCACCCCTGGGCGTAGAGACTGTCCAGCTCGGCGATCATCTGAGACGCTTTTTTGTTCCGCGGGGTACGGCCCAAAAGAGTCGTGATGTTGCAGAAGTCGCAGTTAAAAGGACATCCCCGGGAATACTGAAGGCTCATGGTGGCATAGTGTTTGAGTTCCAGCAGGTCCCAGCGGGGAATGGGCGTCTGCCCCATGTCAGCGAACTTATCCGTGGAGTAAATCCGTCTTGCCCGTCCTTGATCCAGGTCTTTCAAAAATTCGGGCAGGGTCAGCTCGGCCTCGTTGAGTACAAAATGATCCACCTCAGGAAAATGCTCATGCTCAACCGTGAACAGAGGTCCCCCGGCCACAACTTTCAGCCCCGCTTCCAGGCATTTTTTGATTATATTTTTGGATGATTCACGTTGCACGGTCATGGCGCTTATGAACGTATAATCAGCCCAGCCCAAATCTTCCATGCACAATCCCCGGATGTTTAAGTCCACCAGGCGCAGATTCCAATTTTGGGGAAGCATGGCGGCTATAGTCGCCAGTCCCAGAGGGGGCAGGGCGACCTTTTTGCCCACGAACTTCAGGGCGTGCTTGAAACTCCAGAAAGTATCCGGAATCTCAGGATAGATCAGCAGAACGTTAGGAGTATTTTTGTGAATAGCAGTCATATGCCCTCCGATATTTCCCCTAATCTCCTTGATTTGCGAGCCATAGGCCTTCATCTCTTTTGCTGCGCGCAGAGAGAACCGCGTTCATACCTTCGGCTTTTTCGACAGTGTAAATATGGATACCATGCGGCTGGCGCAAAAGGCTCTTGAGCCCCAGCAGGACACCGAACAGGTCTGATTTCAGGTGATTGTCCAGCTTTTGGCGGTTTTCCCATTCTTCAAGAACATAAAATATGGTTTTCTCCTTAATATCGTTTAGGAACGCAAATCCAAGACATCCCTCTTCTCTTTCCATGGGTCCCATCAGAGAGAGAAGTGTTTGCAGCACTTCTTTGTGTTTTTCCGCCAGCACATGCATGCTTATTCGGACTATGATCATAAAAACCACTTTCCGGCCAAGGCCGATATTTCAGATTTATTTTTGATTTTTGATGCTCTATACTAGTAATACACAATACGTGCCGTAATATACGTGATTCAGATTAGTGCGATAATTGGCTGGTTTCACAAAATTTTTGATTAAATAGACAGGGACATTTTGAAAAGAGAAGGTGACTGTCATTGATCATATATGACCACTGATCGTATATGACCAACATTTTTCTCAAAATCCGCAGCAGGCCCAGATCCTGAGTGTTTCCTGTTGATGCTGTCTTTTATCTTGACAAATTTCTTCTTTTATATGATTGATGGTATTGTGTAACCAACCATAATTGCGGAAGATCGGTTTGTGAAATCCATACTGGAAGCCGTTTGTTGATCAAGGCCTGTAACATGGCAGGAGGCAGAAAAGGGTATGAAAAGGGTATTGCTGTTTTTAGGTACCAATATTGCAGTTATTCTTGTCTTGAGCGTTGTGCTCAGCCTGTTGGGAGTGAATCGGATTCTGGACGAGGAGGGAGTGGGGCTCAATCTTCAACATCTGTTGATATTTGCCGCTGTCTTCGGCTTTGGAGGGGCATTTATTTCCCTGGCCATTTCCAAATGGATGGCCAAAAGAATGACTGGGGCCAAGGTCATTGAGAGCCCGAAAAATTCCAGCGAAACCTGGCTGGTGAATACCGTCCGCAACCAGGCCCAAAGCCTGAACCTGAATATGCCGGAAGTAGCCATCTTTGATTCCCGGGCCCCCAATGCTTTTGCCACGGGCATGCGCAGGAACAACGCTCTGGTGGCGGTGAGCAGCGGTTTGTTGCAAAGCATGAATAAGGACGAGGTGGAGGCTGTACTGGCCCATGAGATGAGCCATATAGCCAACGGAGACATGATTACCCTGACTCTGATCCAAGGGGTGGTGAACACCTTTGTGATTTTTTTATCCCGAGTGGTTGGCCATTTTGTGGACCGGGTGATCTTGAAGAACGAGGAAGGGCATGGGATTGGATTTTTTGTGACCACCATAGTGGCCCAGATCGTGTTTGGTATCCTGGCCAGCGTGGTCGTGCTCTGGTTCAGCCGGCAAAGGGAATTCCGGGCTGATGCCGGTGGAGGCAAGCTTGCCGGCAGGGAGAAAATGATTTCCGCCCTGGAGAAGCTGCGCAAAGGAGTCCAGGAACCTCTGCCGGATCAGCTGGATGCCTTTGGCATCAACGGCAAGCAGGACAGGCAGGGCTGGAAGATCCTGTTCATGAGCCATCCACCGCTGGACCAGCGTATAGAGGCATTGCGCCAGGGACCGACGGTGAATTCCGGTCTTTGATCGGATAGTGAGGAGTGTAAGTTAGTATGGACCTGTTAGGTGCTCAATGGCTTATTTGGTTTGTGGTGGGTATGGTGTTGGCTTTCCTGGAGCTGTTCATGCCCGGGTTGGTGATCATATTCATGGCCCTGGGCTGTTGGATAGTCGCCGGGGCTTTACTCATCTGGCCCTTAACTCTTACCCATCAGGTCCTGCTCTTTATCGGAGGTACTGTGGTTTCCATTGCCTTGCTCCGGACATGGTTCATGCGAACCTTTCGGGGTATTTCCTCGGATAAGGCCCAAGCAGGATTTGATGATTTTCCCCGTGGAGTCCATGTTCAGGTAGTTAAGGGCATCAGCCCGAATACCAACGGACGCATTCAATTTCGGGGAACTCTGTGGGATGCGAGTGCAGACGAGGAGATAGAAGAGGGCGAGACGGTTGAAATAGTCAGCTATGCCGGCGATTCCCGCCAGATATATTTTGTTAAGAAAATTTCATAACCTGTAGGAGTGATACATGAATCCAACCCTTATTTTCGCTGTCGTTCTAGCCCTTTTGATTATTGTGGTCATTGTCAAGACTGCAGTTATCGTGCCCCAAAAAAGTGAATTCATCATTGAAAGGCTTGGTAAATACAATAAAACCCTTGGAGCCGGGTTCCATCTTCTGCTTCCCTTTCTGGACAGGGTGGCGTACAAGTACTCGTTGAAAGAGGAAGTATTTGATATCCCCAGCCAGACATGTATCACCAAGGACAACGTAACTGTGGAAGTGGACGGCCTGATCTATTTGCAGGTCATGGACAGCAAGCAGGCCGCTTATGGTATCAACGACTACCGGATGGCCTCTTCCCAGCTGGCTCAGACCACCTTACGTTCCACGATCGGAAAGATCGACCTGGACAAGACCTTTGAAGAACGGGAATCCATCAATGCCCAAGTGGTGGACTCCATTGATCAGGCTGCCCAGGCCTGGGGAGTGAAGGTCCTGCGTTATGAAGTCAAGGATATATTGCCTCCCGAGTCGGTGAAAAAAGCTATGGAGGCTCAGATGACTGCAGAACGGGAGAAGCGGGCGACTATCGCCAAATCTGAGGGGGAGCGGCAGTCGACTATCAACCGTTCTGAAGGCGATAGACAGGAGGCGATCTTACGTTCCGAAGGCGAGAAGCAAAAGCGGATCAACGAGGCTGAGGGCCAGGCTCAGGAGATCCTGACCATAGCCAAGGCAACCGGGGAAGGACTCAAAATTATAGCTGATCAGCTCAATGCTCCTGGAGGCCAGGCAGCAGCCAATCTCCGGGTGGCGGAACAGTACGTGACCCAATTCGGCCAGTTGGCCAAGGAATCCAACACCCTGATCATACCCAGCAGTGTCGGGGATGTGGCCGGCATGGTGACTACAGCCATGAGTGCCTTGAACAAAATGAAGGCCGAGCCCGGGGTGAAAGAATAGGTGATGTTGCGATCCTTTCCATAAGGTCCCCACCTGGTTTTTAACCAGAAGTTACTGCAAAAAGTCGCTTTGCGTTTATTTGCGATAAAATATTATATTATAAATACGGTGAGGCGAGCCTGAAAAGATTATCCCGGAGCATGGCCGGCATGCTTCGGGATTGTATTTCTTGGAGGCTGAGAGTGCGGGCAAGCTTTCTTTTGGCCTCCAGTATGTTGTTTATGGTTTGAGCCAAGTCGTGGTCGTAGACCTCCACGTTGAACTCGAAATTAAGTTGCAGGCTGCGTGGGTCCCAGTTCGCAGAACCCAGCATAACCCAGATATCATCGACCACCATAATCTTGCTGTGATCAAAAGGAGGCGGAGTGAGTTGAATTGTGCATCCGTCTTCTAAAAGCTCCTGGTGATAGGTGGTGGATGCCCATTTAACCATTTTCAGATTATTGACTTCCGGCTGGAAAATTTCCACCTCAATTCCCTTCAAGGCGGCCACCCGAAGGGCCATGGTCAACTCCTGATCCGGAAGAAAATACGGAGAAGCGATGCGCACTGAGCTTGAAGCACAACTGAGTGCTCCAAGCAGGACCAGTCTCAGCTTGTCGTAATTCTCGTCCGGGCCGTCAGAGATGCCCCGGGCAACTGCCCCTCCCTGTACAGACAATTGCGGAAACCAGATCCCGCCGGCAAGTTCTTCGCCGGTTGTAAACTTCCAGTCTTCGGCAAAAGCCTTTTGCAGCTCGGCAACCACCGGTCCTTGAGCGCAAAAATGCAGATCTTGCACCGGGTAATCCGGGTTTTCACCCACCACATTGCCACAGCGAATGTTCATGCCTCCGGTAAAACCGGTTTGGCCGTCAACGACCATGATTTTGCGATGGTTTCGCAAGTTGTAATAGCGGAAGCGCCAGGGTTTTAGGGACCGCATGAAGCGTGAAACAGGTATATGGTCGCGTTTGAGTCCTCGAACGATGGAGGGGAAGGCATAACGCGCTCCGATGTCATCAATCAAGACCCGCACCTGGACGCCCCTGGCAGTGGCCTCGGCCAGAGCTTTTCTGAAGCGGCGTCCCCAGGTATCATTGTCAAATATGTAAGTCTCCAGGGACACCGAATGCCTGGCCTGCTCAATGGCCCTGAGCATGGCTGGATATGCTTCGTCCCCATTGAGCAACGGCTTGAAATAATTGCCATACATGAGAGGGTTGACCGTTATTTTTTCGCTCAAGCGGGCCAGATTTACCATCTCATTTCCCAGGGATCCAAGCTGGTCTTGAAGGTTATCCGGGAACAGAGCTGCATGTTTGGAGTGCAGATCAACTGGCTCCAGTCCAGAAAAAAGGGTCTTGGCCTTGCGCTGAATGCGGTTGATGCCGAAAATCCAGTACAAGGCAATGCCCAGAATGGGTGCAAACCATATCAGGCCCAGCCAGCCGATGGCTGACTTGGTGTCCCGCTTGAACATCAGAACATGGATGGCAGAACCAACCATGGCCATTATAGTGAGTCCGGCACTGAGAATTGAAATCATCAGTTCATAATCCATTTTTAATTTTTATTTTTGACCATTGTTCTTTCCGGGTGCTATAGCCTGAAAAAAAAATCCCCGGGAAGTCAAGTC
>JAWLEI010000132.1:0-1503 GCA_041686195.1 Desulfovermiculus sp.
ATATGAAGACTGGTACGAAAAACGTACAGACCCTCGGGGAAGACCTTACTACTGGCTGTGTGGAGAGATTCTGCCCCGGAACCTGGAGCCGGACACCGACCGGACCCTGTTGACCCAGGGCTATATTACCCTGACTCCCTTGACTTTTGACTTTACCGATCAAAAACTCATGCAAGAGTTGAGCCAATTTATAGGCAGCGGCCAATAGGCCTTACAGCCCCAAGTGGTGCACAATGGCCCTGGCTGCTTGAGCTGTAAAATCCTGCTCTGTCATCCGCTCTTTCTCTTGGTGGCTGAGCACAGACAGGGGCTGATTGCGCATGTGCTCTTTGGTTTGTATTTCATACTCCGGTGGAATCCGGTCCTGAAAATACATGTCCTGAAATCCCATGAACTTCAGGCTGTGCGCAGTTGCGTCCAGCACAGCCAGTTCATCCTGCTCAATGAGCCCGAGTTCCTTGGCCCGAATCAGCCCGGCCAGACACACTCCTCCCTGTGTGCAGGCAATATGCCCATGCCGGTTGGCCTGGAGCATTCCCTCCATGATGGCTTCTTCTTCTACCTGGACCACGTTGAAGCTCCCCTTTCCCCCAACCTGTTCATAGGTCCGGGCCAGGGCAGCCACCCGGGGAAAAGAGACCGGATTGCCGATCATGGCCGCCTGGGCCACGCTCGGAGCCACAGACACCGGGGTATAGGAGCGCATGCCCTCCGGCTGACTGTAATACCGAAAGACCGGATCGGCGTGACGGGACTGAACCCCGAAAATACGCGGGAGCTGGTCTATAATCCCCAGACGCTGCAGTTTGAGAAAACCGGCCATAATAGCAGAGATATTTCCGGCATTGCCGATGGGCACAAACATGGCCCGGCCTGAGACATCCCAGTCATACCACTGGGCCACTTCAAATGCATAGGACTCCTGGCCCAGAATCCGCCAGCTGTTTTTGGAATTTAAGAGCGCTATCCGGTAGTTATCGGCCAGGTACTCCACCACCTTCATGCAATCATCGAACACCCCGGGGAATTCCAAGACCATGGCTCCGCTGCCCAGGGGCTGCCCTAACTGCTGGGGTGTGACCCGCCCTTGGGGCAAGAGGACCACCGCAGTGACCGGCGGTCCGACATAGGCAGCATACATGGCGGCTGCCGCAGAGGTA
Source organism: Desulfovermiculus sp. (assembly GCA_041686195.1). Lineage (GTDB taxonomy): Bacteria > Desulfobacterota > Desulfovibrionia > Desulfovibrionales > Desulfothermaceae > Desulfovermiculus. The sequence goes on from JAWLEI010000132.1 coordinate 1,161, forward strand.
TCCCCGGTAGAAGCGCACACCGTGAGCACCTGGCTCCAGCCATGCATCCGGCTCATGGCCTTTATAGCGCTCAAGGCACAGGCCATGCCCCGATCTTTAAACGATGCGCTGGGGTTCTGGCCCTCGTTCTTAAAGGCCAATGCCTGGCCGGTCATGGACTCCAAGCTGGGATTGGCTCGGACAATGGGAGTGTTCCCTTCCCCCAGCCAGACAATATCGTCCGGTTCCAGAATAGGGCTGATCAGCTCATAAAAGCGAAAGATTCCGCGCAGAGCGGGATGCTTGCTCATTGCCCTGGAGTCGAAGGTTTTTCTCCACGCAGGGCCATCGGCAGCCATAAGCT
>JAWLEI010000132.1:1603-6064 GCA_041686195.1 Desulfovermiculus sp.
ATTCGCCCCTACTACTCACCCGCCAGTGTATCCTGAATCAAACTGGCGGCCGCCGCCAGAGGCGGGGCTCGTATAAAACCAGATTGAGCTGTTAAGCTTAAGCCGTTTAAAAACCGTCATTGTGAGGAGTATTAGACAGGCGTTTTGGCCGAAGCAATCTCGCAAGGCCTTCCCCTGGATTGTCCGGCGAGCCTGATCCCGGTTAATTCGAATATCCGGGCCGGGCAATGACGGAGAGGGGGTTCACACGTTTCATACTCGATCAATCCGGCAAATCTGACATCTGATCTCTGATCTCAGTCCTCTGTCTTCTGCCCTCTGCTGATCTCTGATCTCTGATCTCTGTCCTCTGTCCTCTGATGTCTGACCTCTGATGTCTGTCCTCTGTCCTCTGCCCCTACCCCGGCCATACCTTGGGAATGCTCCAGGTGATGATGATCATGCCCAGAGCTGCCTTGGCCACGAATCCAAACACCTTGCCCAGCATGGCCCCTTTGGAGGCAATAAGCGCCTGCGACCAATTATAGCCGCTGATCAGCTCCAGTCCAAGGCTGCCGATAAAGGCCCCGAGCAAAGCACCGGGAATTGAGCCCAGACCAAAGAAAATGGGAGCACCGAGCACAGCGCCCACCAGTGATCCAATCAAAGCCCCCCAGCTCCCTCGGTTGCTGCCCCCGTACTTCTTGGCTCCAATCACTTGGCTTACGAATTCAATGCCTTCAGCTATCCCGGCCAAGGCGACAAGCCCGATAAAGAACCACCACCCGGCCGGCATGTCCGGGTGCATCCATTTCCACAGGGCCAAGAGGATGATGTTTATCCAGTTTCCGGGGAGACTGAAGAAATTCGATGCCCAAATCACGAACAAAAGGAGCAGAAAAAGTCCAGCCAAGATTTCCAGCACAAATTACCCCTATGAAACTCCAGACAAAGCAAAGTCTTGTTCAGGCCAGACCTGCTCGATCCAGGCTAGCGCTTGTCCACAACCCGCTCCGCCTTTCCCTGGCTGCGGGGCAGGCTGTTGTGCTCAACTAAATCCACCTTGGGGGTTATGAGCAACTCCTCGCGCAGGGCCCGGGCAATGCGCTGCTTCAGGGCCTGGAGCACCCGCATGTCTTCCACAAAGGACTCATCTTTGATCTCAACCTTGACCCGCATTTGATCGATGAACTCCTCCCGCTCCAGAATTATCTGGTAATTCTGCCCCACTTCCTCAATGCCCATCAGCACTTCTTCTACCTGCAGGGGATAGATATTCACTCCCTTGATGATGATCATATCATCGGCCCGGCCCAAAATACGGTCAATACGCCGGTGGACTCGACCGCAAACACATTTGCCGGGGAGAAAACGGGTCAAGTCCCGGGTCCGGTAACGCACAAGAGGCATGCCCTGCCGGGTCAAGGTAGTAATGACCAGCTCTCCAATCTCGCCTTCGGGCACCGGATCCAGGGTCTGGGGATCTAAGATCTCAACGAGATAGGCATCTTCCCACAAGTGCATACCGTTTTGAGCCGGACACTCAAATGCCACCCCGGGGCCGTTCATCTCAGACAAGCCGTAGGAGTTAAATGCTTTGACCCCGAAGACCTCTTCAATGCGGCGGCGTATTTCTTCGGTGTGTGGCTCTGCCCCGATCAAGGCCACCCGCAGGGGCAGAGAGCGGGGGTCAATGCCCTGGTCGGCAAACACCGTCGCTAAATGCAGGGCATAAGATGGAATGATATGTATGGCCGTAACCTGGAAGTCTCTTAACAGCTTGATCTGCCGCTTGCTGTTTCCCGCTCCAGCCGGGATAGTCAAACACCCCAGCCGTTCCGCACCATAGTGGATTCCCAGGCCCCCGGTAAACAGCCCGTATCCGCTTAAATTCTGAAAGACATCTCCGGGCCGCATACCTACCATATGCATACACCGGGCAACCAGATCGGCCCAGGTATCCACGTCCTGTCTGGTGTAGAGTATGGCTGTTGGACTTCCTGTGGTTCCGGAAGAAGCGTGCAGCCGAATCAGGGAGGAAATGGGTTCAGTCAAAAAGCCGTATGGGTATCCGGCCCGCAGATCATCTTTGGTGGTCAACGGCAGATCCTGAACCTGATCCAAATTGGTCACACTGACATCAGGGGGAATTTTGGACTGGTAAAAAGGAGATCGGGCGACCCGGTTCAGCACCTTCTGCATGCGGGCAAGCTGCAGGGCGTAAAGCTCATCTCTGGTCAATGTTTCTTCGGGATGGAAATAAACCGCTGATTGGGATTGATTTAACATGGAGCATACCTGATTTCTACTCGGCCGAGGCCGATTGCTTGGGATGAGTGGTTTGAACGAAAATTCCCGGCCCGGGGGAAAACATCTCTCACTTATCGGCCAGGAGAAGCAGGTAATGAGGAGGCCGAAGATCGCCCGGGCATCACCGCCCCCTCACTCCCCCATCGTCCCCTGCTCGGAAGGCTCGGGGATGGCGGTCAGGTTTTCAAAAGCGGTGCAGGAACTGAAGTACTTGAGCTTGGCTATGCCAGTCGGACCATTTCTTTGTTTGCCGACGATGATTTCTGCTACTCCCTTTTCCGGATTGTCCTCCCGGGTATTGTACACATCATCGCGGTACAAAAAGACGATAAGGTCGGCATCCTGTTCAATGGCTCCTGATTCCCGGAGATCAGAGAGCATCGGCCGCTTATTGGTCCGTTCCTCAACTTTCCGGTTCAGCTGGGCCAGGGCCACCACCGGGACATCCACTTCTTTGGCCAGGGCTTTTAAGTTTCGAGAAATATGTGAAATTTCCTGTTCTCTTGAATCCTTGCGCTGGCTGGTGTGCATTAATTGCAGATAGTCCACAACCACAAGGCCCAGACCGGTTTCCCCCTTCATCCGCCGGCATCTGGCCCGGAGCTCCATGGGGTCCAGAGAAGGGGTGTCGTCAATGGCTATAGAAGCCTGAGACAGGGCTTCAGCAGCCTGATAGAGGCGGGCCCAGTCCTCGTCCTGCAGAAAACCGCTGCGCATGCGGCTGAGGTCCACCTTGCCCCAGGCACACAGCATGCGCATCATCAGTTGCTCCATGGACATCTCCAGGGAAAAAATGGCCACTGGAACCTGGTGCATGATTGCCGCCCGCATGGCCATGTTCAGGCCGAATGCTGTCTTGCCCATGCTGGGCCGGCCGGCGATGATGATCAGATCGGTCCGTTGCAGGCCGGCAGTAATCTCGTCAAATTGTTGATATCCGGTCGGCACTCCGGTGATCAATTCCCGCTGCTCAAACCTGTGTTCCAGGTATTCAAAGACCTGGTTCACAAGCTCTTTGCTCATTTTGAAGCCCGGCCTGACCCGGCCTTCGGAAATCCCGAAAATATGCTGCTCGGCGCGATCAAGAATGGTTTCAGTATCTTCTGAAGATTCGAAAGATTCGGTAATTATGGAGGCGGACTCATGGATAAGTTCACGGCGAACGGCTTTGTCCCGAACTATATTGGCATAGCTTAAGGCATTGGCTGCACTGGCCACAGACTCGGTCAGAGAGGTCAGATAGACAGCACCGCCCACTTCCTCCAATCTGCCCCGCTTTTGCAGTTCATCTGCCACTGTCACCAGATCAATGGGCACATTTGTCCGGTACAGGTCCAAGAATATCTGGTAGATAATACGATGGACCGGAGAATAGAAGTCTTCAGAGCGCAGCATGTCGATCAGGGTATGCAGGAGGGAATTGCGTAAAAAAACCCCCCCCAAAACAGCCTGTTCCGCTTCGATGTTCTGGGGGGGGACTTTACCGACCAGGTCTGCATTGACCCGGGACAGGGGCTTTACTCCCCGGGAATCCTGATGCGCAGCTTTATTCCCCGTCCCCGCCTGGCCTTGATTCTTCGCCATGCCGAACCACATTCACCTTGAGCTCCGGGCGCACTCCGGAGTAGAGTTTTACTGGAACCTGGTGCTCGCCGAGGCTCCGGATCGGATTTTCCAGCTCAATATCTTTTTTGTCGATTTCCTGGCCTTGCCGGGCTAAGGCCTCAGCTATCATGGCGCTGGTAACCGATCCGTACAGCTTATCTCCTTCGCCCACCCGGACCGGGATCTCCAGGACCGTCTCTTCCAGCTTTTCAGCCAAAGACTGCGCTTCTGCCCTGGCCTTATCCAGTTTTTCCTGCAACTTGCGCCGTTGTTGTTCAAAGACTTTTAAATTTCCCGGCGTGGCCTGCATGGCCAATTCCTTGGGGATGAGGTAATTGCGGGCATAGCCCGGCTTGACCTTGACCACATCTCCCAGTTTGCCGAGATTTTCCATGTCAGTTCGTAAAATTACCTCCATATTCACTCCTACACGGTCTTCTTCTTGACCTCTGTGCTGTGAACAGCAGTGTAGTACATCAGGGCCATTTGCCGGGCCCTCTTGATCTCCGTGGTCAAATTGCGCTGATGCCTGGCGCAGGTTCCAGTGATGCGCCGGGCAATAATCTT
>JAWLEI010000133.1:0-5975 GCA_041686195.1 Desulfovermiculus sp.
TTTCAAAATCAAAAGCCCCCCATATAAGCAGATATCCGCTGGAAAAGAGGTGTTCCCGCCTGGAAAACATCACCGGCTTTGATCGCCGCTCACGTAATCTGTCAATTGCAACAGTTTTGTAGTCTCTGTTTTTATTAAGTTCCAAATCTTTCAGCATCCGCTCCGGACGAAGACCAAGATCGTGCATGATCTTGTCCGTAACCTTCTTGGAGTGAACGCCCGTACCCTGGATATATTTTTGGACCGGGTTGATAATTGACCACGGAAAGAATTTGTACTCGGCTGAAAAATACCCCCAGGCAAAGAGAGATACGGCCAATAAGAATATTCCGGAAAAAATGCTGACCTGTTTCATGACAGAGCTCTAGTGCACCTTGCAGGATGTGGTTTCAAGAAAATACGAAATATAAAAAAAGCCGGGGAACAATCCCCGGCTTTTTGGTTCCGTCAGGTGGCGGCTGACGTTCTTACCAGCTGTAGGTCAAGCCGGCGGCTATTCTGGTCAGGTCTTCCTCAAATTTCTGCCCCCAGACATCCTCATCCATATCCAGGTTGATGTACCCGGCATCCAGAGTTGCTGTCAGGTTTTCGTACAGGGCGTAGTCGACCTGAGCCCCGATTTCAATGGCACTGTCTTTTTCAGTCAACTGATTATTGTAGGGGCTAAGATAAATTCCGTTTTCTGCCAGTTCCTTGTCATTGGTCCCTTCGTTGTACCTGAGCTGCAAGTCTCCTGACAGCTTGTCGCTGAAGGTGATGTTTTGCAGGGACATCCCCACGCTCCACATTCCAGCCTGATGGAAGCTGAACTGACCGTCTGAGATCGAGCCGGTGCAAGTGCCGCAGTTGGCATAACCCAGTGTGGCAGGGGGAGTAAAGGACTCTGTGAAGTAGACCGGCATGCGGCCGCCTTCGGGATTGCTGGAATCATAATCACTCCAGTCGTCACCAGAGCCATAAAAGCCCATAACCTGAAGGGTCAGCATGTCCATTCTGTACTGGAAGGCCAGGTCGGCCACATAGCCTGTGGTCTCAAAATCATCGCCGTCCATTTCACCGTAGTTGAAGTCATACAGAAAGGCGATGGGATCCATCATGGTCACGTCACCGCTTACACCCAGCCACCAGGCGTCGATGTCATCACCGAAAGGAGCCAAGCTTGTTCCAGCAGCGCCAAGACTTGTGGCCCCAGGGTAGCCAATGCCCACGCCCTCAGAGTCAAAAGTACTGCCATCACCCAAAAGTCCGTAAGCCCCAAAAGGAGTGAAGCTGAAGCCGTCCATGTCTATGGGCATGGCTGTATAGAAGATGTCATTGTCGTCGCCGGCTGGTGAATCTTTTGTTTCACCAAATCCGCCGTTCAGATCATAGGTCCGGGTCCAGCCCAGGGTCAGTCCCATGGCATCAGAAATAGGTGCATTCATCTGCAAGGCAGGCATATCTCCGCCCAGGATGCTGGAGCCGAAATTGGAGGGTAATTCCACCCAGAACTGACCGGCTCGGACATCAACTTCTGTGCCCGGGAAGGTGAAATCCACGTACAAATGCTTGGTCTCAATCATATTCCGGTCTCCGCTAAGCCAGAGACCTGCGTTTCGCATGGCACCGTTGCTGTCAAAATCGCTGTTTCCCCAGGCACTGTCCCATTCCAGGCCCACGGTGGCCTTGAGGTTTTCGCTGGCCGTAAAATCAAACCAGGTCCGGGCCCGTTGGTTGAGGGCGAAATCGCTTGTACCCTTATCCTCCTCAACAAAACCGAGGTTGTCAGTAAATTGGCCGACAAACTTCATGAACCCATAGCTGCTCAGCTCAGCAGCAGAGAGCGGGGCAGTGCTGCACAGCAGAAATGCGGCTGCTACTGCGGCAACAAGAAATTTTTTCATAATCCTTCCTCCTTGTGCGTTTCCTTCCTACCGACCATAAACACATTTGCCACCTGACAGCCATCAAAAGACTCAACCTTTCGCTGGCAGGTTTTTTATAGCCAAGAGTTCAAAAAAATGCAAGCAAAAATTGGCCAAAAATACAAAATTTTTTACTGTACAAAAAATTTTATTTCTGAGCGCCTCCCAGATTCACTTTTCGGGCTGGACTCCGAATAGGGTTGGTCCTCTCCGAGGCCCAGCCTCTTATTTGCTCTTGCGAGGCCCGGGCTACGCAGGCCCAGCCTCTTCATCACTCTCTAAAAAAACACCAGCCTGTAAAAGATTCCAGGCCCCCAAAAAAAACGGCCTTCGGGAGAGGCCCGGGCTACTGGACCCGAGCTCCTGATCTTAATTGACCATTCTGTATCGCATACTATACTATGAACGTAACATAAAGAAACATCCTGAAGGCACGAACCAAAAGTATCATCTCATAATGGAGAATCCGTATGCGCTGTTTTTCTTCTCTGCTTACCATTGCCGCTCTGATCATTCTGGCCGGCATGCTCACGGCCTGCGCCGGCCTGGGCACAGCAAATCAGGTTCGGCCTTCCAGCCTGGACCGGGACGAAAATCTGGACACGGTCCTCTCCAACCTGCAGGAGTATGATGTTCTTTATTCCGGACCGGTATATAACCCCTCAGCCATCCTTTTTCTGCCCCGGGAGGGAGATGCCGTGACGGCCCCAAGATGGAAAGAGGTAGGGGGCCAGGGCCGATTGACCGACCTGCTGACCCGGATGCGGGAGCTTCGCGATCCGCAGATGAAGCTGTGGGCCCTGGTCACCCCGGGCAACCGGGAACAGAGTCGTATTTTGGGCTATGTGTATACTGCCGCTAATGTCTCGGTCCGCAAGGGCCAGGAAAAAGGAACGTATACCATCCTTAATGTCCCTGAACAGTTCAACCCCAGATATTATGATGAGAACGAGGCAAAATTTCCTCCCAGGGGCATGTGAAGCTAGTACCGTGTCTTATAAGTTCTGTCCCAAGTAGTGGCAATTTGGAATGATGATTTTATTTTCAAAAATTGAGGCAACATTTTTGAGACCCAGTACGAGTAATATCCGGGTACTCTAAAACCAAAAGCGCACTCCAGCCACAAAAGCTGCGGAATCAACGTCTTCACCTTCTTTTTCGATCATGTGGGCGGTCTCTCCGATTTTTCGATTCCAGGTTACCCCGATGTACGGAGCCAGTTCGCGGCGGATATGATACATGAGCCTGCAGCCCAGGGTGATGTCGGTAATCCCCTGCCAGGTTTCATATTCTGGAACGTCCTGGGCGGATAATCCTGCTTCCAGCCGCGGGGCCAGGGCCAGGCGCTGGGTCAGGAGCAGCTCGTACTCAGCTTCGACCTTGGCCGAGAGATCTCCATCTTCACTGAGATAGGCAGTGGCATCGATCTCAATCCATTGCGGGGCCAGTCCTTCCATTCCAATGGCCAGGAATGAGCGCGAGGGGCTGGGTTCAAAATCATGGCGGATTCCGGCCTGAATATCCCAGAACTGGGAGATGGTCCGGCCATAGAGCAGCTCCAGACCGGCTTCCTCCACCTCATCCTCAGAATGGACATATTCACCTTCGCTCTTTACCACTAGCTTGTTCCAGTCGGTGCCCATCCAGGCTTCAGCGTCCCAGAGCAGGACCTGCACATCCTTTTCCCGCCATTGATGCTCGAAGCGGTCGGCCTTGAAAGTGGCAAAGACCTGGTTGTCGTGGATCGGTTGCACCCCGAAGCTCTGGTGCGGACCTTCCTGACCCTCGACGGCATACTTCTGGATGCCTTTCCCTGCCTGAGGATCGGTTTCCACCTCCCGGTAATCTGCCGGGAAAGAATCATTTCCTGCGTCTGGTTGGTCTTTTGAGGCCCCGTGGACAGGAGAGGACAGACACAAAACGCTGAACAGGATGACAAGTATTTTGATCATGGCATGCCTCCCTCTCAAGCTACCCGGACAACCTGGAACATTCCAGCTTCCATGTGATAGAGCAAATGACAGTGAAAAGCCCAGTCTCCCTTTTCAATCGGAGTGATCAGGGCGGAGAGAACCTCGCCGGGCTTGACCAGGACAGTGTGTTTAAAAGGCAGCTTGTCGGCTTGGTTTTCAAGCTGCATCCACATCCCGTGCAGATGAATGGGGTGGTCCATCATGGTGTGATTGACCAGGAACAGGCGCAGCCGTTCCTGATAACGAAACAGGTACGGACCGGGGTGTTCAGTGAACTTCATGCCGTCAAAGGAAAACATGTAGCGTTCCATGTTGGCGGTGATATTGATGGTCATTTCCCGGTCCGGATTTTTCTTGTACGGCTGCGGCTCAGCGGACTCCAGGTCGTCATAGACCAGGACCTTCCAGCCGTCGTTGCCCAGCCCAAGCCCCGGCTCATCCATCCTGTATCTGGTGTTGGGGATGATCATGGCCGTGCTGGCCGAGCTCTTCTTATCCGGAAGAAACGGTTCAGGTCCGTTGGGACCGGGAATCCGAGGATCCTCCTGAGGCCCGGACATGTTCATGGACATTGTGTCCTGGCCCGTCATATCCGTGTCCATCTTGTCCTGGTCCATGGTCCCCTGGTCCATTTCCCCATGGCCCATATCTGCGTGATCCATCCCTCCTCCAAAGATGGAGTCGTCCATCATGCCCATGCCGATGTCGTCCAGGGAACGGACCGGACGCTGGCGCATCTTTGGTACCGTGGCCTGCAGCCCGGGTTCAGGAGACAGCGTACCTCGGGCATAGCCGCTGCGGTCGATAGACTCGGCAAAAAGAGTGAACGGCCTGTCCTGGCCTGGCCGGACCAGGACGTCATAGGTTTCGGCCACTCCAATCCGGAACTCGTGCACATTGACCGGCCGGACCGCCTTGCCGTCGACCATGACCACATCCATGTTTAGGCCCGGGATGCGCACATCGTAGTTGCTCATGGCCGAGGCATTGATGAACCGCAGCCTTACGGTTTCTCCCGGGTTGAACAGGGCCGTCCAGTTCATGTCCGGGGACTTGCCGTTCATAAGATAGGTGTAGGTGGCCCCGGTCACATCGGCAATGTCCACCGGGCTCATGCGCATCCTGCCCCAGGCCATCCGCTCGGCCAGGGTGTTCTGGAAGCCGCGCTCTTTGATGTCCGCAAAGAAATCGCCCACAGTGCGCTGCTGGTAGTTGTAGTAATGACCCAAAAGATTGATGTGCCGGAAGATGGTTTCCGGTTGCTCAAAGGACCAGTCCGAAAGGACCACGACATAGTCCCGATCGAAATCAAAGGGCTCGCCGTCCTTGGGGTCGATGATCAGCGGGCCATAGGTGCCGGACTGTTCCTGCAGGAAGGAGTGGCTGTGATACCAGTAGGTCCCGGCCTGGATAACCCTGTAGCGGTATTCATAGCTTTCTCCAGGCGGAATCCCGGCAAAATTGACCCCCGGCACTCCGTCCATAGGAAAAGGGACCAAAATGCCGTGCCAGTGGATGGAGGAATGTTCAGTGTCCATCATCTCGTTGGTCACCTTGAGCACAACATCATCTCCTTCCCGCAGCCGAACCAGGGGGCCGGGGACAGTGCCGTTGATGCCTGTGGAGATGCCCTCACGTCCGTCGATGACTATGGGCGAGTAGCCAATGCGCAAATCATAACGGCTCCTGGCTGAAGGCAGACCCTCCAGGCCCCATGAATCCCCTCGCGCCCACAGGGGCAGGGGAAAGCTTGTCTGTACACCGGCCACAAACAGGCCGGCCCCGACACCTTGCAGAAATCTCCTCCGGGTTATTCTCTTGGACCTGTTCATACCGGCTCCTTGGTGGTTATTCTGGTCCGATAGAAAGGGAAAATACCATATTTTGGACACGTAAGGAGAATATAGCAGAGAGTGCCATCGCCCGGCTACCCCTTGAGACAGGAAAGCATGCAAAGTCCGCACACCATTAAATAAGAGTTCATAGTTCAGCGCAGCCGCTGGCTGCGCTGAAACGTTAAATTACTAATATTGTCCAAAAATTGCAGCCCGTTTGATCAAGTAAGAAACAGTTTATGAAGATGGCTGGGCCCAGTAGC
>JAWLEI010000134.1:0-5855 GCA_041686195.1 Desulfovermiculus sp.
GTTGAGTTATACCATGATCGAAAATGACAAAATATACGCTGTAATAACTGGAGATATCGTTGGATCTTCCCGACTCTCCGACGGAGACAGAAAACGCTTATTCGATGTCATGAAGCATGGTTCTTCTGAACTGCAGAAAACATATCCTGAGGCGGTCCCTTTTCCTGTCGATATCTTTCGCGGAGACAGTTGGCAGCTTTTTGTTGCCGATGTCCCAAAATCTCTTCGGGTAGCCCTTTTTTATCGACTGTATATCAAGATTAAGACAGAAAATGTATCGGACTCAAAAGAAAGTATAGGAGTGGGAAGAGTTTTATTTGTTCCCGAGTCGCGGGTCAGTGAAGGAGCAGGGCCCGCTTTTGAGCTGTCCGGGAAGGCCTTGGATGGATTGAAGCAAGCTCGAATGAGCCTTCGTTTTGAGGACAAAGAGGAATACAACTCCTATGCGGAGATCTTGATCATGGTCATTGATTCTCTGGTTACAAGTCTGACCTATAAGCAGTCCATCGCTGTCTTTGGAGCGCTTCGGGGCTGGCTGCAAAAAGATATTGTTACCCTGTGGGAACCTCCAATCACCCAGCAAGCTGTATCCGATCATTTAAAGAGTGCACGGTGGGATTTGCTGGAAAAATCTCTGGTATATATTGAAGAGAAAATGCTGGGTACATTTGCCTGACCCCTTGGTCACGATGTACGAAAGCGAGCCATGCCACCGGCGTAACTCCTGATGGGAGCAAGAGATTTAAAACATCCTGCTCCCATTCATATGACAAGCTCAAAGGCTTTATGCGGCAAGGACAAGCTTTAAAGCTTGTATTTAATATAAACAAGCAAAAGAGCTTGTTTAAATGATCACAAGTTATATAACTTGTTTATACACATGCCGCTGGTTCGAGTCACTATGGATGCAATCAATTGGAAAGAGCTTTGATATTCTTGTTTATTTTGGTTGGGGAACCGGCGGGCCTTGGGTTTCTTGTCGCTGCCAAATCAATATTTCGATTTGGTGAGCTTAAAGAGACCGCCCAACGAATGCAGGCAGAATATATCATGATTGGCACGTTGTGGAGCTTTGCCTATGGCATTGCAGTAAGCTATGGAACCTATCAGCTCTTTCTTTGCGCTGGTTCTTGATTGATTCTTTCGTATTGCTGCATAGGAGGATCTATGAGTGATATTGGTATGGTTTCGGAGCTTCGGACGGACTTTGACTGCGAAGTGGTCGGGCTGCCTTCTGAAATGTGGGCTGAGTGCAAGATCCAGATCCAGGACAATGATGACTTTCATTTTGAGATCATTGCGGAGAAGAATCCGGTCATTCATCTGATCATAGGTGATGTGCAATGGAAGGGCACTCTGAAGGGTCTGAAGGAGCTGTTGCAGAGCCAGAAATGATGCTCATACCTGCAGGAAGCGCAAGAATATCATACTGAATTTCTTCAGGGCCCATGCTCTGGCAGGCTCAGCAGAAAACGCCAGGCAGATATGATTTGGAGCCGCCGTCCATTGAGGTCGATGTCCTCATCGTGGTCCCGGGTGACCAATGTTCCAGAATCAAGGCCGAGCTCGTCCAAGGCGTGAGCAAGGGCGCGGAGCTCCCGTCTTCTGGTCTCTTCATCGGACAATGTTTCGCAGACCTGGATTAAGCGGTGGGATCTATCCGGCAGCTGGGCGATAAAATCTATTTCCAGTCCGCTGGCCGTCTTATAGTACCAGATATCAGACGTCAGACGACGAAGGGCCATAAATATCAGATTCTCCAGCAGGTGCGGGAGTTGATGAGAATGCCTGAAGCTACAGAGGTGACAAGTGAATGATCGATGCAGTAGATTTTTTTGGGGTTCGTTTTGCTCCGGCTCAAAGAAGGGTCAAAGATCCTCACAGAAAAGAAAAAATAGGCATCTTCGAACCATTCCAGATAGTCTGAGACGGCTGCTTTCGGAGATTTGTGTCCAAGGGACTTGAGATAACCGGTCAGCCTGTTCACTGTGTAAAGGGATGCGATGTTGTCCATGAGACGGTGGGCCAGATCGGTTACCGCTCTGGGGTGTGAGATATTGTAACGCTCGACTACATCCCTGAAGAGAACGGCCTGGAAGTACTCTTGGTGGATTTTGAGTCGCAGGTGCTTTTCCAGACCGATGACCTCGGGGAAGCCGCCGGTTTCCCAATAGTCTTCGAACGCTTTGCGGATGGTCAGACGCTTCTTGGCCGAGAGCGGTCCGCTGCTTTGTATGCCTTTGGCATCAAGAAATTCCCGGAAAGAAAAAGGGAAAAGCTCCCAGGACAGGGCCCGGCCGCGCATCTGTGTGGCTATCTCCTTTGAGAGCATCCGGGCGGAAGAGCCCGTCAAATAGACCCGGCATTTTTCGGTCCGCATGAGCCGGTCCACAAACGGCTCCCAGTTTGAAACCGCCTGAACTTCATCAAAAAAACAATAGACTGTTTGAGAGCTCTTCTTCTCAGGATATAACCCGAAATAGGCTTCCAGAATCACCCCGAGGTCCTCGTGCTGCAGGGCATGCAGCCTGTCATCGAAAAAGTTCAGATAAAGAATGTTCTCCGGCTGCACCCCGTCTTTTTGCAGCTGTTCCATGATCTGGAACAGATATGTTGATTTTCCGCAGCGGCGGACCCCGATGCATACACTGGCCTTGCCTGGCACCGTCTCCAACTTCAGCCGCGGGATGTCCCAGTTTCGAGCTGAAGCTCCTGAAAATCGAGCATTATCTCTTGCAGGACTTGCTTCATGCACTCAGCTCCGGGGATGATTTTGAAAACTGGAAATATATATTGCCAGTTTGATATGAATCTGGCAATAACTTTTTCCACAATATTGACCCGGGAGGTGAAGTGTTCATATGCCGGTTACCTATACAAATCGAAAAGGATATGGAAAATAATAGCACTACATCGGCACATTGTGCTTCCAAAGCTTTGCTCCCCGGACCGCCAGTCACGCGCAGACGCGTGACTGGCCATTCCGGGATCGCCAGGCGCCTGCCTGGCTCTTTCCAGGCGTTGGTCATACTCGAACTGTAGTGTTAATCAGGCTCACCAATTTATGCACCACGATCTGCAAACCCTTCTGGACAAGCTCATCAAGTTCCGGGACGAGCGGGACTGGGCCCAGTTCCAGACCGCCAAGAACCTGGCCATCTCCATTTCCCTGGAGGCGGCAGAGCTTTTGGAGCACTTTCAGTGGAGCACAGAAGATCAGGACATCCCGCCGGACACTCGCGATAAAATGGCCGAGGAAGTGGACGACATCCTCATCTACCTCCTGCTCTTTGCCCATAAGCTGGACATCGATCCGGTACAGGCGGCCCAGGACAAGATCGAAAAGAATGCGGAAAAGTATCCAGCGGAGCTGGTGCGGGGCAGGAGTGATAAGTATACGGAGTATTGAGTTTCCATAATCAATGAGGACTGGAACAATATGCCTACAGCTTTACGCACAGGGCCATACAGGCTTTATTTCTATTCACATGATTGCGATGAGCCCAAGCATATACACGTAGATCATGAAAACAAAAGCGCCAAGTTTTGGCTGGATCCTGATGTGGCTTTACAGGAAAATTATGGTTATAATCGTCAGGAACTACGAAAGATTGAACGTATCATACACAACAACCTGGAGATCTTAAGATATGAATGGAATAAATTCTGCGGCCAGCACAATAGCGAAAGCTAGAATTGTTCAGGCAGAAGTCACAGACGATACTTTGACAGTTGATCTGGAAGATGGTCGGACCATTTTAGTACCCATTCTATGGTATCCTCGGTTGGCCTTCGGTACTCCTGCTGAGCGGGCCAACTTTTACATCAGCGGAGCTGGACATGGCATATATTGGCCGGACTTAGATGAAGACATTGGCATTCAAGGGTTGTTGCTGGGCAAAAGATCCATGGAAAGCCCTGCTTCTTTTGAAAAGTGGCTCAAGCAAAGGACAGGTAATCAAGCAGATGCATGAGCTTTGAGTTTTGGGAAATCTTTATACCTGGACTCCATTTTAAAATGCAATTAGATCTGCAAACCCTTCTGGACAAGCTCATCAAGTTCCGGGACGAGCGGGACTGGGCCCAGTTCCAGACCGCCAAGAACCTGGCCATCTCCATTTCCCTGGAGGCGGCAGAGCTTTTGGAGCACTTTCAGTGGAGCACAGAAGATCAGGACATCCCGCCGGACAAGCGGGAGGCCATGGCCGAGGAGGTGGCCGATATCCTCATCTGCCTCCTTCTTTTTGCCCATAAGCTGAACATCGACCCGGTACAGGCGGCACAGGACAAGATTGAAAAGAATGCGCAGAAGTATCCGGCGGATCTGGTTCGGGGGGAGAGCGATAAATTACATATACCAAATATACTTTTTACCAATGGGGAGTTGAGGCGATTTGATGTCAAGCCGTATCTGGATAAAGGTATATTCAAACAACTCAAAGATATTCAGTTATTTAAGAAAGTGCGGCCTTGTTTAGGTAGCATTCAATGGGAGGGAGTCCAGGATCTTTGTCCCGACACATTATATATTGAGAGTGAGCCGATAACAAAGCAAAGGATTGGTACAGGGAACAATTGAACTCCTGATAGGGTTTTGGTCAATTGACAACTAAATTAACATGGTGCATCATTTCTTATGACAACACCCGTCACGCCTCTTCCCAGGAATGCGCACCACGGCGGGTTTTTTTATTGATGACTCAAATCTCTCGTATAAACCAGACTCAACTCCGGTCGCTGGCTGAGCCGTCTGGGACCGTCAGTCACGCGCAGACGCGTGACTGGCTCTTCTTGGATCGCCAAGCTTCAGCCTCGGACAAGAAGTCAATCGCCGCTCGCCTCTCCATGCCAGACCGCCCGTTTGATCCAGGATCAAACGGGCGGCAGCCGCCAGAGACGTCGCTGACTATGGGCTTCTTGCCAGGAATGGTCAGTTGGCCTATAATTGAAAATTAATCAATTGAATTGAATATGTTATTGTTATAATACTTTAAAATCAGAGGTTTGATGAAATGGACACGGAAGAACTGTTAAGCGAAGCGATCAAGCTTAAGCCGGAAGACCGGTTTGCCTTAATTGAAGGCATACTCAAAAGTCTGGATGAGCCTGACAAAACAATTGATGAGATCTGGAGTGAGGAAGCAGAAAAGAGACTCGAGGCGTATAGAGATGGAAAATTGGAAGCCGTCTCAATGGAGAATCTATTTAAGTAATTCTCATGCACGTAATATTCACCAAGCTGGCAATTCAGGAAATGAATGATGCTGTTCAATACTATGAATTCGAATATTCAGGACTTGGTCAGAGATTTAAAGAAGAAATAAGAAAAGCTGCACTTCGCATTGCTGAGTATCCACATGCATTTTCCATCGAGCGTGGCGATGTTAGGAAGTGTCTCCTGCATAGATTCCCATATAAGTTGCTGTATTCTATAGAAAAAG
This sequence comes from Desulfovermiculus sp., assembly GCA_041686195.1. Taxonomy (GTDB): domain Bacteria; phylum Desulfobacterota; class Desulfovibrionia; order Desulfovibrionales; family Desulfothermaceae; genus Desulfovermiculus. The sequence goes on from JAWLEI010000134.1 coordinate 5,442, forward strand.
ATCATATTCTGATTATCGCAGTGGCTCACCAGCACCGAAAACCAGACTACTGGGTTGGTCGAGAGCAAAAATAAGTTTAATATTCATTGAATTCCCGATATGGTTCGGGCAGGCCCCAGCCAGGCTCTTCTTGGATCGCCAAGCTTCGCCTGGCACAAGAAGGACGAGCGCCGCTCATCCCTCCACGCTAAACCGCACGTTTCATCCTGGATCAAACTGTCAGCTTCTTGCGAATAACATATAACGAATAACCAGCCCGCCAGAGGCGGTGCTGACCTCTGGCCTCTGACGTCTGTCTCCCGCTCACCGACACCCGCCCCCTGACTCCCGATGCCTGTCTCCTGCTCCCCATCTCCCGCCTTCTCTTCACAGACCACTGACCACGGACCACTGGTACAGTCCACTGACCTCTGA
>JAWLEI010000135.1:0-5751 GCA_041686195.1 Desulfovermiculus sp.
CAGCACTTCCACCTCACCATGGACTTTCCGCAAGGCGGCCACCGTGCTGCGAACAATAGCCTCGCACCCGCGGTTGCCAAACGTCTTATGCCCGGTCAAATAAAATCTCTTCATAAAAAGGACACCCTTTTGAAAACAGGGTTTCCTCAATGGCTACGAGGGGGCAAAGCATTGAGCAAATGTTGATAGACTACGGTCAAGTCTGACACCCTCTCCCCGGCCTTAACGAGCCAGTCCCCGGTTGCGCAAACCACCAAAGGCTCATGAGCTTTGCCAACAGTCCTTGGGTCCTTTTTCATGTCCCTCAGGTCCAACGCTTTTGATTGAAGCGGTGCCTTGGTCACAAAATCTGAGTATCTATTCGAGGTCTGGTATCCATCAGGAAGGTCCAGAACCACATCTGGAAATTTGCTGGCCACTTCGCCATTTCCATCCGGACGGCGGTACGCCAGGAAACCGTGTTGTTTCGACACGGTATGCGCATTGAAACCGGACACGATCTGATCTGCCACCTCATCGACAGACGATTCAGAAACAGGCCCGCCAAAACGGTGCTCGTCGTTGACATAGATACCATGCGCCCCATTACTGAAGGTCAGGCTGAATGCCTTGGTTTTTGAGGGATCAAAGGTCACCATGGACTGATATGCACTCTTTATTCTCGGGTTCTTTTTCAGGCGCTGCTTGATCGAGTAAGGCAGCAGGTGTTTGAACGACTTTATGGTGTCAAATAACCCGCGACGGCCTGATGAAGGTATCTGCAACCCTTTTTGAACAAGAAATGTGTTGGCATTGACGAAAAACCTGCATGTCGCCATTGAGTGATCCGAGACGAGCAGCACCTCGGCTCGCGGAAACGCCTTGACCAGGGATTCGATTTTTTGGTCCAGCTTCTGGTAGAAGGATTCAGCAGCGGCGATGAAATCGTGATTCACCCCTTTCTGCCCAGCCGAGCGCTTTTCAAGCTCAGGGGGAAGCAGGGTCTCTGTCGTAACAGGTGAGGATTTATAAACAATGAAACCAAAATCAGTCTCATAACGGTTGGCGAGATCGATAAACGCCTCAGTACGCTTCTGATTCATTTCCTCAAGGCGGTCAAAGAATGCTGTCGGCGCATACAGGCCTTTTTCGGCCAGAAGACTCGGCATGCGCTCGTCCACGATATAACCCATGTCGTGCAACCAATTTTCCAAGCCCTTGGGATGACATTGCTCGGCTCCCGCCTCCTGGGAAACCGGCCCGCCACCCCCTCCGCCAGAGACAAAAAAGCCATCCACTTCCGGGGCGGGGTAAGTGGTCGGCACGTTCATGACGCCCACCCTATACCCCCGTTCATTGAGCATCTGCCAGAGGGGCTTGATGCGGGTTCCCAGACCGGGGATATCGCCAAGCTTGAACTTGTCCGTCCAGGTCAATGTGCCATCAGCAACAGGGCCTTCGTACAAGGCGCCCGTTTCTATGGCATGCTTACCGGTCATAATCTCTGACCAACCTCGACTGATGAGATCTTCCTTGAGCATAAGGCGGCTCCCATTATCAATAAGCGACTTGAGAAAAGGGGTCCAGCCACGCTCAAAAGTCTCTGCTTTTACACCATCCATACCAATCATCAATACTTTCAATTCCATCTCCAGACCTTCTTCCGAATATTTAGCTTCCCTCTCCCTCACCCCTTCTTGAGTTTTTTTAATCCGAGAGCCGAGCTTTCGATCAACAGTCGTTTCCATACAGCGTTTCGCAGCAAGATATTCCAGACCAGCACAGATGTTGCGGTAGCCGCTGCTGCACCTGCCATGCCATATAACGGGGCGAGAACCAGATTGAGCCCCACATTCACCACCATGGCGACAATCATGCCATTCATGGTGTCACGTTCATGCCCGGTCATATTCAATAATGCTCCCACAGACCCAAGGCTCGCGTTTACCAGTTGACCGGCTACGAGAATGGCAAGGGCTGGCCGCCCGGCCAGAAATGAGTCTCCGAAGATTAGTCGGAGGACATCATCGCCAAAGATTATAAAAAACAAGGCAGGTGGCAGGGCCAGCCCAAGTATGGCCTGGGCACTGATCGTTACGAGACGCTGCAGTTTTTCGCGCTCACCATCCGAATACAATCTCGCGAAGTGGGGGTGCAGTACTTGATTGATTGCCTGCAAACCGAATATGACCAACAAAGCCACTTGGAACACGGCCCGATATATACCGACCTCTTCGTTAGATCGAAAAATACCAAGGATGATCAGATCGGCATAGTTGTTGATCAGCTGCAGACCAGTTATCATAGCCAGGGGGATGACGGCCTTATGCCAGGAGCTTGATTGGTAGCGCGGTACCGGTCGACTTTTCATGTTTTCAGACCGAGCCATCCAGAGCATGAGCCCGCCGACCCCAAAGGAGACTCCGGCCGAAATCACATGGAGCCCCATCACGCTCCCGGCGCTTAATCCCCCCTTGGTACCAAGAATGATAATCCAGCCCCCCACCAGCATCAGCAACAGGGCGGGCCTGACAACGCTTTCCGGAAATTGGCCCCAGACCACCATGCGCAGCCCGCGCAGGCAGGCGGCGCGGACGTTGGCCAGGGCGATCAGTGGAATCATGGCGATGCCGATGGCCACGGTGGTGACGCGCTCGCCGTCCGCGCCACCCATAAACAGCAGGATGCCGCCGACGGCCAATGTGCCGATAATGGAAAAGAGGATCACCTCAAGATTCGCCCAACGCCACAAGCCGCGCATCAATCCCCAGTCCTTGTTGGCCTGGGCCTTGGCCGTCTCCCGGACCACCAGTTGGGGAATGCCTGCCTGCGCGGGGATTGCGGTGAGCATGAGGATGGCCAAGGCGAAAGAGTAGACGCCGTAACCTTCCGGCCCGAGCACGCGAGCGAGAACTACAGCCAGCAGGAAGGCCAGCCCGGCATGAGCGGTCTTGACCGCCAAGCTCCCGATCCCTCCGCGCAGGAGCTGTGCCCGCAAGCTGTCGCCGGCAAAGAACCGGGGCAAAAATTGCCACTCAAAGCGCCCAGAAGACGAGAGTGAAGTCTGAGTCTTAGTCTTGGCCATCTTCGCCCTCACTGAACAAAACCATAGCCAGGGCCTGCGTATACTTTTCAAAACACAGTCCTAACGGCTAAAGTATCCTCTGTCCAGAAAGCCATGCTCCATAGTCTTCCTTGGCCATTTAGGTGCCTGTAACCTGGGGTGTTGCTTTGAGAACACCTTGACTTAAAGCGAACTCTCGACCATTCCGGTTGCTTAAGAGTACCAATTAGCATTGCGTTTGATTGACAAAACTATCAATCTGCGCACAGCTCATTGGCCGTCCAAAAGTCTCGCCAAGATTTTTCAGATTTAATATCTGTTGATATATATTCTTTTCTTCTCCACAAGCATGTTGAGTTAATGACCTATAGTCCAGGTATGCTAAATGCAGTAAGCTATTGCCTCCTATACACCCGCGGTCCGTGCGGGGTGTCTTCCACCTGGTAGCCTTTGGCCTGTATCTCCTCGCGCAAGGCATCGGCCCGGGCAAAATCCTTTGCTGCCTTGGCCTCGCGCCGCTCCTTGATCACAGAGGCCAGCTCCTGGGGCCAGGATTTGGGCGGCAGAGGCAGGCCGGTCCAATCCACAATCCCCAGCACAGCGTCCAAGCGGTGCATGGTTTCCAGCACGGCCTCAGCCTCGGCCGGGCTGAGCCCATCCTTCTCCATCCAGGCGTTCACCTGGCGGCAAAAGGTGAACAGCACCGGCCAGAAGGTGTATACAGCCAGATCGTTTTCCAGGCTCTCAGTCCACCCCTTACGCAGATCAAACAGGGCCTGCTTGACCGCTTTGCCCACCTCCCCCTGCTCTGTATCCGAGGTCGTAAGGCTGATACTGGCCACCATATGCTGCACCCGACGCCAGTTATGGGCCCACATCCTGGCCGCCTCCCGGGTCAGGACCAGGGGCTTTCGGTAGTCGATAGACAAAAGCCACATGCGCAAGGCCCTGGGGTGGGGCATAAGGCCAAACAGGGAGTCGATGTCCTCTGGGGCCGGATCGCGCTCTCCCTGGACAGCGGCCTGAATCATGGCCCAGATATCTGGATCGGCCCGCCCGGTCTTGGTCCAGATGGCATGCAGGTTATCCAGATGCGGAAACCGATGCGAACGTCCAGCCAGCACAACGTGCAGACCTGAGAGGGCCTCAGCCGGAGCGGCAGCCATTTGCAGATACCAGCTCGGGCGGACATTTCCCCACTCGGTCTTGAGAAAATCACCCTTTTTCAAGTTGTTTAGCGAGGCCCTCTTGAGCAGGGTAAAGTCCCGGGGATTATCCTTGGCATAGTCGTCCAAGTCCACGGTCTTGCCCACACTGAGCTTGGTCAGATCGGTCTGGACCAGCCGGCCGTAGTCCTTGTCCCGAAACACATCGTAATATACAGACCGCAGCTTCTCATAGGCCCGGCCTTTTCCCAGCAGGGTCCGGCACATGGTCAACATGTCCTCCACCTGCCGGCTGGCCGGAAAAAACTGTACTGCTGCCAGGCCCAGCCTCTCGGCCCGGGCTTTAAGATCGCGAACAAAATCGGCCGAATAGGCTGCCGGAGTCTGTCCTGTGGCTGCAGCCCGGGCCAGGGCCTGATCATCCATATCCGCCACTCCGGCCACGGCCTGCACAGCCACGTCTTTGGACTGCACGTACCTGGCCAGGAGGTCCAGAAAGACCAGACGCCGCCAGGCCCCGGCATCGGCAGGGGCATCCGCGGGTGGTCCCGGAGCGAAGATGGATATCGATTTGCTCCGAAGATCGAGACGCTTAAGGCCTTGTGTTTTCAGATTGTACATGTTCATCCCCTGCTCTGCCGGGGGAACGAACAGGGAGGTGCTCAAATACCGCTCCCCGCCATCCGGAAAGACAACGACCACAGTTCCGGCATCCAGGGTCCTGATCAGCTGCAAGGCCCCGGCCAGGGCCGCACCAGAGCTCATGCCGGCAAATATGCCCTCCAGCCTGGCCAGCTCCCGGCACAGGGTAAAGGCCTCTTCGTCATCCACGCGCAGGATGCGGTCCAGGACATGCTTATCATATATTCCGGGTGGATAGGAGGCCTGCATATTTTTCAAGCCCTGGATCTTGTGCCCCACATGCGGCTCCACAGCCACCACCTGCACCCCGGATCCTTCCTCTTTCAATCTGGCGGCCAGACCCATGGCCGTGCCGCTGGTGCCCAGGGTGGCCACCGTATGGGTCACCCGGCCCTGGGTCTGCTCCCAGATCTCCCTGGCCGTGCCCTGGTAATGGGCCAGGATGCTGGCCGGATTGTTGAACTGATCCATGAGCACATAGCTCTGGGGCTCCTCCCGGGCCAGGCGGTAGGCTTCCTCAATGGATCCGTCCGTGCTCAAGTGCCCTGGAGTGAGCTGGATCCGGGCCCCAAAGGCCTCCATAATCCGGCGCCGCTCCAGGGAGGCATTCTCGGGCATCAACAGCATGAGCTTGTAGCCCTTGACCGCGCAGACCATGGCCAGGCCGATGCCGGTATTGCCCGAGGTGGCCTCTATGACTGTCTTGTCCGGAGTCAAGTGGCCGTCGTTTTCCGCAGCCTGGATCATGGCCAGGGCCACCCGGTCCTTGATGGAACCGCCTGGATTGCGGGATTCGATCTTGGCCAGGAGGTTCACCTGCGGATTGGGATTGATTCTGCTAAGAGGGACAAGGGGGGTATTGCCGATAAGATCAAGGACGCTTGTGAGCATGGGGCCTCA
>JAWLEI010000136.1:0-1615 GCA_041686195.1 Desulfovermiculus sp.
GCTGGTGGATGATCGGGGTTCTCCATGTGGGGCAGTGCTTCGCGTCTGCGCGTAATGCCTGCCCTCTTCTGGTCTGATTCTTGACATATATCTCAGGAGATATGAATGTATTGCCCGTTGCAGTCCAAGATGGTTCAGATATTTGACACAGAGTGTGGATTTTACGGGCTTATCAACACACATGCTTATCAAGATAGGTTTCAGCCCTGCCTCCGGCAAATCTGAAATATTTTTTTGCCCCAAAGCGGGCAAAAAAGGAGAAGTCTGCCGGATTGATCATACATGAAACATACCAGAAGAACCGCGCTCAATTCGAAATTGAGTTGGAGATAAGCTCAGCCCTCAGGGTAGGGGCAGTCCTAGGCGTCTTTCGCCGAATGGCTGCCCTCTTCATCGTTCCCAGGGTTTATCCTGAACTTTCTTCCAGTTCACAGGGATCCTCTCTGAGAACCGGGGGGAGAAGCCGCCAGTTTGATTCAGGATGCAGCTGGCGTGTGGGGGGAGTAGGGGCGAAAAATCTTTCGCCCTTTTGGCCCAGTCGCGCGTCTGCGCGTGACTGGCGGTCCCGGATACAAAGCCAGAGCCCGAGTCCTCGTCGCGTCTCATCCGAGTGCACCAAGCGTACAAAACAATGGCCAAGAAAGTTGAATCCAATGAACAGTGAATACATAAGCAAGGGTCAGTCTCAGCTGGAGAGACTTCAGGCCCGCAAACGGCGGGTCTATTTGATTGCCCTGGTCTGCGGGGTTTTCATCTTTTTGCTCAGCTGGGCTGTCCGTGATCCCGGTGATGTCTTTATCGAGATTATGTACCCGATTTATGCTCTGGTACTGGCCGCCTTCTTCCCTTTGGTCTGGCGCGGGCATTTGCCTTTACGTCAGATCGAGATCCCCATGCTGGCCATTGTGGGAGCAATGCTTTTCAGCCGCCTGGCCTGGCATTTCCATTTCGCAGGCCCCATTGACGAGCGCCTGCTGGTCTTGGCCGGAGGACATTACTGGGCTATCAGCGGACTTGCCGTGGCTGCTTTCGCCATTTTCGACCGTAAGCGGGGACTGATCACCGGAGGGGTTATCATCGGTTTATCCCTGATCCTGGCCGCCACTGGGATTGTCAGTGAATCCATGGGTGGTGACGGGGTATCTCTGGAAACCCTTGTCTATCTCCTGCGCATCCATGTCTTTCTGGCCCTGCTCCTGGTCCTTACCTATGCAGTGACCACCATGCGCGACGAACTGCACAGTGCATTGGTTCGGGCCGAGGTTATGGGGCAATGGGCCAATACGGATATGCTTACCGGTCTGGCCAACCGGCGGGCTGCGGAGCAGTTCCTGAATCAGCAGGCGGCCTTAGCTTCCCGATATGGGCGGGCGTTTTCTGTCATCAGTGCTGATGTAGATAACTTTAAACCGATTAATGATACCTATGGGCATGCCAAGGGGGACGAGGTCCTGGCCGGAATTGCCCGGGTTCTGGCCGAGTCGGTACGGGAATCCGATTTCGCAGCCCGCTGGGGCGGAGATGAGTTTCTCCTTGTGGCCCCGGATACCTCGACAGCCAGTGCCAGGCAGTTGATGAAAAGATGCCGGGAGGCGATAGAACAAGCTCCGATCTG
>JAWLEI010000136.1:1715-5716 GCA_041686195.1 Desulfovermiculus sp.
TATCGTATATGCAATCTCGGCGTAAACCCAAGGACACAACATGGGCAACCTGGCATATACCGAACACTAAGTTGAGTAGGTTCGATCCCACTACCCAAACGCTCTCCATATAATCAACACCCAACCCAAGCGGACCCCAGCCAATGCCGGATATCAGCGTTATTATTCCCACCTATCGCGAAGAAGAGGGGATTGCCCGGGTTGTGTCCAGTGTCCGGCAGGTCCTGGATACGGCCCAGAAAAGCTATGAGCTCCTGGTTGTTGATGACGGCTCGGATGACAATACCGCGGGCGAGGCGCAAAGGGCCGGAGCAAGGGTTATTTCCCATCCCTACAATATCGGCAACGGCGCAGCAGTCAAAACCGGGATCCGCAAGGCCAAAGGCAAAATCCTGGTCATGATGGACGGGGACGGCCAGCACAGCCCAGAGGACATTCCCCGTTTGCTGGAGCACTTGGACAACTATGATATGGCAGTGGGAGCGCGGAGCAATGACTCCCAAACCTCAACCCACCGCAACCTGGCCAACAGGATCTACAATGTTTTTGCCACCTATATCTGCAAGCGGGAGATTGAGGATCTGACCTCCGGTTTTCGGGCCATGCGGGCCGAGATGGCCCATCGGTTTGTCTCCATGCTCCCCAACAGCTTTTCCTATCCCACCACCATTACCCTGGCTGTGGTCAGGGGAGGGTACAGCCTGGTGTACGTACCCATTACGACCAAAATGCGGGCAGGCCAGAGCAAGATCAAGCTGTTCACGGACGGGTCCAGGTTTTTGTTGATCATTGTCAAAATCGCCACCTTGTTTTCTCCCATGCGCATATTCTTGCCGGTCAGCGGCTGCATGTTTCTCCTGGGTCTGGGCTGGGGGCTGTTTAAGATATTCTTTATGGGAGCACGCTATGGGCCAACTTCGGCCATGCTCATGACCGTGGCTGTAGTGGTCTTTATGGTCGGGCTGGTCTCGGAGCAGATTGCGCAGCTGCGGTATGATCGGAGTGAGCCGAGGGAGTGATACTTGAATGCTGGCCCCGATTAGACACTCCAGATGAGAATTCGGTTTATTAGGGGGAATGATGGACTGCGGACATGCTGGGATTTGGGGATTTAGGAATTGAGGGACTTTCGACACAGCAATTTGGGGCACAAAATCAAGGGACTTTCAGAAAGGCAAGGTGTTCGGCGAATCGCCTTGCTTCTTGGTGCTGTTGGATTTGGAGTCGGCCTCATATTCGCGCTAAAAAACCAACCAGATTTACTCAACAATATCCGAATGATATCTGGTTGAAATGGATGTTTTTAGTGATTGGCGCTGCTGCTGGTGGAACGAGTTTTGTATGGGCTCGTATCCGGAGCATACCACTTCAGCTTTTTAGCTTATTGACAATTAGTTTATCAAAGGGCTAAACTAATACAGAGGATCTTGTATTCAAACGAACATGTATGTATTTATCCTCAGAGGTGGTTAGTACGAATATGTGAGATTTCTGGATTTAACGAATTTTAAATATTTTGAGCCGGCCTGCAGAAAGGCTTCAGCGCTGAAATGTCGCTGTGTTGAGAATATATTGTGTTACATCAATTGTATCCTGTAATAGGTTATTACTTTTTGTGGCGTATTCCTTTTTGATGTCCTCGCCCTGCAAAATCTTAGTTCCCTTCTCAATCGACAACTTCTGATCCTCCAGGGATTCAGAAAAGTTAAACACCAGCCCGTACTTTTGTTCCTGCTCATTGGTATATCCCCGGCCCTCATTATCTAAATATATAGCAGGCTTGCCCAGGATGGCTGCTTCCGAGGCCATGGTAGCACTTTCTCCGTAGAGAAGCGCAGCAAAGGCCAAGGCGTCATGTATGCGTGAAGAGGGTATGGGGAAACGGTATTTTTCCAAATCAGAGGGAAGGTGGGCTTCCGAGGTTATAAAAACCTTGGCGTATTTGGAAAATTCTTCTACCGCTTTTTGTTTCATCTCCGGTGAAATCCCCTTGTGCCCGAAATCGTGGGCTGCGCCCCAGCCTACAAAACGCATGAGCACAAATTTGTCACCAGGATTTACCCCGAGTTCATCAAGAACAGATGGGTCAGGTGTGAAATATTCCGGGTGAAGATAGGCAAGCTCATGATAACCTGTATAGCACCTGTGCGGCCATTTAATCGGCCTGTTGTAGCATTCCGGCACATGGATACAGGTGGCGAAGGGATAAGCAATCGCATTAGAAAGACCGGCATGCTCGTTGTTATAAAAAATATGGGTAGGAGTTTTAATAATCCATCCTATAAGTCCAACATATGGACCTGCACATGCCATAATTATGTCCGGCTTCCATTTTCTGACAATTCTGTAAAGGTTCCACCAGCGGTAAAGGAGTTCAAGGCCCAGGTTCGCCATTCCCGGTTTGAATTTTCCGAATTTTTCTATTTTTAGCCCGTATTGTTTCGCCAGTTCTCCGAGAATATCCTTGTCCCTTCCAGTAAGCCTGACCTCATGGCCCTGTTCTTTCAGTATGGATACTGCGTTGCGGAAAAAATGAAGGTGGGCCGGATGGGTGATATCTATCAAAATTTTCATGAAATAACTTGAAATATTACTTGGGATTTTTATCCGAATCCATGCATGATTATATTGGTCATTGTATATTGACGTTTGCGATTTGAATTTTCACTTTTCGGATGTCTGAATTGTCATCACATCGGCATACGAGCAGAAAATATGCCCATTTCCGGGCAGTAATGCAAGCTTTTCAGATTTCGTTGGATAAGACGGTTCTTCGTGCTCCCGTTATTGAGGGGAGTGGTATCTGTTCTTTGTTGTTCGTTCTTCGTGCTTCGTTAATATGGGGAGTGGGACGGGAAGAGCGGGGAGCGGTGAGCGATGAGTGTTGAGAGATGAGCAGGGAGTGGATAGTGGTACGAGAACCGAGGACTGAGGAACGAGGACTGAGTGCTTCGCGCTTTGGCGTAATGCCTGCCCTCTTTATCTTTATTCAGTCCTGAGCATCTTGATGTACCTGGCTAAACGTTCTCGAATTTCGATATTTGTATTTCGAATTTCCATGTGTGTCGTTGAATAGTGGGTCAAATATAAAATGAAAATCAACATTCCAAATTGCCACCACATGGGACAGAACGTATAAGACACGGTACTATCGTACGGCGGACTGTAGTTTTTCCAAGAGATATGAAAATTTTTGGGAGATGTAGTAGCTTCTCATGTTTTCTTCAACTATAGACCCAAGTTTGACTCTATAGTCTACTGTCTTGAATTTTTGAATCCTTTTTTGGAGTCTTTGTATTGTATCTAAATCCATGGCCGGCAGGGCAACACCCCGTCGCAGAAGAAATTCAATATCGAAACAATCCCTTATTTCTCCCCGATCCAAAAATGCACTCAGTTTGTTATGCATAGCCTGCTCCAGGGTGAGTGCTCTAACCCCCACCTGATGGGTGCTGAATCTGGAGAAAGCGATTTTATCCTGGGTGTCCCATTGAACGACTTTTCTGCGGATCTCAATTTTGAGCCGTCTGGGGTAGGAGGCAGAACGGAGTTCAAGGAGCATGGTATAGTGCTTCATCCGGGCATCAGTTATCTCATAATCCTTTTCCAGGTTCTGTCGCAAGCCAGAAAAGAAGGTATCTTCCTGAACCTTTTTAGAAAACCAGAAGTCCAAGTCCACTGAATACCGGGGTAAGTCATGGCACAGCCTGAGCATTGTTCCCCCGCCAAAAATCAATGGCTGCAGCAGCTTAGCTCGGTGCAGCCGATCCAGGACTTCTATTTCGAATAATTCATGTTTCTGAAAGATATCCATGGGACCACAAAAGCTTTCGTGTTCGAGATGGGAATGAGATACATAAAGAAGCCAAGTGTTGTACGTCCAATTTTGAAGGATCAAGAGCTGAAGTGTCCAGGGAATACCGGCCAAAAGACATCAAATACATGGCATCCAACAGGGCTTTTTCCGGGCAGGCCATGAAATATTCTTGCCTGCGGTCAAA
>JAWLEI010000137.1:0-5636 GCA_041686195.1 Desulfovermiculus sp.
GAATGACATGCAGGTTGATGGCCTGATCCCCGGCACTGCCCAGCACCTTGACCTGTTGGCGAATGATCTCTTCTCTTGAGGAGACAGCCTTGCGCATGGTTATGGACAGCTCCACACGCAGACCCTCCCTGGCCATATCCAGGATGTTCTGGGTAGGCATCCCGCTGGACAGCTCCAGATACTTGCCGGTCTTGCCCTGGATGTACTGGATGGCCCCTTGAGAATCGATCACCGCAGCAGCAGGGGCAAAGCGCTCCAAAAGCAGGTTCCGGATCACCTGTTCCAGGTTGGACTTGGCTTCATGAGTTGACTTTATGTGGCTGTTCGTTTCCGGGGCAGTCTCCTGCCTGCCGGTGGGGAACTCGATCCTGTCCAGCATGTGCTGGGCGACATCCCTGCGCTTATAGATTTTCCAGGTATAATTGAGGGGCTTGAAAAGGTTGTTGAAGCCGCCGATTGTCTCTGAGGAGCCCAGCATCATTATCCCGCCTGGAACCAGAGTGTAGTGGAAAAGGGGCAGCAGCCTCTTTTGGGCCTCTGTGTTCAGATATATGAGCAGATTGCGGCAGCTGAGCAGATTCAGTCTGGAAAACGGCGGATCCTTGAGCACATCCTGCACTGAAAAGATTGCTGCATCCCGGACATCTTTGCGTATCCGGTAGGCCTTGCCCTCCCTGTAAAAGAACCGCTCCAGCCGCTCCTGGCTGACGTCAGCCTGGATACTGGTGGGATAGAGGCCCTCCCTGGCCTTGGCTATAGCTTTCTTGTCAATATCTGTACCGAAAATCTGCAAAGAGATCCGCTTGCCGGGAAAGGCATCCAGACATTCCAGGAGAGCTATGGCCAGGGAGTAGACTTCCTCCCCGGTTGAACAGCCCGGAACCCAGACCCTGAAGTAGGCATCATCCTGGAGCTCAGCCAAGACCTTTGGGAAGACCTCGTTTTTGAGCACTACATAGGATTCCGGGTCCCTGAAGAAACTGGTCACCCCGATCAAAAGCTCCTGGAACAGGGTGTTAAGTTCATTGGGGTCCTGGCGCAGAAAGGCCAGGTAGGTCTCATAATCCTTGATCTGGTTCAGGAGCATCCTTCTGCTGATGCGCCGCTGGATGGTATTGGTCTTGTAAAAGGAAAAGTCCTGGCCCACCTGCACCCGCAGCAAAGCGAAAATCTTCTGCAGCCAGCCCCGCTGCGGGGCATCATCTACTTCCTTGGACCCGGCCTGGGCTGGCTGCTTGAAGTAGGAAATCAATTTCCGGGGCATCTGCTCCGGGTCCAGGGTCATGTCCACCAAGCCTGTAGACCTGGCGCTTCCGGGCATGCCGTCATGCTTGGCTGATTCCTCGGACTGGGCCAGAACCAGGCCTTCATTGTCCTTGATATCTTTGAGGCCCACGCTGCCGTCCGAGCCGGTTCCGGACAGGATGACAGCCGCGGCTCTGGATTTTCTGTCAGCAGCCAGGTTGCGGAAGAAAAAGTCTATGGGCAGGGAGAAGGACTTGTCCACTGGGGCCAGGAGCTGGATCATATTGTTGTAGATGGAGATCTCCGTCCTCGGCGGCACGATATAGACACGGTCAGGCACAAGGCTTTGGCCGTCACTGGCCATGCTGACCGGAACGGCAGAAATCTTTTGCAGGAGCTCAGGCAGCATGCTGGGCTTATCCGGGGCCAGGTGCATCATGACGATAAAGGCCATGCCGCTGTCTTCTGGGACCTGGGAGAAAAAGGCCTTCAAGGCCTCCAGCCCCCCGGCCGAAGCCCCTAGTCCTATCACTGGAAAATCCCGCGCTGACTCCCCGGAGTCAGCCTGTTCAACTGGCTTTTCGTCTTGATTCATTTCCAATCCTTTGGCTGATGATTTGGGCCCACTTTCGCATAGCCTGTGCCAGCATGGGGGGACTTACTGTAAAAATGAGTACCTGACTCCCTCTAAAAGCGCAATACATCAATACGCCAAAGAACTTATGGATCTTCTGGACCTGATCACGGCTGGTAACCTCGGCCCCTTTGGGTGCATCCTTCAGTCCCGGATTTCTTCTCGGCCGCAAAAGTCGTGGCGGCCAGAAACATGGCCATCATGCCGATTACCAATAATTTCCGAGGCCGCAATTCGATTGACTTTTAACTCAATAAGCACTTATGCTGGTATAGAATAGACACTGCAAAAAGTCGCATTCCGTTCAGTTGCGATAAGAATTTGGAATTAAAAGCCTTTGTTTTTGCTGGCTTCTCGCATGAAACAAGGATTAACCCTTAAGAGGGCCTGCCCTCTTCGTAACCAGCTTCAAGCTGGATCAAACTGGTGGCCGCTGCCAGAGGCGGCGCTCATATTATGCAGACAATTTCGGCGCAAAAGCTTCCACACTCGCTCTACGGGATTCAAGCCCAAACTGATTCCATACCTCCAAGACTTCATGCCTTGGGCTCTCAGCGATCTGCTCTGCGTTTTCCGTAGGGGTGCCGGAAAGGACCAGCAAGAATTCCTCCCCACTGTAACGGGCGGCCAGGTCTCCAGGTCGACGGCAATGCCTCAAGATCAAACGCGCCACTTTTTTCAGGCAGGCATCCCCGGCCCGATGTCCGTAGTGATCGTTTTTTGCAGCCAGTTGTTTATATCTGCCCTTAATTCCTTTTCCTGGTAAAAGATGGGAATCTGGGAATCCCCTGCTACCAGAAGAGCAAGGCCTATCTGCCGGAGCCAGTGTTTTTCTTCCTTTATAATCAATATGTTCAAAATGGCATACAGAGACGGAACTGCAAAATGAACCTTTTGGTTGCAGGCTTCTTTATCCATTTTTTACGGCACGGGATGGTTTTTCCCCTCATTCCTTTGTACGCCCAGTCCCTTGGGGCTGAAGAGTCGCTTGTCGGTCTGGTTGTGGCCTGCTTCCATCTCTTGGCCATGTTTTTGGCCATCCCCATCGGGGGGCTTATGGAGCGGTTTGGTCTGCGGTGTATGCTGGCCTGCGGAGCTGGATGCAATGTGCTCTATAGTCTCATGCTCCTGGGAGCCCATTCCCTGTGGATGTTGATCACAGCTCAGATTATTGGCGGTATGGGATTCTTGCTCCTCATCGTCGCTACCCAGACCTCTATCGGGTCCCTGAAACAAAATCGCTTTCGTGAAAAAAGCTTTGGGCTGATCACCCTGGCGGCAGCATGTGGGCAGACCCTGGGTCCGGCTCTGGGAGGGGTTCTGCTCTCCTGGGCTGACTATGGGTATGTTTTTTCTGTGTCCCTGGCCTTGGCCATGCTTGGAGCTGTGGCTGCCATCGGTCCGAAGACAGAGAGGGCTAAGGAGGAAGATAGTGCAGAGACGAGGACTGGCGGTGAACAGATACGGACCCTTCTGGGCAATACCCAGATGGTCTGTACATTGGCTTTCACCTTCAGCATTGTAGTGGTGGTCAGCCTGCGGGGGTCCTTTCTCCCTCTTTTGCTCCAGGAAAAGGGAATAACCGAGGGTCATATAGGCATGCTCCTATCCTCTTTTGCCCTGGCCATGACCCTCGTCCGGGTGTTTGTGGGGCGAATCCTGGGCTGGGCCAGCCGTCTGAACGTGCTCACAGTGACTTTGGTCTTTGTGATCGTCGGCTCCGGGACTTTGCCGCTTCTCGACTCAACCGGAACGCTGACCGTTTTTCTGGCTGTTTTTGGTTTCGGTTTCGGTCTGTCCCAACCCTTGTCCATGGTCATGATCTCGGATGTCAGTGGTTCCGGCCTGGCTATGGGCATTCGCTTTTTTACCATAACTGCGGCAAATTTCTTGAGCTCTTTGACAATGGGTTGGGTGGCCGAATATTTCGGCCTGGGAGCCACATTCTATTTGGGGGCTGGTTTCTTGATCGTGGCCGGAACCGCAATCGTGGTCAGGCTTGCAACTGGCAGCCGGCAGGCAGGGGGGGCACGAAGCTGGAGTGAAAGGTATTAAAATTGCTATAGCTTATGAAAGGCCTACCCTATGCTCCAACATTGAGTGTAGGAGGGAATTGCTGATGATCCCAAGCAAGGAAGAGGGAAGAGGTACACCCATAAGGCTGACCCCCTCGACAGTTATGTGAGGATGACCATTGGTACAGCTCACCTGTATTCCAGTGGCGAATTTGACAGTCTTCGTGCCGACAACCCGCCCGTCATCATCCTCCCAAAAGGCGTTATGCCAGCCCATCAGGCGCTGCGTTCCGTCCCTGCAAACGATCTTGTTTTCGAAATACTCTACGGATGCCAGATCGCCGGCCATGATGCGTCATGGGCCAGGTCAATGCCTTTGAAGGCGACTTCTACGTCTGAGGGGTGTGCATGAAATCCCACGGTCTGGAGGGATCAAGTGTATGCCCCATCGGCTGGGATGGACGATCTGTACGAACTGGCCAGGGAAGCGGATAAGGTCCTTACCTTTTAAAAATTTGTACGGCCCTGTCTCAGACAGGGCCGTACAAATTTTTACCCTCTCAAATGGGCATCTGCTGGCCTGAGGCAAGCTCATGGACCTGCTATGAGTTATCCTTGGAATAAACATTGTTTTCGATGAATTTCAGAAGATCACGGAGGTCGAGAAAGGTGCCCAGATGCCTGAATTAATTTGTCATTTCATTACAAATCTCAACACAGACTGATATTAAAGGGAATTAAAAATGCCAACGCAGTCCAAACAAGAACTGTCCACCCCCGACATCTAGATCATTGGCACTATAACTTGTTCCAAAATCAGCATTTATGTCATCAATAACTGGTTCATCAAAGTTGTCAACATCTACCCAAGAGTATCTGTATTCCACGAACAGTCCTACAGGTGTTTTATATCTTTTTTGCTGTAAATAGTTAAAAAGATAGAATTCCATTCCTCCCATAACATGCCCGCCAAAGGTGACTTCATCGTTGTCTTTAGAATAGGAACCACCTATAGCGGAATAATCAAAATCTAATTCTGTATAAAAGAGGTCAGGTCCAGCCCCGGCATAAAGGTAGAAATAGTCGCTGGCCGGCAGGTAGACTTTCAATGTCGGGGAAAGATAGAAGTTTTCTATATCCAGGTTAGCTAAATCGTTTCCATAAAATACATTTCGATACCTTTCATCGGAAGAAAAATACCCACCAGCAATTTCCAGGCCAATGTATGGATTGATCTTCCGCTCATAAGCTATTTCGAACATAAAGTCCGAAAAATCATCTTCATCAATCCCCCAAAAATCAAAAAGATCACTGTCTGGATAAGTATGATATCCTGGCTTCAGGGCAATGGAATTCTTTTTAGCCAAGTGATCAGGCATACCATTTCCCGCCCAACCCATTACCGGGACCAAAAGGAAAATCAGGAAAAAGACTCCAGCGCGCATACTCTCCTCCTGCTGTCAAGTTACTAAAGTATAAGCCACAGACTCTGAACGTAAATAAATTTCATAGAATTATCAGTAGATGATTTCGGGAAACTGGCATATTGGAAAATCTCTCTGTCAGCGAAGTATTCTTATTTCATAACAAAATGTCATAGCAGGCCCTGTGTTTCTCGAGCAATTTAGTTATAGCCTTGCCCGATTAACAGGAAAAAGTCAAGATGCTGTCAGAAACATACTGTTACGGTAGGCAGTTGCATGGTCTATCTCAGCTCAAGGCAGGACATACTTCCCCTGCTT
>JAWLEI010000138.1:0-2641 GCA_041686195.1 Desulfovermiculus sp.
GCCCAGCCCTCTTCATGCTCTGTTTCATTCTTGATCAATCCGGCAATATCTTTTTTGCCCGCTTTGGGGCAAAAAAATATTTCAGGCTTGCCATGTGCCGGAGGCAAAAGCTCGTATGTCTAGATCTTTCTTTGTCCGTCATTCCCGCGAATGCGGGAATCCAGAACAGATAGAATAGCTGTCCCTAGATTGCCCGGTGAGCATGATTAAAGTGTATTCGTATGATCCGGGCCGGGCAATGACGGAGGGGGCAAGCCGTAAGTTTTATTGGCCAGCCCGGAGTGTGCAACATGCCACACATGGGGTGAGACTTCGGGTAGGTGTCATGTCCCATTTTTTCACTTACCTTCCGCCCTCAGATCCCAAACATGCTGCGAATATTGATTTTTATGTGTTTGGCACGACCATTGTATGCCAATGCATAGAGCAATTTCACTGCAAATGTTTAGGCAATCCTTTTTAAGGAGGCGGTTATGTATCAAGAGATACAGGGTATTATGAAAGATAATAGAGCGTTGCAGTCCAATCTGGCCGACGGGCTCAAGCTGGCCAGGGCTCTGTTCCATTCATCATCAGCTCCGATATTATTTGTAGATGACCAGTTTACCATCATCATGGCCAACTCAAGCTGGAACTGGCTTCTGGGCTGGGAAAAGGGAGAATTGATGGGCAGGCCAATCAGCAGATTATTTCAAGAAGGCCAGATCCAGGATTTTTATAATCTCAGTCGTTCCTTGCATGAGGATGAACAATACTGGCAAGGTGAGTTTTTGATTCAAAAATCCAATGGGTCCTTAGTAAATGTCCAGATTATTACCCAAAGGGTGGAACTGCAAGACCAGACTATTTATGTCCTGTACCTGGATAGGGTCCTGGAAAGCATCCAGGAAAGAAAGAAGCCTGAAGCAGCAGAAGGGTCGATCTATGGTGCAGAAACCTTGATCAAAGCCCTTCAATCCCTGGAAAAGGAGCACAGCAGATATCAGCAGGAACTTGCACACCATATTGAGGTTAATCTTTTGCCGACCCTGGAGAAAATGTCATGTGAGCCAGATTCTCAAATCAGAAACAGCTATCAAGCAGTCCTGTCCAATGAATTGACCTCGCTTTTAAACGAATTGCCCCTGGACGGAGATCAGGATTTGCTTAAATTGACCCCGACTGAGATGGAAGTCTGCAAATATATTCAGTCCGGGCTCAGCAGCAAGGAGATTGCAGAGCTGATGCATTCTTCTTTTGATACCATACAGACCCACCGCAAAAATATTCGAAAAAAAATGGGCCTCAACGGTCAAAAGACCCCTTTGTGTACTTTCCTGCGAGTTAAAAAACGAGTGCTGCCTACAAACTATGCCCAGGCTCAACTCCCCTGAGATACTAGTTCCGGGCCTCTTTTCGGCATAAATCTTGTTATTGTTGCATCGCAGAGATAATCCATTCTTGCTCTGATTCCCCTCCCTGCGGCCGCTTTGGGCCGGAGGGAGGGGCCAGGGGCTGGTTTTTCTCATGGTTTTTTGGCTCCTTGACGAACGGTATGGACTTTGTGTGATTGTGAAAATGTTAAAAGACGAAAGCATTTTAATCCTGTCAAATACTCTTAATTTCTGTGACATTCCACAGCCAGCGTCGAAGAACCGAAAAAAAGAAGATGGCCGGAGCCATAAGAACAAAACGTCCCAAGGGGGGACCCTTGGGACGAAGAAATTTCTTCCTTTGTGCCCTTTGCCTGCCCCATGAAATTTCTTCCATTTCATCGGGGTGCTTCGTGGTTCAAATCTTTAACTTGGGTTGCGGGCACAGTCCTCTTTAGTTAGTTTCATGCGGATATTTCCTATTGAGGGTGAAACGGCTTTTTGCAGGAACGCCATATTAGTCAGCGGTTTCCTCAATTTTTTGGCCGGCCTTCTCAATGTCCTGCCCCATGCCTTGCATGGTATTGCAGCCCACACTTGCAGTCAGCAGGACAAGGGCCAGCAGCACACCCCAGACTCCCAGGATCATGTCTTCCATTGTTTTCTCCTTAGATATTGACTTTTCTGGGGCCGATAAAAAACCAGACAATCAATCCAATCAGCGGCAAGAGGAGTATGGCCAGGCACCAGATCAGCTTTGCCATGCCAGACTCTTTGCTCTGAATGATATTGACAATGGCCCAGATATCGAGAACAAAGATGATTACGCCCAGTAGAAGTTCCATTATAAATCCTCTTGTTTGCAAAAAAATGTCACATGTCACAGCGGCGGTATGGACTACTGTGACATGTGACGCAAAAAGTTAGATATTGAGATGAGGTATTTCATGGATACGCCCTGGTACTTCAGAAGGCCAGCTCCTCCCATTTTTCAATCACATCCGGAGTCCTGGCGTGTTCCAGGTACTCTCTGTTTTCAAACTGGAGACTTTCTTGCCCCAGATCCTCTTCCCAGAATTCGGTACTTGCCTCGGCACTGAGAGCCACAAGGCTGAGATGGAAGGCCTTGCGTTGAGGTGAACCACAGTCCACAGTTTTATGAAAACCCCCGCAATAAAAGCATTTGTTTTGTTCATTAAGGCTTTCTCTTCGCAGATGATCAATTAAGTCAGCAACTTTCTGGACTGCATTCTGCATGATAACCCCCTTTGCAGCTGATTCCGGAACAT
>JAWLEI010000138.1:2741-5621 GCA_041686195.1 Desulfovermiculus sp.
GGGGAGGATGTATCATGTGGTCAGGACTGGCTCGAATTGTACTTTATATTCTGATCGTCACTCTGCCTGTTTGGCTGACAACCGGGCTGAGTGAGAAATCAGGAGGAACTGCGATCGATATGGGGCGTAATCTGGCCTTGATCGGTTTTATGATCCTCATCATGCAGTTTCTGCTCGCAGCCAGGGTCAAATGGATTGAACGGGCCTTTGGATTGGACATCCTCATCAGGTTTCATAAGTATATGGCTCTTTGTGCAGCCTTTTTTATTCTCTTGCATCCTCTCCTTCTGGCCCTGGGGGGGATGGGCTGGAAGCTCCTGATCGGCCTGAATCTGCCCTGGTACATTTGGGTGGGCAAGGCGGCCTTAATCCTGGTTCTGGCCAATGTGCTTGTCAGCAAGTATCAGGACAGACTGGGCCTGCCCTTTGAGAGATGGCGTCTGGGGCACGATGTTTTGGCTCCGGTCATCCTGCTTGGTGTTTTTTTCCATTCCTGGTTTGCGGGAGACGATCTGGAGCTTTTCTCCATGCAGGTCCTGTGGGCCGGCGCCCTTGTCCTGGCGGTATCCATGTTTGTCTATCACCGTTTTCTGCGACCTAGCAGTTTACACAGACATCCCTACCAGGTCCAGGAACTCATACAGGAGACCGAAGATGTCTGGACCGTCAATATTATTCCCCCTCAAGGACAGTCCATACCGGATTATCATCCAGGACAATTCCATTTTTTGACCTTTTTTCGAGATCCGGCCCTTCCGGTTGAGGAGCATCATTGGACCATATCCTCCAGTCCGAGCCAGAAAGAGTACATCAGCTCCACGATCAAGGCGGTGGGTGATTTCACATCCACTATAGGGCAGACTAAACCGGGAGACACTGTGGCCGTCCACGGACCCTTTGGCCGATTTTCTTATGCCCTTCATCCACAGGAACGGGATCTTGTCTTTCTGGCCGGCGGCATCGGGATCACTCCCCTGATGGCCATGCTCCGGCATATGCGGGATAACCGGGACACGCGTTCTGTGACCCTTCTCTACGCCAACCGCAGGGAGGATCAGATTGTTTTTCGTCAGGAGCTGGAGGAGATTGCCGCCGGCCAATGGCCGAATCTGCAACTTGTGCATGTCCTGAGTCGGCCTGAAGAACATTGGAGCGGGGAGAGCGGCCATATAGATCAGGACAAAATTAAAAAGTTTTGTGGACACAATCTCACCGAAAAGGTCTTCTATATCTGCGGTCCGCTTCGTTTGAGTAAGGCACTCATTTCAACTCTGCGAAATATGGGGGTGCCGGACAAAAGAATCCGGCATGAAATCTTTTCATTTCTGGACTGAGGCTCAACCATGCGAAAAACAACCCTGCACCGGACAACCCTTGCTGTAGTGGCAATTTTCCTGGTGGCTGCCGTTATTTTCGGTATAGTGCGAAACAATATAGCCCCGCAGGAATCCCATCAGCATGACCATGGCCATGCTGAGCAAGCAGAAATGGGAGCTGACCTGTTTCAGGACAAGGGGTGTTCCCAGTGCCACTACACGGATTCCGAGAATTCAAAGATAGGACCTGGCTTGAAAGACCTGTTTGACCAGGCAAAGCTTCCTGTCAGCGGCCAGCCTGTGACTGAGGAGAATGTGCGCAATCAATTGACGGATCCCTATGAAGATATGCCGTCATTTGCCGATCGCTTAAGCGAGAAGGAAATTGAAGAGATCATCTCCTATATGAGCACATTGTAATCCTGGGCTGAGGCGATGTTATTTTTGTGCATACGGTGTTCGTCATCCTGCCAACTGGAGATGTGAAGCATGATGCCCTTCCGGGAATTTTTTCAAGATTGGCTTTACGGAGAGGATGGGTATTACGCTCGATATAAGCCCATCGGGAAAAAAGGAGATTTCTATACCTCAGTAACAGCCAGTCCGTATTTTGGCGGCAGCATCGCCTGGCATCTCACTCACCAAATACAACACAAAATTCTCCCTGAAAATACACAGGTTATTGAATTCGGAGCCCACCAGGGCTTCCTCATGGCAGATATTATTCAATTTCTGCGCATATTGGCTCCCCACTTGCTGGATACGCTCTCTTTTACCGTGGTTGAGCATTATGAATCTCTCCGCTGCAGGCAATATGAGCATTTCCGGACCCAGCTCGGTCATGACCACCCCATAGTCCAGGTTGCAGATATATCTGAGGTAGAAGGGGAATGGGCCTTTATCATGGCCAATGAGATTTTCGATTCCTTTGCATGTGATCTCATTCAGGATGGCCGGCAGGCCTATATTCATGATTGGACAGTACATTGGGAGAGACCGGAAGATAAAGTGGCTGAAGTGAGCCAGGAACTGGGAATTCGTAGAGGTGAGATCGGATGGGGGTATGAACAATTTGCCGGCAGCCTGGCCCGTTCATTTCAAAATGTTGATTTTTTGACTTTTGATTACGGGCACTTAGAGCCCAGACAGGACTTCTCGGTGCGCATATTCCGAGAGCATGAAGTCTATAGCCCCTTTGAAGTGGATCTGTCCCGGCATTTCAAAACAAGTGATATCACTTATGACGTCAATTTTTCTCACGTGTTGAAGGCCTTTCAGCAGGCAGGCTTTAGGAAACGGATGTTTGTCTCCCAGATGACGGCAATGAGAGAATTTGGACTTTTTCAACTCGTGGAGATGATGCAAAAACACCTCTCCCATTCTGAATATATCCAGGAGATGGGAAAGGTGAAGACATTGTTCCACCCGTCCTTTTTGGGCGAACGGTTCAAGGTCATGAACGTGTCCCTGGGCATGTCAGGCTAAATGTCGGGGTGCAAGGATCACGCATAAAAGATGCGAGTGCAAAATCTGCACTTGCACTCGCTAGAGCTCAGTCCCGCCG
>JAWLEI010000139.1:0-5615 GCA_041686195.1 Desulfovermiculus sp.
TCGGGCCATGTCTCCGCTCTATAAGGCCCCGAAGGACACGGTACACACTTGAGAAACCCGCCGGCCCGTTCGAGCGACTGGTGCCTCAGACGCTCGAATTCCAGCTTTTGTTGCAAATGAACCTCAATCGACTGGTTGCGACAACCCAAAATGACAATCTGTGAAAGTCGGCAATTGACCACAAAACATTGCCACCGGTTATTCAGGGAAAAACAGCGCTCCCGAAACCGCCTTTAGCGGATCATGGCGGCCATAGGTTAATGGATAAGGGTAGGCTAAATCCCATCAGTTCCTTGACATATGATAACGCTATATATATGCTGATATAAATAATAAGGAGGGCCTATGGCCGGTCAGCGAACAATTATCACCCTGCCGGATGAAGACAAGGCCTGGCTTGAAGAATACAGCAGAGCACACGGAATTTCCATGGCCGAAGGAGTTCGGAGTGCCCTCAGACTGCTTCGGGAAAACAAGCAGCGAGACACCTACCAGGCCTTGGTTGAGCGAACACGGGGAATCTGGGTTCAGGGAGACGGATTGGACTATCAAAGAAAACTGAGATCAGAATGGGAAGACAATGTCGCCTGAAATGCTCATTGATTCAGTCATTCTCATTGATCATTTCAGCGGCTGGGAGCAGGCAACGCAGTTTATTTTGAATGTGGACCCTGGCCGATCGGTCATTTCCGTGATTACCAGGGCCGAAATTCTTGTTGGATTTTCTGAAGACGAGCTGGAGGCACCAAAAGCACTTTTGAATCAGTACAAGACCTTGGAGATCGATAAAAACATTGCAGACAAAGCTGCTGCCCTGCGGCGGGAACATGGCTGGAAATTGCCGGATGCATTTCAGGCAGCCTTGTGCATCGAAAATAAGATTATATTGATGACTCGCAATACCAAAGACTTTGATCCTTGCCGTCACCCCTTCGTAGAAGTTCCCTACCGGATTTGAACTTCTTCTTTCTTTGAAAAATATGTTTGATTTCAAAACCCAGGCCACGGTATATCCGGAAGACAAGTCATTTCTGGCAAAGACCCCCGAGGGGAAAAACGGGATAAGCTGGGATGCTAAATACGGCTTCCTGAGCTTTTTGCTCCTGGACAAAGTGACCGGGGACGGGATGAACGAAAAAGGACTTGCCGCGGGCTCTTTCTATCACGAGGGATTTGCCGAGTACGGCGAATACGATTCCTCCCGGGCCGGGAAGAGCATGGCTCCCACCAACGTAGTCGACTACATTTTATCCAATTTCGCCACCCTCGAGGAGGTGCGCAAGGGGATGCAGGAAGTCAGGGTCGTGCCCGTGAAGAACCCGGATATCGGCGAGGTGCCACCGGTGCATTGCTTTGTGGCCGATCCCAGTGGGAAATCCCTGGTCATAGAGTACAGGGACGGCAAGCCGAAGATTTACGACAATCCGGTCGGGGTTATAACCAACAATCCCACCTTTGACTGGCACTTGCAGAATCTTAGAAATTACGGCTATCTGAATGCGGAATCGTATAAGACAAAGACCTGGGGAGATCTCAGGATAACCCCGCTGGCGCCTGGATCGGGGCTTTTGGGGCTTCCCGGCGATTTTACTTCGCCATCCAGGTTCGTCCGGGCCCTGGTCCTGCGGGAAGTCTCCAATCCCACCAGCGGGGGACTGGAAACCATGGAGCAGTTTTTCCGGGTAATGGACAGTTTCAACGCTCCCTCCAAGCTGGGGGAAGGCCAGAAAAAGCAGGATGTTGAGAAAAAGTCACTTCCTTCGAATACGCAATATACGGTCGCCCACGACACGACCAAGCTGACAACGTATTATCACACGGTCTGGAACAGGCAGATTCGGAAAATAGACTTGAACGAGATCGATTTTTCAAAAAGCGAGGTCAGAAAGATTCCTCTTGATGAAAAGCAGGACCAGAGCATCAAGGATGTGACCGAAGGGCTGCGCTAAAGCCGCCAATCCCGGGGCCGGGTATAGGATCCGGCTCCGGAAAAACAGATTGGAGCAAAAAGGGACATTATGTTGCGAGTTGGAGAAAGGGAAAAATATGGTTGTTGGCATAGTATTTCCGTCCAGCATGTCCTGTATCCCCAGATAGAAGCTCTCGTCAGCAGGCTTCAGCACAATACCATGCCGAAAACTCCGAACAATCTCCAATAATGCAGGCAGATACTCATCAGGGGTTGTTTGGATTTCACTGTATATTTGTTCTATGCATGAAGATCTTTGTCCTCGGCCAGAAGTCCTCGTTGCTATTAGAAGTGTGAAATGCGGATGGAGGAGTCCTTAATCAGCCTCTGTGATCAGGAACAAGCCGTCGGGCTCGATTCTGACTCGCCGCGCCTTGTACAAGGCACCCACAGCCTGTTTGTAGGTCTTCTTGCTGAAGCCGAAGAGGCCGTGAATGCGCTCCGGGGAGCTCTTGTCCGTGACCTTGAGAACACCGCCATTATTTTTCAGAACACGCACAATGGTTTCCTTGGCCTCGAGAACCTTGTCGTAGCCCGGTTTCTGAAGGCTGAGATCGATTTTCCCATCCGACCGCAGTGACTTGACATACCCCCTGATCTGCTGTCCAGCTTCGAGTTGCTCATAGACTTCATTCTCATAGAGCAGGCCGAAGCAAACCTTGTTGACAACGGCCCTGTAGCCGACCTCGGAGCGGTCGGTAATGACCAGATCCACCAGCTCCCCTTCCTGAACATCAACCTGACGGGCGCTGAAAAAACGCTCCAGCTTCGTGGAGGCGAAAATCCGGCGTCCGGACGTATCCAGGGCCACATAGACCAGGTAACTCCGCCCCTTGTGCATAGGTTCCAGCTGTTCGTTCTTGGGAACGAGAAGATCTTTAGGCAGGCCCCAGTCCAGGAAGGCCCCCACCGGATTGACGTCGATCACTTTGAGTCGGGCCAGGTCCCCCACTTGGGCCAGGGGCGTCTTGGTGGTGGCAATCAAGCGATCCCTGGAATCATTGTAGAGAAAGGCCCGCAACTGGTCGCCTGCTTGGCAGCCTTCCGGCACCTCCCGTAAGGGCAGGAGGATTTCGCCGAGGTCCCCGCCGTCCAGGTATGCCCCGAAGTCAACGAGTTTGACCACAGAAAGGGTATTTATCCGCCCGATATTCATTATTAAGCAGTCTATTCCTTTTTTGGGCTGAAGGCAATTCTGGCCAATCAGCAAGCCGAACTTTTCAAGTTTGAAAGATGAGCAAAGAAAAGCAAAGGAACATATGGAGGACTTTTTGCGCCCAATGGGTATTACCCAATATCGCCCTGCTTGACAACGCACGTGGGCAAGAGGGACTATGAACTGAAAGCACAAAGCCGGAAGCGGCCCGGTGTCTTCGACAGACAGCTGACTCTTCGCTTCATTCTGCTGCTGGATACGCATTGGCCGTCATTCCGGATAGCCTACCGTCTGGCACAGGATGATCCGCATCCGGTCCGGCAGGCCCATGGCCTCGGCCAGTCGTTCCTGGTCGAACCATCCCCGGACGACGGTGGCCAGATCCCTGGAGGCGCAGTACAGATACACGTTCTGGGAGATGAAGCCTGTTTCGCAGGCCGCATAGAACTCGCTGGAGGCCTTGTCCATGTCCGCGGCAAAAACAAGGTTCAAGGGG
Source organism: Desulfovermiculus sp. (assembly GCA_041686195.1). Lineage (GTDB taxonomy): Bacteria > Desulfobacterota > Desulfovibrionia > Desulfovibrionales > Desulfothermaceae > Desulfovermiculus. The sequence continues at coordinate 3,622 of JAWLEI010000139.1, forward strand.
GCATCGGCCACAAACTCCTGACGGCCGGTCTGGGCCCGGAGATCCTTGTCTGTTATCCGCACCAGTCGGTGCCGGTCACCCTCGTAGCGGTAGCACCCCGCCTCCAGGGCGCAGTAGACCGTGATCTCCTGCCGGTTGTGGGCCGACGGGGCAGTGCGCTTGCCGCTGTCCCGGTTGACGCCCCAGGCTGCCCAGAGCAGGTCGGACAGGGTCTGCCTGTCCAGCTCCTGGCTGGAAAAGCTTCGCTGGCTGCGGCGGTTGTCCAAAGCCTGCATCAGGGGCATGCCGTCCTTCCTGTCCGGCTGCGGCAGGTCAATGACAGCATCGCTTTCGGCCCGGAGCTCAGATGGTCCGCCGACAGCAACAGCCAAAACGGCCAGAATCAAGAGAAATTTACGTCTGTCCATGGTTTTCTCCTTGTCAGTGAGGTAAGTGATGAGCAAGAAACCGCAATATGGTCCACAGCTCAGAAAAAACATGAGGCTCTGTGCATTGACTCCGATGAGACATTCGCATTCATCGCAGGCTATACCTCTGGCGGTGCTGCCTATGGGAACAGATGGGAAGACCCTCGTATGAAGCTAGGCACCGCTTAATCCGTCATTCCCGCGGAGGAACGTCATCCCGGACCCCGGCTTTCGCCGGGGCAGGCCCCGGATCTTGGTTCGGGGCAGTCTTGATCCGGGACCAGAATTCAGAGCAGATAGAATGACTTTACCCTCGATTGTCACGCGTCTCGCGTGATGAGCCTGACCCCGGTGTATTCAAAGGATCCGGGCCGGGCAATGACGGAGAAGGACATCCCAAAGTTTCATCACTGATCAATCCGGCAAATTTTCTTTTTTGCCCGCTTTGGGGCAAAAAAATATTTCAGATTTGCCGGAGGCAAAGCTGAACTGAACACGTCGGATTTTTAGCTCGTAGCTATTCTGGAGCGGCTTGGTTTTTACGAGGTCCGCCAGAGAGGTTCGTACAGACAGTTCCGCCATGCGGATGGACAAGGGACGACAGTTCCATGGGAAATATTCCGGGGATGTTTCTTAAGAAGTATTACTCTTAACAGGTCCAGCGTCTTCTTCAGCCAGAGCAGTACAAATTGCTTCCTGCAGAGAGATTAGTTGAATAGGGATGAGTTCCTGAATCCGTTCCTCTTGACAGATAACTGCGTTCTTGAGTCCTTCAATCAGGGGTAAGACCAACGAACAGGGCATTGACGTGACCAGTTGCACCCAGTAAGAGGTCAGCTTTGGAGGTAAGACAGGCACGGGCATGATGATCCGTTTTAAACCTCTTGCCTCGGCATATTCTTGCATCAGCTCTCTATAAGAAAGCTGCTCAGGTCCACATATTTCCAAAACCTGGCCTGCAGTTTGAGGGACCTGGAGACAGCCAACCAGGTAATCCAGAACATTATCCACTGCAATCGGCTGGCAACGGGTGCTAATCCATATTGGGGCAACAATCACTGGAAGGCGTTCCACCAGGGAACGAATAATCTCAAAAGATGCACCCCCGGCCCCTATAATCACCCCTGCCCGCAGCTCTGTAGCAGCCACACTCCCTGAAGCCAGAATCTGGCCGACCTCTTGCCTGCTGGACAGATGGGTGGACAGCTCAGCTCTTGTATCTCCCAAACCGCTCAAGTAGATAACCCGGCTTATTCCAGCATCTTCAGCCGACTGGAGAAAGTTTTCAGCTGCAATTCGGTCCCGATCGGCAAATTCAGATTTTTCCCCTTGATTCTCGGACCCCATGGAGTGGACCAAGTAATAGCTCGCGTCCACCCCGTGCATGGCTTGAGCCAGACCTGTTCCCTGTACCAGGTCGCCTTCAATCAGGCCTCCAGCTGGCAGGTCAGGAAAGAGGCTTTGAAACTTTGATTTTGAACGTACCAAGCATCTCACATTATATCCTTTTTCCGTCAGGCGTCTCAGGAGCCTGCCGCCGATAAATCCCGTAGCACCGGTCAACAATATCGTTTCATTGTCCATATC
>JAWLEI010000140.1:0-5581 GCA_041686195.1 Desulfovermiculus sp.
GGAGGTGCGCATGGCGGATATATCTTCTCTTTTTTCCCAGCTCGCAACCCATCAGGTTGCCGGGCCTATCCGGGTTCTGGGCATTGATCTGGGTACTACCAACTGTACAGTGGCTGAAATCATCTCTGATCAGGACAGCGCCTTTCAAGCCCTGGAACCGGAGTACCTGAGTATCAGACAACCGATCCTTGAAAGCAATCAGTACACCAATGTCATGGTCCCCTCCGTGCTCGCCCTGTATAAGAACCAGGTCTACATAGGGGAAGGGGCCAAGAGGCTACGGGCCAAATGCGGAGATGCAAAGGCAAAGCTGATTCCTGAGCAGACCATCTTCTGGGAAGACAAAAATTATATGGGCGTGGACAAGACCATGTACAAGGCCCCGGAAGGCTATCAGCGGGCCAGAGAGATAAGTGGCCACATTCTACGCTATCTGTTCCAGGAGGCTGCACAGGAAAGCGAAATGCCTGTCAATAAAACAGTTGTCACCGTGCCGGCCTGCTTTCAACTGGCTCAGCGAAGGGATACATTAACTGCCTGTGAGTTGGCTGGACTGGATATCTCAGAGGGAGATCTTTTGGATGAACCGGTGGCCGCCTTTGTCCACTGCCTCTTTTCCAGACAGGATATGCGCATCGACAGACCAGGCCAGAGCATATGCTGCCTAATCTTTGATTTTGGCGGAGGGACCTGCGACGTGGCAGTGTATCAAACTCGTCTGCCGCAGGCCGGTCAGACCCTGCAGGTCTCACCCAAGGCAGTCTCCAGGTACCATAAGCTGGGCGGAGGAGACATCGACAAGGCCATTGTCTACGAGGTGCTCATCCCTCAATTGATGGACCAGAACAGATTGCAGGCCTCAGATCTGGATTTTGACATCAAAAAGCAGGCCCTGGAGCCGGCCCTGCTCAGCACGGCCGAGATGCTCAAAATCGGCCTATGCCGGGAGATCGATCGCTATGAGCAGCTGGGAACTCTGGAAAAACAGGATCCGGATCAACTGAGCAAATCCTATCCAGGCCGGGTGACCTGTCCTTTCAAGGGCGGGAACGACTTGTACTTGGACCAGCCAAGGCTGAGTGCGTCTGAACTGGCCAGAGTCCTTGCCCCCTTTGTGGATACCGAGATCCCCTATCACCAGGAAAATGAGTACCGCTGGACCTGCTCGATTTTTGTCCCTGTGGAAGACGCCCTGACCCGGGCAGACCTGGACTCAGATGACATTGATTTGTGTCTTTTGGTCGGCGGCAGCTCCCGCATTCCGAATGTCCGCTGGGCATTGGATCGATTTTTTTCAAAGGCCCAGATCCAGGCTTTGTCTGAACAGAAGATCCAGACCGCGATAGCCAGCGGGGCTTGTATCCACGCCTTTATGCTCCAGGCTCTGGGTCAAAGCATTGTCCAGCCCTGCTGTGCGGAATCCATTTACATTCAAACCACATCCGGTCCGCAGATACTCATTGCAGCCAATACGCCGCTTCCCTTTCCCGATTCCGAGGCCTGGGCACAGCATGCCACATTGACCATACCTCAATCCGCTGATGATAAGCCTCTTGTTCTGCGCATTGAGCTGCTGGACAGCCAGGGCAGAGTCTTGATGCGCAAGCCGTGGGAAATTGCTGCTCCGGTCTCTGAAGGCGAAAAGATTTTGATCCATTACCGGATGGATGTGAACCAGCTCTTGACAATGAAGCTTAGTTTGCCCGGCAAGCCGAACCAAGCCCTCCGGGACATGGAGGTGGAAAACCCGGTTACCAGCGTGAACAACCCCAACTCCAAGCGGCAGGAGATTCTGGAGCTGGAAGAGGCCATGCGCACCAGCCGGATTCCGCCTCAAAAACAGGCAGAGACTATAGAAAGAATCATTGGTTTGTATCAGGACCTGGGACAGAGGGAGAAGGCTGTCAGTCTGTGCCGGAAGATGTTGCGCATCCAGGGACCAAGCGCATACCTTCTGAATAAAGCTGCTCTCTTGTATGGGGAGATCGGGGACTACGCTCGGGAAGAAAAATATTATCTGGAAGCAGACAAATACTCGCGAACATGGAAGGGGCCGCTTTTCAATCTGGCTCTGTCCTATCGTCGCCAGGGGCGGTATGCCGAGGCGGCCTCTCTGCTGGACCGGGTCATGCAAATAGAGCGAAGCGCTCCGTATGTGGTGCTTCGAGGCATTATCGCCGAGGCTATGGATGACTGGGAAGGCAAAGAAGTTCTCCTGGACGAGGCCCTGCATCTCTTTGCCCCGGTCTCTTCGCTCAGTGACTGGGAACTGCACTGGTACACCAGGGCAGTGCGCATGCAGGGCTTGCAGGAAAAAGAGCAACAGGCCCGGCAGGAGGCCAGGAAACGTGTATCTGATCAGGACGAGGACGCGCCAGAAGGTATTTTGCCTGCAAACGACCTGCACTCAGCGAGGATGTAACTATGCCTGCATCATGGCTTGTACCGGAAAAGGACCTGACTTTAGAGCAGCAGCGGGCGGTGACTCTGTCTCCGAAAAAGCCCAGGGTCATCTTTGGTCCGCCGGGCTCGGGAAAAACCATCACCCTGGTGCACAGAGCTAAATATCTGTGCGAAAGCTTCCATGTCCGGACGGAAAGATACATGGTCCTGGCCTTTACCAATGCCCTCAAGGACTATATCCGCCCGGCCCTGGAAGATTTGGGGGTTGACCAGGCCCATGTGTCCACCTTTGATAAGTGGTGCAAGGGATTTCATGAACACTATATTGGAAATCCGCCCAGAAAAGGACGCTTTTCAGATCCAGAGATGACCCGTCGGGCTGTTCATGACCATCTGACCCGAAAATGGGATCAAGGTCGGCTCTTTGATTTTGTTCTGGTGGATGAAGGGCACGATCTGGATCGGGAGGCCTTTGAGATCTTAACAGCTATAGCCGAGCACGTCACAGTGTTCATCGATCACAAGCAGCAGATCTACTCCACGGGGTGCACGGAGCACGGGATTCTGAGGGCTTTGGGCTTGCGGCAGATCAACATGGCTTTACTGGAAGGCTTTCGCTGCACACCGTATATCTCCGAGCTGGCTGCAAACTTCATCCATGATCCTGAACAGGCGGAGTACTTCCGCCGACAGACCGAGCACCTCCAGCCGGAGCAGGAACAACCTCAGTTTTTTGTGGCCCGAAACTATCAGGAGGAGATGGAGGCTCTGGTGTCAATGCTTGAGGCCAGACAAGGCATGGGGGAGCGGATCGCTGTTCTGTTTCCCGAGAGGTGGCAGGCAGAAAAATTCCCGGAGATATGTGCTGCACAGGGGCTGTATGTGGAAGGGCCTCCCCTGTGGCCGCCCAACCGGACTCCGCCATATACAGTTTATGATTTCGGTTCAGACCTGCCCAAGGCCATGACCTACAACAGCGCCAAAGGCTTGACCTTTGACACAGTCTTCATGCCCAGGCTTGTGCCCAGGCACTTCTCCGGAGCAATGAAGGAGAAAATGCATGAACTCTTGTTTGTGGGCGTAACCAGGGCTGTGCGCTGGGTGTATTTGAGTACTGTATATGAGCAGATGATACAGCCAGTTCAGCGTTTGTATCAGAAGGGTTTGCACAGTGAGGTTGAAGTAGGCTTGAGCATAAAGCATGGAAATTTTTGCCGACAGATGAGTATATTTGAAGTTTTTGCCGCCAATAGGAGCAATGTGCAAAGGCACGATGGTGATGCTCAAAAAAGCAATAACGATGAAAAAAACATGCAATATGCTGATTTGTTTTAAGCGTATTTCATCTATCTCAAGATAATTGTTAAAGATAAAGGCATGTATACTGAAGTGATGAAGGAGTTACCATGATCGAACTGGACAACGATCGGCTTGTCTTTTCCTTCCCCGAGGTCCATCCCGATGCCCGGTTGACCATCACCTTCAAACGGACCTTACGCATTCCGGACGATGGAACAGACTACCCCCTCCCTCCAGGTCTCGGTGACTTTCCGCTGCGCCATGTGGACGACTATGCCGCCAAGGTTCCGGAGAAATGGTTGAGCCGGGGTGGGGTCATGCTGCCCATGTATCAGTCCGAGGCCATGTGGATCAGGTTTTCCAGCCGCTGTTTTGTGCATCTAGCCAACTCAGTGCATTGGCGAAAAATAACCGGCCGGGTCCCGCCCACTCGGTTGCCCACGGCCTCGGAGTACTCGCAAGCCGGCTTGCCGTGGTTCGAGTGCTACCAGGAAGATCCAAGAATTAAGGCCAAGGCCGGAAAGAGAAAGCGGAGAAGTGTTTGGAAAAAATTTAACATAATCAGAAGATTGGCCATGCTGATCAATTAATGAGTTTGTAAATCACGACACGTTGTGCTCTTTGGTATACTGGCGAAGGGCACGATTGACCGATTCAGAGTCGGGATAAAGCTCGAGCAAGTCAGGCTCTATGAAGACCAGATTTGTTCCTTCTTCCTGGTAACGCCAGGCATATTTCCCACGTTGGCCTGTCTTGATGAGTTCTGCCGGGTATTCTGATCTTAAAGTATCATTATTCTTCATAAGCTATTTTCTCCTTGCGGGTCATACGCCGCGCAGAAATAATGCGGATGACAGCTATCTTTTCGGTGAATGAAACTACAAGATGATTTCCTTTTAAAGATATGCCGAAAAGCAGATATCTTTCTTCGTCATAAGAATGGTCGGGATCTTGGACGCATGAGGACAGCTGATCGCCAAAAACTTCTACAGCCTCAAGAAAGGAAGATTAATTCTGATGCTCTTCTCTTTTGAATCCTTGTTTTGAATATAACTTGTGATTCGTCGCTTGGCAAGTATTCAAAAGGTTCGAGAGGATGTTTTCGATCTCAATGTACGGGACAGCGATGAATACCTGGAAGATCCGGAAGGGACTAAAGAATACGAATATGACCTGTTTGTTCAGTGCCAAGAGGAGCATGACCAACAGATGCAGCTTTGTCCCCAGGTCAAGCATGCAGATGTAGGTTATAGGGTCCCTTTGGCTCTGGCTTTACAGAAAGTAGATGATCATGATGAGCGGGTGAAGATTCTGGACAGCTTTTTTTACAACTTCAATATCTACATGGCCAAGTAATCAGAAGCATTTCCTGAGATTTGCTCAACTGAGGTCCTAAAGGATGATATGTGTATATCCAGTTGACATATCCCGCCTGTTCATGCAAAATCTGTGAAGAGAGACAACTTCTTGAAAGGAGAACATAGCCATGACTCATGTAAAGACCAAAATTTTTAAGAGCAACCGAAGCCAAGCCGTTCGATTGCCCAAAGAAGTTGCCATGCCAGAGTCTGTGAAGGAAGTAGAAATCATAAAAATCGGTCGCAAACGAATCATCGTACCTGCCAGTCAATCCTGGGATGACTGGTTTCAGGCTCCAGGCGTATCCAGTGATTTTATGCAAGATCGGGATCAGCCGGAGGATCAGACCAGGGAGCCCATGTAATGCTCAAGTACCTGCTGGATACCAATATCGTTATATACACGATGAAAAAGAGGCCGCAGCAAGTGAAGGCGCGTTTTGAGCAAAATAACGGCCGAATGGCCATTTCTTCAGTCACAGTAGGAGAGCTCGTGTTTGGCGCTGAGCGTTCCCAGCATG
>JAWLEI010000141.1:0-5536 GCA_041686195.1 Desulfovermiculus sp.
CTGGCTGTGACCGCCAGTTTGATCAAGAAAGAAACAGAGTATGAAAAGGGCTGGGCTTGGGGTCAAGCCCGCCCTACGCAAAAGCCGGCTCACCAGTAGTCCGCCCTTGCCCTCAAGGGCAGGCCATCTGGGGTGTAAAATCTTGTTCATACGAGTTCACGGTTCAGGAAACTCTATGTTCACCTTGGTCCGGCCGTTCTCTGTCTTCAGCTTGATCTCCAGGTTGACGTTGCTGTCCCGAATGCCCAAGGCTAAAGGCATCTTGCCTTTGCCCCCTTCAATGTGAGTGATGTCCCGAATGGCCTTGACGATCTCCTGCCCCACGTTTTGTCCAGGGGACGGCAACTGCGACTTGCGGTACTCGGCTGTGACCTGGGGCGGACCTTCCTGATCTATTTTCAGGGTAATTTCTTCTGCGTTGGCATTGATCCCGTGCAGAGAGGCCAGGGCCAGCCACTTCAAGGCTGCCTGAGCAACATCAGTATCGTTTTTGACTGTAGACATCTCCCGCAGGTAGTCCGTGTCTCCAAAGCAATCAATGTGCTCCTGAACCTCCAGATGCAGATTCCTTTTATCTTCCATGTCGTCCTCCTTGATTGTTAAGTAATGAATTCGCAAAATCATTTTGATTATGACATTGATATATCAGCCGGAAAAGGGGAGAAATCGGTGAGAGTTCGGATAGAGCATGCAGTATTCAGCCCCCTGAGCGAATATGACTTGCACACACAAAGTACATGTTTGCTCTCGTGACTTCACACATCTCAAGTGTCGCAAATCATGAACCCTCCCTCATCCCTCCCTCCTGCCTGGAAGACAGGCGGATGGAGGGAAACCAGAGTAAGAATGGTACAGTTCTCTACGACTTTACAAAGATGGCGAACCACTACGGATCAAGACATTTCCTTCTCTCTTCTCACTGATAACTGACTGAAATCTCACCTTTGGTTCAAGGCCGAAAAATGTTTCAATATAACCTTGCATGAACAGGAGGGGCATCATGGGTTCTTCGTTTGTATTACAAAAATTCTGAGAATGAAATAAGGAGGGATTCATCAGTATTAGATATCAGCGGGCGTTAATGGCGTGCTGAGTTCAGAAAAACTTAAAAATGGAGGTATTTTATTATGGCCAATTGCAGTGAAATGAAAGCAGGCGATACGTATATGTGTGAGAAATGCGGTCTTGAACTCCAGGTAACCAAAGCGTGTACCTGCGAACCGGGACAAAGCGGATCATGTGAAGTCCCGCTTCGCTGCTGCGGGCAGGATATGGTCAAGAAGTAGCATCGGGGTACAAGGAATAGTCATGCCTTGCTCTGCTCGGCCGTGTGGGACAAGACAAGCTTCGCCCCTACGATTCCTACCATGACTGGGGTCACAGGCGTAGGGGCGGACCTTGCTAGCCCGGTGAAATCTGAACCCCAGTGAAATGAGGAGAAATTTCAGGGCAGGCCTTGAGGGCATTTCACTGGGTGTCCGCCCAAGAGCAAGAGGGCGAATGATTATTCGCCCCTTTTCAAAGCGTGCGTTTCATCCTTGGTCAATTCGGCAATTTTTTTCTTTTGCCCGCTTTGGGGCAAAAAATTATGTCAGATTTGCCGGAGGCAAAGCTGACATCTGACCTACCACCAGTCGCCTGGCTCTTTGCGCATGGTTTCGTCGAGTTTCTCACTGATGGATATGTTGAACATCTGATCCCCTTCTTCGACATTTATGTTCTCTTTGGGATCATACCCCAGGTCAAGGGCCACTTCTTCCCAGTGCTTTTGCACTTTATCCACCACGTCCAGCACGCCTTCCCTGTTCTTGTCCGTCTTGAAAAAGCGATTCACGCTGATCCAGCTCATATTGTTGGCTCCTTGATGTGACCGTTGAGAACTGATTGTGGACCGTGGAAGAAAGGTTCTCACTGTTCTTTGCCGATGGCTTGAAACTGGAGATATTTCTTCAGGGCCACTGCATTGTTATGTTCAGTGTCTTTTGCTGCATAGACCAGGGTGACCGGTCCTTTTCGAGTGTGGTCAATGATCGTATTCACAGCCTCGGGGTGGGCTTGCAGTTCCTGGAAATACCTGCTTTGAAACTCGTTCCACTTATTCGGATCGTGGCCGAACCATTTTCGCAGTTCTTTGCTGGGAGCAAGCTCTTTAAGCCAGATGTCAATCCGGGCCTCCTGTTTGGACACCCCCCGAGGCCACATGCCATCCACCAGAATCCGGGTTCCGTCGCGTTCACTGGGCTTATCATACGCTCTTTTGAGCAAAATGTCCTGCATCACATGACCCCTATAGATTCCAATACAGCAGCCATAATTCCCTCCTTGGTTTTACAAAATGATCAGGTGTGCTTAAACGATTTTGAAAAGCAGATATTTTTTTCAAAATATCCACCTTCACTGGATTTATAATACATGCCGGGCAGAAAAGGACAAGAGTGAGAAAAAGGTGATATCTGTGTTAAAAATGTCTCCTTATAAGGGACGAAAGATGCAGGAAGTATGTCATAGTCTAACAATGCGTGCATAATACCCGTTTTGTCACCTTGTTCAGTCTGATCATGAATATATGCTAAAAAAGATGAGTCTGAAAAATTTATGAGCCAAATGCAGGCTTGGGAGGCAGATTGAATGAGCCGGACCTATGATACTATTGTCCTCGGCAGTGGTGTAGCCGGAGGTGTGGCTGCCCGTACGCTGAAAGAAGAAGGCATGAGCGTGGCCATGGTTGACCCCGGGCCTCTGGGCGGAACATGTCCGCTTCGGGGCTGTGAGCCCAAGAAGGTCCTGTTCGATGCTGTAGACGCCATGGTCAGATCTACACATCAAAACGGGCAAGGCCTGCTGGGAAAAGCGGATCTGGATTGGCAGGAGCTGATACGTTTCAAGAACACGTTTACTGATCCGGTTCCCGGTCATATTAAAAAGGATCTGGCCAGAAGGGGGATTGATCTTTTTCCTGAGCAGGGTCGATTTGTGAGCTCAAACACAATCGAAGCGGGTGAGCAGCAAATAACAGGGGACAGAATCGTCATCTGTACAGGGGCTACTTCCCGCCCGCTGGAATTCCCCGGTGCAGAACACATTACTCCCAGTGATCAATTTTTTGATCTCCACAGCCTGCCCGATCGAATGGTTGTCATCGGCGGAGGATACATCGCTTTTGAGTTTGCTCATCTGGCCATCAGAGCCGGGGTTCAGGTCGAGCTTCTGGTGCGAAGTGATTGGTGTCTGAAGGCCTTTGATTCTGATTTGGTCCGGATTCTCGTTAACTATTCTCAGGATCTGGGCATTGGCATTCATTTCAATGCTCCTGTGGATCATATCCACAAACATAACACAGGTTATCTGGTCTCGGCAGGGGGAGGGGAGGTGAGCATTGAAACCGATTTGATTCTGCATGCAGCAGGCCGGATACCTCATGTGGACGGTTTGGATTGCCACAAGGGGGAGGTGGAAGTGTCTGATAAGGGAATCGTGGTCAATGAATACCTGCAAAGCGTCTCCAATCCGTTTGTCTACGCAGCAGGCGATGTGGTGGCCACCGGGCCGCAACTCACTCCTGTGGCCTTGATGGAGGCAGAGGTTGTGGCCTCGAATATCCTCCGGCGTGGTCCTGTTAAGGTTGATTATACCGGAATGCCCAGTAATTTGTTTACCCATCCGGTCATGGCCCGGGCCGGACGTCTGGAAAGCGAATGCGTGGAGCACGGATTGGAGTACTCAGTCCATTGGGCCGATGCCTCCAGCTGGGCTTCATATCAGCGACTGGGAGAGCATGTGGCAGCGATCAAGATCCTGACTCATCCGCAGACGGATGAAGTGCTCGGGGCCCATATATTGGGCAGAAATGCAGAAGAAGTCGTCAACATCTTCGCTTTGGCCATTCAACAGGGGATTTCCAGAACCAAACTGGTCCAAACAGTCTGGTCCTATCCCTCCTTTGTCTACGACACCATCCGGCATGTGCTGGCATAGCTCCCTGGATGAGAGTGCAAAAACACGAGGACTGTGAAGAAGAGTGGAGCATGTACGTTATTTGGAGGTATAGGTTATGGATAACAATGTTGCCGTAATCGATGTGACCAATCTTGAAGATTTCCGGGATAAAAAACAATACCAAACCATACGGGAAATTTTCAAAGATGCCCGGGAGCAAATTGATCAGGGAAGGGAGATCGTCCTCCATCAAACCTTCCAGGATTCGCCGCCCGAACTGGTGGAACGAATCCAGACCAATGAGCGACTGAAGGAAGTGGCCGGATATTATCTGCCGGAGGATAGCGGGTCATGAAACATTATGATGGACACTTTTTTTCAGCCATGGGGAGCAAGGTGACCATCCTGGGCCGAAATCCCCGGTTCCTTCCCCAGGAGGAACCGGAAGTCTCAGCTGTGGCCGAACAAAAGATGGCCGAGCACATGGATATAATGACCAACCATGAGGTGGTCCAGGTCCAGGCCCAGGATCAGACCAGAGTCATAATCAAAGCACGTGACCGGGGAACCGAACAGGACATTGATTTTGAAGCTGAAAAACTCCTTATTGCAGCGGGCCGGGCCTCAAATGCAGATCTTTTGCGAACTGACCGGGCCGGGCTGGAGACCGACTCCCGGGGATGGCTGGTGGTCAACGAACGGCTGCAGACCTCGGTAGACAATGTTTGGGCTTTCGGCGATGCCACCGGACAGCATCTCTTCAAGCACGTGGCCAATCACGAGGCCAGGGTTGTCTACGCCAACGCTGTGCTCAAAGAACCCATGACTGTTGATTATCATGCCGTTCCTCATGCAGTCTTTACCCATCCGGAGATAGCCGGCGTTGGCATGAAGGAGGCCGAGGCAGTGGCCGCCTTTGGAGAAGATGGCGTGGTCATCGGGTTTTATCCCTTTGAGGACACGGCCAGAGGGGAGGCCATGAAGGTCAAGGATTGTTTTGTCAAAGTTATCCTGGAAGAGGCAAGTGACAAAATCCTCGGAGCTCACATCATAGGACCGCAGGCCTCCCTGTTGATCCAGGAGATCATCACTTTGATGTACACAGAAGATCAGAGTCCGATTCCTCTGGTCAAGGGCATGCACATCCATCCCTCGCTGAGTGAGGTGGTGGACCAGGCCTTTTTTAATCTCATGATGCATAGAGATTACCAGCACCTCTTGAGCCATATGGCCCCGGAGCTTTTCACCTAATCAACAGAGAATCAAACAGCCGGGATCAGGCCTTCGGCTGGGAAGGTTCCCTGAACGAATACGGTTGGAACATGAGCAGGACAGTTATGCACATACATTGGGGCGGCAATACAGGAGTGAGCTCAAGCGAAGATCAGACCGTAATAGTCCATATGCCGGGTATTAAGCAAATGCTCTCTTGTATGCATTGAAGTTATTGGCCGTTACGCCAGTAATTATTGGCTGCAGCAATCGTTTGGAAATGAATAGCTATTACCTGGGAGGCAGCAATCAAGCTGTCAGGGTCGTGTGCATAAGCTGGGCGCAACTTCTTTAACACCTCCGTATCAGGCTGCGTCTCCGTAACTCC
>JAWLEI010000142.1:0-5518 GCA_041686195.1 Desulfovermiculus sp.
TAGGTGGCCATGGCCTGGAAATGGGAGACGAATCCCAGGGCCGCCGCCCCCACAAAGGCGGTCCCCACAGCCGGGAGCCCGAATCTCAGAATCAGCCCACGATCAGCGTGTCTTCCCACCACAGCAATCTTAAATGTATTATTCGCCCCATGCACAATAGCTGTGGCCGCCACTGCCACCTGGACTGGAAAGAACAGGGCAAAGACCGGCAGGAGCATGGTCCCCAGGCCGAATCCTGAATAGAGGGTCAGGGTGGAGACACAAAGAGAAGCCAGGGGGATAAGAATGAATTCCACAGATGCTCCCATACAGATCAGAGATCAGCTTTGCCTCCGGCAAATCTGACATATTTTTGTGCGCCAAAGCTCACACAAAAAAAGGTTTGAGGGAAGGAAGAATTTAGATGCGAGGGCAAAAATGGAACAATATTTGTTTCAGAAAAATTGCAAAAGACGATCTGTACGAACTGGCCAGAGAAGCGGACAAGGTCCTTACTTTTTAAAAACATGCTCGGCCCTGTCTTAAGACAGGGCCGAGCATATTTTTAAGTTGTGCCCTTTCAGGGCACACTTGGGTTCATCTCTTCTTCCCGGGGCGCTGCCCCAAGCTGGTATGTTTAACCTTTTCAGGGCTTTTTTTGCTGCACATGAAGATTAACTTTCCATGAACTGTGGTGGCCACGGTGCTCAGTGTGAATCAAGACCAGGGCCGCACTGAAAGGGAGCACCGGCTGGGATACTCATCCCCAATCTGACTTGCCTCATCATTCCCACTTCAACAGGGTTTTGCATCTGAAAAAGTCTGGGCCAGATCGTCAAAAAGAACCGGTATTCGGCTATGCATGTCAGCCAGGAGTCCGAGCATGACTTCTCGAATCTGGGGATGGGCGGCCTTTTGACAGCGCAGGCGTAAGACATGCCGCCATTCTCTCAAATTGGCGGTCATAACCACTTCCGTCTTCAGGCTGTTGGGCAGCACAGCTCTGGCCTGCTGAGGACTGGCCCCCTGATCCAGAAGCTGCATATAGGCCTCTTCTGCCTGGTACATGGCCTTTTCCCACAGATCGTACTCCAGACTCCCCTGGTCCCAGAAACAGGGCTTGATGACTGTAATCTCCCGGCCGAATCGTTCCTGAGAGTAGTTGGCATAGCGGGTGGATTCCTGAGAATAGGCGGCCAAACGGTGGCGAACAAGCTCGTGACTCACGCCGCGATCAATAATGAACCGCACGGTTATGTTTGCATGCTCGATCACGCTCTCATGCCCGGAACGGACGATACGGCCCACAAACCCGGCTGCCGAGTCATCGGTGATCTTGTCCTCCGACTTGTAGCAGGTCCGTCCGGCCAGTTCCAACAACCGAAGGATTTCTTCAGTCCCCGGCATAAAGACAATCTCATGCCCTGGTTGTATTACCCGCATAACGCCCCTCCCGTTACTCAATGATCTTTAAATGCTTGTAGGCCTTGCCCGTAGCCACCCGCCCCCTGGAAGTCCGCTTCAAGAACCCGCATTGAATAAGGTAGGGCTCATAGATCTCCTCCAGGGTGCGCACCTCCTCGGAGCAGGCAGTGGCAATGGTCTTGACTCCCACCGGACCGCCGTTGAAGTGATGAATAAGGGCCAGGAGGATCTTGCGGTCCATGGTATCCAGACCCCGGGGATCCACGTCCAAGCGGTCCAGGGCGGCCCTGGCCTGCTCCCGATCAACCACCGCATGTCCATCCACCATGACAAAATCCCAAACCCGCCGCAAAAGCCGGTTGGCAATTCGCGGGGTACCCCTGGCCCGCAGACCAATCTCTTCTGCCCCGTCATCCGTGATTTCAATGCCCAGGATCCGGGCCGCCCGGCGCACAATGCGCCCCAGGTCTTCTGGAGTATAAAATTCCAGCCGGAACAAGACCCCGAACCGATCCCGCAAGGGAGAGGACAAGAGCCCGATCCTGGTCGTGGCCCCGACCAGGGTGAAAGGCTCCAGATCGATCTTTACCGTCCGCGCTCCTGGCCCCTGACCAATGACCAGATCCAGCTTGAAATCCTCCAGGGCCGGGTACAAGATCTCTTCTACCGTGGGAGGCATGCGGTGGATCTCATCCACAAAGAGGACGTCATGGCGTTGCAGGTTGGTTAAAATCGCGGCCAAATCCCCGCTGCGCTCCATAACCGGTCCGGACGTACTGATCAGATTCACGCCCAACTCACTGGCAATGATCTGAGCCAGGGTGGTTTTGCCCAAACCGGGATTTCCGGAGAACATGACGTGATCCATGGCCTGGCCCCGTTCTTTGGCCGCCTGCAGAAAAACAGCCAGATTGGCCCGCATCTCATCCTGGCCGATAAACTCGTCAAGCCGTAAAGGCCGGATCCGCTCATCCACCCTGACCTCGGTCTGTGCACCCATTTCCTGTCCTTATCCCCGGTTGTTTACCCTTGCTGTTCCATCTTTCCGCGTCTTCAGTGTATTGCGCGGTCAAAATCTTTTTTTTCAGCTTTCCCCAGTCCTGGCCATGCGCTTAAGCACTGCCCGGATGGCCTCCCCGGTCATCATCTCCGGCTCTTGTTCGAGAACAGAACTTAAAAGTGGGCGAACTTCGGATTCAGTATACCCCAAATGCGTAAGGCCGGCTAAGGCATCTGAAAAAATATTGTGTCCTGCCTGAACCGGGCCTGCAGCTTCTGAAGCAGCAGGCGCAGCCAGCAATTTGTCCTTAAGCTCCCAGATAACCCGCTTGGCCGACTTGGGACCTATCCCCGGCACCCTGGTCAGGCTTTGAGCATCATCGGTATGCACCACTTGGCTGAGTTCCTGAGGATCAAAGACAGCCAGTATAGCCAGAGCGGTCTTGGGACCCAGCTTGGAGACCGCAATGAGCTGGGAAAAGGTCTCCTGCTCAGACCGGGAAGGAAAGCCGTAGAGCTCTAAGGCATCTTCCCGAACCACGGTATGCACGTACAAGGAGATATCCTGACCCGGTTCCGGCAGACGCTCCAGCACAGGTCCTGCGGCCTGGACCACATAGCCGACTCCGCCGGGGGTGAGCAGCAGGCAGCAGGTGCTTCGCACCTCAAGTATGGTTCCGTGCAAATAGCCGATCATTTCATGACCCCGTACGGGCCTGCAAGTGCTGCCAGCGCCGCATATTCAAGTGACAAATGCCCGCAGCCAGGGCATCACTGCTGTCCTGGGACCAATCCGGCCGCTGCCCCAGGATCTGTCCAACCATGAAGGCCACTTGGCTTTTCTCCGCCCGCCCTGCACCGACCAGGGTCTTTTTGATCAAGGCAGGCTCATAGGGAAAAACCGGCAGCCGATGCGCAGCACAGGCTACAAGGGCCGCTCCCCTGGCCTGACCCAGCTTCAGGGCCGAGGAGGTATTTCTGGACACAAACACATCTTCAACTGCCGCCTCATCCGGAGCAAACTCCTGGATCAGGCTGCTCAGCCGGGCGTATATCTCTCCCAGGCGATCACTTAAGGGCAAGTCCGCCTGGGGGCGGACCGTCCCGGTCCGAATCAATCGCAAACAGCCGGACTCCTCGCTGATCAGGCCGAACCCGGTACATCGACTGCCGGGATCCAGGCCCAGAACGACAATACGTTCGCCGGCCACCCCTTAGGCCTCCATCTTGGCATACAGCTCATCCGGAATTTCAAAGTTGGCATGCACTTTCTGCACATCGTCATGCTCATCCAGCTGCTCGTAGAGCTTGAGGGCCTTTTCCGCTGTCTCCACATCCAGCTCGACATAGGTCTGGGGGATCTTGGCCACTTCCGCGTTCTGAATTTCTATTCCGGCCTGTTCAAAGGCCTGCTTCACCGCCAGGTAATCTTCAGGTGCGGTCCGCACCTCCCAGGCATCACCGTCATCAATCACATCCTCCACGCCGGCCTCCAGTCCGACCTCCAGGAGCTGGTCCTCATCATATTGATTCTTGTCAAAGGTAAGTACACCATAGGTTTGAAACATCCATCCCACACATCCGGATTCGCCCAGATTTCCGCCGGCTTTGCTGAACAGCTTGCGAATTTCAGCCACAGTCCGATTCTTGTTGTCGGTGACCCCTTCCACCAGGATGGCCACTCCGCCCGGTCCATAGCCTTCGTAGACCACTTCCTCGATGCTTCCAGAGGTGATCTCCCCGGTCCCTTTCTTGATCGCGGTATCGATCTTGTCCTTGGGCATATTCATGTTTTTGGCTGCATCAATGGCCATGCGCAGCCTTGAGTTCATCACCGGGTCGCTTCCGCCCAGCTTGGCCGCCAGCATCAACTCCTTGGTGGCCTTGGTAAACATCTGGCCCCGCTTGGCATCCTGGCGCCCTTTTCTGTGCTTGATATTCGCCCATTTACTGTGTCCGGCCATACATCATATCCTCCTCATATTCATATCCTGTCATTGAGTGACATTTGGCAAACATTATTCAAAGTTGTCAGCAGCTTGACCTTGCCCGGCATGCTCAACTTCAGGCTTTATATCTTTTATGAGCCCATCATTTCCGCCCAAAGCCCAAAACAAAGACTTCTGTACTCTCCGGCCGGGAACTCTTGGGCTTGCAGGACCTGACCTTGCCGAACAACTCCCGCATCTGGCTGAGAAAATCCGGAACATCCGGTCCCTGAAAGACCTTGATGGCCGCTGTTCCTCCAGGAGCCAGCACATCCCTGGCCAGGGCCAAGGCGGCCAGGGCCAGCTCAACCGACTGGGTCTGATCCCGGAGCTTGATGCCTGTGGTCTTGGGAGCCATGTCGCTTAAAAGCAGGTCAAAGGGCGATCTGGAATCGATTTCCGCCCGCAGCTCCTGGTCCGGATCCAGGGCATCTCCCTGGATAAATTTGACCTGGGCAGGAAAAGACACATCTGAATCGTTGATGTCGATGGCCAAAACCTTTCCTTGCGGTCCAGTCTTCCTGGCTGCATAGAGAGCCCAGGACCCGGGAGTAGCTCCCAGGTCCAGAATGTTCTGCCCGGTCCGCAAAAGTTTGAAGCGTTTGTCCATCTCCTGGAGCTTGTATACAGACCGGGCCGGGAACTTGTACTGCTTGGCTTTCTTAAAGTAGTGATCCTGATACTTCTTCATCTATAAAGACCTTGGGCATACATCCGTTTGATGCCCTCCTGTGTACATGAAATACCCCTGAAAGCCAAGCTGTCTCAGCCTCCAGGGGAATCTGCAAAAACTCAATTCATGCCTTGCACCTGAGAACAAAATTTTCGGGCCATCACTCCCCAATGATCTTGACCAGGACCCTCTTTTTCCGTCCTCCGTCAAATTCACCGTAGAATATCTGCTCCCAGGGTCCGAAATCCAGCTTGCCTTTGGTCACAGCCACCACTACTTCCCGGCCCATGACCTGGCGCTTCATGTGCGCATCCGCATTGTCTTCGCCCACGTTGTGCCGATATTGGGATACAGGTTCATGCGGAGCCAGCCTTTCCAGCCACTTATCATAATCCTGGTGCAATCCGGATTCATCGTCATTGATAAATACCGAAGCAGTAATGTGCATGGCATT
>JAWLEI010000143.1:0-5454 GCA_041686195.1 Desulfovermiculus sp.
ATATGAGCAAGAATAACCTTTTTGGTTTGGGGTTGCAAGCACTCTCACTAAAATCTCAAGTTTGTCCAAAGTTGAGATTGTAAAAACGCTGATTCAAATTATATTCCAAACTGTTACACCAAATTCGACCCACAGCCACCTTCACACCAAAGAAATATCATCAATTTTCTGGACAATCAACGCTATTTTTTGATATAGACAGCGGCGAAAACTTGAACCGCAAATTACAACAGACGAGGTCCAATATGGTCACACTCAATCAGCCCAAGAAGGGCAGCAGCACCAAGGTGGAACCGATCAGACGACTGGAGGACATAAAAGCTATAAAAGACCTCTTGCAAAAGCAGCCCAGGAATCTTCTCCTGTTCACCATGGGTATCAATAATGGCTTAAGGATCGGCGACCAACTTCAGATAAAGGTGAAGGATGTCCAATCATTGAAAGTTGGCGATGTCCACCATGTTAAAGAGCAGAAAACCGACAAAGACAACATCCTTTTGATCAACAAGTCCACCTATAAAGCACTCAGGAATTATCTGGATTGTGATCCAGGTCCGGATGAATACCTCTTTCGCAGTCAGAAGGATCAATTTAATCCTATCACGGTTAGCTATGCAAACCAGCTGATCAAGGGCTGGTGTAAGAAAATCAATTTGACAGGGAATTATGGCTCCCATACCTTAAGGAAGACCTTTGGGTATATCCAGAGAATCCACTACGGTGTGGGCTTTGAAATTCTCTGCAAGCGATTTAATCATTCCGTAATAGTTTAGCGCTTTGAAGTAGGTTCGGGATAATTTCCCAAAATCAGGGGGTCTGGGGTGGCGTCACGAAAAGCTTTATGATATGCCTTTCGCATGGCCACCCAGGATATCATTTTCAGGTTTCGCTCCAGAGAATACACCCAGGATGATCTGGCTTCCATTCGTCGGATCATAGCGAACAATTATGACCATGGTCGGGTGCATATTTCACGTCTCCTGGCCACGGCCTGGGATTGGCGGCAGCCCAACGGCAAGATCAAGGATTTTGCCGTCCGGGATACCCTGCTCCGGATGGAAGAGGCCGGCCTGATCACGCTGCCTCCGCCCAAGACCCGCAACGACAACAGAGCCAAAAAGCCGTTGCGGACACCGCTCTTTGACAGCACCCCCATCGAGGGATTGATCACGGATTATCCAGGACTTCGCGTGTGCCAGGCTACGGGTTGGTCCAAGACTGTCTGGAGATACCTGCTTGCACGATATCATTACCTGGGGTGTCCCAAAGTCGTTGGCGCGCATCTTTGCCAAGTGGCCATGCTTGGTGAGCAGATCGTCGCCTGCCTGGCATGGGGCAGTGCGGCTTGGAAGATTGCCCCCAGGGATCATTTCATTGGCTGGGATGAGCAGACCAAACGCGATAAACTTCATCTGGTCGTCTCCAATGTTCGTTTTCTTGTCCCCCCATGGATCAGGATCCAATGCCTGGCCTCCAAAATTTTCTCGTTGTGCCTGAGAGAGTTGAGCGCGCAATGGGAGCGAATTTATGGCCATCCGGTCTATTTGGCTGAAACCTTTGTGGACGTTTCCAGATTTCAAGGGACAACCTACAAGGCTGCCAACTGGATCCATCTGGGACAGACCAAGGGCAGCGCCAAAAGAGGCAACTCCTATCACTTTCATGGCGTTTGCAAGGCGATTTATGTCTACCCCCTGCATTCCAAGTTCAGAAGGCGGCTTGCATCATGACCCGAGAAGAAGCCGCTGCCATTCTGAAACTGCCCTGGGAAGATGCCATCCAAACCATTCAGGAGCTTGGCCTGAAGGCTGAAAAATATGACCAGCTCGTCAGAGCCGATGTGGCCACGCCTTCAGGACAAAGGCCCACATACAAAAAGCAAAACCGGCCCAAGCACAAAAATAAGAAGCCCGGTCGCAAAAAAGGCCATCCCGGGTGCAGACGCGAGGTTCCGGCGCACATAGACCACTACGAAGACCACAAGCTGGAAACCTGCCCCCATTGCCAAGTCCAGGTGGAACCCGGCATCAAGGCTTACACTCGCTACACAGAGGATATCCCGCCAATTCGCCCGAAAGTCACCGAACATACGATATATAAGCACTGGTGTCCGGGGTGCCGGGACTATGTCACTGCCCCGGTGACCGATGCCATGGAGAATGCGAATCTGAGCCTGAGACTTGTTGTGGTTGCCGCGTGGCTGCACTACTCCATAGGCATCAGCGTCCGGAATGTCGTCAGAATTTTCAATGTCGTCTGCTCATTTCCGGTTTCTCCAGGCGGCTTGACCCAGGCCTGGATCAGGTTGGCGGAACTGCTCAGGCCTGAATACGACAATATCAAGGAACTTATTCGCCACAGCGCCGCCTTGCACGCCGACGAGACCGGGTGGCGTCTTTCAGGCATGACTTACTGGCTATGGGCTTTCTGTACCAAGGAATACTGCTATTATACCATCACCAAGTGCCGAGGCTCACCGGTGGTGGAGCAAGTCCTTGGGACCCTCTTCAACGGCGTGTTGATCTGCGATTTCTATGGCGCCTATAATCTTATCCAGACCTTGGCCAAGCAGCGCTGTTATTTTCACCTCTTCACCGATCTGGTGAAGGTGGACAAGACGAATACGTCCAAGGAATGGAAGGCCTTTCGCAAAAAGCTGAAAAGACTGCTCAGGGACGCCCTACGCTTGAGAGATCAAAAGCAAAACCTCAAGCCCGGCAGCTATGAAAGCCGCAAGAAGCGACTGCATCAGCGCCTGGAAATGCTCATCGAAGTCGGCGGCAAGGACAAGGATGTAAAAAGGCTGGTCAAGAGGCTGAAAAGGCACGAGGACGAGATGCTGACCTTTCTGGATTATGACGACGTGAGTCCGTACAACAATCATGGCGAGCAGCAGATTCGACCAGCTGTCAACTGCAGAAAAGTATCCTTTCGGAACAGGTCGGAAGCCGGAGCAGAAGCCCAGGCCATCCTGATGTCCCTGTTCCGTACAGCCCTGCTTCAAAAACTCAACCCGATTGAATATGTCAAAGAGCTCGCAGTGAAAGCCATCGAAAACCGGCACATCCAAAAAATGAACCGCGTGGACTTGGCGATGGCTGCCTAACGTGAGGGCCGTTGCAATGCGCTAAACTATTACAATTTATGTCACCTCCTGAATGGGTGAACTGATTACCGCTAAGTTTCTAACCACAGCTCTGGACCACTCATCCCTGCCACTCAAAGTTGGAATATCGGCATTAGTTAATATCTTAGCCAGCTGGCCATAGCTCAGATCGGGGTTTCTCTCTTTCTCGGCTATTATCCACTGAATAACCGCTGTCTTATCTGGTTTACCGTCCTGGATACTGGACCGGACGAACTCAAGGTCGGCATGATTTGGGACACAATCTTCATCTTCGCCAGATATGGACGGTCCCCGATCCTGACCATCAACATCCATCTCAACTTCCAAATTGTGTTTGTTTAGTTGAAGTTGGTTCAGATCTATTTGATCCAGCTCAATAAGCTCGCCTCTGCCTTCGCCCAGTGCTTCCTCCAGCTTGCCTAAACGATCTTCCAAGGTCTGCATCCCATTCTGGGCCTGATAGATAGCTTTGTAGACCTGGGTCATTGCTCCGTTTGTTTCACTGGACATCTTTAGCAGGCAGTCCTCCAGGGTGGAGAGGAGTTGGGTGAGCTGTCTGGAGACTTCGTTTTGGACCTGATCCGCAGCCAGGGTGTTGAGCTGGTCCTGGATCTCTTCACGCAATTGTGAGACGAGGGCGGCTTGGTCTATAGGCTGCTGGCTTTGCTCTTCATCTTCAGATTGCTCATTAGGATCACCAGCCGGATCTCCAGACATCCGGTCAGTCAGATCGCCAGACCGTTGGACATCCAGACAGCCAGACCGCCAGTCAGTCAGACCTCCAGACTCCCAGACATCCAGATCGTCAGATAGATAGATCTTTAGATTCTCAGATTTCAGACTATTAAATTGATCACGGATGCCCTCATTGCAGTACCACTCATCTTTCAGTTCCAATATTTTGGCAATAAGAAATATGTTTTCAGGTAGATATCTTATTCTTCTTCCCTGGAACTGGATAAACACAAACTCTTCAAAAATGTCTTTATAGTAGTGTACGGTCTTGTAATTGACCCCCAGTTCCCTGACTATTTCCTTGAGCGTAAGCAGCCTGTTGTCGCTCATAATGTCACCAGCTCCGACTTTTTTGATACTTAAGCGGTGATATCACCGGTTTCACCCTGTAATCATACTGATACAAGCGGCATCATCTGTAATCATGTGATGCCGTCTGTAGCCTTGGTGGGTCTGCCCAGCCAAAAGGTCCTGTCACTTTCAGTCACAAACTTGTAACTGTCTGGATTTTCACGACCCACCACCATATCCACCCATCACGAAAAATTTCACCTTCATATATCCCACCAAGCACCGGCAAAATGTTTCACATCAATTTTTAGAAGATCAGTATCTTACCCCTATTTTTCGACCTTCATATATCCCACCAGAGTACAGTGTTAAGTATCAGCTTTTTTTCGCCTTCCCCACTTTCACTCCGGACAGTCAGGGAGACCACTTCGGTGGCATCCCGCAGGGTATTTTGAGTTAAATGAGCATATCTTTGGGTGGTGGCTAGCTGGCTGTGTCCCAAGAGTTTTTGGACCTCGTACAGGCTGCGCCCCGCATTTATGAGCAGGCTGGCGAAGTTGTGCCGCAGGTCATGGATGCGCACGTCCGGAATACCGGCCTTCTTCCTGATTCGATCCCAAGTGTTATGGAAATGTTTTAAAGGCTCACCTGTCTTGGAGTTGGGAAATACATACTCCGACCCGCTATCTCTCCGCCTTTCCAAGAGCGTAAGTGCAGCTTTTGACAAAGGGATAACCTTCTCAGTCTTGGCCTTGTTCCGCTCAGGGGGGAGGGTCCAGAGGCCTTTCTCCAGGTCCAGCTCAGACCAGGGCAGATTGACCACTTCCGATCTTCTGGCCCCGGTCAGGATCAAGAATTCAATGATGTCCGGCACAACCTGGCTTCTGGACTTCATAAGCTCCTTAAACAGCCTCTCGGTCTCATCTGCGCTCAAGTACCGCTCTTTCTTGTTGTTGTCCCTGATGCTGGACACATGCCTGGCCGGTGATTTGTCGATCACTTCCCACCTCTCGGCCAGGTTGAATATATACTTCACCAGGGCCATATATCTGTTTACGCTGGCAGGCTTATGGCCGATCCGGAGAAAGTTGCTTTGCAGCTCTTGAACATCATCCCGAGTAATCTCTGAGATCTTCTTGTGTCCCCATAGGGGCAATATCCGGGCATCTAAAAAATTTTTGTCCATCTCCCAGGATCGTTTATGGACCTGGACAAACGGCAGATATTTGTCCTCCACGAACTGTTTGAAGGTGGGCATATTCCGCTGCCGTTCCACTTCCGCCCTGGGGTCAAACCCCATT
>JAWLEI010000144.1:0-5439 GCA_041686195.1 Desulfovermiculus sp.
GGGTCCGCCGGTAATGACCAGGATCTTGTCCTCAAGGGCCTTGCGCACGGCCTCGGTCTGCTTTTCGGCCAGGTCCATGGAATGGGTCTTCTGGACCCATTCCATGGCCTTTTCTGTATCGACTTTCCGGATGGATTTGGGGCTGGAGAGGAGCTTTTGCAGCTTTCGGGCGATATTGTCCGCGGTGACAAAGCCGATGCCGAATATGTCTGTGGCCAGACGGTAGGGGTTTTTCTGCACCACCTGGATAGAGTCTTTGCCGTAGGCCTTGAATATCTTTGATCAGCCCGGATCCCAGATATCTCTGTATCCCGGCCGAGGTGGCCCGGAGCATTCGCAGTAGACCGCCTTGAACTGCTCCCCGAACTTGGGGTGGTTGGACCACTCCCCCTTCATTTTCAGGACCTGGCCGGGCAAGGGAGAGGTCATGTGGCCGATGACCGTGACCAGGTCCCGGCGGCCGCGGACCTTGACCTTGGCCACGGTGTAGCCGTTTTCTTCGTTGGTGTACGTTATGCGCTCGATCTGGCCCTGGAGGAATTCGAGGTTTGGGCTTTTCGTTGAGGTCATGGGTATTTTGTTTCCGGGTTGTGAGTGAGGTGGGTTGAAATTGAGGGGAAGTGGTGGAGGATGTCAAGTCTGCTTTTTGAATATACAACAGGAGCCTTGTGAAGGCTTCTGGCTCGTTGCCTGTGAGATCGATGTTCTGTGCTGAAACGCTGGGGCCCCTGAGCAGATCAGACGCCGCATTATCAGCTGTAGGTATTCCATGGGTCTATGCGCAGGCATAATGAATAGTTGGTTCCTGTCCCAGCCGTGAGTGAATGGATACAGTAAACGATGTCCTGGGGCGGGGACTGTGGGCTGTGGGCGCAGCTGTGCCTCGAACGAATGTAGGGTGGGTGTTTTGATCTCAGAGAGGCAAAGGACGTGGTCAGAATCCCGGAGATCAGCTCCTCCGGGATTTATTTTGCCTGGCTTGTCTGGGGCAGCAAACGATCTATGCTACTTGTTCTTGGTTGGCCAGGGCCTTTTCCACCTCTGCCCGGATGATGTCCTCTATTCGCTTGGACTTCGACTTTCCGGCCACAATGAGGGAGACGGCGGCCGGGGAGACTTTGGCTTTTTCAGCGATCTTCTTTTGAGTTATCCCGGCCTTGGCCAGCATTTCGCGAAGGCTGAGTTCTTCGGTCTGGGTATCTGTCATGGCTGACCTCCTGTAAATATAAGTTGACAAACTCAGTGTGTACTATAACTTACAAGGTGAGTAAGGTCCAGTTTTTTGACGCTTTGTTCTTGCCCTTGTTCCTGGATTGAGGCGGAAACTTGACTTTTAATTGAACTCCAGAAACAAGAAAAGAAAAATTATATGCTATCTGAACGGAAAAGGAGCTGTTGCGGTGTGGCAAAAGAACAGGGATGTTCAGTCCGAGCCTGATTGGTTGAGCCTGGGCGGCTATCGCTTCTATGCGGTGCTCATTCTGGCAACGGGCCTGGCGATCGCCGTGTTAGCGCATCAGCAGGTTCGGGGCTGGCAGCGATCGAGCCTGGAGGCAAAGCTCGATAGGCGAGCTCGCATTTGCCAGCAGCATCTGCAAAGGGAGTTGGACCATTACCTGGAAGCGGTGCGCTCCATAATCTCCCTCTTCGATGCCTCACGGGAGGTAACTCGCTCGGAATTCCGGGAGTTTGCCAGGGCACCCCTCAGCCGGCATCGCGCATTCCGAATGGTGGCCTGGGCCCCTCTGGTGCCGAGGGAGCAGCTGGAAGCATACGAGGTGCGGGCTCGACAGGCTGGAATATCCGGATTTTCCATCACAGAATTCGGGGAGGATGGCCAGGGGGTTCCTGCCAGCCGGCGCGAGCGGTATTTTCCGGTCTACTACCTGAGGCCTCGCGAGGATAACAAGGCTTTGCTGGGTCTGGATCTGGCCTCCCAACCGAGGCTGCGTGCCTCCCTGCAACGGGCGCGCAGCAGCGGCAAAATGATGGTTTCACCCGCCTCTGGACTAATACCTGGGTTTTTGGATCTGGGCGACGTTTTCCTCCTTTCTCCGGTCCATGCGAAGAGCGACAAAGAAGATTCTCTGCTTGGCTATGCCTTCAGCGTCTTTCATGCAGGTGAGCTGCTGGAATCCGCCCTGAGCGGCCATCCTCGACTGAACCTGGACCTGTTGGTCCTGGACGAGAGCGGACCAGACAGGGGGCAGCTCCTGGCTTTTAACGAATCAGGAAATCCTGATCAGGCAAAGCACATCCGCAGGAACAAGCTTGATGAAACGGTGGAGCTGGAAGAGCGTCTGGAACTGGAGGTTCCAGGCAGCCGGTGGACCCTTGTTGCACGTCCGGCCCCTGCTTTCCTCGCGGCGCAGCCGTATTGGCAGGCACCGCTTGCCTTCGGGGCGATCGCCGCGTTCTCCCTGCTTTCCTCTGCCCTGGTCCTGACCACGGGTCATAGGGGTCGGCGCTACCAGTTTTTTGCAAGCGAGCTGCAGGCCTCGAATCTGCAGCTGGAGGAGAATTACCGACAACTGAGCGATATAAAGGAGGATCTGCGCAAGAGTGAGGAACTTTTCCGGCAGCTGTTCGAGCAGGCGGCGATTGGCATTCTTATTTCCAGTTCGGAGCATCGGATTCTCGAGGCCAATCAAAAGGCCCTGGATATTCTGGGTTACTCCAGGGACGAGCTCTTGGGCATGGCCGCCCAGGAGCTTATTCACCCAGACGATCTGAAGAGGATTTCACCTCAAAGGAACGCAGAGCGGATGCTGGCCGGGGAAACGGTGAATATGGAAAGGAGATATCGTACAAAGCCCGGGGCCTATATACATGTCCTCGTCAATATGGGGAGGCTGTCCCACTACTCTTCGGACCAGGCCTCGCATATGGTGATGTTCCAGGATATCTCCGAGCGCAAGCGTGCCGAGCAAAAGGTCTACAGTTTGGCTTATTTCGACGAGCTGACCGGGCTGCCCAACAGGAGACTGCTTCACGAGCGCCTGAGGCAGGCCGTATCCAGGTCCGAGCGCTTCGGCGAGTGTGGGGCTGTGCTCCTGGTTGATATCCGCAGGCTCAGGTTCGTGAACGACACTCTGGGACAGGAGGCGGGAGACGAGCTTATAAGGGAAGTGGGGCGGCGCATCTGGAGCTCGCTCCGCGAAAAGGATTCAGTCGCCAGGGTTGCTGGCGGTGAGTTCATGGTCCTGGCCGATGGGATAAATTCCGGTGAGAGCGCCCGCAGCCTGGGGCAGCGTATTCTGGAGCGAATAGGTGAAGAGCTCGAGCTGTCCCATAGGCGAATCTATCCGGAAGCCAGTATCGGATTCACCCTGTTCCCCTCCAGGTTCGTGGAGCCGGACACGCTGATGAAGCAGGCGGATATGGCCATGAGCGCAGCCAAGAAAAGCGTGGACAGGATTCAGGAATTTGCGGGACAGGAGGACTGGATCTCCCAGGAGTTCCATCTGGAGCAGGATCTGAAGCAGGCCCTGATGAACGAGCAGTTCCAGGTCTTCTATCAGTCGCAGATCGATGTACGCAGCGGTGGCGTCGTTGGCCTGGAGGCCTTATTGCGCTGGCACCATCCGGAAAGGGGCCTTGTCTCGCCCGCAGAGTTCATACCGGTGTTGGAGCGCACCGGAATGATCGGCTCAGTGGATGCTTGGGTCATCCGCAGGGTCTGTCAGCAGCTGAGGTTTTGGCGGGAGAAGGGTTTTCGGGTCAGGGTCTCGGTCAACCTCTCGGCCCGGGATCTCTATAATGACGCAACCATCTGGGTGATTGGGCAGGCCCTTAAAGAGAACCGTCTGCCTGCCGAAGCTCTGGGTGTGGAGATCACTGAAACAGAGCTTATGCAGAATGTGGGAATGGCCTCGAAGATCCTGCAAACACTTTACAGCTGGGGTGTTCGGGTGGCCTTGGATGATTTCGGTAAGGGCTATTCCTGCTTGAGTTATTTGCACCAGCTGCCAATTAATGAGATTAAAATAGATAAGGAATTTGTTGAAGGTCTGCCGGAAAGCGCGGATTCCGTTACACTGGTGCAGACGATCATTGCCATGGCTCACAATCTGGGCAAGGAAGCCCTGGCCGAAGGCGTGGAGCGGGAGGAGCAGAGACAAAAACTTTGTGATATGGGCTGTGACTATGGACAGGGGTTTTTCTTTGCCCGGCCGGTGCCGGCGGAGGAAATTGCTGCGGTGTTTAAGGAGCAGGCCGGGTAGTGCTGTTGCAATGAGGGCTATGAGTATTAGCCTGTTGCGACTTCCCCCGGCCAGTCCGATAAGCTTATGTAACGGCCTGGCCGGGCTGGTCCATTGAATTGCTGGGTTCAGAGGTCAATGCCTAAAAAATGGTACGGAGCCGGTGTCAGAGCGCTAACAATAAATTGTACGCGACCAGCAAAGCTGGCGCGTGAATACGGGCGTTATGCGTATCTCGTTAAGCTCATCGCATTGATTAACTGCGTCCTGAAGAATGAACGGTAAGATGGCAAGGAAGAACTCGATGGAGGAACGCTTCCATCGTAAACGGCAAGCATTGTTGCAGATCAGCCGGCTATTGTGTGAGTTCAAAGATGGCGCGGATCCGGTGGATGTCATGCGTGTCGTGACGGAAACCGCTGTCGAGAGCCTGATGGTTGGACGCGCTAGCGTCGGGACTTTGCACGATACTGAGCCACAGTTGCTGGTTTGCCGTTATTACGAGGAATCTCTCCTTCAGCTGGTGGCAGAGATAAACGGCTCCCTGGTGCAATCATACAAAGCTATTTCTGAAATGCAGGATCATATCGCTGCCCTGGACGTTCGATTGAGGGAGTTGGAAAATGATCTGGGCACAGAGACAGTGGAGCCAATCGAGATGAATCGTCTGGACCTGGAGCAAATGCAGGTAAATAAAGTAATAACGAACAATGAACTTACTGTGGACCCTGGCGACTATTCATATGCAGACATTGAATTTGTCAGAAATAGCATTAAAAATGGCAAGCCGGACAGGATGGCGGTCATGCAGTGGATTATGCATGAAAGGGAGAAGAATCCTGATGTCAGCTATGCCCACCTGGCGAATGTATTAAATAAATAGAAGATACCAACCATGGGTGGCCGGGATACCTGGTGCCGTACCGTGGTCAGAAACCTGGCTTTGAAGATGAAGACCCACCAATAACCCATCAGAGGGAAGAGATTGTGGACATCCACTCTTGACTTTTCTGTCCGCAAATACCGGGAGTTTGTCTACGAAACCGGCGCTGTAGACGCCGGCAAAGGGGCTGTGATCGACCAGAACATCGTGGACAAAGAAAGAAAGAAGAAATATAAGGTCCGGCGGGTTGATCGGTTCATGTACCGAACCCGTTACTTCACCGACGCTGGAATCATCGGCTCCAAGGAGTTCGTGGGCGAGGTCTTCGATCAGGTCAAGCATCTGCTGCGGTCC
>JAWLEI010000145.1:0-5391 GCA_041686195.1 Desulfovermiculus sp.
CACTACCGGGCTGGAAACATTGAAACCTATAAAGCTCTCTTGGACGAACGGGATATCGAGAACCGGGGGAAAATCCTGGAGGATTGGCGTCAATATTCCCAAAGTTTTTTTGAGTAATCGGCTAGCAACAGCGTGAACTCGAACCGACTTGCGGGAAGTCCGCTCCAAAGCTGCTGTGCAGTAGGTCAAGCCATTTTCCCAGCGCCGTTAGAGGGTTAGCCTTTATTGGCGGGCAACTGTCACGCCAAGAACTGTTGACATTCTGTTAAATTAAGGAATATTTTTATGGGTTTCATTTTGAGCAGATAACGTTTCAGCCATTGGAGATTGAGGGCCAACGACCCACACTTTTCACCTGAAGCCATCCCTTTTCAGGTTGTGGTCAAGACCAAAATCCCGCAGAAGCCGCTGCAGCTGCTCTTGCTTGGCTTTATATAAAAGCCAATGCGCTGGGCGATCTCCGGTTTCCAGTCTGCAGCAGATATTTTGCAGTCCAAAAGGGAGAGGGCAGAAAAGGCAAAATTGACACTGAGTCAGCCAAAACCTTAATGAAACGAGTTCCTAAGAGCTGAGGAGTATTTGTGCATGGATCCTCTTTTGAAATCTTTGACAGACGAACAGCAAGATCAACTCATCGAGCGTTTGTACCAGAAAGGCGGTGAGATTCGTCAAGCCGTGCTTGAAGAAGCACAGAAAGTTCTCAAGGATATTGATCTGCATCAGATTGCTGACGACATGTTTTGGACCCTAGATATCATAGATGTAGAGACCCTTTGGGATCAATCCGGGCCAACAAGAGACGGATACGTGTCTCCTGATGATCAGGCCTTGACCATGATCGAGGATAAAGTGGAGTCATATGCCAATCAAGTATGGGATTACCTGCAACTAGGCATGGAGGCTGAGGCCAGGACTTATCTACAAGGTATTCTGCTTGGGCTGTACAAATTCGATCATGAATCGCGCTCGGAGTTTAAAAATTGGGCTGTGGATATACCCCCAAACCTGTTCGGTGCTCTTTTGGATAAGTGGCGAAAAAAGACTGGCACCTATTCGCGTAAAACGGAAATTGATGCCTTTTGCCAGCAAATGTGCCCTCAATGGATGTGAAATCAGTGACCAAGGAAGAACTTG
The DNA here is from genome assembly GCA_041686195.1 of Desulfovermiculus sp. GTDB lineage: Bacteria > Desulfobacterota > Desulfovibrionia > Desulfovibrionales > Desulfothermaceae > Desulfovermiculus. The sequence goes on from JAWLEI010000145.1 coordinate 1,135, forward strand.
ATGATGGTGAGAGTGAACCTTTAGTCCTCGGAGGCCTTGATTGTTTCGATATGTCCAGCAATGAAACTTACCAAAAACTTCAAGCCAGGCTGGATGAAGCTTTGACCGAATGCGCTCGGCTGCGCGCTGAAAATCAAAAGTTAAGGAAAGCTTTGGGTTCTGATCAGAATGAAACAGGGCTCAATGAAGCTTCTGGCAGATACACATCTGCTCAGCCTCCGGTAGAAGTAAGTTCAGCACCAGCTGCAAAGGTTCATTCCAAATCCTCTTCCAAGGAAAAGATAGCCCTTTTTCGCAAATTATTTCGGGGTAGAGAAGATGTATATCCAAAGCTGTGGGAAAATCGAAAAGGCGATTCTGGGTATACACCGGCCTGCGCCAATGAATGGAAACGTCCTTTGTGCGGTAAGCCTAAGGTGAAGTGCGCTCAATGTGCGAACAGGTTTCTGGTTCCATTAAGTGATCAAGTAATCTATGATCATCTAGCCGGTAAGCAAACCATTGGGGTGTATCCACTCTTAAAAGATGAAACTTGTTGGTTCCTAGCTGCTGACTTTGATAAAGAGTTATGGCGTGAGGATGCCTCAGTTTTTCGCGATGTCTGTCGTAAAATGGGGGTGCCCACAGCTCTGGAACGTTCTCGTTCAGGGAATGGTGGGCATGTATGGATCTTTTTTCAAGTCCCTGTTCCTGCGGCCACCGCCCGCAGGCTCGGATACTCCATATTGGCTCAAGTTATCGATCGGATGCAAGATTGTAAGCTGTATTCCTACGATCGTTTTTTCCCCAATCAAGATACTTTGCCAAAGGGAGGTTTCGGCAATCTCATCGCTCTTCCCCTCCAATATAGTCCACGTTCTCAAGGCAACAGCATCTTTTTAGATGATACCTTCCAACCGTTTAAGGATCAATGGGCTTTTCTAGCGGGAATAGAAAGAATGCGCCCTGAGGATGTCGAAATACTCGCAAAGGAGGCCTTGAGACAAGGGACATTCGGGGGAGCTCAAAAGAGCCCGGCTGACGATTACGCTGAGGATCCGTGGACCTTACCTCCCTCCAAGAAAAAGAAAGAGCAGCCCATTCTTGACCCTTTGCCTGCAGAGGTGGAACTGGTCAAGGGTAATCTGCTGTATGTACACAAAAAATATTTGCCTTCTGTTCTTTACAACCGTCTGTCCAGATTGGCTGCGTTTCAGAATCCTGAGTTTTCCAAAGCTCAGGCCTTGCGCTTGTCCACCTACGAAAAGCCCAGGATAATTTTTTGTTCAGAAGATTTTCCTAATTATCTCGCATTACCACGTGGATTCCTTGATGATGTTTTGGAGATGCTTCATTCCCTTGGAATCCATCCACAAATTATTGACAAGCGCTATGCCGGAAATATGGTTCAAACCCTGTTTCAGGGTGATTTGACTTCTTTGCAAAAACAGGCTGCGGAGAGTCTTTTGAAAGATGATTGTGGTGTGTTGTGTGCAACCACTGCTTTTGGCAAGACGGTTGTGGGTGCTTGGCTTATAGCAAAGCGACAAACAAATACTTTGATTTTGGTTCATCGTCGACAGTTAATGGATCAATGGCATGAACGCTTGAAGAACTTTTTGGATTTGACATCGATAGGCCGAGTCGGAGGAGGAAAAGACCAGAGGACCGGTTTGGTAGATATCGCTATGTTGCAGAGCTTAAATCGAAAAGGAGAAGTTCAAGATAAGGTTGCTGATTATGGACAGATCATTGTTGATGAATGTCACCACATCTCTGCTTTTCGTTTTGAGCAGGTGATGAGACAGGTCAAAGCCAAATATGTGTGCGGATTGACAGCAACTCCGAGTCGAAAGGACGGGCATCATCCAATTATATACATGCAGTGTGGACCGATTCGTTTCCGGGTAGATCCAAAGAGTCAAGCTGCTGTCCGTCCCTTTAAGCAAGTAGTTGTTCCCAGGCGCACGAGCTTTACGTATCCACAAGGAAATGAAAATGTCAGAATCCAGGACATTTATGCGGCACTCAGTGCAGATAAGAAGCGAAATGAGATGATCCAGGACGATATCCTGAGGGCCCTTGATCAAGGTCGGTCCCCGCTCTTGCTGGTAGAAAGAACCACACAGGTACAGTATTTCGAAAAACGCCTGCAGAATTTTGTCCGCAATATTATTGTGCTTCAAGGTGGGATGGGTAAGAAGAAGCATCAGGCTGTTGCTGAAAAGCTGAAAGCCATTCCGGATACAGAGGAACGTTTACTCATTGCCACTGGACGATATATTGGGGAGGGTTTTGATGATGCCCGCTTAGATACATTGTTTCTCGTCTCTCCACTTTCTTGGCGGGGAACGCTCCAACAATATGCCGGCCGTATCCACCGTCTGCACTATCACAAACACAAGGTCATTATCTACGACTACGTGGACGAACAGGTACCGCAGTTGGCTCGAATGTTTAGCAAACGCTTGGCTGGATATCGGGCTATGGGATATACGGTGGAAGAGGAGGGGGAAGTCAAAGGTGATTGATGAAGCTTCATGCCATGAAAGAATAAAGGACATTATGTTGCCAGTTATATTATGTAGCGAGAATGGAGCACTGAAGGTCTCTGATACCCCGATACACCGCCAAGTTTTTTAACCAGTACCCCTATTACCCCGTCCCGGTTAAATGCACTGCGTGCTTGTCCTTGCAGGTCAATTTAGCTGGATAAACCTCTTAACCGCATATATCCAGATCTCCTTTTACCTTTCCATTCTTTTTGGTCATATACCTGCTGAAGGATAATCTTTATCGAGGTCCTGGAACGCCAGGCCGAACTGGCCGGGAACGAGGCCGGGCGCAAAGTGGGACAGGCCATGACAGCCTATCTGAACGAAGGGATGATCGCCGCCGAGCTGGGGATCACTTTGACCGATATTTTATGTACACCAACAAACCTCATCCGGTCAACGGATGAGAGGGAGGACACATGAACACAGACAATCCAGTCGAACAGATTCTGGAAGTAGCCAAACACCACGGGGCCTCGTTGGCCGGCATCGCCAATGTCAACGATGTCCGCAACAGTCCCTCACACACCGCCTTTGATCACATGGGCGATTACACCGGCGTGGGCACTCCGCAGGAGGGGCAAAAGGCTTCCAGCTCGGATCAGATCCCGGCCTGGCCCGAGGAGGCCAAGTCCGTGGTCGTGGTGGCTCTCGAACATCCCAGAACCCAGCCGGAGCTGGATTGGTGGGACGGCAACAAAGGCACCCCGGGCAACCGGCAGTTGATCCAGATCTGCAAGTCCCTGCGGCAGTGGATGGAAGAAAACCTTGGCTTGCAGACCTTTCCCATGCACTACTTTGTGCAGAAGGGAGGCACCTTTCTCAAGGACGCTGCCGTCATGGCCGGCCTGGGCTGCATGGGCAGGAACAACCTCCTGGTCACGCCCCAGTTCGGGCCCAGAGTCAGGATTCGGGCCTTCCTGGTGGATGCCGAGCTGCCGGCTTCCAGTCGCATGGATTTCGACCCGTGCCAGGAGTGTCCTGAACCGTGCCGCAAGGTCTGCCCCATCAAGGCCATGCACAACCAGGTCTGGAGCTCGGACCAGCTGGGCACCAGCCACATCCCGGCCCTGGACGGAGCCTACAGCCGGGAGCTGTGCAACAACCGAATGGAGCAGGACATCGAGGAAAGCGAACCGACTCCCGAGGACCGGAATCTGGTCAAGTACTGCCGCAAATGCGAGTTCGCCTGCCCTGTCGGCCGCCAGTAGACGATGCAGAAACATAATCCCAACCACCCCTGCCCCTCCTTGCCAAGCTGACCTTTACCCACACTTGACACCGTGGGTTCGGTCAGGGCCCGGAGGGCATGTTGGAACTGGTTTGAGGATTCATGATCGCGTACATCTCTGTGGCTGTATCCAGGCGTTGCAGCCCTCGCCAGAGGGTTTGGGTTCCGGGGGGGGCCATCGTTTCTTCTGCCCAGATGTCCCCGATACCTCCAAGCATGTATATTGCTTCGCTCAGTGAAGGCGGTTGTTCTGGTAATTCGGGTGTTTTGTGTACGTAGCAGCAAAGCGCCTTCCATTCGATATCGCTAAAAAAGGCTGTGCACAGAACGCCAGGGACTTCCCGTCCCAGCATAGTTAAATGATATATGCGCCAGGCGACCACCATGTCTACGCCAAGGCAGGCATGAAGTCGGTCGGCATTGCCGAGTTGCCGATCTTTGAGGCGGCAACCACTTTTTAAGGTCCTGTGGTAGACTTCGATGCCCCATCGG
>JAWLEI010000146.1:0-5355 GCA_041686195.1 Desulfovermiculus sp.
AAAAGAGCGTATTTCGATGTGACATGATCATATCGTGCGCATTTTGGGACAACCGTTTGTAGGAACAAGCCTGGCCACCGGCTGACCGTAACGAGCTATAATAACTCTTCCTTACCATCGGCAATGAGTTTAGAAAGCTGTGTTTTGGCTTCGTGAATATTAATTTGCTGCATGGGACACCTCGTGCAACCTAGCCAATTTGAACCCACTTTAGTTCAAAAAGCCTAGATCAAAGGAGCTTTCAGGTCAAGGCTGCGGACACATTACCACGAGCTTTTCAAGATATCATTCTCCATCAACATAAAGGGTAACGTGAAGAGAGATAATAAAAGTCGCCTTCCTTGCTTGGCACCATGAGCATCCCTGGAAGACTCTTTGCAGACGCATCACATTTATGCCAGATGAAATCCAGCCAGCGATGCCCGGATATCGCTCCCGCTTATGTCCGGGACGATCCTGAGCTCCAGCGCCATCACCCCATCGAGATCGACACTATAGTCTTCAATCTCAGATGCAGTTTGCGGCGGACTAAAATTAAACTGCTGACGGACAATGAGCTGGTACGACTGTCCCCCATCATCTGACCATCGCAGCGTAACCTCTTGAGTTCGTTCAAATTGTTTTTCATGGAACTCCAGGCGGATACGCTTGAGATGCAGCGGTGCATCAAACAGCAGACGTATCGTCTGCTCCCCGGGATACGACGCCCGCCAGTCTGATCCTGAGTCAGGGAGCAGTGCCGACTCAATCGGATGAGCCGGATCTTCGGAAGTGACTTCTGCCAGGGCCAGACCTTTAACATCCAGCCAATCCTGATCAGGGAGGGGACTTGCTTGATCGTCTTGGGCTATTATTCGCTTGCGCATCACGGCACCTCTCCTTTTCTGCCAGCCATTGGGCGGAGAAGCTGTTCATAAAATCCACTTGATGACATTTGCTCTCCGCTCATGTTATAAAAGGGTTATGGAAACCGACACCGGCATCATCCTCCTGACCATCGGCGCTTTGCTGCTCATCGGTCTCGCCTCCAACCTCGTCGGTCCCAAGCTGCACATACCCAGGGTGACCCTGCTCATTCTCTGCGGGGGTTGCCGTGGGGCCATCAGGCCTCAACCTGCTGCCGCCAGGATACGAGCGCTGGTACACCCTGTTTTCCAACATCGCCCTTTTGATGATCGGCTTCATCCTGGGCTGCAAGCTTTCCCTGCAATCTCTCAGAAACTTTGGCCGGCAGGTCTTCTGCATCTCCGTGTTCGAGGTCCTCGGCGTGGCCGGATTGATCTTGGTCGGGCTCAGCCTCCTCGGCGTTCCGATCGAAATTGCCCCAGTCCTGGCCGGCATCGCCCCCGCTTCCGCCCCGGCGGCAGTGACCAACGTGGTCGAGGGGCAGCGGGCCAAGGTCCCATTCACCGACACCCTGCTCGGAATTGTGGCCATCGACGACGCCTGGGGCCTGATCGTTTTCTCGGTCCTCCTGTCCCTGGCCATGGTCATCGGCGGCCAGGGACACTGGGCCGGAGCCCTGGCCACCGGTGGCTGGGAGCTGGCCGGGGCCGTGCTCATCGGTCTGGCCGTCGGCCTGCCCGCGGCCCTGCTGACCGACCGCATCCGCTTTGTTGTGCAGTTGCGAGTCCATGGCATTTTTCCTGGCCCAAAAGCTCCTCTTCTGTTCATGCCTCACCCATGGGCTCTTTCTAAGTCTCGCAGCAAAATCTTTATTTCAGCCTTGCCCTCTGAATCCAGGCTTTGCAAAGGCAAACGCGGTTTGCCTCCAAAATATCCCACAGCATCCATGGCTGCTTTCAAACCACTAATCCCATATCTCACAGTCACTGCTTTGGCCAAAGGGGTCATCTGATTCTGAAGCTTTTTGGCTTCTTGAAAGAGGCCTTTCTGATACAGATCAAAGATTTCGATGCATAATTTGGGAACGACATTGGCAACTGCCAAAATCCCTCCACTGGCTCCAATACAAAGCGCCGGGAAAAATACCGGGGCCGATCCCACAAGCACGGTAAATCCTTCCTGGCTGGAAAAGAGGATTTCGTTCAACTGAGCAATATTTCCTGAGCTGTCCTTTATGCCTACGATATTGGGGTGAAGGGAAAGTCTGGCCACTAAGGATGGATCAAGATTTACTCCGGTGAACTGGGGGACATTATAGAGGAGAACCGGCATCCGACTGGCCTCAGCCACAGCTGTAAAATGATCAGCCAGCACCCCCTCATGCATACTGTTCTTAAAATAAAAAGGGGGTGCGACGAGCCCGTAATCAGCACCGCCATCCGCCATAAGATTGGTCAATCGAATGGTCTCCCGGGTTGACTCCAAACCGGTGCCCACTATCATGCACTTGGATGCGGGAATAGCCTCTCTCGCCTTGTTGACGACCGCCAGTTTCTCCTGTTCAGCCAGATATACACTCTCTCCATTGGACCCCAAGACCAGATACCCCGACAAGGCAGTCTCATTCCATTTCTCAATATTTTGAACCAACTTATCCAGGGCTGGTCCACCATTTTCAAACGGTGTCGAGATCGGGGGAATTACGCCTTCAATTTTCATAGCCCGCTCCTTAGCTCCTTGGTCAGCTCATATACACCCTCGTGAGGCAGCCTCTTCTTCTGAAACCCGAGCTTATCGCCAAGTTTGAGCATCCCGGTGTTACTGGGAAGCACCAAACCCCACACCTCTTCCATATGCATATCCCGGACAATGTCCAAACAGCGCTTGAGGAGCTCTTCCCCCACCCCCTGGCCCTGCCATGGGTCACCGACCAGGATGGCAAACTCACCCTTTTGCCCGTCAATATGGCCGGTCACTCTGGCTACACCTACAAGCCGGTCCTTACCTTCATCCCGGCTGAAAGCCACCAGGGCCATTTCCCGGTCGTAGTCGACCTGAGTAAACCGAGCCAGCATATCGGAGGGCAGCGTTTTCAAGGGCCTAAAGAACCGGTAATAGATACTGGTTGGCGAAAGGGTCTGGAACAGCTCAACCAGATAGGAGGCATCCTCCGGCTGAATTGGCCGAATAGCAACCTCCAGACTGGATTCCGTGATCACTTTATCATATACATATTGGGAGGGATAAGGGCTGATAACCAGGTGTTGGGGCGAAGCAACCTGCGATGGCCGGATAACAGCCCGGGCATCAATAGCCAAGGGCTTGCCCCCGTCGATAACCAGCGGGTTCATGTCCAGTTCGACGACTTCCGGAAAATCCACAACCAGATGGGCCAGTCTGATAATTGACTCCTCCAGGAGAGGCATATCCGCACCAGGACGATTTCTAAATCCATCCAGTAAGCGAGATACCTTGGTGCCACGAATCAATCGGCTGGCCAAGAGGTGATTCAGGGGTGGCAGAGCCAGATTCCGATCTTCAAGGACTTCAGCAAAAATACCCCCCATGCCGAAAAGGAGGACCGGCCCAAAGTTCTCGTCTTTCTTGGCTCCCAACAACAGCTCCAAGTCCGGGCGCAAGACCATGGGTTGAATGGTCACCCCCAGGATATCGGCCTTGGGGTCATAGGCGTGGGCAGATTGCATAATCTGCCCATAAGCGCTTCGCACTTCGTCCTGGTTGCGAAGATACAGGTGAACACCTCCGGCATCGGTCTTGTGGGTTATATCCAGGGACAAAAGCTTCATGGCCAGGGGATAGCCCATGTCCTGAGCCACTCGAACCGCGTCATCTTCACTTGCTGCTGTTTCTGTGCGGTTAACCGGAATGCCATAGGCTTGAATGAGCTCCTTGGATTCCGCCTCGGTGAGCAAACCACTTTTGCGGCTGAGTCCGGTCTTGACCAGTTCTTTGGCCCTCTCCCGGTCAAAACTGAGCTTACGGGGAGCCTTGGCCGGTATCTCGGTAAGTTTTTGCAGGTTTTTTGCATAATTGTGCAGATACATGAAGGACTTAATCGCGTCTTCCGGGGTGGCATAGGTGGGAATGCGGGCGTTGTTGAAGATCTCGATCCCTTTTTCCACCCCCCGTCCTCCCATCCAGGAAGTGAGGATCGGAAAAGATTTTGATGTTAAGGCTGTGGTCAGCTCCTCAGCAACTTGAGCGGGGTCAGTCATGGCCTGGGGGTTCATGATAATGAGCAGGCCGTCCATCTCTTTGGGGTCCAGACAATTGACCGCTTGGACATATCGCTTTGCTGTGGCGTCTCCGAGAATATCAATGGGGTTGCCGCGACTCCAGTGCTGAGGCAGGACCTTGTCCAGCTTGCCGATGGTTTCCTTGCTTAAGGTGCTGGCCTCAAGCCCATACTCATAAAGGGCATCTACAGCCATGACTCCCGGACCGCCGGAATTGGTGAGCACCACCATCCTGGGGCCGCGAGGATGCCGTTGCTTGGACAATAATTCAGCGCAGCGAAAGAAATCACCTATGGAGTTGACCCGGACTGCTCCGGCCCGTTTGAAGGCGGTATCGTAGACGATATCTTCTCCGGCCATGGCTCCGGTGTGGGAGGAGGCGGCCTTGGCTCCAATCGGGCTCTTTCCAGATTTGATGATCACGATTGGCTTCACCCGGGAGACCCCTCTGGCTGCACTCATGAATTTGCGGATGTTGGTCAGGCTTTCAATGTACAAGAGGATGCTTTCCACCTGGGGATCGCTGCCCACATAGTCGATAAGATCCCCAAAATCGATATCCAGCATAGAACCGATGCTGATAAAGTAGCGAAAGCCCATTTTCTCCTGCAGGGAAAGATCCAGCATCGAGGTGCATATGGCCCCACTCTGGGAGATAAAGGCCAATTTGCCCACCTCCGGTGTATGGGCCGCAAAGCTGGCATTGAGGCTGTTGTCCGGGCAAATGATGCCCAGGCAATTGGGGCCCAGAATACGCAGCTTGCCCTTCCTGGCCCGTTCCAGGATCCGCTCCTCCATCTTCTGACCCTCAGCCCCGGTTTCTTTGCCCCCTGCAGAGATGATAATGGCCGCCTTCACGCCGGCGTGGACACACTCGTCCACAAGATCGGGCACTGTGGACATGGGAGTGGCGATAACGGCCAGATCTATCTCAGTCTGGGCTTTGGTCACTGAAGTGAGCGATTTATGGCCATAAATAGTCTCATATTTGGGATTGACAGGCAGAAGATATCCAGCATACCCGGCCTGGATCATATTCTGTATGAGGGCTGATCCTATACTTCCCGGCTTTTCGCTGGCTCCTAAAACTGCCACGGATTTCGGATTGAAGAGGTAGTCCAGATTGTAAATAGTCATGCTATCCTCTATTCTCAACAGTCAAAAGTTCTTGCTCAGCTTAAGGTTCAGATCAGGCTCGTGAATTCAGGATCTCCCGCCACCAATGATTCCAAGACTTCAAGGGCAGCAATGA
>JAWLEI010000147.1:0-3733 GCA_041686195.1 Desulfovermiculus sp.
CGCAAGATGATTGCTCAGGCCCTGACTTTTCATCCGCTTTGATGGGGCTTGTCCCACCTGGTGTGGCAAGCCCCGGCATGATGTCTCACTCACCTGCCTGGAGTTTAAGCTCGAAATCGATCATTTCCTTGGCATTGGCCAGAGCCCTGTCCTGGGTATCTCCCCCTTTGGTCACATGCTTGATCTCTTGGCCTTGGGGGTCAACGATTGCATAGGCGTATTCAGAGCACTGATCCTGATGGGGTTGAATTCGGATGGTAAAATCTTTGTACTTGATCTCCTGACTCATATGATCTCCTTTTTGAATTCTGATTATGTTCATAAATTCAAACATTTCCTTATTTATATAGGCAAAATGCATGCCACAATGAGGGAACAGGCCAAGGAGGGTGGGATATGTCTGCTATGTATGCTGATTCAAGCCTTGAGGATAAGAAATACGTTTTCAGAGACAGGTTCGAGGCCGGACGGTTGCTTGGGGAGTTCATGGCTTCTGACTATGAAGCTCAGCCCAAGAGCATTGTTCTGGCCATACCAGCCGGCGGGGTCCCTGTAGGCATAGAGTTGAGCAAGAGATTGCGGCTTTCTTTTGATTGCCTCATCGTCCGCAAAATCCAAATTCCAGGGAATACTGAGGCCGGTTTCGGGGCCCTGGCCAGCGGGGGGCAGGTTTTCTTGAACCGGGAGTTGATCAACTCCCTGGGACTTAGCCAGGAGCAGATCAATACCCAGACTCGAAAGGTTGAACAGGAACTCGCAGCTCGGGAGCGCCTGTTTCGAAAGAACAAGCCGCAGCTTGACCTTTCAGGCCTGAGAGTGATTGTGACCGATGATGGACTGGCTTCCGGTTTTACCATGCTTGCGGCTATTGATGCCGCCAGGCGCAAGGGAGCTCAGGAAGTGGTTGTGGCTGTGCCCACGGCCCCTCTGCATTCCATTCGCCAAGTGGAACAAAAGGCTGACGTGGTCTACAGCTTGCACGCTCAACAAAGCGGGCCCTTTGCCGTGGCCAATGCCTATCAGCACTGGCACGACCTGAGCCGGGAAGAGGTTGTTCACTTGCTCGATGAGTATCAGAATTGAGGAGCAAACATGAGTCAAGACGCAGCACAGAGCACAGTGACGGTTCGAATTGGAGGCGAGGCCGGGCAGGGACTGGAAACATTGGGGCAAATGCTGGCCAAGATCCTGATCCGATCCGGTTACCATGTTTTGACCACCCAGAGCGCCATGTCCAGGGTCCGGGGCGGACACAATTACTTTTCTCTGCTGATTGGCAGGGAACCATTACTTGGGCCTGCTGAAGATATCGACCTTCTGGTGGCCTTTACTGATGAAACAGTTGCCCTGCACCAGGAGCGCCTCTCTGAGCAGGGCCTGATTCTGGTTGGTCAGGACATGGAGGCCTCTACCGGATCCCGGGGGCTCAGGGTTCCCTACACTGAGTTGGCTGAAGACAAAATAGTGGCCAATGTGGCCGCCCTGGGGGTTGTGTGCGCCCTGATCGGGCTCAAAGAGGAGATAGCCTCCGGAGTGGTCAAAGACGCGATTGGGAAAAAGCATGCCCAGATGGTCTCCAAGAATCTGGATGCCCTGCACCAGGGAATAGATTGGCTCAAAGGTCAAAACCCGGATTTTCAAGCCCTGCCTCCAGCTGTTGAGGACCGATCCCAACTGGCCTTGAACGGCAACCAGGCCATCGCTTTGGGCTCTTTGGCCGGGGGAGTCAACTTCTGTTCCTTCTACCCTATGACTCCGGCTACCGGGGTGGCTTTGAATCTCATTGCGCAAGCCGAAAGGTTTGACCTGGTCTGCGAGCAGGCTGAGGACGAAATCGCAGCCATCAACATGGCTCTGGGGGCCTCCTTTGCCGGGGCCAGAAGCCTTGTCCCCACCTCGGGTGGAGGGTTCGCCCTGATGGGAGAAGGAATCAGCCTGGCCGGGATGACGGAAACTCCAGTAGTCATTGTTCTGGCTCAGCGGCCGGGACCGGCCACAGGGCTGCCTACCCGGACAGAACAGGCGGATCTGGAACTGGCCCTGTCCACTGGTCATGGGGAGTTTCCCCGGGCCATTCTTGCTCCGGGCAGCCCGGAAGAATGCTTTCATCTGACTCGCAAGGCCCTGGATGTGACTGAGAGGTATCAGACTCCGGTGATTATCTTAAGCGATCAATACCTGGCGGATTCAATCCGGTCTGTGCCCAGATTTGATTTTGATGCCCTGTCTGAGCCGGGAATGCCAGGAGATACGGTTGAGGATCCTAAAGGCTATCAGAGGTTTACCTGGACAGAAACCGGCGTCTCGCCCCGGCTTATCCCTGGAGCGGGGCCTTCTCTTGTAGTGGCGGACAGTGATGAACATACCCCTGATGGTCATATCACTGAAGACCACCAGGTCCGAGTACGCATGGTCAACAAGAGACTCAAAAAGATGGAAGGGCTGATGCAGGAAGTTGTTCCGCCGGATTATCAGGGGGATGAACAGCCTGACCTGTTGCTGCTGACCTGGGGCTCCAGCCGGGGAGCAGCACTGGAGGCAGCTGAAACTCTCCGCTCCAGAGGGCAGTCCGTGGCCACTTTGTCTTTTTCCCAGGTGTGGCCTCTTGATCCGGGACAGTTTGAGGAACACCTGCACCAGGCCGGGTCAGTGGCAGCTGTGGAAGGAAACGCCACCGGCCAGTTTGCCCGGCTCATCAGGCGGGAGACGGGCTTTGAAGCTCAGCGCAAGGTGCTGCGCTACGACGGACTTCCCCTGACATGTGCGGAGATACTCCGGCAGCTCTCTACCTGAGGCAATACAGGATGAAACTGCAAGGGCTTCTGTCATCTATTCTCTGAGCCTGCAACTCATATTTTTTGCAAGGCACATCATGCATGCGCGAGGTGAATATGGTTTCTATTGAAGATTTCGGCCAGTATGAGACGGCTTGGTGCCCGGGATGCGGTAATTTCTCCATTTTGGATTGTGTCAAGCAGGCCCTGGCCGGCAAGTCGATTGCCCCCCACGAGGTTCTTTTTGTCTCCGGAATCGGGCAGGCGGCCAAGACCCCGCACTATATGAACTGCAACCTGTTTAACGGTCTGCATGGGCGGTCCTTGCCTGTGGCTACTGGAGCCAGATTGTCCAATCCCGAATTGACCGTGATCGCTGAAAGCGGCGATGGGTGCATGTACGGAGAGGGCGGGAACCATTTCCTGGCCGCCTTACGACGCAATGTGAACATGACCATGCTGGTCCACGATAATCAAATCTATGGCTTGACCAAAGGGCAGGCCAGTCCGACCAGCGACCCCGGACACCAGACCAAGGCTCAGCCCCAGGGTGTTCAGCTGGAGTCATTTCACCCTTTAGGTGTAGCCATAGCCATGAAAGCCGGTTTTGTAGCCAGAGGCTTTACCGGAATGCAGGATCAGCTGGTGGAACTCATTCAGGCGGCCATTGATTTTCCTGGCTTTGCCCTGGTGGATATCCTGCAGCAGTGTGTCTCTTTTAATCATGTGAACACATTTCAGTGGTACAAGAAAAGGTGTCAGCCCCTGGCTAATGAGTATGACCCCCATGATTGGGAGGCAGCCATGTCCAAAAGTCTGGAATGGGGCGACACCATTCCAACCGGAATTCTGTACATGAACAAAGCCCGAAGATCATTCGAAGAAAACCGGTCCTTTGCTTCCCGGGGACCGCTTTCCCAGCAGAAACGAGATCTGAGTGCTGTGGCTGAAGTCATGGA
>JAWLEI010000147.1:3833-5216 GCA_041686195.1 Desulfovermiculus sp.
CAAAGCCCGAAGATCATTCGAAGAAAACCGGTCCTTTGCTTCCCGGGGACCGCTTTCCCAGCAGAAACGAGATCTGAGTGCTGTGGCTGAAGTCATGGAATCCTTTGCCTGAAACTACTCTGGGCAAAACCCCAAGTGATGTGTCAGCTTTGCCAGAGGCAGAGCTCGTATGAAACGAGATTTTACACCCCAGATGGCCTGCCCGGCACTCACTTTGATTTCAAAAGTTACTACCAAAAACAGACGCCCATTCTCAAAGTGAGTGCCGGGCGGCCTACTGGTGAGCCGGTTTTGGGTAGGGCGGGCTTGACCCCAAGCCCAGCCCTTTTTCATACTCAGTTTCTTTCTGGATCAAACTGGGCGTCTGCCGCCAGTGGCGGGGCTGACACCTGAGAACAAAATGAACCGTGGTGCTCATAGGCAACAATCCACTCATGCTCCCTGTTGCGGCGCGGATACATTTTCATCCGGATTGACCAGAACAACGGGAACAGGAGATTCTTCGACCACTTTCTGGGCCACGCTGCCGAGACCGCTGCCAATTCGGCCGACGGAATCAAAGGACTGGCCGCGACTGCTCATGACAATCATATCAACCCCCTCTTTCCCGGCAGCTTGGAGTATCTCCTGGGCGGCATTGCCGCGAACTATACGAACGTTGACATTCCGGCAAGTGGCAAGTTCCTGGGAGCAGATCTCCTGCAGGTTTGTTTTGGCCTTTTCCAGCTCCCAATCCTGAAATTTTTCTATGAATTCCCCACTGGGATAGTTGCCATAGGCAGGAAAAAGCGAACACAAATCAGGTGCCACATAAAGGGCGACAATTGTAGATCCGTACTTCTCAGCCAGAGAAATAAGCTGGGGCATGACTTTGCGCGAACTTAAAGAAAGTTCAGTGGGCCAGAGAATAGTATGTTCCATGATTTCATTCCTCCTTTGCAGATGAAAAAATTCCAGATTTGCCGGAGGCAAAGCTGAAAACTGAAGTGTCCAAAAGCCAGAAAGCTCTCTCCAGGGAGGTTCGTGCCGTGAAACCCCGCGTGAATACAGAAGCCTTGAAAGCCAGGTTTGATGGCAAAGACGAGTTATTGAAAAAAATCTATCATGAATTTTCTGTCTTTGTCGAGACCGTTGTTCCAGAGATGAAGGCCGCCTATGAGGCCAGGGACCTGGAAAGTCTGACCGAAAAGGCCCACACCCTGAAGGGCAATGCGGCTTTGATCGGAGCCAACCGGGTCAGCGAGCTGGCCTTTGAGGTCCAGCAGGCAAGCAGCGCTGGTGATGTGCAGCTGCTTACCACCTCTCTTCCTCAACTCTTTGATGAAGTACAGCAGGCCATGGAAAAACTGAAGTGTTTTGTGACTGATTTATGAAACCTAACTG
>JAWLEI010000148.1:0-5187 GCA_041686195.1 Desulfovermiculus sp.
AACAGTCAAAAGTTCTTGCTCAGCTTAAGGTTCAGATCAGGCTCGTGAATTCAGGATCTCCCGCCACCAATGATTCCAAGACTTCAAGGGCAGCAATGAAAAAAAGGCAAAAGGCCGGCTATATCAGTGATGTCCATATGAGTGCCGAAATCCCGGGAATGGGCAGGGTTTAATACCCTATCTTGAGTAACTGGTCGGTCCTTGCGGCCATTTCGATTTTTCATACCATTCTTCGGGATAGCCCACCTCCTGGGCCATTTCTCCTGGAGCGTTTATGTATCCGTCATCGTATTTGGCCACCCACAAACCTCCGGTCCCTTCCGGGCTGGGGGCCATTTCCATGACCCAGCCCTCTTCAGGATCGGCAATGGGAAGGGTCTCCCCAGTTCCATAGTAGCCATAGGTTTCGATGAGTTCCCCGATGAGCAAAACAGCCTCTTTGGCTGTGGTGCAGCGCTCAGCAGCCACCCGGCTGAGCTCGGCACTGTAAAATATGCGCTGACCCGGCTTGGGCTCCAACTGCACTTTGGCCCCGTCCGTACACTCGCCGAACATGAGCTGGTGTTCATTCATAACCGCATAGTTGGCGTCGTAATAGGCATAGGTATGCTCCACCTGGGGAATGTATCCTAAAGGGATGCTCTGCGGCTGCCGGGGATCGACATAGGCCGGCCCCCGATCGTCACCTACATACCTGCGCAGGGTATATCCATGATATTGCGGCCGATCTCCAAGAGACGCGGCGTCGTAGTACACGGGTCTCATTTCTCCGGGCTCATGATCCGCCGCAGGCACATAGGCCAGGCGTTGATCAAAGAGTTCACTGTCGTCGGAATGAGCCACAAATACCGAGCCATCAACTGTCGCCCCCTTGGTTACCAGCATGGTCGTGCAGGCCTGAAGCACACCGGCACTGAGGAAGACCCAAAGACACACCAGCCCAAATACTTTTTTCATGCCCAGTCATCCTTTGTGAAAATGTTCTAAATTACAATGCCTTAAGCACCACCGTCCCGAGCGATCGAAAAAGACCTACATCCTGCTCAGGGCCTGCCAGGTTTCCCGGTACAGGAAGCTGCCAGGGATATTTTCTTCAGGCTTTTCTTCCGCCCACAGCAGGGCCACAGGATGATAGGAAAGATTGAGCTGAGCAGCTATCTCACTGTGCATACATACTCCTTTGATTAAAAGAAGGGATAAGAGGGTCCAGACGGACGATCAAAATTCCAAAGCTCTGTTTGGCCGTCTGCTCTCACCACGGCATGTCCACCCCATCATAGCGGATGAAGCGGCCGGCATCCTGCATGGTAAACTGGTCCACCAGAGCCTTCATTCCCTGCACGCTCTCTCGGGGCATAAGCGTCGTGCCGCCACCTCCCATCCTGGTCTTCACATGGCCTGGATGAAGAATCAAAAGTCCCACTCCCTGCTGTTCCAGCTCGTGGCTCAGTCCTTCCATAACTGCGTTCAATGCGGCCTTGGTGGAGCGATAGTAATAGGCTCCAGGGACAGCGATATCTGCTATACTGGCCATGTGCGTGCTGGTCACCACCACCTGCTTGCGCGAGCTGCGGGCCACATTGGGCAAAAACTTCTCCACAACCCGAACCGGCCCCAGGGCATTGATCTCAAAAGTCTTCATCCAGTCTGTATAATTGAGGCTGCCCAGGGCCACATCGCGGTACTTTTCCAAGTAAATACCCGCATTGCTGATCAGGATGTCTACTGGTTCCTCCAGAATTTCCACAGACATGGCGTAGAGTTCATCCACTTTGGTCACATCCATGCGATGGATGCTCACCCCTGCAAATTCCTGACTCAGTTTCTGAAGTTCCCATGCTTCACTGGGATGCCGGCAGGTTGCATATACCCTATGCCCTTCCCTGGCATACTGCCGGACCCATTCCAGACCCAGCCCACGATTACTTCCGGTCACCAGGATCGTACTCATTGCATCACCATTTCTCACAGTTAGTGGGACCAAATTATGAGTTTTTTTTATGAATTAAACTTAACAAAAACCTCGTTCTAATCAAATACGGCCGGCTGGTCCGGATTCTTGAGATGAGCCCGGATATCATCCAGGTGACGCCGGGTTGTCCTGGGTTCTGAGAGTTGCGGCAGATGATCAAAGTCGAAGAAATCCACGGCAGAGGTTTCCAGGCTGGGCCGGGCCTGCCCCCCGATGATTCTGCAAATGAACACGATCTTATAGGCATGGAAAAAGGACAAAGGCTCACCGCCCCGATTGGCATCATACACCCCAACCAGGTGCTCCGGGACCACTTCAAAGCCGCTTTCCTCCCACACTTCTCTGGCCACCATCTCCGAAGGCATCTCTCCCACGTCGGCCCACCCCCCGGGCAGGCACCAGTTCCCATCCTGGCGCTCCTGGACCAGCAGAATCTTTTCGTTTTGAACTACAGCTCCCCGCACATCCACTTTCACAGTGGCATAGCCCACCTGGGCCTGGAATTGGGTCTGAGCCTGGGAATGATCCAGATTTGAATGTGCTTCGACCATTTCCGCGGCAATTTCCTTCAACCTGGAAAAGTTTGTCTCATCATAATGGTTTTTACTGAAATACAGTCCGATCTGGCTGATAGCCTGGATTTCCCGAGCCCAGCGCAGCCAGATTGGAACATCGTTTTCCGGCATATCCTCTCCTTTATGGACATTTTTTGCAAACCTGATATTGTTTTCCTGACCCTTACTCAAGCTGGCAACTCCTGCAACCCCACAAGCTCATTGAATCACAAAGGCACAAAGTTCACAAAGGAAGAATGGCAGAACGTGGCCCAGTCAACCACGCGTATCCCCACCCAAACAAAAATTGTCTATGCCTTGCCCGGCTTGATCCTGGCTGTTGTGGGCCTTCCCCTGTATGTCTACATCCCCAAGTTTTACACTGATGTGGTCGGGGTTTCGGCCACCGCACTGGGGGCCGTGATCCTGGTGGCCCGCTTGATAGACGCTGTCAGCGATCCCTTGGTCGGTGTCCTCTCCGACCATACCCGCACCCGTTTCGGACGTCGTCGTCCATACATTGCCCTGGGATCGATCCTGCTGGCCGGGTTCCTGGCCGCTCTGTACATCCCGCCCCAGGGGTCCCAGACCATGCTCACCCTGTGGTTCGGCACAGGCCTGATCCTTGTCTCCCTGGCCTGGACCCTGGTCGATGTGCCCTGGGAATCCCTGGGTCCGGAAATAACATTCACCTATGATGAACGGACCAGCCTGTTCAGCTTCCGCGAAGGCATGGTTATTGCCGGGACAATCCTGGCTGCAGCCTCTCCCCTGCTCATTGAGCAGGTCCTGTCCCTGTCCCGTTCAGACCTGGACCAGCGCAGGAAGTTCGCGGTCTTTGCCCTGATCTATATGCCGATCATCCTGGGATGCTGCTGGCTCTGCGTGTGGCGGGTCAAAGAACGGGTGGTTCCGGTGATATCAACGTTCCAGCCCGGCAAAGGAAGACCCGGAAAAACCGGCAGTGAACTGCGCAGCTGGAAACAGACCTTGAGCAACCGCCCCTTCGTCATCCTCCTGGCCGCCTATGCTGTGGCCGCCATCGGGGCCAACCTGCCGGCCACCCTCATAGTCTATTACGTGGAATACGTTTTGGGGGGCACCAACGCGGAGTTATTCATCCTCTTGTATGTCCTCTCCGGCATCCTGTGTTTGCCCTTTTGGCTCTGGGTCTCCCGTAACCTGGATAAGAAAAAGGCCTGGATCGGGGCCATGGCCGTGAATACCGGAGCCTTTCTGGGCGTATTTTTTCTGGGTCCGGGACAATTTACGGCCTATGCCCTTTTAACCGTGGCCTCCGGCACGGGATTCGGGGCCAGCCTGGCCTTGCCGGCAGCCATGCAGGCCGATGTCATCGACTATGACCAATTTTTGTATGGAGAGCGGCGGGAAGGACGCTTCATCG
Organism: Desulfovermiculus sp.; assembly: GCA_041686195.1. Classification (GTDB taxonomy): domain Bacteria; phylum Desulfobacterota; class Desulfovibrionia; order Desulfovibrionales; family Desulfothermaceae; genus Desulfovermiculus. The sequence goes on from JAWLEI010000148.1 coordinate 3,932, forward strand.
GGGTCTGGTCCGTGGTTAAAAAGGCGTCCTCAGCCTTGGGGCTGGGCCTGGCCCTGCCCCTTCTTGATTTTTTCGGCTATCAGCCGGGGCAGGAGCAAAGCCAGCAGGTCAACCTGGCCTTGCGGGTCCTCTACTGCCTGGTTCCCTGCCTGTGTAACTTTGCAGCCATGGCCATCGCCCTGGCCTATCCTTTGAACCGCCAGCGCCATGAATCCATATTGCAGGGCACAGACCAGCGCCGCCTGGGACGGGCGGTCCCCGACCCGCTTCGCCCTCAGATCCTCGTCCACTCCAACCCCGGGGAAGCAACATGAGTCTCCCTCTAACCTTGGTCATCAACCTGGTCGTGGCAGCGATGTTCATGACCGTGGCCTGGGTGGTGCACCTTCGCCTGGGCAAGGCCTCGGTGGCTGATTCCTTTTGGGGCCCTGGATTTGCGGTCATAGCCTGGGTTACCTGGGGCCTGAGCTCGGATCATGCTCTGCGCGCAGCTCTTGTCCTCGCCCTGGTCACCATCTGGGCCCTGCGCCTGGCCTGGCACATCACCCGCCGCAGCCGGAACAAGCCCGAAGATCCCCGCTACCGGGACCTGCGGGCCAGGCACCCCCAAACTTTCTGGTATCGATCCCTGGGCACAGTCTTTTTGCTCCAGGCCGGTCTGATGTGGATTGTCTCCCTTCCTGTGCAGCTGGGCATACACAGCCCTATACCCCAGGGGCTGACCTGGCTGGACGGGATGGGCTTCATTCTCTGGTTGTCCGGGTTTTTCTTTGAAGCAGTGGGCGATGCCCAGCTGGCCCGGTTCAAGGCTGATCCGGCCAACAAGGGCCGGATCCTGGACACTGGGCTGTGGGCCTATACCCGCCACCCTAACTATTTCGGGGAGACCCTGATGTGGTGGGCCCTGTTTCTCATCGCCGCCCAGGTCCCGCGCGGACTGTGGTCTGTTATCGGTCCCCTGGTTTTGACCTTTCTGCTCCTGAGGGTCTCAGGGGTTCGGTTGACCGAAGCTACGATGGGCAAAAGCTATTCCGACCTGGACAGATACAAGCAGCGGGTCAGCCCCTTTTTCCCCTGGCCTCCCCAAAAAAAACAAAAGCAGCATCCAAGGTAGAGGTATGTCTCAGCGCATTGCAGTCATCGGTTCCGGAGTCTCCGGCCTGGTGGCGGCCAATTACCTGGCCCGCAGCCACGAGGTGGTCCTGTTTGAAGCCCAGGACCGCCTGGGCGGTCATGTGAATACTGTGCGTATCGGC
>JAWLEI010000149.1:0-5098 GCA_041686195.1 Desulfovermiculus sp.
GCCGCCGATGATCAGCACATCAGCCTGCATTCGGCACATATTCTTCATGCCCCGGCAGCCATTCGTTTTCTCCACCAGGGAAGAGCAATCGCAGCCAAAAGAAACCCACCGGCGATGATCCTTGCCGGCCAGGCGTTGACCACATCCGGGCTGGTGCCCAGCAGGGCAATGGTCACAGCCAGGGCCAGGATCAGCAATCGAGGAGCTTCGGACAGCCTGCGGCCCAGGTAGCCGCTTAAGCCTCCGGCCAAAAGGACAATAGAAACCAAGAGGACCAGAACCAGAGAAACGACCTCGGCTGCCGTCCCTTGCAGGAGCAGGGCCCGGTTATAGATAAAGACATAGGGGATGAGAAACCCGACCACAGCGAGCTTAAAGGCCTCGAATCCGGTCTGCAGGGGCTTGGACCCCGCAATGGCCGCTCCACAATAGGCCGGGATACATACCGGCGGGGTGATTCCGGCCAGAATGGCGAAATAGAACACAAAGAGATGGGTGGCCAAGAGATCGCAGCCCATGGCCTGGAGGGCCGGTCCGCCGATAGTCACAGCGATGATGTAGGCAGGTGTACACGGCAGGCCCATGCCCAACAGCAGGGAAGTGAGCATAATGAGTAACAAGGCGATGAGCAGGACCCCTCCGGACCAGCTGTTGATTACTGTGGCAATGCCCAGAGCCAGGCCGGTGTTGGTCACAATGCTGACCACCATACCTGCTCCGGCGCAGGCCAGGCCGATCATGATCATGTTCTGTCCGCTGGAGCGCAGGGTATGCCAGAGCCGGCCCGGGGTCATCCTGGTCTCGGCCCGCAAAAAGCTCAAAACAAAGGTTACCCCGATAGACACATTGGCGGCCATGAACGGAGAATAGCCCTTAAGGAGCATGGCCACTAGAACCAGAAGGGGCAAAAGCAGGTAACTGTCCATGCCCAGTTGGGCAAAAGAAACCATGTCCCGGCTGTCCATGCCCCGCAGATCCTCCTTCAGAGCGGTCAGATGCACCCGAAGCACCAGGCTCACATAGTACAAAACAGCCCCCAGCATGGCGGCCAGGACAATGTGCACATAGGCAATGCCGGTGATTTCGGCCATGACAAAGGCCCCGGCTCCCATGACCGGGGGCATGAGCATCCCCCCGGTGGAGGCGGCAGCCTCCACTGCTCCGGCGAACTGGCGGCGGTAGCCCAAGCGTATCATCATGGGGATGGTAAAGGTCCCGGTGGTGTACACATTGGCCGCTCCCACCCCGCTGATGGATCCAAACAGCCCGCTGCTGATGACTGCTATCTTGGCCGGACCGCCCCGGCCCCGCCCGGCCACCCGGCAGGCCAGATTGGTGAAAAAACGGCCGGTGCCGGTATTTTCCATGAATGAACCGAATATGACGAATATGGCCACGAAAGTGGCTGAAACCCCGGTAATGGACCCAAAGATGCCAGCCTCGGATATCAGGTACTGCATCTCTACGATCTCGGCCAGGGTGGGCGGACTGGAATGGAAGACCCCGCTTAGATAGGGAGCGATAAACATGTATCCCAAAAAGACGGCGATGAGAATGGCCAAAGCCGGGACAACCGCCCGCCGGATGGCCTCCAGCAAAAGGAGGATCATGAGTGCCCCAAGGCCCATCTGCAACGGGCTGACCGGGTCGATAAAGCTCATACGCATGGTGAGCTGATCATTGGCCAGGATGATGTACAAGGGAGGAAGAACAGAAAGGCCGGCCAGTAACAGGTCCGTAAGGCCAATATTTTCCTGGTCTGAATCCTTGCGGCCGGAAAAGAGAAGAAAGGCCAAGGGCAGGATGCACAGCAGATGCACCCCCCGTTGGACCCGGGGCTGCATAATGCCGAAGGTGGCTGTGTACAAATGAAAAAGGGACAAGGCCATCAACCAGGCTCCGATGGCTTTGTCCCGCCAACCGCTGAGCTGTCGCACCGGGAAAGCTCCCTTTTCAGCTTTGCCTCCGGCAAATCTGAAATATTCTTTTGCGCCAAAGAGCGCAAAAACTGTTTGCCGGGTTGATCGAGGATGAAACTGACAAATTGGTTTGAAACCACCGGAGGGCAGGCATTACACGCTGCGCGCGAAGCACAGCCCCTACCCGGGGTCCCCAAAAGCTGGGTGGGACCAAAACGTTCATAGGCCCCCGCACTTCTGGGAATATCGCATCCACAGTTGGAGTTTCCGACTACTCCGGCATATACCCGGCTTCCCGGTAATACTTCTCCGCCCCGGGGTGCAGAGGAACAGCTACGTCCTTCCATCCTTGCTCGGGGACAAAGTGCTTGTTGGCCTTGTTCATGGAGTGCAGTTGATCGATGTTCTCACAGATGATCTGGATCAACCGATAGGCTACCTGATCCGAGATATCCTTGTTGATGAGCAGCTCCCCGGCTGAGGCTATGGCTGTCACGTCCCGCTTCTGACCCTGGTAGGTTTCGGCCGGGATGACCGCATGGCCTGAATCAGAAGGCAAGGTGCCCAAAGACTCATGCACATGGGTGATGCATTCCTCGGAGACATCCAGAAGCTTCGTATCCCGACTGACTGCCATTTCGGTCACCGCCGCACCGGGCAGGGCTAAGTGGGTAAACACATAGTCCACGTGCTTGTCTTTGTACAGATTGACCATGTCCGCATACACGGCATGAAAGACCTTGCCCCCGGCATTCTCAATATCCTCCAACGAGACCCCATAGAAATCCAGAATGTGCTGGACCAGGGGCAAATCTGAAGTGCCTTTCATCGGTGCGGCCACCTTAACTTTTTCCCCGGCCTTAATTTTTTCCGCCAGTTCGGCCACGGATCGAATGTCAGTATCCTCAGCAGCTACAAAATGGATATGATAGATGCCGAATATCCCTCCCAGGGAACGCACGTCTGGGTAGGCCTTTTTGTAAATGGGCTTTATGCCTTTATAGGCCATCTTATCCACAAAAGTGATCCCCCAGCCCAGATCGTCCTTGTGCCTGGACACCCGCACCGGATTGACTACTCCGCCTCCAGGGACTACCTTGATCACCAGCTTGGGTTCTTTGTCCTTGATCAGCCTGGCGATTCCTCCGGCCTGCACGTACCATCCACCGCCCACACCGCCGGCCACCCAGGTCATGGTCTGAGACTGCAGTTCAGAATCCTGAGAGGCAAATGCCGGGCCAGCTGTCAGGAAAAACAAACAGACAAACAAAGTAATCAAAAATGGTGCACGTCTCATGATCATTACCTCCTGCATTGAGATCCTTATTACCTCAAGCTTGGCCATTGTCCAGCAAAAATCAAGGTTTCCAGACAGAAACATCTTTCTGCCCGAACATACCCTGGACGCGACACATGCGCAACCCTGGACTTGAGCCAACATTGCCCTGAGGAGATGTGCGATGAATATGGATAAAGAGAACTGGATTGCCTGTGCCCCTTTTGAGTCTTTGCTGAACATGCATATACACAAAGCTGAAAACGGATCGGCCACTCTCAGCATGCCCTTTCTGCCCCAATTTGCCCAGGGAGCAGGCCTGATGCACGGGGGCGCTTTGGTCAGTCTGGCCGATACTGCCCTGGCCATGGCCATCAAGAGCCTAGTGCCTCCAAAAACCCATTTTGGAACGATAGAGGCCCATACCCGTTTCTTGGCGCCGGTACGTCAGGGAACGGTCACAGCCAAAGCCAAAATCACTCACCGGGAAGGCCGCGAATTAAATGGGCACGCGGATGTAGAGGATGAACACGGAAGAAGTGTGCTTTATTTTGAGGCCAGATTCAAGCAGGCCAAGGCAAGGAAATAAGTGTCCTGCTCAATGCATATACGAGGAGATGATTTCTTCAAATGCTGTTTTATCCAACACCTTTTTGATCGGAATTTTCTGTCCATTGACAAATACAAGGAGAGCACTCTTAATACCCAGAGAACGGGCTTCTTCTGAGTCAGTAGAGAGGACCCGGAGGCTGATCTCCGGGCCCAGCGCTTCAGCTACATCTTCGGCCACCCCTATGGCCTGATCACAACTTGCTCAGGTGAATGCCGTTTTATGATATATGGTAATGTGGACCATGTGGCTCGTATGAAACAAGATCTTTCTTTGTCCGTCATTCCCGCGAAGGAACGTCATCCCGGACCCCGGATCTTGGTCCGGGGCAGGCTTGATCCGGGACCAGAATCCAGAACAGACAGAATGACTTTACCCTAGATTGCCCGGTGAGCCTGACCCCGGTGTATTCGAAGGATCCGGGCCGGGCAATGACAGAGGGGGCAAGCCGTAAGTTTCATTCATGATCAATCCGGCAAATCTTTTTTTGGGCGCTTTGGGCCAAAAATATTTCAGATTTGCCGGAGGCAAAGCTGAAACCTGTCTTTATCCCTGCAACATCTCGGCCTGCTCTGTGAGCAAGGCCTTGAACCGGTCCAGGGTCACTGGATAGGGCTGAATGGGTATGCCCATCCAGTCTGAATATCCCAGGAACTCTTCTGGCTTTTCGGCCATATATTGATCCACATAACCAATGGAGTCCAAGACTACTGCGCCACCTGTATGCCGGGGAAAATTTTCATTGGCCAGGCCCTTGTCCCAGCCCTTGAATACCTGGTGCCGGAACTTTATCCAGCCCGGAGTCATCCACCACACCTTCTCGCCGCCAGCCACCTCGTGAGCGATCTGCTCCCGCTGCTCTTCGCTGGCCACCATATCCATGCAGTGAGTGGCGTCGATCCGGGCCACATTCGGCCCCTGCTCCTCAATGATGGTCTGCATGGTCCGGGTAGGCTGATCCGCATTGATATAGCAGAATTTTCCTCCATAAACCACAATCACCTTGTCCACCACCTGCTTGGCTTTTTGTATCCTGGAAATCAGCTGCCGCTCCAGTTCCTTGACGTCTTCATGCAGTCCCGGAGTTGTATAAAACACGTGTTCCGTGTCCAGAAAACCCTCTTGCTTCAGATGATTGAGTTCCAGACTCACTGTACCGCAGGATATTATGGCCATCTCGTGAAACGAAATTCCCTATGGTTCCAAAACTCAGTTGGATTCATAAATTTCAATCAGTTACAAAACGGAAATATGCTATACTCTGCCAGTTTTTACCTATTGCTATCAGAAACA
>JAWLEI010000150.1:0-5081 GCA_041686195.1 Desulfovermiculus sp.
CTCCTCCGGGGTGAGCACCACCACCTCCCCAATCCGGGGCCGGGTGGGCAGGTCGGCGACCTGGACCAGAAAATTGATGCGCAATTCCGGATCCATGGGCTGAGCCCAGAAAAGATCAGGCTTCATTTTCTTGTGCAAAACAACCGGAACTTCCTGCATCCGGCGTTCCAGGATGCGCACTATGCGGCCTTCGGGATTTCTCCCCTTGCGCTGAGGAAGCAGAGCCACTACTACCCGATCGCCGGGCCAGGCCTCGCCGAGGTTGGAAGGCGAGACAAAGATGTCTTTGCGCCGCTGGTCATCGGTCAGGACAAATCCGGCCCCGGAGGAGATCATCTCCAGTGTTCCCCGGACCAGGGACATGCGCTCCGGCAGACCGAAGGCCTTGCCGCGGCCCAGGCTGATCAGTTTCCCCTGGGCCACCAGGGTTTCCAGGATGGAGTGAATCCACTCCCGGTCCTCGCTGCCCGGACGGAGCTCCTTAAAGATGTCCTTGAGTTTGACCGGGGACTCGCGTTTCTTGACGATGTCCAAAATGCGGCCGGAAGTGATCTGGGGCTTTTTTTTTCGTTTTCGAGCCATTGTTGTCTGTGCTATCCTTTGCGTGCTTTAAGTTGAAGCCAGGGTAAACCTTTGATTTGGATATGACAAGGGGGGTGAACTGGGATTGGGGATTGAGGAATTGAGGAATTGGAGAGAAGAGATTGGATGATTGGGAGAGAAGAGGGGAGAGGCAGGAGGGGGAGAAAAAGATTTTTGGCCCACGAAACACACGAATCACAAGAAAAAATACGAAATAAATTCGAAAAAACTGGGGTTGAGCATGAATGTCACCAAGTTCGCCATTCCGGAAATCATTTTCGGCCAGGACTGCCTGGCGTATGTTGGTCCTTGTGTCCGGCGCAACGGGGCCAAAAGGGTTCTCCTGGTCAGCGACCAGGGAGTGGAAGAGGCTGGGTGGGTGGAGAAGGTGATCGATGCTTTGGATGAGGAAGGGCTGAGCTGGGTCTATTTCAATGCCGTAAATTCCAACCCCAGGGATCATCAGATCCGGCAGGGAGCGGATTTCTATTTACGTCAACGGGCGGATGTGATTGTGGCTCTGGGTGGTGGAAGTCCTATGGACACAGCCAAGGGCATTGCCTTGATTGCCAGCAATGGCGGGGAAATTACGGACTATGAAGGGGCCAACCGGATTCAAAGGCCGTTGCCGCCCATGCTGTGCATTCCGACCACAGCCGGCAGCGGGGCGGATATCTCCCAATTCGCCATTATCACTGATGTCAAACGTCAGGTAAAGATGGCCATCATCAGCCGGACTCTGGTGCCCAATATTACCTTGATCGATCCGGGTTTCTTGCAGACCAAACCGGATTGGCTGATCATTGCCTCAGCCATCGACGCCCTGTCCCATGCAGTGGAAGCTTATGTGTCCACCATTTCATCGCCGTTTACGGAGATGAATTCCTTAAAGGCCATTGAGATGATCGTGGCCAACCTGGAAAAAGCAGTTCAGACCCGATCCACCCGCAGCCTGTCCAGACTCAGCACGGCCAGCACTGTGGCCGGCATGGCCTTCAGCAATGCCGGGCTCGGCGTGGACCATGCCATAGCTCATTCGCTGGGCGGCAAGCATGACGTTATGCATGGCCTGGTGCATCCCACCCTGCTGCCGGCGGTGATGCGCTTTAATCTCCCGGCCTGTGAACAAAAAATGGCTGTTATCGGCGAGCGTGTAACCGGGCGCCGGGGCAAGGATGATGAGCACACGGCCTGGCAGGGAATTGAAGAGCTGGAAAGTTTCTTCCAGCGCTTTACCATTCCCTTGCGCTTACGGGACTTAATATCCGATGCTTCCGGGTTGCCTGAAGTATGCAAGCTGGCAGTACAAGATGCCTGTGTGTTAACCAATCCCAGGCCGGTGACCTGGGAAGACTGCTTGCAGATCTGCGAGGAAGTATGGTGAACAAGCCGCAAACCACGCTCAAGGACCTCATTGGCATCGAAGATGTCAAGCTGGGCTTTTTCCAGGAGGCCCAGGCCAAGATGGAGGAGCTCAAGGCTTCCAACCGCAAGCTGGAGGAAAAAAGGCAGGAGGTGGAGGCCATTCTGGACGCCATTGTCGATGTGCTCATTGTTTTGTCCGATGATTTGCGCATATTGTCGGTAAACAATGTCTATCATCAGCTGTTCGACGATCCCGCTCCTGAAGGCAAGTTCTGTCATCAGGTCTTTCACCGCCAGGATCAGGCCTGCATTCAATGCCCGGTGCTTTCCGCCCTGCAGAAGAGGACGGTGTGCAGAGGACAGGGAGTCATTCCGGACCGGAATATGAACCGTTCTTTTGATCTGGTGGCTTCACCCATGTCCCAGGGCAGGAGTGAGCCGAAGAGAGTTTTGCTTTTTATGCGTGATGTGACCCGGGAGAAGGAGTACCAGCTGCAGTTCATGCAGGCGGAAAAGATGGCTACTGTCGGTGTGCTTGCTGCCGGGGTGGCCCATGAAATAAATAATCCCTTGACTTCCATCCTCGGATTTTCGGACGGCTTGAAGCGGCGTTTGCCGCGCCTGGAAGCGAAAGTGGACCCTGAAACACTGGACGATATGAGCGAATACATTCAGACCATCCGCCAGGAAGGACAGCGATGCCAGGAGATTGTGCAGAACCTGCTGACCTTCAGCCGACCCAGGAACTCGCCTTTTGGCAAGGTGAATCTCCGCCGGCTGGTGATCGATTGTCTGAAGATTATCCACTATCGGCTGAAAAAATGCCCTCTGGTCAAAGTGCAGCTGGATATTGATTCCGAACTGCCTTTCCTGCACGGAGATGAGGCCCAGCTGAAGCAAGTGGTATTGAATTTGCTAACCAATGCTTTGGATGCCCTGTCCGGGCAGGGCCAGCTCGGGATCAGGGTGAAAAAGGAGCCGGAGAGCATGGTCAGCCTGGAGGTGGAGGATACCGGACCGGGGATTTCCCCGGAATACCTGGAACGTGTCTTTGATCCCTTTTTTACCACCAAGCCGGTGGGCGAGGGCACAGGTATCGGGCTTTCCACCTGCTATAACATCGTTCAAGCCCATTCCGGGCGCATTTATGTATGCAGCGAACCGGATCGGGGGAGCAGCTTCCGCATCCTTTTGCCGTTGTTGGAGAAGTAAGCGGTAAGATCTGAGGTTTTAGGTTTCAGTCCCGCCGCAGGCGGGACCTCTGGCAAGTCTGAAATATTTTTTTGCCCCAAAGCGGGCAAAAAAGGTCAAGAGAACATGAATACAAAATGCCGTATTCTGGTTGTAGACGATGAACAAAACATTCGCCGTCTGTTTATCAAGGAACTGCAGACCGTGGGCAGACAGGTGGATACAGCCTCCACCGGGGCTGAAGCCCGAGAGTGCTTCGCAGGGCAGACATATGAGGTTATTGTTCTGGATGTCTGTCTTCCCGATGCCGACGGTTTGACCCTTTTGGCCGAAGCCAGGGCCCAACAGCCCGATGCCCAGGTTATTCTCATTACCGGATACGGGACGATCCACAATGCTGTGGAGGCCATGAAGTTCGGAGCGTATGACTATGTGACCAAGCCATTTGAATTGGATCGCTTGGATTTCATCTTGGAAAAAGCCTTTCAACGAGCCAGGCTGCAACGGGAAAATCGACGCTTGCGGAGCAGCCAGGACCGGGAAAGACAGGTAGAGCTGGTGGGGCACAGCCCGGCCATTTCCAATATTCGCCACCTGCTGAGCAAGGTGGGACCGGCCCGGGTACCGGTTTTGATCACCGGACCCAGCGGGGCGGGCAAGGATGTGGTGGCCAGAGCTTTACACGAAGCCAGCCAGCGCAAAGATCAGCCATTGGTTGTCAAGAATTGTGCCACCCTGCAGCGCGAGCTGATGCGCAGCGAGTTGTTCGGGCATGTCAAAGGGGCTTTTACCGGGGCGGACCGGGAACAACAAGGTCTGGTGGAACTGGCCCACAAAGGGACTCTTTTTCTGGATGAGATTGGGGAGTTGTCTCCGGAGGTCCAAGGAGCCTTGCTGCGGCTTTTGGAGAACCAAACCTTTCGCAAGGTGGGGGCCAAGGCGGAACAAAAGGTGGATGTCCGCTTTATCTGTGCCACCAACCGGGATTTGGCTCAGGAAGTGGAAGCTGGACGCTTTCCCGAGGCCTTGTTTCACCGCATCAATGTCTTTGAACTGTCTCTCCCCCCTCTGCGGGACCGGAAGGAAGATATTCCGCTTTTGGTGGAATATTTTTTGTCCCTGTTTAGTCCCGAGACCAAGGTCCGGGTTGCGGACCGGGTCATGACCTGCCTGCAAAACTACCATTGGCCGGGTAATGTCCGGGAACTGCGAAATGTCCTGGAACGAAGCTTGATCCTGGCCGAAGGAGACTGCATTACGGAACACGATTTGCCGGCCGAGATATCGGCCCTGGCTGATACCCAAAACCCGTCCATAAGTGAAAACGGTCTTTCCCTTCACGATGTAGAAAAACGCCATATTCTCAAGGTATTAAAACTGTGTAACGGGCACAGAGGCCAAGCCGCAACCCAATTGGGTATTACCCGTAAAACCTTGTATAGAAAGCTGCAAAAATACTACTGAGTCAAAATGACTCAGTAGTATTTTTGCTGAGTCGAAATGACCCAGTTTTATCTCACTGTATTATCAGTAGAATGTGCTTATGGTCCTTGTTTGAAGCCAAACCAGGGGATGTTTTGTCCCCTGGCCCACACCTCATTCCTCGGTCTCTGAAGTATCCTCCTGGAAATTCGTGAAAAAATGCTTTTGGCCTCATATTTGCTATATAAAGCGCAGAAATTATGAGGCAAAAATCAATCTTTGAACATCCTATCCTGGAGGTAGCTTATGGCAGTCCGCGAACAAGTCAACGGTTTTTTTATTCCCAGTGTGACCTTGATCGGCATCGGAGCACACAAGGAAGTGCCGGAAAAAATGAAGGCCCTGGGGGGCAAGAAGGTCTGTTTGGTTACGGACAAGGGCATTACCGAGGCCGGAATCACCAAGCAAATGACTGATTTGATAAAAAAAGGCGGCCTTGAGGTGGCGGTATTCGATGAAAC
>JAWLEI010000151.1:0-4971 GCA_041686195.1 Desulfovermiculus sp.
CCAGCACAGGCTCCAGCCGAAATCCAGAATAAAAATTTAAGAGCTGGACCCCGGCCTACGCCGGGGTGACGGAAAAAGCAAAATCTAGTTTCATACGAGCAAAATGAAAGCACTACAGGATGAGCTTCTGTCAGGTCGACAGCATGTAATGACACATGGCTTGAAGAAACCTTACTACAGCCCGGCCAGGACATCCTTGACCTCCTGAACAAATGCCCTCACCCCTTCTTCGGTACTGGCCCAGGAGCACATAAGCCTGGCCCCGCCTGTTCCGATAAAAGAGTAGAAGTGCCACCCCTTTGCGTTCAGGGCGGAGGTGAGCCGGGGAGGGAATGAGACAAAAAGGGCATTGGCTTGGCGGGGAAACATGATCTCCACTTCCGGGATCTCACCTAACAGCTCTTCTAAAAGCCGGGCACAGGCATTGGCCTGAGCGGCGTTTTTCAGCCACAGCCCATCCCGGAGCATTCCCACCCAGGGAGCAGCCAAATAGCGCATCTTGGAGGCCAGCTGACCGGCCTGCTTGCACCGATAATCAAAGTCTTCGGCCTTGGCCCGGTTGAAAAATATCACCGCCTCCCCGACCGCTAGGCCATTTTTGATTCCGCCCAGACAAAGGACGTCAACTCCGCACTCCCAGGTGATCTCCCTTGGTTTGAGCTGTAAATAATCCAAGGCATTGGCCAGCCTGGCCCCGTCCATGTGAATGGCCAGCCCATAGGTCCGGGCCATGGCCCACAAGTCTTTCAGCTCATCTTGGCTGTACACTGTCCCCACTTCCGTGGGCTGAGTCACACTGACCACCCTGGGCCGGGGATAATGGATATCTGTGCGTTTGGTCACCAGTTGCTGCAAGCTTTCCGGAGTCAACTTGCCGTTTTCTCCACTGCCCAGGAGGAGTTTGGCCCCGTTGGAGAAAAACTCCGGAGCTCCGCATTCGTCGGTCTCCATATGCGAGATCTGATGACAGATGATGCTGTAATAGGATTGACACATGGCCGAGACGGCCAGGGAATTGGCTGCTGTTCCGTTAAAGACGAAAAAGACCTCGCAGTCGGTCTCAAAGACCTCCCGGAAACGATCACAGGCCTCCTGGGTCCAGCGGTCTTCGCCGTACGCGGTATCAAAACCGGCATTGGCCTCTATTGTGGCCTGCATGGCCTCAGGGCACATGCCGGCGTAGTTGTCTGATGCGAACTGGGTCTTGTCTATGGGCATAGGTCACACCTTCAGTCTGGTTGATAATTGTCCGTCCTGGTCCTTTTCTATAAACCCAGGTCTTTGTCAAGATGTGTAAAGCCGGGAACAGGGCTCTTGGGTTCTACTTTTCATGCCCTGGGTCCGCCATTCCAATCTGGACCAATCATAAGCTCTTGTGGCACACTGCGTGGCGCAAGCCAAAGGACATTCAGGCAGGATCAGCCTGCGAACACATTTTTGCCAGGAGGACAATCGAGCATGGCCCAGATGCAGACTGAACATCCCCACCAGGACAATACAGAGGATCAAATCCAGATCCGGAGAGTGATTCCTTATATCCAGGGAGATGGAGTGGGACCAGAGGTGTGGGCGGCGGCGGTCGCTGTTTTTGATGCTGCAGTAGCCGCAGCCTACAATGGACGCCGGCAGGTGGACTGGGTGGAGGTGCAGGCCGGGGAAAGGGCTTTTCAGGAGTGCGGAGATTACCTGCCCCAGGAAACCATGCAGGCCTTTGTGGACCACAAGGTGGGCATCAAGGGTCCCCTGGCCACTCCGGTCGGCGGGGGCATACGCAGCGTGAACGTGGCCCTGCGCATCGGGCTGGATCTCTATGCCTGCATCCGTCCCATCCGTCACCTGGCCGGGGTGGCCAGCCCGGTCAAGGATCCCGGCAAGGTGGACATGGTCGTGTTCCGGGAAAACACCGAAGACGTCTATGCCGGCCTGGAATGGGCCTCAAACAGCCAGGAGGCCAGGCAGGTTATCGATTTTCTGCACCAGAACTTCGGGGTGGAATTGCGCCAGGATGCGGCTATCGGGATTAAACCCATGACTCCTTTTGGCAGCAAGCGCCTGGTGCGCAAGGCCATCCAGTGGGCCCTGGATCAGAATCGCCAGAGCGTGACTCTGGTCCACAAGGGAAACATCATGAAGTTTACTGAAGGTGGTTTCCGGCAGTGGGGTTATGAATTGGCTGCTGAAGAGTTTCCTGAACAGACTGTAGCTGAAACCGATTTGAGTCCAGATGAGAAATCCAGGACCGGCCGGGTGGTGATCAAGGACCGCATTGCCGATGCCATGTTCCAGAATGTCCTGCTCTGGCCTCAGGATTACGATGTCCTGGCCCTGCCCAATTTGAACGGGGACTATATGTCTGATGCGCTGGCCGCTCAGGTCGGCGGGCTGGGCATGGCTCCAGGGGCCAATATCGGGGATCAGGCAGCCATATTTGAAGCCACCCATGGCACAGCACCGGGATTGACCGGAAAGGACCAGGTCAACCCCGGCTCCCTGATCCTGTCCGGGGCCATGATGTTTGACCACCTGGGCTGGTCTGAGGCGGCCCAGGCCATCCGCCGGGCTCTGGAGGCCACCATCGCTGCCGGGACCGTGACTTTTGATCTGGCCCAGGACCTGCCTGAAGCCACGGTTTTGTCCTGCTCGGAATTCGGCCGGGCGGTGGCCGAGCGGCTGGCTGTATGAGGTCTCAGGGCTGCCGTTGGCGGACCTGTTATTCGTTATTTGTTATTCGTAAGAAGCCGCCAGTTTGATCGAGCATGAAACTGGTTACGAAGAGGGCTGGCCCTCGGAGAGGACCGCCCTACCTAAAAGACCACGCGCGGGGTTACAACCGCGAAGGTGCCCTACAAACATCCTCAACAAAAAACAATTTTTTTGCCTGCAGGCAAAAAAATTGAAGGAGATGACAATGCCAAGTCTTGTTCACAAGATCCTTAAAAGCCACCTGGTGGCCGGGGAATTGACCCCAGGTTCAGAAATCGGCATCCAGATAGACAACACCTTAATGCACGACGCCACAGGCCAGATGGCCATGCTTCAATACGAGGCCCTGGGTATCCCCAGGGTAAAGACCAACCGCTCAGTGACCTATGTAGATCACAATACCCTGCAGATCGGGTTTGAAAACATGGACGACCACCATTTTCTGGCCTCGGCCTGCCGCAAGTTCGGCCTCTTTTATTCCCGGGCCGGGAACGGGATCTGCCACCAGGTCAATCTGGAACGGTTCTCCATACCGGGGCAGACCTTGCTCGGGGCGGACAGTCACACCACCACTGCCGGTGGAGTGGGTATGCTGGCCATTGGAGCCGGAGGGCTGGATATTGCAGTGGCCATGGCCGGGCGGCCATTTTATCTGCCCATGCCCCGGGTGATCAAAGTCACTTTGACCGGCCGGCTGCCGGCCTGGTCGGCGGCCAAGGACGTGGCCCTGGAACTCTTGCGCCGGATGACAGTGTCCGGAGGCCGGGGAACCATCCTGGAATTCGCCGGAGACGGGTTGGCTGGACTTTCAGCCACTGAACGGGCGACCATTGCCAATATGAGCATTGAATGCGGGGCCTTTACTGCCGTCTTCCCCAGCGACCAGGTTACCCGCCGCTATTTTCAGGCCCAGAAACGGGAGGCAGACTGGGAGGAAATCCAGGCCGATCCGGATGCAGAATACGAGGACGAAATGGTCATTGACCTTTCCTCCATTTCTCCCCTGGTGGCCCAACCCCATTCCCCGGACAACGTGGTCCCGGTGGAAGAAGTTCAGGACCTGGAAGTGCATCAGGTGGCCATTGGCTCCTGCACCAATTCTTCTCTGGAGGATATGCTGAAGGTGGCTGAGATCTTAAAACAAGGGACAGTGCCCCAAAATGTGAGCCTGATCATCGCTCCGGGCTCCAAGCAGGTCCTTTTGGACCTCACCTCCTGCGGAGCTCTGGAAGACATGATCCGGGCCGGGGCCCGGATTGTGGAAACGGCCTGCGGTTTCTGCAACGGCGTGGGCCAGGCCCCGCGCTCGAAAGGCGTTTCCCTGCGCACCTCCAACCGCAACTTTCCCGGCCGCAGCGGTACGGCTGATGCGTTCCTGTATCTGGTCAGTCCGGAAACTGCTGCCGTCTCCGCCCTGTCCGGACGGCTGCGCGACCCGCGCACATTTGGCCACCCGGTGCACATCGACCTGCCACAGGAATTTGCTGTGGACGACAGCCTCATTGTTCCCCCGGCTGCAGCGAACGAAGAGGTGGAGATCATCCGCGGCCCGAACATCGCCCCCCTGCCATTATTTGAAGCCATGCCGGAAAACCTGTCCGGAGAGATTCTTCTGGCTTTGGGAGACAATGTGACCACGGACGACATCCTGCCGGCCGGCGCGCATATCCTGGCCAAACGGGCCAATATCCCGGCCATTTCCGAGTTCATTTTCTGCAAGATCGACACGACCTTTCCGGAGCGGGCCAGACAGACGGGAATGGGATT
Organism: Desulfovermiculus sp.; assembly: GCA_041686195.1. Taxonomy (GTDB): domain Bacteria; phylum Desulfobacterota; class Desulfovibrionia; order Desulfovibrionales; family Desulfothermaceae; genus Desulfovermiculus. The sequence goes on from JAWLEI010000151.1 coordinate 4,471, forward strand.
TATTGTCGGCGGAGCCAACTACGGGCAAGGCTCCAGCCGGGAGCACGCTGCACTCGCCCCCCGCTATCTCGGAGTGCGGGCCGTAATTGCTGAATCCTTTGCCCGAATTCACAAGTTCAACCTGGTCAACTTCGGGATCCTGCCCCTGGAGCTCAAGGACCCCAAAGACAGGGAAAAACTGGCTCAGGGAGAGCATCTGGAGCTGGGCAATCTGCACCACGCCTTGCAAACCGGAGGACATATCCAGGTAGTGAATAAAGACCGCTCGGTACAGGTACCCACGATCCTGGAGGTCTCCCCCCGGCTGCGGGAAGTCCTTCTGGCCGGCGGGACGTTGAACCATACCAAGCAGAAGGCCGGAAAGTAGCTGGACTCAGGTCTTGGGCGCTTTGGGGCAAAAAGTATTTCAGATTTGCCGGAGGCAAAGCTCGTATGAAACGAGATTTTACCCCTAAGATGGCTCTGGCTTTTCCGGGGTAGGGCTGGCCCTCTCCGAGGCCC
>JAWLEI010000152.1:0-4900 GCA_041686195.1 Desulfovermiculus sp.
TCAAGAAGATGGCTCCAGGGTTTGGACTATAGATGATGACCGGTGCTTGCACCAGATAGATGCCCAAAGTGGAGAATCGCTGCACAAGATTGAGGTCGGGGATATAATGGAGGCCAATCCGGATGTTGACATCCTGTCCATTCGGCGGGACGATTTTACCGATGACAGATGGCTGCCTGATTTTTGGCACTTTAATGATGTTGAGCCCCTGCCCCTGGAACTGGCCGGGGACTATCTGGATTTTCAGCCCGGCGACCTGCTGGTCAGCTCCAGGTCTTTAAATGCTGTTATGGTCATTGATCCCTACACAAAGAAAATAAAGTGGTGGCGGGTTGGCGCGTTTTCCCGGCAGCACGATCCGGATTGGCAGGCGGGGAGGAAAATAACCATATACGACAACCAGACCCGGGAGGTCCTTGCCAAGCATCAACCTGAAAACCCAAAGAAGTACAGCCGGATAATTGAGCTGGACATGGACACCTATCAAACTGATGTCCTCTATGACGGGATACAGGATAACTTTTATTCCGGAATTCGGGGCAAGCACCAGTTCCTGCCCAATGGCGACCTACTCATTACCAGCTCCACCCAGGGCCGGATCATGATCGTCAATGACCAGGGCGAGACTGTGTTTGAATTTTTTAACCGCTACAACGAGGACAGGGTGCTCTTGCTTTCTGAGGCTGTATGGATTGGTGAAGATTTTTTTGATTTTGATGTGGAAAGGAAAGAATGTGGCCATAATGACGGCTGATGCTGGACAGCAAACAATCGTATTCAGCCCCGCCAATTTTTTCATTACCAGAGCCTGCCGTCAAAGACATACTTCCCCTAAGCACCTCATGACACATGTATCTTTTTGACACACAGATGCAGCCAGAGAGCATCTCGCGGGTCTGTTCGCGATCCAGGTCTCGTTGGCTTATTGCCGAAACCCGGGTGCTCAAATTTCAGTTCAAAAGGGCCGGTATATATCTTGCTACACCCCGGCAGGGAGCCCTTCCCGGTTTCCTTGTATCTGCGGCATCTGTGCGGTGAGGAATTTGCGGGCCTATGAAATATATAAGTATTTGTGCAGCTGTCTTTTTATTGAGCTTATCATTTTTCAGCTGGGGATATCTTGCAGCAGGGTATAAAATATTTCCCGGGTCAGCAATACAGCCCATCCAAGAGGACATCGAATCTTTTGTGGCCGGAAAAGAGCACGGGGAGGACAATATCACTGACAAAATCATCCATGATGCCGGCATTGAGCCCAGGCGAATGCTCGAGAAGCTGGAAAAAAACAAGGACAGGGACTATAAGCCCCTGCAGGTAGATGATCTTGCAGATGATAGATCTCCTCCCTTGATATATAAAAACGATGCAAATGCTTTTCCTGAGGGCTATATACTCATCTGGGGAGCATTTGATTTTGAGAAAAGCATGTACGGGGCACTCCTTATCAATAATCAAGGTGAGGTGGTTCATAAATGGATCCCAGACCACGAGGCCTTTGTTCGCAAAATTGATAAGTATAACCAGAACAAAGACACAAAAGACGATGAGCTTGAATACCAGGACCCAGACAATCTTCCGCAAGGCATTACCCTCTTTTCAGATGGATCACTCATCTTAAATGACAGTGACCCTGGAAATGGAATGCAGAAGATAAACTTTTGCTCAGAACCTGAATGGGTGAAACTGGGCAATTTCAGCCACCGGATTACCAAGACGGACAACAATTCGAGCATCTGGGCCATCGACGGGTACAATGCCGGCGTATTGCGCAAGATTGAGGCAGAAAGCGGGAAAACCCTGCGCACAATCAAACTCACGGAGATCATGAAAGAAAATCCCGAGGTGGATATCCTGTCCCTGCGGTACGATGACATGGATGATGCATGGCTGGATGACCGGTGGCACATTAACGATGTAGATCCGCTACCGGATGCATATGCCGACGGATTTGAAGATCTTACGGCCGGTGATCTACTCCTGAGCCTGAGATCGCAAAATACACTTATGGTTGTTGATCAGCACACTTTGGAAGTGAAGTGGTGGAAGATGGGTCCTTTTTCCCGGCAGCATGATCCTGATTGGCAATCAGAAGGAAAAATATCAGTCTATGATAACCAGACTCGTTTTGAGCATATCCATCCCCCAAATGTGCCCAAGTTCAGCCGGATCCTGGATTTTGATTTCCAGGAGGATGAGCTTGAGACCCTGTATGATGGAAAAGAAGACAACTTTTACTCCAGCATTCGGGGAAATCATCAGGTCCTGCCCAATGGATCCATTCTCATAACCAGCCCAAAACAGGGCAGGGTGCTGCTGGTAAACAGCGAGGAGAAGACTGTTTTTGAATTCCTCAACAGGTATGATGAGGATCAGACCCTTCTGGTCTCAGAGGCGCTCTGGGTGCCAAAGGATTTTTTCGATTTTGAGCTCAAAGATAAGAAATGTTCGCGATGATTGGTGCGTATGTGTAAAAATATTTCAGACTTGCCGGAGGTCCCGCCTGTGGCGGGACTCGTATGAAACAAGATTTTATCTCTAAGGTAGCTCTGGCTTTTCAGGGCTGGTTCTCTCCGAGACCCAGCCTCTATCCATCATTTTAAGCCCCCTGGCCCTCGGAGAGGACCAGGCTACTGGGCCCAGCCCTCTTCACAGCCAGTTTCATATCTTATCAAACTTGCGGTCACAGCCAGAGGCGGCGCTCGTATGAAACAAGATTTAATCCTAAGATGGCCTGCCCTTGAGGGCAAGGGCGGCCTACTGGTGAGCCGGCTTTTGCGTAGGGCGGGCTTGACCCCAAGCCCAGCCCTCTTCATACTCTGTTTCTTACTTGATCAACCTGGGCGTCTTCGACCAGAGGCGGCGCTGAAGAGAAAGCGGTGCATCCTCTGCCTATCTTGTATCAAATTCAGGAGGAAAGAAAATGATGAGAATAGATACCAAATCCATGGTCATGCTTGTCGTGCTGATGGTCGCCTCAGCTTCACCTGCCATGGCCTATATTGGTCCTGGACTTGGCGCCGGGACCATCGCAGTGGTTTTCGGAGTCATAGTCTCCATTTTTTTGGCCATCTTTGCAGTCATCTGGTATCCCTTGAAGCGGATATTCGGGAAAAAAAACAATGCCAAGACTCCCAGGTCAAACTCCCAGGATGCAGGTGGAGATCCCTCTGATGCTTCACCGCCCAATAAATAACTCAAGAATGCAATTCATCTAACGATGATGAGGGAAAAAGAAACGTGGTCTGGATTGTCACTGCTCTGTGCTGCTTTTGCGCTGTAGAGCTTCTCCTTAAGGCCGGACTTTTTTCAACTATACATCAAATGCGGGCCGTGTATGGGAAAACCATACGCACGATCACAAACAAACGCATCTCTGATCACTGGAAGGAAAAAGTCCTGCCTGCCTATGCCTGGATGATCCTTAAAGGATCGGCTCAATTATTGCTGTCCCTGGTGCTTGTTTTCGTACCCTTTGTGATTGCCATTTTTTTGGCCGAGCCTTTTGACCTCGGTTTTCTTCCATTTTTGTCCTCCTGGACTGGAATCATCTGGGCCACATGTATAGCGGCAGCATACGGCTTTGTGCGAGGACACTATGGCAAAAAATGAATATGGGGCTGGGGCCCGCCTCCTCCATCACCTGGCCCTTTCTTCCCGGACCGTTGGCGAGCTCTCGTTTCAGATCGATCACCTGCTGCATAAGGCTGACCCCACCCCGGCCCTGGATCGGCGGCACATTTTTGTTTCCGGCCTGGCCCGGGCAGGTACGACAGCGATCATGCGCCTCTTATACGCCACAGGACAGTTTTGTTCCTTAACCTATCGAGACATGCCTTTTCCTCTTGCCCCCTCTCTGTGGCGGATGTTTATCCTTCGATTGTCCACCCGGGACGGGGATCTGCGCGAACGCGCCCACGGCGACAGGATGCTTGTGGACTTCGACAGCCCTGAGGCCCTGGAGGAGGTTTTCTGGCGTGTATTTTGCGGGCAGGACTATATATTGACGGACAAGCTGGTTCCAATGCAGGCGGATCCCAAAAGCATCGACCTGTTCAGAAGATATATAGCCAAGCTCATGGACATTCATAACGCCGAGCGCTATGTGTCCAAAAACAACAACAATATCCTCAGGCTTTCCTCCATATATCAGGCCTTTCCCCAGGCACTGATCATCATTCCATTCCGGGATCCGATCCAGCAATCCCTCTCTTTATTTGCCCAGCACCGGCACTTTGTTCAAGTCCACAGCCAAGACACCTTCTCCAAAAAATATATGAAATGGCTTGTGCATCATGAGTTTGGCAGCGACCATCGCCCTTTTGAGGTTGATGATCACCCCAGTTCATACTCTCCGGAAACACCCAGCTATTGGCTGGAGCAATGGATACGGGTGTACCGGTATATCCTGGAGCAGGCCCACAGGATAAACGGTGCAATAACCTTTGTAGAATATGAAAGGCTGTGCACTGACCCAGCCGGGATTTGGAAATCTCTGGCCCGGCTGGCCGGCCTGCCCGAGAGTCTGCCTTCCGGCTTTTCATTGTCCCAAGCACCGGCTCGGGGAGGGTTTTCTCCAGACCCCGCGCTGCATGAAGAGGCCTATGCCATATATTCGCAGCTTCAGAAGTGTTTTGAAGATGATGTTTACGGCTCATGAGAGGACAAAAGGAGGCTGGCCCGGCACTCACGTGCAGTTGTGAGCCATTGAACAAAATAAAAGTCCATTATCCAAGTGAGTGTCGGGCCGGCTGAATTGCAAAAAAAGAGGGCTGGGCTTAGGGACAAGCCCGCCCTACCCCGAAGAGCCCGGGATTTCGTAGGCCGTCCTTCTCCGAAGGGCTGGCCTCTTCGGAAAAAAGAGGGCTGGGCCTCGGACAGGGCCAGCCCGGAGGCCAGCCCT
>JAWLEI010000153.1:0-2151 GCA_041686195.1 Desulfovermiculus sp.
TGCTCCATGCCCCATGCCTTCCGCCTTCTGCCCTACCCCGCCTGTTCAAACTGCAGATAATCCCCGATGATCACCTTCAGCCCGAAGCCCGGGAAGTTGACCTTGTACTTGTTGGGGGGAATGAAGCTTAAGACCTTGCCCTGGCCAAAGACCTTGTGCCGGCAGTGGGTGGAAACAGGACCGGGCTCCCTGTCTGCCGGGGCCGGCTCGGGGTTTTGCTTCTTCTCCTGAGGCCGGACCATGCCCCCGGTGTAGTTCTCCCTGAGCTCCTCGTATGAGCCGGGGGCAAACTCCTGGACAAAGGGGCTGGGCCGGGCCGGCTCACTTCTGCCCTGGAAGCGGTTGAACAGGGACTCGGGCATGGACAGCCCCAGATACTCCTTGGCCCGGGTGCAGGCCACATAAAAAAGACGCCGCTCCTCTTCCATGCCTTCCATGTCCATCAGGGCGTGCTTGGACGGAAAACGGTCCTCGACCAGATCGATGACAATGACCGCACTCCACTCCAGGCCCTTGGCTGAGTGGACCGTGGACAGGGTCAGGACGTTTTCCTTGACCTGGCGCCGACCTATCTGCTCCGGGTTCTCCAGACTCAAGTCGGAGAGAAAGAGCTCCAGATCCGAATACCCGGATGCGATCTGGGATAATTGCTCCAGCCCGTTTTCCCGGCGGGGGTAGTCATCCGGATAACGCTCTTTGAGCCTGGGGCCGTAATACTCCCGGATCTTGTCCACGATGTCCTGGGGGGGATCTACGCGGTGCTCGCGCAGCCAGTTGACCATGTCCAGGGCCTCCTGCAGACCGGGCTTGGACCCGCAGGCCTTGTGCAGGGCCTTGAAGTTCTGGTTGACCAGATGGTTGTAGAGGTTCTGGCAGGTCTTGGGCCCTACCCCGGACACCAGGCCCATGGCCCGCTGCCAGGCCGGAAGGTCGGTGGGGTTGGCCGCCAGGCGCAGGTGGGCCACCACATCCTTGATGTGCGCGGCCTCGGTGAAGCGCATGCCCCCGAACTTCTGGAAATCCAGCCCGCTCTTGTTCAGGGCCAGCTCCAGGGGATAGGACTGAAACCCGGCCCGGAACAGGACCGCGATATCTCCCAGATCATAGCTCCGGGTCAGATCCATGATCGTGTTCATGACCACCGCGGCCTGGGACTGATCGCTTAAAGGGCGCAAAAGCTGTGGCGTGAGCCCCTCATCCTGGAGGGAGAAGAGCCTTTTTTCGTACTTCTGGCGGGCTCCGGCCAGGATCTGGTTGCTTAAAGCCAGGATGGGCTGGGTGGAGCGGTAGTTCTGTTCCAGCTTGACCACCCGGGTGCGGGGAAAACTGCGGGTGAACTCCAGGATATTGCTCACTGTGGCACCGCGAAAGGAGTAGATTGACTGGGCGTCGTCGCCCACAGCCATGACATTGCCCTCCTCTCCGGCCAGAAGCTTGACCAGCCGGCCCTGGACCAGATTGGTGTCCTGATACTCGTCGACCATGAGATGGGTGTGGCGCATGCTCAGAAACTCGCGCAGATCGTCTCGCTCAGTGAGCAGACGTTCAAACATAAACAAGAGATCGTCGTAGTCCAGAAGGCCGTAGTCCAGCTTGAACTGGTGATAACCCTGCTCGATGAGTTTTAAATCCTCAACATAGGGCAGGAAGTGGCTGGAGTCCTTCTGGATGATGTGCTCCAGATCCAGCTCCTTGTTCCGGCTCTTGCTGATCAGGGACATGACTGTTCCCTTCTTGGGAAAAGAGCGGTCACCCTTGGCCAGCCCTTCGGCTTCCCGGACCTGGGCCAGGATGTCTTCGGCATCCCCCCGGTCCAGGATGGTCAGATCCGGGCGCAGGCCCAGGGCCTGGCCGTAGCGGCGAAGCGCCGAGTAGGCAAAGGAATGAAAGGTCCCCCCGCTCACTCCGTGCAGGCCCTGGCCCAGGAGATGGCTGGCCCGGTTGAGCATCTCCTGGGCCGCCTTGCGGGTAAAGGTGAGCAGGAGAATGGATTCCGGAGGCTGGCCCTGCTCCACCATATGGGCCAGGCGGTAGACCACGGTCCGGGTCTTGCCGCTGCCAGCTCCGGCTATGACCAAAAGCGGACCCTGGGCATGGGTCACGGCCTCCAGCTGGGCCGGATTGAGATTGTTTTCCAGATCGAGTTGCATG
>JAWLEI010000153.1:2251-4872 GCA_041686195.1 Desulfovermiculus sp.
TTCATACAGGATTTCTCCCTGGGAAATAACCGCAAAAGACAGCTCGATTGGGGCTTCACCCAAAAGCACGACATCTATCCGGGGCGAGTGCAGCAGCCCGGCCAAATCCGAGGCCAGGCTGGAGCGCACCGCTGCCTTGTCCGCATCCCGGTCCAGAAGAACAGCAAAATCATAATCACTCTGCGGGCCGATATCACCGTCCACCTGCGAGCCAAAAAGGTAGGCCAGGGCTATATGCGGATACTTTCGGTGGATGATTTCACGGATCTGCTTTCTCTCTTGGTCAATCATAGTTGGAGAAGCCATTTCTGTATCTCCTTGATGCGAAGAAAATGCTCAAATTTGAAGTCACGTCCGCAACGGCAGAATACGAGCCCTGTGCCTTGTCTCATCTATAACAACCAATGCTCCATGAATTGTATTCCAACCTGCATTTTTTAAAATTTCAACCCATTGCGGGGAAAGATTCATGTCGAGCAAAATCTTCATGCGGTTTCTCTTTCCAGAGGGAAATCGATTTCATCGACCCGCCATGCGGCATACTTGAGCGCTTCATCAATATCTTCCAAATCCAGGTATGGATAAAGGTCCAATATTTTTTCTTTGCTGTAGCCTGAAGCAATGAGGCCAACTATTGTCCCAACAGTAACCCGTTTCCCTCGAATACAAGGCTTTCCACCCATTACTCGTGGATCAAAAGAAATTTTTTCAAAGTTCATATTGTACCCTCCTTTTCAAACAATAATCCGCTGCGCATTCACCCAAAATTTGAGGACTTCTTGCCCCACATCCCGGACCTGCTTAATCTGTACTTCCATGGAATCGTAACAAAAGACATCGTCGGCCGTGTGCATCCCCCGCCGGCCGAAGAAGCCGAAAACCTCATAGCGATCAAACTTGGCCTTGAGATCAAATCCTGGGTTGGGACTGCAAACCAGGTCCGGGACCATATCCAGCTCACAGCCGGGAAAGAGCTCCTCGCCACGGTGCACCTGGGCCATGACCGGCCTTCCCTGCCAGGTGAGCTCCAGAAGACCGGTCCGAATCTCCTCCCGCAGGATGCCGACCTGAGCCCTGGATACCCGCCCCCGGGCAAAGCGGTCCTGGTCATGGATATAGATCCGGCCCGGATCCAGGGCCAGGGCTGTGCTCTCTTCAGCTATGCAGGCCGCGTCCAGATCATGCGCCGGTCTGCGGTCCAGCTGCAGCCAGCCCATGCGTTGCAGCCAGACATTGATGTCCACCTCAGTTTCCAAGGCCGTAAATCCGTGATCAGCCAGGGCCAAGAAACGCTTGGGCTCAGGCAGAGCCTCATATCGGTCCAGGACCTCGCCGATGAGAAGGTCCCACTTGCGCAAGAGATCCATGACCGGAGCGTGCCAGGGATCATAGACATCCACCATGGCCGGAAACAGAAAATGCCCCAAGCGGTCGGTCTCGGTGAGCACAAGCACGAACAAATCCCAGGCCAGATCCGGCCAGAGCATATCCAGAGCCATGCGTCTGGAGTCCAGGGTGGCTCCAAGCTCGGTCAGCAGGAGGTCATAGTTGGTGCGTCCGCGCTCTGTATCCGCCTCCAGCTTATAGCCCTTGGAGGCCAGCATTCCGGCCAGGACGCGGGGATAGACGGCCTTTTCCAGCTCCGGGGCCACGAACCCGGAAATGAGCATACCTCGCATGGCCCGGGCCGGATAGGTGTTGGGCAGGTTGATCACCTTGCTCATCAGGCCCTTTTGCCCTAACCTGTCGAATATGGTCGGGGCCTGGACCTGGGTGAAATCCGCGATACGCATCTGGTATGTGGCAGGATCAATGGCCGTGAATCCAAAAACGCCGTGAGCCTCCGGACCAGAGGCGGTAAAAAAGGAGGTCCAGTTGACCGGTGAGAGCTCAGGCAGCTCGGCCTGGATGGGCCGGGCCTGAGGGGCACGGCTCAGCCGGGCCAGGTTGGGAAACTGTCCTGTCGAACCAAGTTTCTGGGCCAAAGAAAGAGGGAGTCCATCCAGACCCAGGACGACGCACCGGGGACGTGTGTTATGTGCCATGGGCAAAGCTTAGCAGGATCGCTTCCTGTTGACCAGATCCCCTGCTATGGCTCGGATGAAACGAGATTTTAACCTGAAGAGAACCTGCCCGGCACTCACTGGCAGGATGGGCATTTGAATTTTGCAGTGACGTTCGAACAGCCAGTGAGTGCCGGGTCAGTTTCATCATGGATCAAACTGGGCGTCTGCGGCCAGTGACGGCGCTCGTATGAAACTGATTTTGCTTTTTCCGTCACCCCGGCGTAGGAAAGTCATCCCGGACCCCGGATCTTGGTCCGGGGCAGGCTTGATCCGGGACAAAAATCCAGAACAGACAGAATGACTTTACCCTAGATTGCCCGGTGAGCCTGACCCCGGTGTATTCGAAGGATCCGGGCCGGGCAATGACGGAGGGGGCAAGCCGTAAGTTTCATTCATGATCAATCCGGCAAATTTTCCCTTTTTTGCCCGCTTTGGGGGCAAAAAATATTTCAGATTTGCCGGAGGCAAAACTGAAAAGAGACTCATCCCCGACCCGCAATCCAGCTGAGGATGCTGCAAGACATTGACGAACCTGTCCTTCTCAGACTAATCTGT
>JAWLEI010000154.1:0-4868 GCA_041686195.1 Desulfovermiculus sp.
GGTCAGAGCGCAAAACGTTCATATAACCCGCACCTCCTTGTAGGGGCAGCCTAGGTGTCTTCGCCGTATGGCTGCCCTCTGAGAATAACAAACCCACGGCGTCAGGTGTGGGTAAGGGATGTGGCGATCTCCCTGGAGAGGAGCTTCGCATTCGAACCGGTAAGGGATATATGCAGAAAAAGACTCACTGACATCGGGCTGATCCCCCTTCAATTATACTTAGGCAAACCATACCTGCAATCAGCCTTGAATATCCTGAGCATTGTCGTCTACTTCCTGCCCCTTGGCGTGCTCTTTTCAGCTTTGGTGACCAGGCATTTGTCCGGCTCTGGAGCCAGGGCGACCATGACCTTGCTGTTTTTGATCATAACCGGCCTTTTGGCCGGAATAATAGAGTTCGGACAGGTCTTCATCCCTGCGAGATATCCGGATACAACAGACTGGATATGCATGGTTGCAGGAGCAATGCTTGGATATACCGCGTCCAATCTGCAATTTAAAAAAGCAACGCAAAAGTTATGATGTCGCTAAGTAGCTTACTTTTGCACTCATTCTTAGTCCCCCAACGCCTTGTCCAGCAGCGCTTTGACATGGTTAATCGGGATGGCGTAGGTGATGCCGGTTGGCTCACTGAGCAGGTTCTCTTTCTTGTCCTTAACAAAGACCTTGTTGATCACCCCGATGACCATGCCTCTGTCTCTCCAGTAAACCGGGCTGCCGCTGTTGCCCGGATATGCCTTGGCGTCAATTTGGAACACATTGTAAGGGTTGCGCAAGAATTCAAAATGCTTGTTTTTGATGGCCTTGGTGCTGGGACTGGGCAGGATTATCGGCGAGATAGCCGAAACAATGCCGGTGTGGGTCGTTGGGTTTAGCCCCAGGACAAATCCGATTGGATAGCCTGTGAAGGCGATGGATTCACCTTCGCTCACCTCAGAGGAATCAGCCAGGGGCAGTGGCGGCAGCTCCTCATCGTCCAGCCGCAGCAAAGCCAGGTCATGAGTCGAGTCCTGAGCCAAGATTGAGGCCTTGACTCCAGAGAATGAAAATCTTTCATGAAAAACCCGGAGATGAAAAGTCTTCACCTCTTCTTCAATTTTGGCCAACACGTGGTCGTTAGTGATCACATACTTTCCATTGCCAACCACAAACCCTGTCCCATAGAACCGGCCCTTGGGGGTATCCTTAATCGAGTAGGTCCCTATGGCCACAACACTTGGCTTAATCGACCTGATCACCCCTACCAGGGCATCATCTGCCGATAAATGACTCGACTGGAAAAGGAACACTGCTAAAATCGCCAGCATCCAGACATAAGAGGCCTTCAAGACATTCATCATAGCTGCCTTTTTCGATGATATTCAATTGTGCAATTAAGGCTGTATGGGCAGGCCGTATCTGACTCTGTAGTACACATACTTGAACAGTTCCAAAGCCAGGGTGCGAAGATTCTGGCTGGATCCGTTTTTTTCTTGCCCGGCAGGATGGATTCCTATCCGGATATCCTCTTCCCTGAAAACATGTCTGAAGCTCCACAGGGTCCGGCGGGCATGATAGTCCGAGGTGACCACCAGCAGGCTGCTGATGCCCTCCCGAGGCAAAACGTAGTCCCGGGTGTTCAGGGCGTCGTGGATGCTGCCGCATTCAGTAAACTCCAGCAGGACGATATCTTCCCGGGGAACTCCCATATCCAACAGGTCTTCCCTGGCCCACTCCACAAGATACAGATTGCGCTGATACTCTCTGGACCAGCTGGCAAAAACCCCGTCATTGGCCAGCAATACTGTCGAGGCAACTCCATCGTGGTAAAGTCTGGCTGCAGCTGGTAGCCGCTCTTCCCGGTTCCCGGCCATGACCACAATAGCATCTGCATTTTCAAGCGGCTTTTCCTGGACAAGATAGCCCTTCAGCATGGGAAGGCCAGCTACAAAAGCTATCCCTCCCAGAACACCTAGAACTAAAATCAGCAAAATGATCTTTTTCCAGGGCATAAGAAAAATAAGGCTTGGCGTTCCACCCTTGGCGGTCTTCGCGTCTTGAGCTCGCCCGGTTGAATAGACCTTCGGTCTACGGCAAAGCCGTATTCAACTGGGTAAATCTGCGAGCGGGCGGTTGAGCCTCAGAATGCTTACACCGGGCAGGATCACTGCCCCGGCTCCAAGGCTGACGCAGTCCTGGATCACCGGCCCCTGGGGCGCATGAAAATCGCTCAATCTCAGGGGATGCCAAGCTGGCGGTAGGTGTACCTAAATGGACGCTTACTTTTCTCGGGGGGTAGCGTCGGCTTGACTAAGGCAGGCTTCGTAGTAGATAAGCTTAAGTGCTCGGCAGTATTTTGTTGATTCGACTTTGCCGTTATAAGATTTCAAATTTAGCCAAATTCTTTGCTTCCCATTTTCTCTTGGTGTGCATTGCGGATTGTGACGAAGTAAAGGATGAATAGCACATTTAAGATTGTTGCAACAAGCTCAAGACATCAAGCTTATCCTGGGCGAACAAGACAGCTTCCAAAGCCTGGTCCAATACTGCCTGGTCCTGGACCGATGTTATTAAAGACTCCTCTCCAGAGGTCATGGAAAACTTCCGTTGCATCTGCTTGAGAAGTATAATCCGCTTTCCCTGAATTTCTCCTTGCTGCATCCCTTGCTGCATACCTTGCTGCATGCCTTGCTGCATGCCTTGCTGCATGCCTTCTTCACGCAATTTATCAGCTATGGTCGGCATAAGTCGTTCTCCTTGAGGAATTTTTTGCAAAACCTGCACCCGGGCATACCTTTCCGGGCCGCTTTTGTGCTCAAATACAAAGTACAGATCAGCCGGATTGCCTTGTCTCAGTCTGGTCTTGACCACCACATCGCTGAAGTACTCCGAAAGATCTGCATCAACGAAGCTCCCGCTGACCACTTCCAGACTGTCCAGATCCAGATGGCAAACAAGCTCAGCCGGGAGATAAGTGATAATAAAATCCCGAACATTCTCCGGCCGAGTGAAGATCTGCTTGAAAAATCGGTCATGGACTCGTGGAGTGGGTACAGACATACGTTTATCGTATACGTGCAGCCATCATCTGACAAGTCTTTGACCTTCCCAACCGGGACCAGAACATTCCTCTTCCGATTGTTCTGGGATCAAAACAGGTTTTTAGCACTCAGGTGAAGAGCAGTATTTTTGATCCGGATTGCGGGGGCAGGCAATAAATAATCAGCGGCAATGCCGGCAGCGCTTTTTTTGTCATACCACCTCCCTGAAAATTAACTTTGAGAAGGTATATGACCAAAAAGAAAGGCAAGGTAAAAGGAAATTCGGATATGGTCGGTTAAGAGGTTAATCCTGCCTGCCCAGTTAAACTGACCCCCGGTCTACGGCTTCGCCATATTTAACTGGGTACAGATTGCCCTGCAAGGGCAAGCACGCAGTATCCCAAGTTAAACAGAAGGAAGTTTAACGGGATAAACATTTAAGCGGGACGGGGTAATCGGGGCACTGGTTAAAAATCTTGGCGGGGGAATTTATCCGGTTGAACCGGGTACCCTTTGGGTGTTCAACTGGATGGGATATCAGAGACCTCCAGTGCTCCATTCTCGCTACATAATATAACTGGCAACATAATGTCCCCTGATTCCTTCATTTAATGTCTTGATGAGTCTCTGGAAAAATCTTGATACTACAGAAGAGGACCTCATTCATCTGTTATTCAAGTGCAGCCAAAGACGTATCAGGCGATTTATCGAGTACCTTGAGCAGGCTTTGAGCTGTTCCGGTGGGGCGACGTTTCCCTTGCTCCCAGTTCCTAACTGTGTTGACAGAAACACCAATTCGCACAGAGAATTCTTCCTGAGTAAGCCCAAGCCGTTTACGAACCCTACGAGCAAACTTAGCAGCATCTTGCAGTGCCTCAGCTTCATCAGCAGCACTTTGCAGATTTATATCTTCCTCAGTCGTAGCGTCGACTCGATCTGGATCTATGCGCCCAAGATTAGAAAGAGACTGATTGCTGGGGTCAATAGTCATATGCTGTATTTTCATGATAGTATCTGACCTCCCGTGTATTTGCTTTACGAGCTGATATTATGCGAAGAGAGCGTTTTCGTAGGGTGTAGATAACGACAAAAAACCTTTCGTCGATTTTGCCTATGAGCTGATAGCGTTTTTCGCCATAATCGTAACGTTTGTCTCTCTGGACAAGGCGATTTGGGTCAAAAAACACTCGTATTACATATGCAAAATCAAAGCCTCGTTCTGTGAAGCACTTTTCACTCTTATTTTGGTCCCACTCAAATTCCATACAAATTAGTAATCCATTGAGCTATGCTTGGCAAGAACGAAAAGATGCCATGATGACACCAAAGTGTTTCTCCTTTCAATCTATGTCCTTATCCCAACCGTTTCATGGAATAGATCTGCTCCAGACCCTGGATTCTCTGCGGCTTTCGTTCCCTCTTGGGCTGGATGATATCCCGGAAGAGCTCGAAGCCCTGGCGGACGAACTCTCTTGAGCCGATGATTCCGGAATCAGTAAAGAACCGGGTACGCTGGATGAAGCGCTCCACGCTCTCCGGCAGGGACACGGCTTCTAAGATTTTGCCCTTGCTTGCCCGGTCAAATGCCGCAGAGCGGCCCTGCAGCAAGCAGGATTTAACTGGGCCAGTATCCACACCGCCCCGGGCGTAGACAAACTCTCGGTTTTGACCTCATCATCCGAGACCTCGTCCTCCGGCCGCATGGTGACCAGGAGGTGGAAATGGTTGCCCATAAGACAAAAACCCAAAACTTCGCAGAAGTAGACGCTTGAGAGCTGTTTGATAGTGGCTAAAAGAAGGCTTTTTTCCTGCTCGCCAAGCGGGTATCCGTCCAAGGCTGTCCGGCTG
>JAWLEI010000155.1:0-4760 GCA_041686195.1 Desulfovermiculus sp.
GTTTTTGTCCATTGTCGCCTTGACTCCCTTTCGAAGTATCTACAGCATCCTTTATAGGCTGGGCAGGAAACAGCTCCTGCAGGATTTTTTCTGCCCGCTTGTCAAAGCCGATGATCACCGGACCCATGTGAGATGTTTTCTAGTGGACCCTCTCTGGCGGTGAAGAGACCCTCCTCTCTATTTTCTTCCCCTGTTTTCCAATCACATTGCATTTCCTTCCTTTTTTGCTTTCAATCTGGTTCTTGTCCTTCCCTGCCTTTATTTTATATACCTTCCAGGAGCCCATTCTAAAGAGAAAGGCCCGGAGATACCAGCTCCGGGCCTTTCCTGGGTCAACCGTGATCAGTCGGAAGCCCCATTAACCAGACCTCATACCTACCATGGCTTCCGACTGATTGCAAACTCGGAGGTCATGCCTATCACCCTGCTCATACGCATCCCTTGTCGTCACTGTGGGCAAATTTTTGATGTCTGCCAGTGCTGCTGGCGAGGGCAGGCCTATTGCTCCGACTCTTGTCGAATAACCGCTCGCAGACAAGCCCGTCGAAAGGCCCAGAAGCGTTACCGGCAAACCGAAAAGGGAAAAGAAAACCATCGCTTGGCTGAACAACAACGCCGAATACGAAAAACTTTAAAAAGCGTGGATGATCAATCTTCAACACCCTTATCTCCCTGTGCTACCTTGCCTGATACTTCCTCTCCCCGGATTCCTGCAGACATGAGTCATCCGCCTCGTTGTCACTTCTGCGGGACTGTCGGAGACATCGTCAGTCGTTTTCCGGACCGGGGATATGGCCGCAGGCATGGACCAAGGGAGCATCGAGTCAATCTGTGAAACTCACAACTCCAAGGAGGGCAACATGATTGAAAAAAAAGTGCTTGTTCCGGATCGGCTCCGGAGCATTCAGGGCAGTTTTGCCTTTATCCAGCACCGCTTTCTACGCGACGGATTCTGGCAGGAATCAACCCAACACGAGCTTTTGCTCTATCTCTTTCTCATCCTGGTAGCCGACCGGCGGGGGCTTTCCTATTACAGCTATGATAAAATCTGCACCCTGCTTCGGCTCACACTGGATGAATACATCCTGGCCAGGGACGCACTCATCGCCAAGGACCTCATTGCCTTTGACGGGTTTTTGTTCCAAGTCCTCTCCTTGCCAGAGCATCCGCTCAGAAAGGAACCTTCCCCTCTGACCAGGGAAGAGGACCGGCGCAGAAAGGACCCGGCCACGATCAGGCAAGTCTTTCAAAAAGAGTTGGGTCCACGATGAAGATTGTCTCTATGGATCTCAAACAGCTGGATTTACGGTTTTTGCCCTTGCGCAGACCCAAGGCCCACGCTATTAAACAGATGATGACGGCCCTTGCCAAACAGGGACAACTCACCCCGATCATTGTCAGCGAGAAGATCCTGGTGGATGGCTTTACCCGCCATGAGGCAGCGCAAAGGCTCGGGTTCAAGCAATTGAGTGTCATGGCCATTGAGGTCGATAAAGTGCAGGCCAAGGCCATGACCTTGTTGTTAAACAGAAAAAAACAGGCCAGCCTGATCCAGGAAGCGGTCCTGGTCCAGGAGTTGGTGGAAAAAGACGGGCTCAGACAAGTCGACGTTGCCTCCCTGTTGCACAAGCATAAAAGTTGGGTCAGCAGGCGTCTGCTCTTCATCAAGTCCCTGGCCCCGGAAATCATCCAGGATATCCAGCTTGAACTCCTCCCCCCAGGGTCTGGTTTACACCTGGCCCGGTTGCCCACCTGCAACCAGGTGGACTTCTCTGCAATGATTCAAAACCACAGCTTGTCTGTAGGAGAAATCCGGACATTGATTCAGTTCTGGGCCAAAGCTCCTGAACCCGACGTTAAAAAATTCCTCCTGGCCTCTCCCCGAGAGGCCCTGAATCTGTATCAAACACAGCAGAAAAAATGCAATATCCTCAAAAGCATCTGGAAGATGATCCTGGTCTTGGAAAAACAAGTGAACAAAAACCAGCAGCTGCAAACGGCTTTGAATCAGGTCAAAGCCAATCTGGAGATCTTAGAAAAAAACCTCAAGGAGGAATCATGAGCCGACTCAGTCAAGAAAAGCGACAGGTTTTGCGAGAGGCCTTTCACAAAACAGGCTCTATCCGGGCAACAGCCAAAGAGACCGGCATCAGCCGTAACGCCGTTCGCCGGGAACTTCGTGGAGACAAGCACTCCGGTGCAAGACAGGCTTCAAAGCGAGGCAGCAAGTTGGACCCCTTTCAAAGCAAAATCGAGTTTCTGGTTCGGGAAAAAGAGCTCTCAGGGGTGCGCATCCTGGAAGAGATCCAAGAGTTAGGCTACCAGGGCGGCTATTCCATTCTCAAAGAGCATCTGCGCAAGGTCAGGCCAAAACCAAAGAAGCAACCCAGGCCTCCCATTGATCACCCACCGGGCCATGAAGGCCAGATGGACTGGAGTCCGCATCGGGTTATTCTGGGAGGAAGACAACAAACCGTGCACACCGGGTCCATTGTTTTATGCTTCAGCCGCTGGCTCTATATGCATCATTTCTTCCAAGAGACCATTGAGTGCGTCATCGCTCTGCACGAACAAGCCTTCCAGGAGCTAAACGGGGTCCCGGCCATCATGACTTACGATAATATGACCACAGTCGGCAGGCATGTGGGACCGGGACGAGTCTGGATCAATCCGGTCTTTCAACGATTTGCAAAAGAGTACGGCTTCGAGGTGGTCATCTTGCAACCAGGCAACAAAGAGAGGCACGGAGTGGTGGAGCGTCCCTTTTACTACATTGAAACCAATTTCCTCAAGGGCAGGGAGTTTCAGGACTTGGAAGATTTGAACAACAAAGCAGGTCTCTGGCGAGCCAACAGAGCCAATGTCCGTATCCACGGCACCTTGAAAGAGCGGCCTCTGGATCGCCTCGCCCGGGAAAGGTCTTTCCTCAAATCCCTGCCGTCCAATGTGTCTGCTCAGGTTTACAAGAAACTGACCCGCCTTGTGCATCCTGATTTTTGCATAGGGCTGGATACCAATCGCTATAGTGTCGACCCCAGCTTGATCGGAGAGTGGGTCACCCTGCGCCTGTACAAAGACCATCTGGAGATCTGGCTTCATAATCAGCTGCACTGCAGGCATACCTATGTCCAAGGACGGGATCAGCGGCAGATATTGCCTGAACACGAGCAGCAATACAGAAAAATGTCCGGGCAAAAACAGCTCTTGGAAAAGGCCTTTTTGCGCCTCGGCCAGGCGGCCCATGACTATTACCAGGGCCTGCAACGAGAAAAAAAGTCGGCGGCCGGATATCACCTGCAACGAATCTTACACTACGTAGACCGCTACGGCCAGGAGGTGGTGGCCGGGGCTCTCAGTTATGCCACCAGGTACGGGGCTTACAGCGCTGATGCCATCTTCAGGATTCTCCAGGGCAAAAAGCTCAGACCCCAGCAAAAGCAAAGCATCGCACCCGAGAATATACGGCAGTGGCTCAAAGCTCAGGCTGTGGAACAACACAACTTGAACTATTACGACAAACTGATCCAAAACTTTGAGGAGGACCACAATGGATAAATTGCTCCTTGACCAGGTCAAACAGGATCTGCGAACCCTTCGCCTCAAGGATATGGTCAAGGCCTTGGATTCAGCCCTGAAAAAGGCTTCGCACAATAGATCCGGGCATCTTGAATTCTTGCATGAAATACTGGCTGTCCAGCTTGCGGCACGACACAAACGCTCCGTGGAACGTCGAATCAAAAAAGCCGTCTTCCCCAAAAACATGAGCTTTGAGACCTTTGACTGGGGCTTTCAACCCGGTCTGAACGTGGAACAGCTCAAAGATCTTAAAGAACTTGGCTTTGTGCGCAAAAAGCACCCCCTCTTGATCCTCGCCAGGCCAGGGGCCGGAAAGACACATATTGCGACCGCCATCGGGCTCAAGGCCTGTGAAGCCGGGTTCAAGGTCCAATTTTACAGACTGCAGGAGATCTTGAATCAACTCTATGCCAGCCTGGCAGATGATTCCACAGATGAACTCTTGCTCGAATTCTCCAAATTGGATCTCTTAATCCTGGATCACGTGAGCTATATCCGTAGCAAAGAGGAGCACCCCAGCCTCCTGCTCGACTTGGTCAGCACCTGCCAGGATAGAGTCTCTTTGATCGTGACCACCAATATCAGCCTGGAAGAATGGGGGACAGCCCTGGGCAACCCCTCAGTCATCAATGCGGTAGTGGATCGTCTGTTTCATCACGCTGAAATCCTGAACATCCGAGAGGCTCGCAGTTATCGCACAGAGGGTCCTCACTCCCCAAAACCACCATCCGACTTGACATAATCCTACCTACCAAAAAGCTCAGGTTTGTGGAATCGTTCGAGTTCAAACCTGAGCTTTCTTGCCTCGACCTCCTCAAAATCCGTCGCCTGCAGTGAAAAACCAGGAGCCAATCTTCTGGGTGATCTTTACTCCTGTATCTTTGATGATAGTGCAACAAAACAGGATCTCAGAGCGCTATTGCATACAAAATCGCCTGAAATCCTCAATCTGTTGCAAAGAATCAAATGAAAAGGATTGAACTGAAAAAAGACGTGATTAAAGCAAGAAAAAATGTCGACAAATCAACCCATTCAAATATGGGTCTCGATTAAAACCGGCATAAGTGGGTCCGATCTAAGCCGGCGGTAACACAGGGGTATGCCCAGACTTTCCTGGAGCTTTTGCAAACGGTGGAAGGGAAATCCGCTTCCGTACTTTAAAAGGGCAATCATGCTCCGGGCGG
>JAWLEI010000156.1:0-4737 GCA_041686195.1 Desulfovermiculus sp.
GCTTTCAGCTTTGAGCTTGGAGCTTTCAACTTTCAGCTTTTTTTGCGCATGGCCTGTTGCAGCTTTCGGCCCAGGGTGCCCAGGTTTTCGTTCTCATCCTGGGGGGCATAGGATTTCCAGTCTTCAGTCCGGCCTGCATCGGCCGGGGCCAGGGTCATGCGCCGATTGTCCGCATCAATGGATTCAATGTGCACGGAAACCGCGTCTCCGGGTTTGAGCTTGTCCCAATTGACCTCTGGAGCGACTCCTGCCTCCTGGGTGAGCTTTGATTTGGGCAGCAGGCCGACTACTCCGGGTTCCAGGCGGATAAACAAGCCAAAGTCCTCGCGCTTGTCTACAGTCCCTGGCACCACCTGGCCAGGTTTGAAGCGTTCAGTGATTCCCTCCCAGGGGTCGCCCTCTGCATCCCGCATGCTCAAGGAAATCCGTCTGGCCTTCAGGTCGATGTCCTTGATCATGACTGAAATGTTTTGCCCGGGAGCCACTTCATCTTCCGGCTTGTGCACCCGCTTGAGATAGCTCATCTCGCTGATGTGCACCAGGCCTTCGATGCCTGGTGCAATCTCCACAAAGACCCCAAAAGGAGCGGTTCTGGTCACTTGGCCGGTGATCACTGTACCGGACTGGAAAGTGGGAGCCACGTCTTCCCAAGGGTCGGTTTGCGTTTGTTTCATGGACAGTTGCAGGCGGGGCTGGCCTTTGTCCTGTTCTTCTATGCTCAAGAGCTTGACCTGGATCTGGTCCCCTGGGCTGACAACCTCCTCCGGGGACATATTTCTGGACCAGGCCATTTCAGAAATATGGACCAAGCCTTCCAGGCCGGGGGCGATCTGGACAAAGGCCCCGAACGGGGCCAGCCTGGTGACGGTGCCGGACAGGATGTCTCCCGCCTTCACCGTATCCCGCAGGTTTTGCAAAGATTCCTCCCGCTCCTTCTCCTGCAATACCCGTCTGGAGACCACGATGTTTCGGCCCCGGTCCTCAACCCGGGAAATCAGGAAATCAAGGGTCTCACCGACCATCGATTCCGGATCCTGAACCGGACGGAGATCGATTTGGCTTAAGGGACAAAAGGCGGTTTTGCCCATGATCCGGACTCGAAATCCGCCTTTGCAGGTCTGCTGCACTTTGCCCTGGACCGGGATCTGGCCGTGCCAGGCCTGCTCCAGCTGCTCCAGACCACCGTCAGCAGAGCCCATTGACCGTCCGAGCTTGATCTCATTGTGTTTGCGGGAGATGACGAACAGCTCCACCTGATCCCCCTCCTGGTAGGGGAATGTGCCCTCTTCGTCCTTGAGCTCCTGCTTGTCGATCACTCCATCGGTCTTGGTCCCGGTATCCACATAGGCCTGATCCTTGCCCACGCTGATAATCCGGCCTTGAATCCTGTCTCCCACCTTGAGCTCCTGGCCTACAGAGAACTCACTGTCCTCAAGGAGCTGGGCAAAGCTTTTTTCCTGATTTTCCTCGACCATGGTCGCCTGCTCTCCTTAACATCCGCGGGTTGTCATCAATTACGTTTCAAGCTTACTGCATATCACCTAGCCAGCCGAAAGTTTACTGATAATATATTGTTTTTATGGACCATCTGCATTGCGTTGAATGCCCGTAGTGATAATGGATTTAACATCTCGATTTCTTTGTCTTTACGTTTAACTTTTAACTTTTAACTTTTAACTCTCAAGATATCACTGTCAAAGCAGGAAGGCAAATCCCATGTCAGCTTTGCCTCCGGCTGTGGCCGCCAGTTTCATTAAGTATGAAGATGGGTATGAAGAGGGCTGGTCCTAAGTAGCCCGGTCCTCTCCGAGGGCCGTGAGTCCGTTGATCAAGGAGGCTGGGCCTCGGAGAGGGCCAGCCCGGAAAAGTCAGAGCCACCAGTAGTCCGCCCTTGACCCCAAGGGCAGGCCTTCTTCTTCTCTTCGTTCCCAGGATCCTCTCACGCCTTGGCGTGAACGTTTTTCTCTTATGGATCCGGCCATTCTCTCATTATCCCGGCACGCAAGAATGGAATAGTCAGGTAATTTAATGTTTCGTATCATACGAGCCTCGGGCTTGAGAATCGTTTTGTATTCCTATAGTCTTGAACCTCTATCTCGGTGAGGCCGAAACAGCGGACTTGCTCGTATGAAACGAGATTTCAGAAACATTCGGTTATCTAACCAGGTGTTTGCCCAGGTACAAGAGGGCGAATGATTATTCGCCCCTACTGTCTGCACGCCAGGTTTTGTCTGGATCAACCTGAAGAATTATCAAAAAGAAACAATAAAATCAGATTGCAGGGCCGCCTCAGGCGGCCCTGCAATCTGATTTTAGGAGTATCAATCCATGCACGAACTCGATTCCATTTTTTCCCCTGAGTCCCTGGCTGTTATCGGAGCCTCATCCACCCCGGGCAAGGTGGGGCACGATATTTTCAAGAATATTCTCCGGGGCGAGTATACCGGTGTCTTGTATCCGGTAAATCCCGGGGCCAAGTCCGTGCTCAGCGTCAAGGCCTATTCCTCTGTGCTGGAAATCCCGGGCCAGGTGGATATGGCCATGATTATTCTGCCCCCCAAGTTCGCTCTGGAGGCTGTGGGCCAGGCCATCGAAAAAGGGGTCAAGGGCCTTGTCATTGTCTCGGCCGGGTTCCGGGAAGTCGGAGGTGAAGGCCGGGAGATCGAGGATCGCATAGTTGATATGTGCCGGGAGGCCGGGGTGCGGCTCATCGGGCCAAACTGTCTGGGGGTCATCAATCCGGTGCCTTCGGCCAGCCTGAACGCCAGCTTTTCCACCCGCATGCCTGAGGCGGGAAATATTTCCTTTATTTCCCAAAGCGGGGCCTTGTGCACCTCGGTCCTGGACGTAGCTGCAGACAGGCAATTCGGGTTTTCCAAGTTCATTTCCATCGGCAACAAGGCGGATGTGGATGAATTGGATATTTTGGAATATCTGCATCTGGACCCGGACACGGACGTTATTTTGATGTATATTGAAGAGCTCCGCCGTGGACCGGAATTCATCGAAAAGGTGAAGGAGATTACTTCCGGTCCCAGGCGGACCCCGATCCTGGCCATCAAATCCGGGAGGACAGTAGCCGGAGCCAGGGCCGCCTCTTCCCATACCGGCTCCCTGGCCGGCTCCGAGGCTGTATACGACGCGATATTTGAACAAAGCGGCATTATCCGGGTGGACTCCATCAACGATCTCTTTGATTTCGCCGGGGTGTTCACCTACAAGCAGCAGAGCAGACTGGGAAAGGTTACCCGCAAGCTGCCCGCCGGAAACCGGGTGGCCATTGTGACCAATGCCGGTGGTCCCGGGATTGTGGCCACAGATATGACCATCTCTTCCGGGCTCAAGCTGGCTGAGTTCAGCGATGATACGATGGAGACCCTGGCCAGTCATCTGCCCAGCACGGCCAACCTGAACAATCCGGTAGACATCATAGGCGACGCGGCTCAGGAACGCTACCAGCACGCCCTGCAGGCGGTTATCCGGGACGAAGGAGTGGACGGAGCGGTGGTTATTTTGACTCCGCAGTCGATGACCAATGCCCTGGCCACGGCCGAGGCGGTGGTCAAGGTGGCCAGGGAATCGCCGAAACCGGTCATCTGCTGTTTTATGGGGGTGGTGGACGTATCCAAAGGGGTGCAATACTTGCAGGAACACGGGTATCCGGTTTTCCGGTTTCCGGAGAATGCGGCCAAGGCCTTTGGGGTTTTGTATCGGTATTCCAAGTGGATCAACCGTCAGCACCTGGCCGAGTTTTCCCTGACCAGTGATAAAGGGGAAGCTGAGCGGATCATTCGGGAGTGCCTGGACCAGGGCAAAACCAGCCTGGGAGAGCTGGACGGCACCCGGCTCCTTAAGTGCTATGGTTTTGAAGTCTTGCCTACTGAACTGGCCACAAGCTCTGCGGAGGCCGGGCAAGTGGCCGAGGAGATGGGATTTCCTGTGGTCATGAAGATTGTTTCCCCTCAGATACTGCACAAGTCAGATGCCGGCGGAGTGATTGTGGGCATTGAAGGCAGAGAAGAAGCAGAACAGGGCTTTGAAACCATTATGGCCAGCGCCCGCAGGTACGATCCAGAGGCCCAGCTGGAAGGGGTGTTGGTGCAAAAGATGGCCCCTGCAGGCCAGGAAGTCATTTTAGGTTTAAATCGATATCCGATTTTTGGGCCCCTGCTCATGTTCGGGCTGGGCGGTATTTTTGTCGAGGTATTCAAGGATGTGGCCTTTCGTTTAGCCCCGGTAGGGCGCAACCAAGCCAATCGGATGGTCCGCGGGATCAAGGCCCATGAAATGCTGACCGGATTTCGGGGGCGGGACAAAGCGGATATTGAAACGATCGAGAAGCTTCTGGTCAGTCTGTCGAATATGGCCCAGAATCACCCCCAGATTCAGGAGATGGACATCAATCCGCTTATGGTCCATGCTCAGGGCAAAGGGGCAACCGTAGCTGATTGCCGGATTATTCTGGAAGATGTATAGTCTTGTGGGTTTAAGGTTTCCCTTTTTGCCCGCTCAGGGGCAAAAAATATTTCAGATTTGATGCATCAAATCTGAACAGAGAATTGCAAAGGAGGAGTTATGGTCAAAGCATTTATCAAGCGCAGAGTCCCCAGTGACAAGGCCAGGGAGATGATTCCCCTGTTTCGGAAGATGAGAACCCTGGCCATGCAGCAGCACGGGTATATCTCAGGCGAGACCTTGCGGAATATGGACCAGGAAGACGAATATCTGGTAGTGAGC
>JAWLEI010000157.1:0-4721 GCA_041686195.1 Desulfovermiculus sp.
CATGCCAAACATATAGAGTCTGAATACGGGAACTGTGGTACATGCCATCACAGTTATGACCCCCAAAGCAAAGAGCTCGTGCCTGTAATAGGGGGTGCACTGGGCTGCCGGGCCTGTCACCAGGAACAGGAAGAAAGAACAGCCCTTTCCTCTCTGGTCCAGGCACCAGATGAGAACTTGTTTCAGCCCGAGGTTTCTTCTGCGTACCTGGCCACTGAAACCCCTCCATCCTGGAGCCAGTCCGCACACTTGTCCTGCCTGAACTGCCATATCCAGGCCAATGCTTCTGATCGAGGTGATGCCTTACAGGCCCCTGTGTCCTGTCAAGGCTGCCACGGCCAAGACCTCGAACCTGCCCAAACCACGCAGAGAACTCCCCCCCGCTTGACCCGGGGTCAACCTGATGCCGCTTTCATCAGTCCCTCGCCTGCTGATATTGAGGCCATGACCTCCGGCAACTCCGTTCAGAAGGCCTCAATGCAGCCGGTTCCCTTTGATCACAAGGCCCATGAACAGGCCACAGACACCTGTCGGGCCTGCCACCACGAGTCAAGCCTTAAGCCCTGCAGCCAGTGCCACGGGCGGCAGGGTTCAGAACAAGGGGGTATGATCTCTCTGGACCAGGCCATGCACAGTCCAGACTCGAAACTGAGCTGCGTGGGCTGCCACTGGCAAAAGACCCAAGACCAGCCCCAATGTGCCGGCTGCCACACTTTCCAGAAAAAGGCTGCTGCCGGCCAGGAAGACAACTGCCTCGTCTGCCATGACCCCAGGGGTCCGGAATACAAGGAACTTCTGGACATGCCCCTTCAGGATCAAGCCCGCCGGGCCAAGGAGTTGGTCCGGACCAGGGGAGAAGCTCCCAGGCCTTCATTGGAAAACATCCCGGATGAATTGACCTTAAATCTCCATTCTGATGACCAGGAGTCCATCTCCTTACCTGTGCACATCTCGCCGAAAGACATGGTTCGGCTGACGGAGAAGATATCCCGGGAGACCGGTCAGGACTCGGTACAAGAGGTGATCAAAGCCATGCCCCAAGAAGTGATGATCGACAAGCTCTCTGATCAATACGGTCCGGTGACCTTGCCCCACGCCCGGATTGCGGCCAAACTCCAGGAGGAAATTGCCTCAAATGGCCTGGCCGATACCTTTCATCAACATGAACTGACTCTGTGTCAGGGATGTCATCATCAATCCCCGCCCAGCCAGACCCCCCCGAGCTGCGGCAGTTGCCATGACCAGCCCTTTTCGGAAAAAACACCGGTCCGCCCGGGACTGAAGGCGGCATACCACCAAATGTGTATGGACTGCCATGACCAGATGAATATCACCGAACCGGCCAATACGGATTGCTCTTCATGCCACGAACAAAAAAGAGAGCGAATCATCAGCGACATCAAGTAAAGGCGAGGAGTTGGAATATGCACAGACGAAAATTTCTGGGTTTTCTCGGCCTGGCCTCCATTGGGACCACGGCCTGGCCTGGCCGGGCTTCGGCCGGATTCCAAGATGACTTTGCCGGATATCCAGAGCAAAGGGGCATTGTCTTTGATGCCACCCGCTGCATTGGATGCCGGCAATGCGAACAGGGGTGCCAGGAAGTGAATGACCTCCCTAAGCCGGAGAAACCCTTTAACGATCTCTCGGTTTTAAATACCAAACGCAGACCCGATGATAAAGCCTATACAGTGGTCAACAAATACACTCCCCGGGGGTCTGACCACCCGGTATATATCAAGACCCAATGCAATCATTGCCTGGAACCGGCCTGTGCCTCCTCCTGCTTTGTGGCTGCTTATACCAAAACCAGGACCGGAGCAGTTGTCTATGACCCCTCGGTGTGTGTCGGATGCCGCTACTGCATGATCGCCTGCCCCTTTGAGGTCCCGGCCTACACATATGATCAGGCCTACCTGCCCCGCATCATGAAATGTACCATGTGTTATCCTCGGATTTCAGAGGGCAAGCTCCCTGGGTGCGTCCAGGCCTGCCCCAAAGAAGCTTTGACCTTTGGACTCAGAAAAGACGTGCTGCGCATTGCCAGAGAACGTATCAGACAATATCCGGAGCGGTACATCGATCATATATACGGGGAACATGAAATGGGAGGCACCAACTGGTTGTATATCTCCGGTGTTCCTTTTCAGGAACTCGGTCTGCGCCAGGACCTGGGAAGCACCGCAGCCCCAAAGCTGACATCAGGAGCTCTGGAAACCGTACCTATGGTCACCGCCCTGTGGCCTTTGCTGCTCGGAGGAGTGTACGCCTTGAGCAAACGCAAGGATATCCTGGCCGCGCAAGAGAAAAAAGATGCTGTAGCCTCGGCTGTGGAACAGACCAAAGAGGAACATCGGGCTGAACTCAAAAAGTTCAGAGAAAGAGCGGAAAAGGAAAAACAGGATGCCATAGACAAAGAAGTAAAAAAGGCTTTGGACCAAGCTGCCAGCGAGCAAAAGAAGGAGGACTCCTAGATGTCCCAGGAAACCAAGGCTGCAGGAAAGCGCTTTCAATTCACTCCATTGCATCTGCTGATTGGAGGTATTTTGCTCCTCGGGCTGGTGGTCACTTTCCTCCGATTCACTCAAGGATTGGGTGCTGTGACCAACCTGGACCACAACACCCCGTGGGGTCTGTGGATCAGCTTCGACCTTCTCTGCGGAGTGGCCCTGGCGGCTGGAGGCTTTGTGACCTCGGCTGCAGTATATATCTTTGGCTTAAAGAAGTATCACTTCGCAGTCCGGCCGGCTGTTCTCACCGGGTTTTTAGGCTATGCCCTGGTGGTCTTGGCCCTGACCTATGACGTGGGTATCCCCTGGAGACTGCCCTACCCTTTTATTGTTCAGCCCGGACCGACCTCCTTTCTCTTTGAGGTTGGCCTGTGTGTGGCTCTGTACCTTACAGTCCTTTTCCTGGAGATCTCTCCGGCCGGACTTGAATGGCTCGGAAAGAGCCGGGTGCGCAATATCGTAGTCAAGATGACCCTGGTCTTAACCGTGTTTGGGGTCATCTTATCTACCCTGCATCAATCTTCACTGGGCGGGCTGTATCTCATCGCCCCTTCCAAGATGCATCCCCTCTGGTATTCTTCCTACCTTCCCTTGAGCTTTTTTGTCTCCAGCATCGTAGCCGGCCTGTCTATGGTCATCTTCGAGGGAGCTCTCTCCTACCGGTTTTTACGGCATAAGATGGATGACGAGCACATCAGGAACAAGGACGATCTGGCCATCGGATTTGCCAAGGCCGCTTCCTTTATCCTGGCTGGATACTTCTTCATTCAGCTGGTCGGCTTGGCTGTAGGCAATGACTGGACCTATTTGAACAGTGGGTACGGGGCCTGGTATATACTCGAAATGGGCGGCTTTGTGGCCCTGCCCTGCTTTTTGTTCGCCCTGGGAGCCCGGGAAAAGAATGTCCGCCTCATTCGATGGACTGCCGTACTCGGAGTCCTGGGCATTGTCCTCAATCGGTTCAACGTATCCCTGGTCGCCTTTAATTGGCATCTGCCCTTAAGCGAGCGGTATTTCCCCAGCTGGATGGAGTTCGTGATCTCCATTTTTCTGGTTACCCTCGGTATTTTGGCCTATACCTTTGTTGTTACCAGAATGCCGGTCCTGTACGAACATCCGGAATACTCAGAGGAGTAAGGCAATGGAATATTTTTCTACCTTTCACGACTTCATGTCCTTTACTAAAGGACTGACCTATGTCCTGATGGGAGTGATGCTGGTGGCCTTAGGTGGTCTGTGGTCCTTTTTGAACAGCCGGGATGATGATTAATAGCATCTCTGAGGAGGATTGTATGTACGATCTGTTGACCGGGCCCCTCTTCGTCCTGGCTTTAGGGTTTTGCCTTGTCGGCCTGCTGGTTCGAAGCATTCTCTACATCAAAGGTTTGGACTGGCAGTTGGACCGGGTGGCCTATACCCAGTATCCAAAATTTGCCCTGAAAGGGGCCCTGCGGTCCATAGGCCACTGGATACTTCCCTTTGGTTCCAGGAATTGGAGAGTACGGCCTTTATTCACCATAGTCTTTTTCACCTTTCATGTCGGTCTCATTGCCGTACCCCTCTTTTTAGAGGGCCATGCAGTCATCTTGTACCAAAGACTGGGCCTGGCCTGGCCCGCCATCCCTATGCTTGCAGCCGATGTGCTCACTTTAGCGGTGATCATCGCCGGGAGTATTATCCTTTTGCGCCGCCTGGCTTTGCCTGAGGTACGGGTTTTGACTACCTCTTCCGACATCTTTCTTCTCCTTTTGACCCTGGCCCCGTTTGTAACCGGCTTTTTGGCGGTCCAAAACGCTCCCGGATATGAGTTTTGGCTCTTTGCACACATTATAGTGGGTGAAGTTCTGCTCATCGCCATTCCCCTGACCAAGCTCTCGCACGTTGTGCTTTTCTTTCTGACCAGGGCGCAAATCGGAATGGACTTCGGCATCAAGCGGGGAGGCATGAAGGGCCGGGGAATCAGCTGGTAGATATTTTGCAAACATTTTTTGAGGGCTTTGGCCCAAAAAATTGAAGTGGAGTTATTCTTATGCCTGAACTTCAGCTCTGCAAACCACAGCCCATTGACTCCAAGGAAGACCTGGATGCCCTTCTGGCCGATACAGGCGGAAAACAGTATTATGAAGAAATGAAACACCTGCCTGTGGATACGGCCAAGCTCAAGGCATCCCTGGACAAAACCTGCAAGTCCCGCATACGGACCTGGCTTGA
>JAWLEI010000158.1:0-4614 GCA_041686195.1 Desulfovermiculus sp.
CAAGAAGGGTAACCCTTCAAACCTTCCAGGAAAGCCCGATGTCTGGTGACAGCAATACACCGGCTTTGATCCTGATTGTGGATGACAATGCCACCAATCTCCAGGTGCTGGGTAGCATGCTGCGGGAAAACAAGTACAAAACAGCTGTGGCTGAAAACGGAGAGGCAGCCCTGGCCTTTGTGAACCGGCGCCAGCCGCAGCTCATTTTGCTGGACATAGCCATGCCCGGACTGGATGGGTTCGAAGTCTGCTCCAGACTCAAACAGGACCCGAATTATGCATCCATTCCAGTTATTTTTCTCAGCGTGCGGACTGAAACATCGGAAAAAGTGCGGGCCTTCAAATCCGGCGGGGTCGATTATATCACCAAGCCCTTTCAGCGGGAAGAGGTGCTGGCCAGGATTGAGGCACATTTGCAGCTTCAACAGGCCAAACACATGTTGCAGGCGGCCAACGAAGCCCTGGAACAAAGGGTCAAGGAACGTACCTCTGAGCTTATGGCCAGCAATACCAAGCTGGAAGAGGCCAATATTGCCTTGCGCGTTTTGTTGGAACAAAAAGATGAAAGCAGGGGTATCCTGCAGGAGACCATGGTCTCCAATCTCAAGCAGTCTGTTCTTCCCCTGCTTGCTCAATTGGAAGCTGAAGGCTTGACCAGCAGGCAGGCCACGTGGATGGGCATGATCAGGGCCAGTATTGACCAGGTTCTCTCTCCGGCTCAAAGGGGCCTGGCCCAAGACTATGGATTCACCTCTACAGAGTCGCAGATGGCTGAGCTTATTAAGCAAGGGCTGAGCACCAAAGAGATTGCCTCCATGCTCAAGCTGTCCAAAAGGACGATAGATACCCACCGTCACAATATGCGGAAAAAGCTCGGGCTGTCCAACACTGCCCGCAACCTTCGAGCCTGTCTCCTGGATCTGGACACCTTTTCCCAGGGCAAACATTGTGATCCGCCCCCGTAAACAGGGCAAGGTATTCATTTCATTTTGGTACGTAGAGATTCTACGTATTTCGTCCACAGTTTTCCCGCATTGTATTCTATTCTGCTTATTTATAAATTCTTCCCCATAAGATGGGAAGTCTGGATCAGGCCAGGAACTCGGCTTTTGGCGCAGTCCATGATGGACTCGTTTGGGGGAAATGCTGAAATACGGGCAGTGGTTATGGAGTTGAGTACATGACCATGCTCAGTCGGGGAGAGGACGCACTCAGAGCCGAACCTGGTGCCGGGGCTGTGCTGACACATTATTCTGCAAGGAGTATACGCGCATGTTTTTGACTGAAAAAACCTTGGCCCGAAAGATTCTGGTTGGGGTCAGCGGCATTTTTCTCCTCCTTTTCATTATTGGCCATATGCTGGGCAATACGACCATCTTTTTCGGACCGTCCAGTCTTAATTCCTATGCCCATCATCTTCGTACCCTGGGTCCGCTTTTATGGCTGGAGAGACTGATCCTGCTGGCCCTGGCCGTGATCCATATCTCTTTTGGCATCACTTTGACCCTGGAGAATCGGCAATCCAGATCCACGGAATATGTTCAAAGAACCTATCAGCGAAGCACGATTTTTTCCCGGACCATGATTTACTCCGGTCTGGTCATCCTGGTCTTTGTTGTCTATCACTTGTTCCATTTTACCTTTCGGCTCACCCATCCCGAGATATCCCATTTAGTGGACAGTGCCGGTCGACATGACGTGTACACCATGGTGGTGGTCAGCCTGCAGAACTTTTTGGTGACCATCATTTATATAATCGGCCTGGCCGCACTTTTCATGCATTTAAGCCACGGCATTCAAAGCCTGTTTCAGACTATGGGCTGGAACACCGACAAGACCTTTCCGGCCATAACCCGAGGAGGCCAGGTTGCAGCCATCATTATCGGGCTTGGTTTTCTGGCCGTGCCGCTGGCAATCATTTTCAGATTCTTGAATATCTAGGGGGTCAATCGTGATACTTGACGGCAAATGCCCAAGCGGTCCGCTCAAGGACAAGTGGGACAACCATCGGCAGGCCATGAAGCTGGTCAACCCGGCCAATAAACGCAAATACAGGGTCTTGGTCGTGGGCAGCGGACTGGCCGGGGCTTCGGCTGCAGCCAGTCTGGGCGAGCTGGGCTATAATGTGGAGGTCTTCTGCTATCAGGACAGTACCCGGCGGGCCCATTCCATTGCGGCTCAGGGCGGAATCAATGCTCCCAAAAACTATCCAAACGACGGGGACAGCATCTTCCGCCTGTTTTACGACACGGTCAAAGGCGGCGATTTCCGGTCCCGGGAAGCCAATGTCTATCGTTTGGCTACGGTGAGTTCGCAGATTATCGATCAGTGTGTGGCCCAGGGAGTGCCTTTTGCTCGAGACTACGGCGGATACCTGATCAATCGTTCCTTTGGCGGAGCCCAGGTGTCCAGGACTTTTTACGCCCGGGGCCAGACCGGCCAGCAGCTCCTGCTTGGGGCCTATCAGGCCCTGTCCCGCCAGGTGAAGGCCGGGACAGTGCGCATTCACCCCAAGACCGAAATGCTTGATCTGGTGGTTGTGGATGGCGAGGCCAAGGGCATCACAGTCCGGGATCTGGTCAGCGGGCGGATCGACTCTTATGCCGGAGACGCCGTGGTCCTGGCCACCGGCGGATATGCCAATGTATTTTACCTGTCCACCAACGCCATGGGCTGCAACGTGACTGCAGCCTTTCGAGCTCACAAACGGGGGGCTTTTTTTGCCAATCCCTGTTATACGCAGATTCATCCCACCTGCATTCCGGTCACAGGGACCCATCAATCCAAGTTGACCCTGATGTCCGAATCCCTGCGCAACGACGGCCGGATCTGGGTACCCAAGGACAGGGGCGATACCCGCCCGCCCCAGGAAATCCCGGAAGCGGACCGGGACTATTATCTGGAACGCAAGTATCCCAGCTTCGGTAATCTCGCTCCCCGGGATATCGCCTCCAGGGCAGCCAAAGAAGTCTGCGACGAAGGCCGGGGCGTGGGGCCCACAGGGTATGGGGTCTATCTGGATTTTGCCGACGCCATCAAGCGCCTGGGCCGACAGGCCATTGAAGAACGCTATGGCAACCTGTTTGAAATGTACGAGCTGATCACGTCTGAAAATGCCTACGAGCAGCCCATGCGCATCTATCCTGCACCGCACTATACCATGGGCGGCCTGTGGGTGGATTATAATCTGGAGAGCAACCTGCCCGGCCTGTTTGTTATCGGGGAGGCCAATTTTTCCGATCACGGAGCGAACCGATTGGGCGCCAGCGCATTGATGCAGGGTCTGGCCGATGGATACTTTGTTTTGCCCTATACCATTGCCAATTACCTGGCCCAAACCACCCCGGGTAAGACAGGGACCGAGCATGAGGCCTTCAAGGCTTCCACCCGGGATGTTCAGGACAGGATTGGGACTTTGCTGTCCATTCAAGGCACAAAGACAGTGAATGAGTTCCATAGGGAGTTGGGGAACATCATGTGGGAGAAGTGCGGCATGGCCCGGAGTGAAGAGAGTCTCAAGCAGGCCCTGCAGACCATCCCCTCCCTGCGGGAGGAGTTCTGGAAGAACGTGGCGGTCCCTGGCCAGGATGCTGACTTGAACCAGGAGCTGGAAAAGGCTTTGCGGGTGGCCGATTTCCTTGAATT
Organism: Desulfovermiculus sp.; assembly: GCA_041686195.1. Lineage (GTDB taxonomy): Bacteria > Desulfobacterota > Desulfovibrionia > Desulfovibrionales > Desulfothermaceae > Desulfovermiculus. Next base: position 3,646 of record JAWLEI010000158.1, read on the forward strand.
CGGGGAACTCATGGCCCACGATGCCTTAAACCGCAATGAGTCCTGCGGAGGACATTTTCGGGTCGAGTACCAGACCGAGGATCATGAGGCCTGGCGCGACGACCAGAATTTTGCCTATGTGGCGGCCTGGGAATTCACAGGCGTGGGCCAAAAACCACAGCTGCATACAGAGCCCCTGCATTTTGAGAATGTTGAACTGGCCGTAAGGAGCTACAAGTAATGAATCTCACACTCTATGTATGGCGGCAAAGCGGCCCTGGGGACAAGGGCAAAATGGAGCGCATTGAGGCCACGGATGTGAGTCCGGATATGTCCTTTCTGGAGATGCTCGACGAGGTGAATGAAAAGCTCATCCGGGAAGGAAGAGAACCTATTGCCTTTGATCACGACTGCCGGGAAGGAATCTGCGGCACCTGTGGTCTGGTCATCAATGGCATAGCGCATGGACCAGGGGAACGAAGCACCACCTGCCAGTTGCACATGCGCCACTTCCATGATGGAGAGGTGGTGTATATCGAGCCCTGGAGGGCCAAGGCCTTTCCGCCGGTCAAGGATCTGGTTGTGGACCGCAGCGCCCTGGACCGGATTATCGAGGCCGGCGGTTATGTGTCGGTCAGCACCGGACGGGCTCCGGATGCAAATACGGTCCTGGTGCCCAAGCGGGATGGGGATGCTGCTATGGACGCGGCCGAATGCATTGGATGCGGGGCCTGCGTGGCCGCCTGTCCCAACGGGTCGGCCATGCTCTTTGTCGGAGGCAAGGTCTCACATCTGGCTACCCTGCCCCAGGGTAAAGTGGAGGCTGCCCAAAGGGTGCAGGACATGACCGGGGCCATGTCCGACTGCGGTTTCGGAAACTGCTCCAACCACTATGAGTGCGAGGAGGTCTGCCCCAAAAAGATCAATCTGAAGTTCATCGCCCAGCTGAACCGGGAGTACCAGAAGTCGGTGTTCCAGAAGAAATGAGCT
>JAWLEI010000159.1:0-4491 GCA_041686195.1 Desulfovermiculus sp.
TCGTCGTCGGTTCTAGGCTTCACCACCTTCGGAAGGCTAGCCACTCTCAATTGCGTCACGAGGCCGAATCGAGTTCGCTTGCGCTGCAGCTCACACATTATATTCCTTCAGGCCCTACTCGGTGGGACACTTGACCGGGGATGGGAGCGAAGGAACAAGTGATCCCAGGGCGGGAGCTATGCCAGACGAGAAGCACAGCTAGCAAAACTGCGTACAGGGAAGGGAGGCAGGAAGGTTGATATGTGAAGGAGTAACAGATGGTGTCTAAGGCAGTCCCGTCAGTGCACAATGCTAAACAAGGGAAGAAGCCCGAGTTGCCGGAGAAGTGGGCTTGGGTGGTACCATCTGTTTGGACTGATCGTATGTTGGTGGCTCTGGAGAACGAGGTCAAAGGAGGTAAATGGTTCAGTTTGATCGATAAGATCAGTTCTGTACGTACTCTGACAGCAGCCTGGGAGCAGATTGCTGCAAACAGGGGCTCGGCAGGAGTGGACAGGATCAGCATTATGGAAGTCATGAAATCCTGGACACCTACCTCCGGAACTCCACAGGGAGCTGTGATAAGTCCGCTGTTGTCCAACCTCTACCTGCACGAACTGGATATGCTGATTAATGGGGCTGGATACACAATGGTCCGCTACGCGGACGATTGGGATACCGTTTTGAAGCCGGCAAGCGATACGTTCGCAAGAAGAGCATGGCAAGCCTGTGGGAACGTATTCGGCAAAAGACCAAACGTTCTTGTGGCCAGAGTCTGGATGAGATCATTTCCAGCTGATTTCTTCAAAAAATAAATCATGTCGCAGTTGACGTATTTGCCCGTCTCGATTTGTCGTCCTTTTGGACATCGTTCTCAAGTTCCGAAAAGTTGTCGATTTTAACATTTGAACCATCCGGAAAGCGGGCAATGATGTCCAGTTCACCACCCATGGCCTGAATGTGGCTTCGCAAGGTGGAAATGTACATATCGGTTCGTTTTTCCAGCTTGGCAACGGCAGGCTGCTTTACCTGTAACACATCAGCCAGCACTTTTTGAGTCATCCCCCGTGCCTGCCTAACTTCGTGCAATGGCAGTTCAGCTAACATTTCCTGTGCTTTGGCCTGTGCCTTTTCCCTGGACTCGGATGACATTTGCTCCCGCAATCTGGAAAACTTCTTAGCCATATCCTATTTCCTCCAAGTGTTCATCATAGAGCCGGTCAGCAATAGGAACATATGATTCATACCACCGATCGTCTCCGGTCTTGTCTCCTCCTATCAGCAAAATGGCCGTCCGTCTGGGGTCAAAAGCATATAGAGTCCGTAGCGGCCTTCCGTCATGCTGAGTCTGGAGTTCGCGCATATGAGAGTGCCTGGAGCAGTTAATCTTGCTGCTGTGAGGATGCCCCAATGTCGGCCCCATTTGCTCCAAAAGCCGCACCGAAGCATCTAGAGAAATATGCTCCTCTTCAGAAAGTGAATCCCACCATTCACCAAATTCATCCGTATATTCCACCTCCCACTGCATATTTTCATGCTAAGGATTATCATATATTCCGTCAAGGGAATATTTATCCACTGAACAATCCTCACTATACCGCCCACTGAATTCATATTGCTGTCAATATTACGCATATTTGGCAAAAAATCTTTCTAGTTAGATGTCAGCTTGACTCTAAAATGGAATGAGAATTCAGAGGACAAACTCCTTGCCTCCTCTGTGAAATTCACGCAAGAACATACGCAGGGCATGGGGAAAAACTATCGAGTCCTCTCTTTGCAATCAGCTCCAAATTGATCGTAACCATCAGGCATTTCTATTATTTTTACGACTTTGGCGTCCATCTTTGCAAACGGCAGATCCTGGACAGAAATGAGGTCATAATAGCATGAAATATCATGTTCTTTGGCCGATATGGCGTCCATCTGTCAATCTGCTTGGAAATGGCCGCCATGGTCCGCAAAAGGCGGTTTCGAGAGCGCTGTTTTTCCTTTGATCCGGATTGCGGGGGCAGGCAATAAATAACCGGCGGCAATGCCGGCAGCGCTTTTTGGTCATACCACCTCCCTGAGGATGAACCTTGAGAAGGTATATGACCAAAAAGAAAGGGAAGGTAAAAGGAAATTCGGATATGGGCGGTTAAGAGGTTTATCCAGTTAAGTTGCCCTGCAAGGGCAAGCACGCAGTGTCCCAAGTTAAACAGAAGAAGGTTTAATCGGATAAACATTCAACTGGGGCGGGGTAATCGGGGTACTGGTTAAAAATCTTGGCGGGGTAATTTATCCGGTTGAACCGAGTACCCTTTGGGTGTTCAACTGGACGGGGTATCAGAGACCTTCAGTGCTCCATTCTCGCTACATAATATAACTGGCAACATAATGTCCCCATGCTCTCATGCTCTGTAATGGTTCCGGACGGCTGGAGTCAAGGTGGATCGCTGAGGGGGCTGGATGGGGAAGAAGCCAGAAAGAGGAAGAGTTTTGAACTGCTGAGGTGCACAGAACGTAAAGTGACAAAAGGAAGTTTTAGCTGGATCCCAGGTAGCGTTCATCCGCATAGTGCATTGAACGTTCCACAGTTGCGATAAGTTCGGGAGATTTGTGCAGGACTGCTTCAAAAAGGGCCGGCAGGTCGTCAGTAGCATATTCATGGTTTATTTCATTTCGCAGTTCCCGGATTTCGAGGAAATGATCGGCTGATTCCACCAAGCCCCGCTTTTCGGCCCGCAAAAGCACATCCAGGAGGGTTCCGCCTTCAGAAAGCTCCACAACATCAAGAGCGCGAAAAAACTTCTGCAGCAGGATGTCGCTGACCCGGGCGAATCTGCTGGTCAAGGCCTCAAAGGCATCGTAATCGTCCGCAGTCCATTCATAGTGCCGGTCTTTGTGGCTGCACTTTTGAACAGAGCGCTGCAGCCAGGACAAAGAACTGCTCAGTTCGTCCCGGGTTTCGGCTAAGAGCTTTAGATGTTTTGCGTGTTTCATAATGCAGTCCCCTGGTCCAGGACCTGCTGGACGAATGCCTTGGCATCATTTTGGGCCAGGACGATGTCGATCTTGCGTGGTCCAAGGCTACGGTACAGCTCCAGCTTGATCCTGCGCCGGTCGGTACCGGTGAGCTTTTGGGATACGACAAGGAGGTCGATGTCGCCGCCTTTTTGATTGTCGTCCAACCGGGAACCGAAAAGATAGACTCTTGCGTTTGGGTCTTTGTTAAGTACAGCTTCCCGGATATTTTTTATCTGTTCGGGTTTTAATCGCATGGTGGTTATTCCATGGCTGAGGCTCTGTATCTTTTAGGGTCGATGAAAAGTTTATGGCTCTCGCTGGGAGAAGTCAAGGAGGGTGGCCGCCCCGGAGGGAGGAAGGGCGCGGACGGAGAAGTTTGAACCACAAAGGCACCGGGGGAACCCGATTCGGTTTTGCAGTGCGATGAGTCTTCTTAAATGTGACGAAATCCGGAAAACGCTGATCACGCTGTGGTGGCGGTTTAAAGCGATGATCAGGCCTGCAGGATGGTTGGGGCGGAACGTCAGGAAGGCAAAGCGAGATAAGCAGGGAGAACTGTATGCCAAGGTGAGGTATACAGAAGTCAGAGCCTTCATAGTACCGCAGTTCGGGATGGTGAAACGCTTTGGAAATTGCGTCTGGGGGAACGAGACCTCTGATCGTATGTTGGCGGCTCTGGAGAACGGGGTCAAAGGAGGTAAATGGTTCAGTTTGATAGATAAGATCAGTTATTTTGATCATAAACGCTGGCCCAATGCCTTTTTCGCTGGACACGGGCTTTTCACCATGAAAGAAGCCCGAGTCAAGGTGAGCCAATCCCGATGAGGAAACAACCGACTGGAGAGCCGTGTGCGGGAGAACCGCACGCACGGTTCGGAGGGAGGGGAGGGGAAACCCTTCCCTACCCCTATCCGGGTGAAGAACCGGGTCCGCTGGATAAAGCGCTCCACACTCTCTGGCAGGGGAACAGCGTCCAGGATCTTGCCCTTGCTTGCCCGGTTAAATGCCGCAGAGCGGCCCTGATGCAAGCAGGATTTAACTGGGTCCAAGGTCAACATCGCCACGGGCATCCCAGAACGGCTTATCTGTGCTTGGTTTTTGCACTGTTTAATTATCTGTGGCTTGGTGGACTTGCTCTTTGAATTCTTCCAGCGAATCAACGCGGAAGGTCTGCTTGAAGAGCATCTTCAGGGTTTCGTGGGACTCAATTGAATTGATTCGCCGGACAAAATCAGTACTGACTAAGCCGAACTTCTCGCTTATAGCTTCCAGGAGCATTTCTCTAGATGTCTTGAGTTCCCCCTTTTGTTCGCCTCGTTGTTCACCTCTTTGCTCAGATTCTAAAGCTATTTGATCTTTCCTCCGGTCAAAGTCTTGCTGAAGCTCTTCCCGTATTTCTTGTAGTGCTGCGCCCGCCATATCTTCACCTCCTGGGAAACGTCTAGTATGTTGGACAACTCTCTGTGTTGGCACAGGGCTGGCTATCAAAACATACCGGACAAT
>JAWLEI010000160.1:0-4453 GCA_041686195.1 Desulfovermiculus sp.
GAGAGCCCCAGTGTGAAGCCGGGAGGCTTCCAGTGCCAAGAGAAAGATTTTTTTATTGTTCCCACGCTGCCGCGTGGGAACTCTTCAGGACGCTCCGGCGTCCGCAAGAGACCGCAGAGCGGTCAAAAGAGACTCCCACGCAGAGCGTGGGAGGGATAAGAAAGAGGGCAGGCATTACGCGGAAGACGCGAAGCACTGCCCCTACCCGGAGGACCCGGGTTATCTGCTCAATCTTCCACTACCAGATACTGGGGGCAAACTTTTCGTCATATATCAAGAGTCAGACAACCAGGGATCAACCACTTCCAATCCCGTAATGCCGGAAAAGTCCTTGACGTTTCTCGTTGCCAGAATTAGACCGCCTGCCAAGGCAATTGCCGCTATTTGCGCATCTTCCACACTGACAGGACGTCCCTGATTTGTTCGCCGAGCCACGACCACGGCATACTCTCTTGCCGCCTGACAATCAAAGGGCAGGCACTGACCTGAAAAATCTTCTGCAAACGTCTTTTCCGCCATTTCAAATAACATTTTTTTCCGCCTGCCTTCTGGCAAAAGCGCGATGCCCAGTCGGATTTCGGCAACAGTTACGGCACTGATCCATACTTCAGATGCCGGAAGAGCATCGAGCCACCGAATGACTCCAGGCTCTGGCCAAGGACGCATTGCTTCGGATACCACATTGGTGTCCAGGAGTATCATGAATTTTCATCCACAGCTGCTTCCTGAAGGTTGCGGGGGGCATGCCTGGGAATTTCCGGCAGATCCACTCCTCCAAGTGCTGCAAAGCGCTTGGATATGCGGGTGCCAATGCCCTCTGCACTCTTTTTACTCAAAAGATAGTGTTTGAGAATCTGCCTGGCTTCTTCTTCCATGGACCTGCCGTGTTCGGCAGCACTCATGCGCAGGCTTGTCTTTAAGGATTCGTCGATATTTCGCAATGTTAAGCTGGCCATAAATAATCACTCCTTGTAATCATTTCTTTCGATTGCAATGTATGCAATGCAATCGCCTGAGTCAAGGCGCATCCCGGACCCCCCCTGGATTCTTTGATTCTCCGGGGATCTTCAAAAAAGAGGGCAGGCATTCCTTTCCCCTTTCAAATATCCTGCAAAATATTCAATAGCCTTCATCAAACCGTCTTTGAGCTTCACAGTCGGTTCCCATCCAAGCTCATTTTTAGCCAGTGCTATATTCGGCTTTGTATGCTGCGGATCGTCGTCCGGCAAAGGCTGGAATTCCAGCTTGGATTTTGTGGTTGCTCCACTTCGGGGAGTGGTCTGGAGTGGGTGACCTAGGGCCTTTAATGGGTGACCAATATTGGATATATCAATTGCGTTGCTATGGCTTAATTATATGTCTGAGACGCAATCAATTTCCTGGGCAACTGCAACAGAATTAAGGTGACTGTGCATCCGGACTTTGACCATACCTTGTGATCGGACAAAAGTACATATTATAAGCTTTTTGTCTTGATTTCTGTTGCAAAAAAGTGTGCATTTAGGCATGACGACTATACTGGGGCTACTTGGGGCAGCCTTTAACATTTCAAGCCAGGAATTTGAAATAATGGACGATAAGCAGCAATCATTCTCGGCCCGGGAGAAGCTGCAAATTCTCCGTGAACATTGTGTGCAAGGAAAGGACATCCAAGAGCTCGGCCAAGGGTATGGGGTGTCTCCAGGTGCTATCCGCGCCTGGCGGGAAGAGCTGTTCGATAAAGGAGACCAGGTCCTTGCAGGAGGCCAGGAAGTTGAAGGCACTGATCTTCATGGTCCTTTGGATCACGCCAAGCACTATCAGCAGGGTGTTGATGCGGACATGTACGCGAGCATTGTGGAGGAAATTCCGGAGCCGGTTATGATCCACGATCTGCAGGGCAGATATGTGGTGCTGAACAAGGCTGTGGCTTCATATGTGGGTATGGCCAAGGAAGATTTGATCGGGATGACCGAGAGCGAGGTCATGGATGAGGAGGCAGCGGCCATCATCGATTCCAAAAAGCGCATGGTCTTGGAGCGGGAGGTCCCTGTAGAGTATGAGGTGAGCCCGGTTTTTGCTACTGGTCAGTATACTTTTCGCACCACCCGGATTCCCTATTATGACCAGGCGGGGAAGTTCATAGGCACACTTGGTATATGCCGGGATGTGACCTCGATCAAGGAACTGCAGCGGCTCAAAGAGGAGATCGATCTCATCACCCGCCACGATCTGAAGACTCCGCTCAATGGGATCATTTCCTTACCTCAGCTCATCATGATGGACTCGAATTTGACCTCGGAGCAGCAAGAACTGCTTCAGGAGATCCGAAGCGCTGGATACCGGATGTTGGATATGATCAATATGTCCATGAACAGGTACAACCCGCACCCGCTCTCAACAGTCAGTTGAAAAACTGGAGACAGCTTTTATGGCCACAACCCTTTCACAATGATTTCTTTGATGTGTAAAAGTGTGCCTGGACAATGGTGTGTGGCCAAGGGGTGTATATGACGGACAAAGATGAAAAATGTGATGAAAAAGCGGGCAATGTGTTCGTCGCTCGTCAGCCTGTTTTTGATACCACCGGAGAGGTGTGGGGATATGAACTCTTGTTTCGAACTTCTCAATCGGCAAGCGATGCGGCGATCCCTGAAGGGAAGTTTGCCACCTCGCAGGTCCTTATCGATGGCTTGACCATGGTGAATCAGTGTGTCGGCCACAAGGTCAAAAAGTTGATTAATTTCGATGCAGATTCCCTTGTGTCCGGCCTGGGGTGGGGACTCCCGGAAAATTCAGTGATTGAGATTTTAGAAAATGTGTATCCTTCAGCTGAGGTTTTAAAGGAGTGTCGCCGACTTTCTAAGTACTATGAGCTGGCTTTAGATGACTATGTCGGTGATTCAAACTTTAACGATCTCTTGCCGTATTCCTCCATTGTCAAGGTCGATGTCCTGGCCCTTAATCGCCAAGAAATTACTGCCATTGCCTCCCGGTTGCACACAAGAAACCTGACTTTGTTGGCCGAAAAAGTGGAAGACCGGGACATGTACGATTTTGTTCGTGGATTGGGGTTTACTCTTTTTCAAGGCTTTTATTTCAGTCGGCCCAAAACATTAGGCATGAAGAAGCTTTCAAGCAGCCAGATTGCCCGGTTGCAAATCTTGAAAGCAATTGAAGAAGAAGAGGATATAGATCCTCTCGTGCGCATTGTCCAAAATGATGTCGCTATTACCTACCGCCTTTTAAATTATATCAACTCTGTAGGTTTCGGACTGGTCCAGGAAATTTCCTCTGTCCGCCACGCTATGCGTCTTTTGGGTCAGCGTTATGTGAAGAGTTGGCTCAGCGCATTGCTTTTGGCCGATATTGCCAACCACGGCGAGAAGCATGAGATCGCCCATATGTCAGTTGTGCGCGGCTTCTTCCTGGCCTCTTTGGCAGATGAAATTCCAACGTCGCTCCCCCTGGATTCTCTCTTCCTTATTGGCCTTTTTTCGCTGCTGGATGCCCTCCTTGAACAGCCCATGGATCAGATTTTGGATCGCCTGCATCTTCAATCTGATATGGCGGCGCCGCTTCTTGGCCGGGGATCCCCGGTTGTTCCCTCTCTGGATATTGCCCGCGCCTGTGAACTAGGGAATTGGTTGGAAGTGAAAGACCGGGCAGGATCGATCGGCGTACCTGCAAGCCATATTGCCACAGCGTATAATGACTCCTTGATGCGAGCCCAATTCCTGCTCAATGATGCATAGAACTGACAAGATCCAAGGTTTGTCAAAGCAAATAACGAAACCATGCCATACACATCAATGTCCCGTGGGCAATAAATGAACGCAGTGGCCATGTCCCGGCTGGTCGGGTAAGGCCGTACCAACTCGGCACACATTCCGATGGAAGATATGGAAGAGATGTACGTTGTTGCGCTCGAACTGCTTGCAGCCCTGGCGATCGGTCTTTTGATCGGTATCGAACGGGGGTGGAGCGGCAGGCAAGAGGACGAAGGTCAAAGGGTGGCCGGTATCCGGACCTTCAGCCTTATTGGGTTGCTGGGGGGTGTCGTTGCCCTGCTTTCCCAGGAGGTCAGTACCTGGCTCATTATAAGCGGGTTTTTGTCGGTCTCCGCCCTGGCCATCGCAGCCCACATCCTGGATTTCGCCAAGAACGAGGACGTTGGGACCACAACAGCTTTCAGCATGATGCTGACTTTCGCCCTGGCAGCCTGGGCAGCTTATGGCCATCAGGTTCCGGCGATGGCGGTCACAGTCATCACCATCTTCCTCCTGGGACACAAACCTGGTCTGCATAGATGGCTCACCAAAGTGAGCCCGGAGGATTTTTTTTCCGGAGTCAAGCTCTTGATCATCTCCGTGGTCTTGCTTCCACTGTTGCCGGACAAGGGCTTTGGTCCTTGGGAAGCATTGAACCCCTACTGGACATGGTGGATGGTGGTCCTGATTTCAGGATTGTCCTT
>JAWLEI010000161.1:0-4408 GCA_041686195.1 Desulfovermiculus sp.
ACCATTTATGATGCCTTGGTCCTGGATCACAGCTTTACCGGGTCCTACTCCTGTGTGCGCCGCTATCTGAAAACTCTTAAGGGTGTGCAGATCAAAACCTCGATCAAGCTCACCTCCAAGCTCGGGGTGTCAGCTCAGATGGATTTCGGGAAGGGGCCTAACATTACCGATTCCCATACCGGCAAGCCTCAAAAGACCTGGATTTTTGTCATGACCCTGGCCTGGAGCAGGCATATGTACGCTGAGATCGTCCCCAACCAAAGGGTCGAAACCTGTCACGCCACAGGCGTGATGTCACAGACGGACCTTTGAGTTCTTTAACGGTGACCCGGCTAGCTTACGGATCGATTATGTTCCGCGGAACATAATCCGTAACCACAATCAAGGGAACGCCTTGGAAGTAGCTCAGAGCCCGCACATGGGAGTTGATCCAGTCCCAAAGGCCCTGGCTTCAGGTGGCTTCGGCATAGGTATAGTTGCTCGCTCCCAGGACAGCCACGAAGATCTCTGCCTGTGGAATCCGCATACGTTATTGAAAGTTGCGCTGTGCGCCATCCTCAGGCCTGTTCTTTTGATCCAACCTATCTCCCTGGGAAGCCTTGGAAATCGCAAAATAAGGCCATTCTGCGCTTTCTCTTTCGGGGAAGTGGGAGGGATTTAGGTTGAAAGGTCCTAAATCCTGGGTTCCCCTTGACACTATTCCACTAAGTAGTATATTTAAGGCGTATGTCATGGACGGTCCGAGTCAAAAAGAAAGCCATGAAAAGAGCTCGGGAGATGCCCCAAGTAGCTAGAGCGAACCTTCAGAGCCTCATGCGAAGCATAGAAGAATCAGGACCGGTTAGAGGAGATTGGCCACATTACTCAAAGCTTGGGCCTAACAAACATCATTGCCACTTAAAAGAAGGTCAGCCAACCTATGTGGCTGTCTGGGAAGAGATTGGAGAACAAATCAATCTCGTTGAGGTGACTTATGCAGGTACACACGAAAAAGCACCATACTGAAACTGTAGACATTCGGATCACAGGACCTAAGGATAAAAGGGAAGATGTACTCCGTGAGATCAAGAAGCATGGCTATGTGGACACTAGCGACTCCATCCCATGGCGTGAACTCTTCCCTGAATTCCAGGATGAACCTGAATATGGCGTTATGCTGCGCGGAGCACGGGACAAGGAAGGATTGACACAGGTTGAGCTCTCCGAAAAGACAGGAATTCCCCAGGGACATATTTCACAGATGGAGAATGGTAAACTGGAGATAGGGAAGGACCGGGCCAAACGTTTAGCTGAAGTGTTGAATGTCGACTATCGGATCTTTCTCTGATCTTTCTTGCTTCTCTGAAAATACAGCCCGGCTCCTTCAGGTTCCGGGCTTTTCTTGTTTGCCCGGCAAAACCGGACAACCCGCCCAGCTGAAAAAAGCTGGGGTCGCTCCGAAGGACACGACATATACAGCTGATCGCCTCGTTGCGGACATTCAAATAATAACAACCTGTGTTTTGATTGGATACAAGCCTGCACCCCGCTTCAGCGGTACCACTGACTTTGCTGAACCATGCCAAAGCGTGGCACCGGAGGCTTTCGGCCATGACCGCCGCTATCTGTGGTCAGTAATATGCTAGAAGGTCCTGCAGGTCCTTGTACTCCCTGGGTTGTTCATACTTATAGAAAAATTCAGGGTGTCTGAGCTTGAATTGCCGCCAGTCCTCGTCATATTCCAGGTCAGACATACATACCTCTGGTGTTGGCAGGAAATTTATTGAGGTTCCATCCTGATCTGCAATTTGTGGCCGGTGGCTTCAGCATACCGCTGCAAGGTTTTCATGCTTGGGTTATATCGGCCTGATTCAATCCTGGCTACGCTGGTTTGCTTCATGCCCATACGCCGGGCAAGCTGCTCCTGGGAAAGCCCGGCCTTTGCCCTGGCTTCAATCAGCATGGAGGCAAAACGAAACTCAGGTTCAAGCCTCTCGTATTCCGCTTTGACTTCTGGATTTTGCAATGCCTTTTTTTCAATTCATCCAAGCTGGTCATAATCTATCAACTCCAAGGGCCTGGCCTTTTTGTATATCAACCTCACGCTGAGCGTGTGGATTACTGGAGATCGGCAAACGGATTGGTTTTCCGCTCGGAAAAAAACAAAGCTATTGCCCGCTATTCAGTACTCAAATTGGCAGAGGCGGTAAAGATCATTTGCGGCCAATAGGACATATAAACAATTTTTGCTACATCGTGGCCTGCCTGGAAACCAAAAAAACGGCAATCATAGATCCCGGGGCGGACAAGGACCATATTCTGAACTCTATCACTTATTATGGAGACGGCAAGCTCTTTACCGGCGACACCATTGCTCTTGTATTTTAGCCTCACGCTCTTCGGATGAGAGATCTTCATTCATATGGAGGATAACGACCAGCAAGGTTGCACTTGCACGACTAAATCCGCCCTGATCTCTATTTTTTTGTTGAGTCTGCTCCTCCAGCCTCTGAATTCGTCTCTGCATACCGGCCATGGCTATGCCTCCTTGGACTGTTGCATACGTGCCTCCAGTTCCCCCACCCGCTTTTATCTGGAGGGGGACCAGCGCATCAGCATCCGGGACACCATTTTCCGGAAAGTGGCCTCCAATATCCTGATTCACTGGGATCCTCCCTCGTAACGTTTTTTCTTGGGGCTCCCGCCCCGTTCTGCATAATCTGCCTGGAGCCCGAGACCAGGAAAAGAAAAAGAGTATGCCCGGAGCCATAAGAACAAGACGTCCCCAGGCTGGAGCCTGGGAACGAAGAAAGATGCTTGTGAACGAAAAAGTTGAAAAACGATTGACTTGCTGTAGCTTATAAAATACAATGCCAGTGTATCCATATTCAATTGAATATTATGTCACTGAAGATTCGAGAAAACCTTTTAAGAGAATCTGTATGACTCATAAAAATAGCTCATACCAGCAAGATTTGATTCAGTCGTTGCAAGATCCAAGAGAAGCTGCAGCGTATTTGAACGCGGCTATAGAGGATGGCGACAAAAGCCTTTTCCTCTTGGCCCTTCGCAATGTAGCTGAGGCCCATGGGGGAATGGGCAAGATTGCGGAAAAGTCTCATCTGAATAGAGAGAATCTTTATCGTATGCTATCTCAAAAAGGAAACCCGGAAATAAAAAGTCTTTATGCCCTTCTTCAAGCTATGGGACTCAAATTATCAGTTGAACCCCATGAGCAACAAACTGAAAAAATTGGATAGGCCCAAATGTTAGAACAGGTGGAAAATAAAGATTCTTTATCCTGGAAAGTCAATGCCGCCTTCCGCAAATCAGCCTGGAGAATGATCAAGCGGGCCAAATTCCATGGACCACCCATTGTGATCTGGGAAGATGGACAAGTGATAGAGGTGCCTGCTAAGGAGATGGAAGCGAGGCTGAGAAAGATATTTGAGGCTGAAGGATGGGAGGCTGAAGGATGAAGATAAAACCAAGCGAAAGATGTCAACCACAGAGAGCACAGAGGGCCACAGAGAAAAAAATATTTCAGATTTGACGAAGGCAAAGCTGAAAGGCAATAAAGCTGAAAAAAACTCATAGCGAGGTAGAAAAATATGGTAAACTTAAAACAAGAAGCCCTTGAGGTCATATCCAATATGCCTGACAGTTCAACCATTGATGACATCATGTACCAACTCTATGTCATAGACAAGGTGAGAAAAGGCAGAGATGCTGTCCAAAATGGTGACAGCAACTCTGTTGATGCACTGCGAAAGAAACCAGAATCATGAAACACACAGATGGACAACGAAACCCTCAGCCTGGATGCCCGTTTGCACAAAGGTGGGATTCATGCTGACACTGTACCTCTGCTCCGAGGCTCCAGACCTGTCCGGAAAAATTCCGCCCCTTCCCAGGCCCAAAAAGACCAAGAAAGGCCTGCGCTATTTTCCGGCCAAGGCCCCTTGGATGTCGGGTACAGAGTGAGCAAGTACCTGTACCAAGTCAGGGAGGCGGGCGAAGGCCGCGGAGCAAACGGTGACCGCTTCGGTTCCGCACATCCGCCGGGCTCATTGGCATACCTACTGGACCGGTCCGCGCCGAGATCCGGAAAAGAGAAAGCCGATCCTGCGCTGGATCCCGCCAACCCCGGTGGGCTTTCGCTGGGATGAGGCGGGGGAAAAGCTTGTACCGACGGTCAGGGAAGTGCAGAATGATGCAAACACTTAATTACAATGGCATGTTCTTAAGCCTGACTTCATCTATTTGCTGATCCCATACACACACCGATCTTCGACCCCCTCCGCTTCCTGGAAAGACAACTCCTACTCAAAGTCCACCTGGCTCCAAATGGGCAAATCCTTCTGTACGGCATGAATGATCTGTCACCAAAACGCAGGCAGCAGGCCATCAATGTCCTGAAAAACTACGA
>JAWLEI010000162.1:0-4377 GCA_041686195.1 Desulfovermiculus sp.
GTTTCTACCAGAATGACGTCCTTGCCCATGGCATCCAGGACATGAATGGCCTCATCCACCGCATCAGACAATCCCCCCAAAGCACCTCTGGTGGCCAGGCTGCGGATGAAGACTCCCTTGTCTTCAGCATGCTTTTGCATCCGGACCCGATCTCCCAGGATCGCCCCTCCAGTAAACGGACTGGTGGGATCAACCGCCAAAACCCCAACCGTCTTGCCCTGCTTGCGGTAATTGGTTATCAGGGCATCACTTAAAGTACTCTTCCCCGCACCTGGTGCGCCGGTCAAGCCGATGACATGGGCATTGCCGGTTAAGGGGAACAGGGCCTTAATCACCTCAGTGGCCCTGGGACTTTTGTCTTCAATATTCCTGATCAGTCTGGAGGCAGTACGCACATCACCAGAGGTGATCCGTTCAGCGATCTGTTCTATCCCACTCTTGTCTTGACCTGCGTTGTCCTTCTCCGTGGCCAAATTCATCCCCTTGCTTATAAACCTTAACGTTCTTTTATAATTTGAGTGTTCAGCGCCGCCTCTGGCTGCGCGGCCGCCAGTTTGATCCGGGATGAAACTGTTGTCTCAGAGGGACAGGGCTTGGGGTCAAGCCCGTCCTACTGAAAAGCCCGGCTCGTAGGTAGGCCGCCCTTGCCCCCAAGGGCTGGCCTCTTCAGGTTAAAACCTTGTTTCATACGAGCTTACAGCTCATCCCGGGGAGTAACATTCGTTCTGACCCAGGAAATGATCTCCTCCAATGGAGTGCCCGGGGTGAATATCTCCTGAATTCCCCTCTCTCGCAGGTAGGACATGTCTTGCTTGGGAATAATTCCCCCCCCAACCACAACGACATCATCGGCCCCCTGCTCTTTTAGCAGGTCCACCACCCTGGGAAACAAGACTTTGTGGGCTCCGGACAGACAGCTGAGTCCCACACAGTCAACATCTTCCTGCAAGGCCGCATTCACTATCTGTTCCGGTGTCTGATGGCATCCGGTATACACAACTTCAAATCCTGCATCCCGAAAAGCGCGGGCCAATATTCTGGCTCCACGGTCGTGGCCGTCCAGTCCCGGTTTGGCCACCAATATACGCAGCGTCTTGTCAGCCATTCGTGTCACCTTTTTCAAAACGAGGTTTCAGTCCCGCCTATGGCGCGGGACCTCCGGCAAATCAGAAGTATTTTTTGTCCCCAAGGAGGCAAAAAAGGAGAGATTTGCCGAATTGATCATAAATGAAACATACCAAGAGAACCGCGATACATTCAAAATTGAGCGGGAGATACTCAGCCCTCATTGCAGGGCAGCCACGCGCAGACGCCTGGCTGCCCTGCTAGAACAATCCCGGATCCTGATATTCGCCATACACCTCGCGGTAGACATCGCAGATCTCCTGCTCAGTGGCCAGAGCCTTCACTGCCTCAATGCAAGGGGGCATAACATTGTCCCCTTTCTTGCAGGCAGATCGGACATTGTCCAGGGCCTGCTTGACCGCCTTACTGTCCCTCTTGCGCTTGATTTCGTTTAAGCGCCGCAGCTGATCCTGCTCCACTTCTTCATCTATATCCAAAACAGGGCACTCTTCCATTTCTTCAGTCACATACTTGTTCACCCCAACCATGACCCGGTCCCCGGATTCCAGCTGCTGCTGGTACTTGTAGGCCGCATCTGCAATCTCCATCTGGGGGTATCCATGATCAATGGCTGCCAGCATTCCGCCCATTGAATCGATCTTCTCAATATACTCCCAGGCCTGCTCTTCCATTTCATTGGTCAGCTTTTCCACAAAATAGGACCCGGCCAAGGGATCAATGGTGTTGACTACCCCGGTCTCTTCAGCAATGATCTGCTGAGTGCGCAGGGCGATCTGAACCGCGTGGTCTGTGGGCAGGCACCAGACCTCGTCCAGGGAATTTGTATGCAGGGACTGCGTACCGCCCATGACCGCGGACAAAGCCTCCAGTGCAGTCCGAACCACATTGTTGTATGGCTGCTGAGCAGTCAGGGAGCACCCGGCGGTCTGAGTGTGAAAGCGCATCCACCAGGAACGCTCGTTCTTGGCTTTGTACCTCTCCCGCATGACTTTGGCCCAGATGCGCCTGGCCGCCCGCATCTTGCAGAGCTCCTCAAAGAAATCGATATGCGAATTGAAAAAGAAGGACAGGCGGGGAGCAAATTCATCCGGATGCAGGCCCTTGCGTTCCATGACATCTTCCACATAGGCCATGCCGTCGCGCAGGGTAAAAGCCAGCTCTTGAATTGCTGTGGATCCGGCCTCCCGGATATGATACCCGCTGATGCTGATGGTGTTCCAGCGGGGGACATATTTGGCCCCAAACTCCACAGTATCGCTGATCAGCTTAATAGACGGCTCCGGCGGGAGCATGAACGTCTTCTGGGCAATGAACTCCTTGAGCATATCGTTTTGGATCGTGCCTCCGATCTTGTCCAAAGGCACGCCCTGCTGTTCGGCGCACGCACAGTACATGGCCCACATCACGGTGGCCGGTGGATTGATAGTCATGGAAGTGGTCACTTCATCCAGAGGAATTTTATCTACCAGGACTTGAAAATCCTCCAGGGTATCAATAGCCACTCCACATTTGCCGCATTCGCCCAGGGCCTTGGGACTGTCCGTGTCATACCCCATGAGAGTCGGAAAATCGAAGGCAGTGCTCAGTCCGGTTTGCCCCTCACGGAGCAGCATGTGCCAGCGTTCATTCGTGTCCCTGGCCGTGCCCATGCCGGAAAACATCCGATAGGTCCACAGCCGTCCCCTGTACCCAGTGGCCTGGTTGCCCCGAGTGAATGGAAACTGGGCGGGAAAGCCGATGTCCCGCTCAAAATCCAGATCAGCTATGTCTTCCGGAGTATACAGGCGCTTGATTTCATGATTGGAGACAGTGGTAAAGACCTCCTTGCGCTCCCCTTTTTTGTTGATCAGGCGCCTGACCTCGTCCTCCCATTGGGTACGCAGATCGCTGCATCTATCCAATACTTCCTTGGCGAAATACATTGCTCATCTCCCCTGCAAGCAAATTGTGAGGCTCGCATGAAACAAAAAAGCCTGCACAATTTGTCTTGTGCAGGCTTTTTTGGGGTGGTTATCGGTACTCGTAAACCCCCTTGCCACTCTTGCGGCCCAGCCAGCCGGCATTGACATAGGACTTCAAAAGCGGGCAGGGCCGGTATTTGGGATCCCCGTATCCGTCCTGCAGGACCTCCAGAATGGACAGCACAGTGTCCAGGCCGATCAGGTCGGCCAGGGCCAGCGGACCCATGGGGTGGTTCATGCCCAGCTTCATGATCTGATCAATGCCCTCGGCTGAGGCCACGCCTTCGTACAGCTCCCACAGGGCCTCGTTGAGCATGACCATTAAAACCCGGTTGGAGACAAAACCGGGCACATCCCGGCATTCCACCGGAATCTTGCCCATGGATTCAGATACCGCCCGAACAGTGGCCGTCACTTCATCCGAGGTGGCCAGGCCGTTGATGACCTCCACCAGCTTCATCACCGGCACCGGGTTCATGAAATGCATGCCAATGACCTTATCCGGCCGATTGGTGCAGGCCGCGATACTGGTGATGGGCAGAGACGAGGTGTTACTGGCCAGAATGGCCTGGGCCGGAGCCTTGGCGTCCAGCTCCTGGAATACCTTGGCCTTTACTTCCATTTTTTCCACCACCGCTTCCACGCTCAGATCGCATTCTGAGGCCGGAGCCAAATCAGTCACCGGGGTGATCCGGGACAGAACCTGATCCTTGTCCGCAGCAGATATCTTTTCTTTTTTCACCAACCGATCCAGGTTCTTGGAGATGGCGGCCATGCCTTTGTCCACCAGGTCCTGGGAGATATCGCTCATATAGGTGGTGTACCCGGCCTGGGCCGCTACCTGGGCGATTCCGTTCCCCATCTGTCCCGCTCCAATGACCATGATCGTCTTTACTTCCATTTCGCTCGTCCTTTAGCTTGTTAATGGTTTAACTGGAGTGATCAGCGCGCAGCCAGATTTCAGCTTTGCCTCCGGCAAATCTGAAATATTTTTTGCCCCAAAGCGGGCAAAAAGAGAATTTGCCTGCTTGATCATGAATGAAACTTACCAAGGGGCTGACTGTGGGGGCAAAGTCGCCCTACGACAAGAGCTGGAGCCCCAGTAGGCCGCCCCTCTCCGAGGGGCTGGCTTCTGGAGCAGAATCAAAGAGGCTGGGCCTCGGAGAGAACCAGCCTACCCGGAAAAGCCGGGATCCGGGATGACGTTCCTTCGCGGAAATGACGGACAAAGAAAGATCTCTGTCCTCTGATCTCTGACCTCTGATCTCTGATCTCTGATCTCTGATCTCTGTCTTCTACACTCTGATCAACATGGCATCCCCCTGGGCCA
>JAWLEI010000163.1:0-4352 GCA_041686195.1 Desulfovermiculus sp.
AGAGAGCTGGGACCCAGTCGGCCCCCCCTCTTCGAGGGGCGGCCTACTGGAGCAGAATCAAAGAGGCTGGGCCTCGGAGAGAACCAGCCTACCCAGAAAAGCCGAAGCTTCCCAAGGTTGTCCTTGCTCCCAAGGGCAGGCCCTCTTTAGGTTCAAAGTCTTGTTTCATTCAAGGTTTCAGGCAGAACAGTCGAGAATAGCGTAACACACTGATTTTATTAACACCCGAAACCTGGTGTGAACCGAGAACCCGATAATACACTATCGCTCCCCTCCCCCCAAACCATGTCTCCTTCCTTCACCGCTCAATATATGAGAGTCCGCTCCTGTGCGGAAAAAATAGCCTCCAATCCTGATCGGGCCACGGCTGAGGATATTGAGAGCTTGAGCCGAACCCTGCTTGATCCCAGCCATGCTGCACAGACCTGCGCCCACTTCCTGTATCAGGAAGCGGCCATGGCCCTTGCCCGCTTTGTACGCACGACCTCAAAGTCCGATCTGCGCTCCCGGGCCTGGCGCATCCTGGACACTTTCACCCTTGAAACGGCAGGATCACCCAGTCTGGCCGCCGCTCAAGCCTTGGGCAGCCTGCCTTTACGCATCGAACCTCCCCCCGGGCCAGAGCATGTTCAGGAACCAGTCCGGCCGGCAGAGCTCACAGATCTTGTGCACCAATCCGGACTTCAAAGCCCTGCCTCCACTCTGGCTGGACGCAGTCTCCTGTTTCGCGATCATGCGGTCCCGGACCGGATTCTGGTCCTGAAACTGGCCACAACCAGGGAGCAGGCAGAAGGATTAGCCTATGAGGCCTGGTGGATGAAGCATCTTACTGATCATCCCCAGTTGCTTCCGGGACAGCATATCCCCAGGCCTTTGAACGGATTATGCCGGGTAAAAATGGACTGTATTCCTGAGTTCAAAGGCTTTCAGCCTGCATGGAAAGAGACTGTCTGCCTCCCCTACCTGGCCCAATCTGAGTATTTCACCTATGCCCTGGACCCTGATCCGGAATCCATGCTTGCCTTCCCGGACTTTCTACAAGTCCTTGCTCTGGCCGCTAATGGACTGGGCCGGCTGAGCAGGCAGGGTATTGTGCACAGGGCCCCGATCCCCTTGTTTCACAACCGCACCCAGTCCGGACGCCGGGATGATAACGGGTTCTATCTCTGGACCAGGGGCGGGAGGCTGGACCGGTGGTTTGATTCCTGTCTGTATCCCAATTTCGGACTCTCCGGTCTGCGCGATTTCGAACACCTGGAAGTCTGGTCCGGATATCCCCGTCACCTGTTTCGGGATCTGGGGGCCCAGATCATGAGCCTGACCCTGGCAGCAGGCAGCTGGTTTCGGCTCAAGGACCCGAAGCTCATGGGCCTCACTCTGCAGGGCCTTGCGGTGGATGCCAGACATCTTTTTGATCGCACCACCTTGATCAGTCTTTTGCAGGCCATAGTCCGGGAGTTCTCCACCGGATTTCTGGGCCGGGCTTTAGATACGGACACGATAGGCTGTCACAAGTTCGCGGATCCGCTCATCGAGGGCATGGGTGTGGATCGGCACATGACCGAGGTATTCAGGATGCAGGACCAACTGGCCTATGACCCGGAATCGTTTCAAGCCCTGCTGCGGGCCAAAGCCCTGGATCCCGGGGTGACGCAGAACTGCCTGCCTGGAGAACAAGACATCACTCTGGTCACTGGACCGCACCTGGGAGAATTCAACAGCCGCATCTCTGTTCCGGAACTGACCAGCTTTACCGCTGTTGTGGCCGGCCTCTGCATTGCAGAAGCCTATTTCCAGGAACAGTCAATGCCCGGAGAATGAAGCAACTGCCTGACACAGATCCTGCTGGAATTGAATGGACAGCTTCCCGGCCAGCTGGCTCATGGCCCGGACAAATGCGCCCGGCTTATTGGGGGCAAAAGAGGCGCTGCGCAAGGTATAGGTCTTGTGCACCAAGGGTTCGGACTTTTCCTTTATGGACAGCAGACTGAGTTCAACCTTGAGCACAGCCCGATTATCATCCTGACCACGCTCGCAGCCAAAGACATGGACCCGGCCGGTCAGCTCATATCCGGCATCTATGCCAGGCATGCCGTGGATGACCTGGTGGGCAAAGTTCGCATGACTTAAATCCCGGTGGAGAATCTCAGCGATCATTACCCCGGGCACATCCGCCCATTGATTCTCCCGGGAGAAAACGATTTCGTCCTTCGAATCCACCACCGCCATTCTGGCCCGGTTGAAGGGAGCACTCGTATCCAGGTCCCAAACCCGGAGGCCATGCTCCAGGGTATGATCACAGGAGACCGTCTGCTTCTTGGGTTGCAAACGATAGAAAACCGGCTGCGCTGTTTCTGGTCTCAGCAAGGACATACACCCGCCCACCCAGAAACAGAGAAAAAGGGCAAGAACAGTTCGCAACCCGGGCATGTTCACTCCTTAAACGGCTCCCCGGATCGGGTCCGATTCAATATTCTGTCCGGTTCTGTGCGCAAAGCTCGGGCCAGATTCTGGATTTCGGTTAATACCTGATCCAGGCGGATCATCCCTTGCTGGAAGTAACGCAAGGATTCTTCAATCCGGACATTGGCAGATTCAATCGACGAATCCACCCGGCCCAGGGTCTGGTTGAGCTTCTTACTTGTTCTGGCCACGGTTCCGGGTTCTATCTCTTCCAACCTGTATTCCAAACTGCTGGCGACCTCTCGAATTGATTGGCTGCTGGCCTCCAAATCTTCCAGGGCTGCGGTCAGTTTCTCATCTTCCAGCCGGGCGGCTATCTCCTGCATCTGCCTTGAAAGCCGGCTGATGTCTTCAAAGGCTGTGTGCATGGTACGCAGGGTGGAATTGATCTGCTCATGATCCACAGCCTTCCGTGTATCCTGGGCCACAGCCTTCCATTCGGCCAAAAAACCGTCCACATCCAGGGACTTTGCTCTGCGGTACAGTGTAGACAAGGCATTTTCCACCCTGGCTATCCGGCCGGGAATGGAGGGAATAACCGGGTGAGGCGGGTCAAAATCAATGGCCGGGGTTTTTTCGTGTACATCTTCCGGAGCCTGGACAATAGCCAGAGAAGATTGTCCGGTCACGCCCTCCATGGCCTTGGTCACAGCCATGTCATCTGCAACCTTGAACGTAGGATCCACGTCCATGACGACCTGAACCAGGTTCTGGTTCTGGGGAGCCAGGTCCAGACTCTCAATCT
The DNA here is from genome assembly GCA_041686195.1 of Desulfovermiculus sp. GTDB lineage: Bacteria > Desulfobacterota > Desulfovibrionia > Desulfovibrionales > Desulfothermaceae > Desulfovermiculus. The sequence continues at coordinate 3,209 of JAWLEI010000163.1, forward strand.
GGCCCACCTTCAGACCCAGATACTTGATGCTGGAGCCGGTATTCAAACCCTGCACTGAACTGTCAACATAGGTGACGTACCTGGCGGCCTCCCGAAGAACCCCCTGCGCTCCGACCCAGAACAGACCGACAGTGATGATGACCACTGAAGTCAGGAAAAACAGGCCGATTTTAAAGTGGCTGATCTGTGTCATTTCCCCTGCTGACTATGCTTGTCATCTATTCTCCGCTGAAAGAAGCTGCGCACCTGCGGATGTTTCGAATTGTACCGGAGATCGTTCAGGCTTCCAGAGTCTATGATTCCCTTGTACTCGGAATCCAGCATCATACATCTGGAGGCGATGTTTTCCAAGGTCATCACCTCATGGGTAACCACCAGGAGGGTCATATCCAGGGATTTATTTATCTCCAGGAGGATCTGGTCAATGCCCATGGCTGTGAAAGGATCCAACCCGGATGTCGGTTCGTCGCAGAGCAGAACCGGAGGGTCCAGGGCCATGGCTGCGGCCAGACTGGCCCTTCGCAGCATACCACCACTGAGCTCCGAGGGCATGATGTGCATGCTCGACTCCAGCTTGACCATTTCCAGTTTCAAGCGAACGATTTGTTGAATGAGATCCTCGGGCAGGTCGGTGCCCTCCCGCAGCCAGAAGGCCACATTCTCTCCGACTGTGAGCCAGTCCAGGAGGGCTCCGGACTGAAAAAGCACCCCCACTTGTCGTCTGATATTGGCCAGGCTCTGGGCAGACCATTTTGGATCCAGAGTCTGCCCGCCGATGCTGATCCGTCCCTTTGCCGGCTGCAGCAGACCGATCAGAGCCTTAAAAAGTGTTGTCTTCCCGCACCCACTGTGTCCCAGAATGGCCAAAACTTCACCCTGGCTCACAGAAAAGCTCACATCGTCCAGGATGAATGCTTCTTCACTATAACCTACACTCAGGTTCTCAACTTTGATAATAAACTGACTGCGGTCTTTATTTCCGGTCCTGGATCCCGCCTCAGTTTGATGGATTGAATTTTGGGCCATAATACAGAGTCCGGGGTCCTTGCATGACAGGGCTTTTGGGTTCTACTTAGTACTGACAACAATTTCAGTGTATTAGATTCTGTATTACAGCACCTTGTGTTCAGTGTTCAGCGCCGCC
>JAWLEI010000164.1:0-4337 GCA_041686195.1 Desulfovermiculus sp.
TGCACCCGCTCGTGACGGGTCAATTGCACGTTGTCGGTTTTCCCTCTTCGTCCCCCCTTGAGGGGGGTTGGGGGGTGTTTCTTCTTTTGCGACACCCAAGGCATGACAATATACCTGAGATCAGGCATCAGTCCCGCCTCTCGCCGCAGACACCCAGCTGGATCGAGAAAGAAACTCTGAGTCACCCCGTCCGTCATTCCCGCGCAGGCGGAAATCCAGAGCAGATAGAATGACTTTACCCTAGATTGCCCGGCACTCACTTGCGGTGTGAATGTTCCAGGTAAACAAAAAAAGTTATCCAGCAAGTGAGTGCCGGGCCGGGCAATGACGGAGAAGGACATCCCAAAGTTTCATCACTGATCAATCCGGCAAGTTTCCCTTTTTTGCCCGCTTTGGGGCAAAAAATATTTCAGATTTGCCGGAGGCAAAGCTGAACACTGAAAAAAAGAACCAAATAGTTTTGCCTATGGGGTAGACAAAACCTTTACTTATCTTATATATTCTATACAGAAGATTCTCTGTTGCCCCGAATTTCTATTGCCCAAGTGTGGAGCATAACATGAGGAGGAGATTCCAATGACTGAACAAGAAAAGGAAATGAGCTTGAAAGAAATGTTGCAACAAGCTGGAATAACTCAAAAGAAGATCGCGCAAAAGGCAAATGTTTCTCCTGCCGCAGTCTCTTTGATAGTCAGCGGGAAGTCCAAGTCCAGACGCATCGAGGAGATTATCAGGGAGGAGACAGCCAAGGCCCTTAAGCAATCGAAACAGCAATCCTAACTTGCATGCTGCGAAGCCGCAGGCACGCTTTGGCCAACGGAGCAGGAAAAGCTGGACATCGCTTTCTCCGCCTGCCCGGATCAAGATCCGGGGCCTGCCTGCCCCGGCGCAAGCCGGGGTCCGGTATGACGTTCTTTCGCCGGAATGACAAAGTGGGTGCTCACCTGCTCCGGCATCCCAGGTGTTCGGAGCAGGCCGCTTTGAAAAAAATTTACAAAAAAAAGATTGCCAAGTCCAAGAAGTTCCTATATTCTCACTTCTTTGTCAGCGCCAAGTGTCCAGCCTTCTTCTGTGCGCATCCCGCCGCGATGCGACGACTCACCGTATGAAATGCAGCTGATCACTTGCCAGAAAGCAGGAACAGAATATGGCCTGCAAGGCACTGCCCATCGTGCCTTGGCCTGTGCACTGTTGCGTGAACCAATTTATTAGGACCTCCCATAGAGTTTACGATCCATAATGCAATGGATCGTAAACTCTATGGACGCACAGCCTCTCGGCACTCAAAAAACCTGATTGCCGCCAGAGCCGTGTTGTATTTTCTCTTTCTTAACCTACAAAGGATATTTGATGCATTTTTCAGAATTTGATTTTGATCCCAAAATTGCCGCCGGCATTAAGGCCTGCGGTTATACCCAGCCTACACCCATTCAGGAGCAGGCCATCCCTCACGCTCTGGCCGGGGGAGATGTCATGGGCCTGGCCCAGACCGGCACCGGAAAGACAGCTGCTTTTGCCCTGCCCATTGTGGAGCGTTTGCTGCAAGGCCGGCGCGGCCGGCCGCGGAGCCTGATTCTGGCCCCGACCCGGGAGCTGGCCGAACAGACCTTTGAATTTTTAAATCCCTTTTGCCGCAAGACCGGGCTTCGGGCGGTGACGGTGTATGGCGGGGTGAGCAAGTCTGCCCAGGTATCCAGGATCCGTTCCGGTGTGGATATTATTGTGGCCTGTCCCGGCCGGCTCCTGGATCTGGTCAATGACCGGGCTGTGAATCTTTCTCATATCCAGAGCCTGGTCCTGGACGAAGGAGACCGCATGCTGGATATGGGTTTTATGCCTGATATCCGCCGCATATTGGACCTGTTGCCGGCCAAGCGGCAGAACATGCTTTTTTCAGCCACCATGCCTGCAGACATCCGTCATCTGGCGGAAGAGATCATGCATGATCCAGCATGGGTCCAGGTAGACCATGAACAGCCGCTCGGCAATATCTCGCAGTGTCTTTACCAGGTGCAGCGCATGCCCAAGACTCAGATGCTGCTTGCCTTGCTGACCGAAAAAAAGGATGAAGCCACCCTGATATTCACCAGGACCAAGCACATGGCCACCAAGCTGGCCAAGCAGCTGAATTCAGCCGGACTGCGGGCCAGGGACCTGCAGGGGAACATGTCCCAGAACAACCGGCGACGGGTGCTGCAGGATTTCAAGAGAGGCGGCTTCAATATCCTGGTGGCCACTGATGTGGCTTCACGAGGCATCGACGTGACCCGAATCGGCCATGTCATTAACTACGATATGCCGGATACTGCCGAGAGCTATACCCACCGCATTGGCAGAACTGGCAGGGCAGCCCGGGCCGGCAAGGCCTCCTCCTTTGTCGAGTCCAAGGATTTTCGCCTGGTCAAGGCCATTGAACGGGGCCAGGACCGACGGCTGCAACGGAAGTCCTTGAGCATGGCCGTTTAATCCAGGTTTCAGCTTTGCCTCCGGCAAATCTGAAATATTTTTTGCCCCAAAGCGGGCAAAAAGAGAATTTGCCCGTTGAACCTGATCCGGTTCATGCCGGCGCAGGGAGAAACGAGCACACCAGCAGAGAGTCTTACACAGGGCCGTTTCCTCGGGAGACGGCCCTTTTTTATAATTGCAGAGTAAAAGTACGCATTGGAGATGAAATGCCAGTCCTGGCCGATATTGGGGAATTCGGGTTTATCGATCGCATCCGAGCTCAAGGTCTGAACCGTCCGGAAAGGGCTTTTTTAAGCATTGGCGATGATGCAGCCGCCTTTTGGACCGCTGGGAACAAACTGACTCTGGTGACTACGGATCTGCTGGTGGAACGGGTGCATTTTGTACGCCAGGCTCAAAGCGGATTTCACCTGGGACACAAAGCCATGGCAGTGAACATGAGCGATATTGCTGCTATGGGGGGAACGGCCCGGGAGGGCTTTGTGAGCATTGCCATCCCGGAGGACTGCTCATTGCAGTATCTGGATGACCTGTATCAGGGGATGCACGATATCTGCAGCCGGTTCGGGGTGAATATTCTGGGCGGTGATACTACAGGCTCCAAACAAGACCTGATCATCAACGTGGCTTTGACCGGAGAAGTGTCCAGAGAGGAGATACTGTGCCGGGGCGGGGCCCGGCCTGGAGATGTGATCTGCACCACCGGCACTCTGGGAGACAGCCGGGCCGGACTGCATCTTGTGGTCAATGACATCCCCAGGTCCAGCGAATACCTGCAGGCCTTGTTCCAGTCCCATATCGAACCCTGGCCCTGCCTGCGGGAAGGCCGCTTTTTGGCTGCCTCGCAGATGGTACGTGCGGCCATGGACATAAGCGACGGGCTGAGCTCTGATCTGGCCCATATGTGTAAGGCCAGCGGGACCGGGGCCAGGATCCATGCCTCCAGCCTGCCCCTTTCTCCTGAACTGCTCCGTTTCTGCGCTGCATATGAATCTGATGCAGTGGACTGGGCCCTGGCCGGAGGGGAAGACTATACCCTGTTGTTTACTGTCAGTCCCCAAAACCTGACTGGTTTCATCCGGGACTATGAGATGGAGTTCGGGGCTCCGTTTGCCGTGATCGGGGAGATGACTGAAGGAAATGAGCTGGTGGTAGTGGATGCTTCCGGAGGGGTAAGGCCCTTGGCGGCTACCGGGTGGGATCATTTCCGCGGGCAATGACCAAGAGATTCTGCTGGAATTGCGTATCTTGGCTGGAGTAATGACGTAAAGTCTTGGATTGAAAATTTTCAGGAAGTGGCCCTATGTCCAATGCAGGTGAAAAAAAAGTTCGTACCTATCGCCGGACCTTAAGCATTGCCGGATCGGACAGCGGGGGAGGGGCCGGGATTCAGGCCGACCTGAAGACCTTTTCCGCCCTGGGCTGCTACGGAATGACTGTTCTCACCGCGCTGACTGCTCAGAACACCCAAGGGGTCAGGGATATACATCCGGTGCCTTCTTCTTTTGTTCAGGCCCAGCTGGAAGCGGTGCTGGACGATATTGGCGTTGATGCGGTGAAGATAGGGATGCTCTTTTCTGCAGAAGTCATGCAGAGTGTGGCCTCTGTGCTCACAGAGCGAAATATCAAAAATATTGTTCTCGATCCGGTCATGGTGGCTCAAAGCGGGGATACGCTCCTGGAAGAGCGGGCCATTGAGGCCATGGGCCAGAGCCTGATGCCGGCGGCTGATCTGATAACTCCCAACCTGCCCGAGGCCGAGGTCCTTTTGCAGCAAAGCATTGACGGTTTGGAGGCCATGCATCAGGCCGTTCGAGAGCTGGCCGCTTTCGGGAGCAGGGCTGTCCTGCTCAAAGGCGGGCACCGGGAGG
>JAWLEI010000165.1:0-4315 GCA_041686195.1 Desulfovermiculus sp.
AGGATTTAGTGGCATGGAAGATCCCCTTGGAACCCCAAGGGGATTTTTTTTGTCTTTTTGACCAGAACAATGTCTTTTTGTGGTGTTACGCCTTCTGCCCCTGGGTCAAAGCCTTTTCCACCTCAGCCAGGATAATATCCTCAATACGCTTGGACTTGGTCCTGCCAGCGACGACGAGGCAGACTGTGGACCGGGTGACCTTGGCTTTTTCCGAGATTTTCACTTGAGGGATACTGGCTTTGGCCAGCATGTCACGCAAGCTGAGCTTCTTTGTATGATTATCTGGCATGGCTACCCTTCAAGCAATTATAAGTTTATTTGTTAAGTGTTGCCAATAAATTATAATGTGAGAAAACTCCAACTTTCTTTACACGTGGTTCTTGGAGTTACTCTTAAGTTCAAGCTGATATATTGACATGTACTTGACTTTTAGGAGCGATGAAAGTAAAGTTTTTACATTAAGATACACAAAGAGGCCCAGGATATGTCGAACGGGTTTATTTCCTGATAGATGCAGCACCACGCCCACCAAGCCACCGGCAAAGCCCATTGCGATTTCCTGTTTCCCCAAAATGCAATGGAGCTAGAGCATGTCTTCCCACCAATCCCTTTCGGATTTTGGAAACCAATCCGAATTCATCAATCCCCAAGAAGCTCGAGACTTCCTGCAGCACGCCCCGATCGGCATCTTTAAGACCAGCCCAGAGGGCAGGTATCTGTATGCCAATCAGACCTTGGCCCAGATGTATGGCTATGGGTCTCCCCAGGAATTGATGGATTCCATTACCGACATTACCAACCAAGTTTACGCAGATCCCCAAGACAGGGCCAAATTATTGCAACAGCTGGATGCTTACGGCCAAGTGGAGAACTTTGAATCCCGTATTCTCAGGCGGGACGGAACCATATTCTGGTCTTCCCAAAATGTCCAGGCTGTGCGCGATGATACAGGCAAGATTGTTTGTTTTCATGGATTTGTCACGGATATATCTGCCCGCAAACACGTGGAAGAGGAGTTGCAGCAGAGGAAATTAGAGCTTGAAGAGCAAAAGACCTTATATAGCAGTTTGGTGGAGGATCATCCCTATTTTGTAGAACGTTTTTTGCCAGATACTACGATAATATTCGCAAACCAGGCTTTGGCCGAATACACTGGTTGCAGCCCGGAACAACTTAAAGGTGAGAGATGGATAGAGTTTGTACCTTATGAGGAACGAAAGTATATTCTGGAGCAGCTGGCCGGGCTTTCTCCTGAAGATCCGATTCGTAGTTTTGAAAACTCTATTCCGGACCAGGACGGGAAACTCCGATGGGGTGAGTGGACGAACCGGGCCTTTTTTAACGAACAGGGAGAGATCAAGTATTTTCAGTCTGTAGGGGCTGATATAACTCAGCGCAAGCAGGCAGAGGAAGCGCTTCGTTATCAAAAACATCTCCTGGAGACAATCATCAACGGGACCTGGGACATTCTGTCCATAAAACATCCTGATTATACTGTAGAGTGTTATAACCAGGCTGGATACGACCTGCTGGGCCTGGCTGCGGAAGAAGTGGATGGAAGAAAGTGTTTTGAGCTTATAGGCCGCGATCAGATATGCCGGCCTTGCGCCACGCACCAGACTTTGGAGTCTAAGGAGCCGGTGAATATTGAAAAATATGATTCGGAACTGGGCTTGCATTTGGACTGCCGCAGTTCGCCTGTGTTGGATGATAAGGGAAATATCGTCCGGATAGTGGAGCATTTGCGGAACATATCGGAACAGAAAAATTACGAGGCCAGGCTCAAATCAGAGCGCGATTATATATTTCAACTCTTTCATTCCATGAGCCAATTTGTCTTTGTGGTCAGTCAGCACTACCGACTGGAGTTCTTGAATCGCTCAGCTAAGGAATATTTTGGGGACTTCACTGGCTGCATATGCTATGAGCAATTACAGAGGAATACCCCTTGTACCCAGTGTCCAATTCCCCAAATTTTATCGAATGATTCTTTCGAGTCAGTACGACATTGCAATAAAATTTTCGGAAGGCTCCTAGAGGGGAATGCGACAAAGCTGATCAATCCAGACGGTACTGTTTCAGTGCTTCACGTTTTGGAAGACATCACAGAGCAGGAGGAGATGAAAAAAGCTCTGTTGCAGTCAAAGAACTATTACCAAACTATTTTCGAGACATCCGGAACGGCAATGTTCATTATTGAGGAGGACACCACCATTTCGCATGCCAACTCCAATTTCGTAGCGAAGTCTGGATATTCCAAACAGGAGATCGAAGGGAAAAAATCCTGGACCGAATTCGTGCATCCAGATGATCTGGAGTGGATGAAGGAAAATCACTTTTTGCGACGGCGTGATCCCCGCGCAGCTCCTATTAACTATGAGTTCCGTTTCCTTTTCCGCAATGGTGAGGCGCATCACGGCTATCTGACAATCGGTATGATTCCAGGCACCACTCAAAGCGTGGTTTCCCTTATAGACATCAACGAGCGCAAGCGCACGGAAAAAATTCTGCAGGCCAGGCTCCGCCTTATGGAATACTCTCTGACCCACTCCTTTGAGGAGGCTCTGACCGCAACAATCGACGAGGCCGAAAATTTAACGGATAGTCGAATTGGATTCTATCACTTCCTGCAATCAGATCAGAGAACTATCTCCCTGCAGGCGTGGTCCACCCAGACAAACACACAGGCGTGCTTCGCTCATGGCAAAGGAATGCACTACGACCTGGACCAGGCAGGAGTATGGGTGGATTGCATCCGCAAGGGAGAGCCGGTCATCCACAACGATTACTCTTCGCTCCCTCACAGAAAGGGCACCCCCCAAGGGCATCCGTCCATTGTTCGGGAGCTTTTAGTGCCTGTGTACCGAGGAGACACGATCAAAGCCCTTCTCGGCGTTGGCAACAAACCTGGCAATTACACCAATGCTGATATCGAGGCTGTATCCTTATTGGCGAACCTGGCCTGGGACATTACCGAGCGTAAGCAGATGGAGGAAAAACTTAAAAGAATGAGCCTCCACGACTCCCTTACCGGCCTCTACAATCGTAACTTCTTCGAGGAGGAGATGAAGCGGCTCTCCGACGGGCGGCACAATCCCTTGGGGATCATAGTCTGCGACGTGAACGGACTGAAGTTCATCAATGACACCCTGGGCCACCAATCCGGTGACCAGGTGCTCATCTCTGTGGCCGGCATACTGCGACAAAGTTTTCGCTCCAGCGATATCATAGCCAGAATCGGAGGGGATGAGTTCGCCGTTTTGCTTACGGATACCGACCCGGAAGTGGTGGAGGTGATGCTGCAGAGATTGTGCCAAGCGGTGCTGGATTTCAACAGCACCGAACCGGAGATTCCAGTTTCACTGTCCATGGGCTACGCCTTGGGGGAAGGGACAACATTTGACATGCAGGCCCTTTTCCGTGAAGCGGACAATCGAATGTACCGGGAGAAGATTCAGCGCGAGGGAAGCACCCGCAGTGTTATCCTGCAGGCCATCACTCAAACCATGAAGGCCAGGGATTTCGACACTGAGGGCCATTGCGACCGCCTGCAGAAATTGGCGATTACCTTTGCCCACTCACTTGATCTTGCCCAGGACTTGGTGAATGACATCTCTTTACTGGCCCGCTTCCACGATCTGGGCAAGGTGGGCATCCCGGACCATATCCTGTTCAAACCTGGTCCATTGACAGAAGAAGAGTGGCAGCAAATGCGCCAGCACTGCGAGATAGGACATCGTATCGCTTCTTCAGTGCCAGACCTGGAGCCCATAGCTGACTTTATCTTAAAGCATCACGAGTACTGGGACGGAAGTGGATATCCCTTAGGGCTGCAAGGCGAGAATATCCCTTTGGCTTGTCGCATCTTGGCTGTTGTTGATGCCTATGACGTTATGTCCAGCGGCCGGCCCTATCGTCACGCTTTGACTCGGGAGGAGGCGATTTCTGAGCTTAGACGATTTGCCGGGACGCAATTCGACCCTGAGCTTGTGGAGCAATTCATTCAAATATTGGAACAGCATGATTTCTGAAACTATGTATCCTGCATGAAGAAAAAGTCGTCCAGCTTGTCCTGCCTGGGGGTAAGCCCGGGAAATTGGCCCTGGTTGATGAGGTGGGCGTTGACGATAATGGAGCTTTCCCGGGCCTGGCGGAATATTTCGCTTAACTCCACAACCGGGGGCCGCCCCGGAGCCGATGATGTCTTTGATGACGTTGCCTGCCCCACCGAGGGGAGCTGGTTGACGTCGCCGACCATGATCAGGGTGGTGTCCAAGCGCACAGCCTTGAGCAGATGATGCATGAGCACGGCGTC
>JAWLEI010000166.1:0-4253 GCA_041686195.1 Desulfovermiculus sp.
GGATAGAGCTCAATGCTGTACACCGAACGAGCTATATGGCCCAGTATTGCAGCCTGATACCCGCATCCGGTCCCGATCTCCAGCACATTCCCCCCCCCGCAGAGACGCAGGAGCTCGGTCATATAGGCCACGATATACGGCTGGGAAATAGTTTGGCCACGTCCTATCGGGAGCGGTCGATCGTCATAGGCCTGCTTGCGGCTGCCTTCAGGAATAAACTCGTGCCTGGGGACCTCCTGCATGGCCTTGAGGACCAGGGGATTTTTCACTCCCCGGGCCTTGATCTGTTTTTCGACCATAGCCATGCGGGCTGCGTGGTAAGGATCTTCTCCCTGTGTATTCATTGGCCGCCTCCCAAAGACAAACAAGTACTCGCCGTTATGTATAATATTTACAGCCACGTTGAGACCACTTGAGAGAATTCATCAAGATCGTTCAAGTTTTCTGACAAAATCTCATATACCTGAGAATAATCGATATCCCAATACATGTGAACCAGCCTGTTGCGGAATCTGGCCATCATGGACATTCGGGAAGCCAAATCTTTGGGAATGAGCCCGGCCTCCCCCAGCAACTGAAAACATTGTGCATAGTCTTCAGGCACTTTGTGCAGCTTTTTGGCTGCAGTATGATAGCAGATATTGAGTGCCGCCTCTGTAGCAATAAGCAATCGGGATCTGGCAATGTCCTGACTGTCTTCATCTGCCAAAAAAGACTCTTGGCCTTGACTCTGGATACTTCGAAGTCTCTCCAGGGCCCGAGTTATATCTTGCAGCTTGGTCCGTACCCGATCCGGATCAAGTCTCATGGGCCAAAACCTCCCGGAGGGCATGCATAAGAATGGGCTTGAGGTCCAAATATCGCCCAACTATGTATTCAATCCGCTGCACCCTGGACTCCGGATCCCTGTCTACCAGGAGGGTTCCTTGAAAGACCTTGAACTGAAAGGGGATCGAGGTCTTGTTTAAAATCCGGACATCAACCGGAAACTCTATATGGGTTTCTCCGACAATTCCCTGTGCCACTCCATCTTCGTAGGCAAATGTGTGCCCAGGCCAGGATTTATCATCTATCCATACAGCAACGTCCAGATCTCGGAAATAATCCTCGGCAACAAATGAACCATGCACATAGGCATACACAATCTCTGGCCGGCGAAGCAGGATATGGCTTATTTGTTCACAAAGGACATCTCTGTCTTTTGGGGGCAAATAAAAAACTTGGTAGTCCATGGAATAACGATTTCCACCCATAGATTGGAGTACGCACCTTATTTTTAGTCGGGTAGGGGAGGAGATTGATCTCATCCGCCCCCCACAGATCCGGACGTGCGGATTTCCCGCATCCGGCTCTTCACGCTATGCCTTCGCTGCGCGACGCAAAATCGATTTCCTGGCTATCGGGCGTGGTAATGGGTAATGCCTGAGAAGTTTATTAAACTTTTCCCAATCCATGCAAGAACGCTGGGATCGGCGATTCAGCCATTTGCGCCATAGCACCTTTCTTCGTTCCCAGGGTCCTCCCTGGGGACGTCTTTGTCTTATGGCTCCGGCCATCTGCTTTTTTCTTCTCAGGTCTCAGGCTCTACAGAGATAGTGTAGAAGGGCCTGGAGCCCCAAGAAAAGACGTTAAAGAATCATAATCAATCATAATTATTGCTGAAACATCGTATGAAACAAGATACTAACTCAATATATACAGCATAGAGATCCTTCGCTCGCAGACTCACTCACCCCAGGATGACAGGAGAAGGCTATAGATGTGTTTTGTCATTCCTTCTAAAGAATCAGGACAAGTCTGAACGAGTCTTCGAGTGAAGAATCTCTCTTTGACGGGTGCGGAAATCGAAGAGGGCGAAAGATATTTCGCCCCTACCTTGCCCCACCCGTCAGTTTGGCACTCATTTGTCCATGTATATTTTACCTCAATCCGGCAAAACTTCCTGCTCCCTACCCCAAGCTCTCTGCTCACTGCTCTATGCTCTCTGCCCCAAGCCATCTACCCGGCCAGCAAATTGTGAAGCAGCAAGGTGGCCAGGCCCAGGAAAATAAAAAATCCACCGGCATCTGTGGCTGTAGTCACAAAAATGCTTGAACCCAGGGCCGGGTCTAGCTTTATTCTGCGCAGGATGATGGGGATCATGGACCCGAAGAGACCGGCGATGAGCAGGTTTGCAGTCATGGCAACGACCAGAATGAGTGAGAGCCAGATATTTTGATACCAGAAATAGGCAATCCCGCCGATGACCAGTCCGACCATCAATCCATTACACAACCCTATCGCCAGCTCTTTGAGCAGGACTTTCCAGTGCTCACCCAGATCAATCTCACCCAAGGCCAAAGCCCGAACCACCACAGTCAGGGATTGGTTGCCGGCGTTTCCCCCCAGCAGGCCGACCACCGGCATCATGACTGCCAAGGCCACATATTGAGAAATGGTGTCTGTAAACTGATGTACAGTGGTAGCCACCAGGAGAGCGGTGATCAAGTTGAACATCAGCCAGGGTATCCGCAGCTTGACCGAACGATATATTGGGGACTGCACAGACTCGTCTGTATCCAGGTTGGCCAGATAGAACATGTCTTCGGTGGCCTCTTCCTGAATAACATCGTAGATATCGTCAAATGTGATCAAGCCCACCAGTCGTTCCTGACTGTCTACCACCGGCATGGCCAGAAAATCGTAGTGCCGCATCTGCTGGGCCACTTCCTCAATGTCTTGATCCACCTGTACCAAGATGACGTTTTTATCCATAATATCCCGAATGTATTCCCCCCATCGGGCCATAATCAGACGGCGCAGGGAAATAAATCCAACCAAATGAAACGAGGTATCCACCACATAGATGTAGTACACGTTTTCCTTGCGCGGGGCCTGAAGGCGGATCTGCTCCAGGCCGTCCTGGACAGTATCATCCATGCGCAGCAGGGCATATTCCGTGGTCATGTACGCCCCGGCGCTGTTTTCCGGATAGCTCAAGAGGCTGAGCAGGTTCTGGCGTTCGGCCTGGAAAAGAAGAGACAGAATCCTCTCCTTCATGGCCTCATCCACTTCTTCGACCAAGTCGGCCCGGTCGTCAGGGCTCATGAGGGTAATCAGCCGGCCCAGCACATCTTTGGACAGGATCTCGATGATCGCTTTTTTGGCTTCAAAGGATATAAACTCAAAAATGGGCAGGCCGAGCTCCGGGCCCACTAATTCGATAAATTTGGCCAGATTTTCCTGGGGCAGATTTTCCAGAAAATCTGCCCAGTCGGCTGGATGCAGGTCCACATGCTCCTGCAGGGCAACCAGCTCCTCCGACTTATTCTGGGCTATGAGTTCCTGGAGGGAATCAAGATCAACTGTTTGCACGATGTATTACTCCGGCCTGCTCATATATGGAAACCGCCAGTAACGGAATCATTATTTCGTGATGCCCGGTCAGGGCGTAACCGTGTCCAGAACCAAGCACCGGGCGCTGGACAACATTCACCGTCGGTCGATAGTGCTGGATCATGTCCAGGTTGGCGGTGGTGAACCCGCGCACAGTATAGCCTAAATTTCTGGCTACAGCCAGGGTTTTCAAAAACACTTCAGGCATGATCACTGCACTGCCCAGATTAAGGACTACTCCGCCATCACCCAACTGGGAAACGGTGTTGGCCAAAATGCGAAAATCTCGCAGGGTTGCGTCGCCAATGGCTGCGCCGTCGGCTGATGGGTGCTGATGGACAATGTCCGTTCCCATGGCCACATGGACAGTGCAGGGTACATGTTGGAGGTAGGCCCTGGCAACAAGTGAGCGCTGGATTTCCTGTTCGTGCAGATCGCACAATAGTCGGCCCAAGGCCTCGCCAAGCCCCAGTTCCTCCTGCCGGGCCTGTACCGCGCTTGCGTTCAGGGCTCCAGCCACCTCATGCGCCATGCCGAAGGAACCATCCTCAAGCTGTTCCGCCACATCCTCAGAGGTCTGGCCCAAAAGCTCCAACTCAGCATCGTGAATGGCCATGGAGCCGTTGCCAGCCACATGGGTGATAAAACCTTGTTCCATCAAGTCGGCCAGCACCGGGGCACACCCGGTCTTGATCACATGCCCGCCCAGCATGGCCAGCACCGGCTTGCCTTGCTTCCTGGCCTGAACAACTGCCTTGGCAATCTCGAAAAGCTCCTGAACCTTCATGATCCGGGGCAAAGACTGCAGGAATTGCCCCATGCTCATGCCGCCCTGTAAAGGCCTGGCCTCAGCCTCAGACTGGACCTTCGATGCCCGG
>JAWLEI010000167.1:0-4249 GCA_041686195.1 Desulfovermiculus sp.
TTCATGCGGAGCCAGCCTTTCCAGCCACTTATCATAATCCTGGTGCAATCCGGATTCATCGTCATTGATAAATACCGAAGCAGTAATGTGCATGGCATTGACCAGGATCAGGCCCTCCTGGATCTTACTTTCCTCCAGACACTTTTTGACTTCAGGAGTTATATTGATGAATTCCCGGCGCCCCTTGACATGAAACCACAGTTCCTGGCGGTAGTGTTTCATAATTCCTCCTGAAAAAGTATCGACTTTTGACGCAAAAAGCCGATACTTTTTATATCTCCTTAAACAAGTTCCAATATCGAACGCATAAAGGCCGGCAGATCGTCTGGAGTCCGGCTGGTGACCAATTTGCCGTCCACTACGACTTCCTCGTCCACCCAATTGGCCCCGGCATGGACCACATCGTCTTTGATGGCGAAAAAGGAGGTCATCTTCTTTCCTTGCAGGACCTTGGCTGAGGCCAGCATCCATCCGGCATGGCAGATTGCAGCCACCACCTTGTCCTTTTCCACCATAGTCCGGACCAGATCGACCATGCTCGTATGCCTGCGCATGTGATCCGGGGCATACCCGCCTGGAATAACCAGGACATCAAACCGGGCCGCATCGGCCTTATCCGCGCTTAAGGTTGAGCGGGCTGTGGTCCCGGATTTGCCTGCATAGCTCCGTCCAGCTTCGGGTCCCACCACCTGAACTTCCAGTCCGGCCTCTAAAAGCCGATAGTAAGGATAGATGAACTCATAGTCGTTATACAGATCCTCGATCATGACCATGGCTTTTTTTCCCTGATGTTGCATAAGATCATCTCCTGTGATTTCCGGTTTATTCACCAAAAGGCAGTGCGAGTCGTACAAGGCAAGCAACTTCCTTAAGCCAGCGCACAAAAAACGCTGCTCTTACTCATCCTTTCGCACTGCACACATGAAACTGCGGTTGGAGGGAGTGGCCGTAACCGGATCCCGCTGATCATCATCGGTGAGATTGTTTACATTGGCTTCTGGATGCACATCACCCCATCCCCAGTCAATACACACAGAGCCAGGATGCATGGTATTGGAGAGACTGACCGGCATCCTGAGTCGACCTCGCGGGGTTTCCACCCGGACCATATCCTCATGCTCAATACCCCGGGCCTGTGCATCCCTGGTATGCATATGCACAAAGCCCTGGGTCTGATTCTGGATCAAAGAAGGAATGGTGTGAAATTGGGTATGAGTGAACCGATTGACCCGCTGTCCACTGATCCCCACCAGATCAAACCGCTTCGGGTCATGGGCAAAGCTGATCTTCACTTCCTTTTTCCCATCCTGGTGAGGCACCGGGGCATACCCGGAGTCTGCCAAGCGCTGGGAAAAGAGTTCCACCTTGCCCGATGGAGTGGCAAAGCCTTGGGTGCGATACTTTCTATACTCCAGGTCATCAGCCCGCACGCCTGAAGGATTGTCCCGAAGCATCTGCACTGTAATCCCTGAGGGATGCAATTGATAGTCAATGGCTTGTTCTGCTGTATCCCAGGGAAACTCCTTGTCCAATCCTAAACGCCGACCCAGCTCAAAAGTGATTTTCCAATCCGGCCAGCTCTGGCCCACCCAATCGATGACCTGATTTTGTAAAATGACCGGGCTGTTGCGCAAGGCAGCCCGGTTCAGCTGTGTCTTTTCAAAACAGCTGGCAGCCGGAAGAAAAACATCGGCCATTTTTGCGGTCCGGGTCATGAACAGGTCAATGACCACCAAAAAATCCAGTTTGTCCAAGGCCTGCTGAACTCGATGCGAATCGGTCATAGTCACTGCCGGATTTCCGGACTGGACTACCATCATCTTCATTGGATAGGGCTCTTCTTCCAATATGGCGTCCACAAGAGCAGATTGGGCATGCAGGCCCCAGTTGTGATGAAAGGTGCTGAATAATGGGTAATCCATGGTTACCGGCTGCACACCCGCAGGCAGACGGTCCTTGAGCTGTATATCGCGCGCTGGCACAGGCTGGGGGATGAAGTCTCCGCCTGGCCGGTCCAGGTTTCCGGTCAAGGCCCGCAGGATGCATACCGCTCGGGTGGCCTGAAAAGTATCCAACTGCATATCCAGACCGTTGCCATCAATAATGCAGGCCGGCTTGGAGCGTGCATACATTCGGGCCGCCTCTTTGATCTTGTCCGCATCCAGCCACAGCCCAGGGGCCACTTGCTCCGGCACATAGGCCTGGGCCGCTTGCTGCAGGGAGGAAAATCCCAGACAGTGGTCCTGGACAAACGGGGCGTCGTAGAGCTCATTCTCTATGATTTCCCGGATCATGGCCATTGCCAGGATGCCGTCCTGGCCGGGCCTGATTTGCAGCCAGATATCAGCCATTTCCGCCGGCACAGTCTTTACTGGATCGATGACAATCAACCCGGCACCGTTCTCCCGGGCTTGCAAGAGAGCCTCAAAGGTGCCGGGGGCGGTATTCCGATCGTTTTTGCCCCAGACCACAAGACACTTCGCCTCCTTGGGCTGCGGCAGAGTCATGGCTCCATACGTAAAATTGTGAGCCATTTCTCTGGCCACATGACAAACTGAACCATTGCCTATGCAATTGGGGGAACCGTAAGCATTCATCAGGCGGTTGGCATAATCCCAGGGCGCACCCCAATCTGCAGCCATGCCCCGCAGCCAAGCCACCTGGTGCGCACCGTATTCCTTTTTGACCTGCCCAAACTTGGAAGCCACCAGATTCAAGGCCTCATCCCAGGATGCTTCCCGAAATTCGTTTCTCTCACTCGGGGCATTTCTGATTAAGGGAGCCGTTATGCGGTCCGGGGCATAGACGATTTCCGGGGCAGCCTTCAGTTTCGGGCAATGCAGGACCTGGCCTTGGGGCAATGATGATTTTCGTTCCGCCATCACAAGCCGGCCATCCTTGATTTCCGCTTGAATAGGACAGCAGGCTGAGCAAAGGCGGCACACCGTATCTTTTGTCATCACAAACTCCTTGACCGGCAACTTGTCCTTCCTTGTGCCAGGCATGAGATATTGTTTCACAGTGTTCTACCGATCGGCCTTGAGATAGCAACTTCGGATCAGCTCAAAATGATTGGCATGGGTTCGAAGTTTCCACCATACATAATTCCGGGCTTTGATCTTCCATCCTGGGGTAAGGTATCCCCCCCGGCCTTGCAGCAAAGCCTGGACATTATCCAAGCCCCGACCTGCAAATTCGTCCCTGTCCGTGCCTCCAAGCCAATGCTCCTGCCTGGCCGCCTGTTCAGACCAGGAGAAAGGATCGGATATGATACACTGAGCATCGTGTTCCAAAGCCAGCCTGTTCATTTCCTGCAAATGGACCATGGGGCGGGAAAGCTTATCCAGCATGTTCAATGAGGCCAAAGAGGCAAAGGACTTTCGGGAAAAGGGCAAAGCCTGGGCATCGGCAACTATGAACTCTGCCCTGTCCCGGTTCCAGTGTTCGGGGGCATGGAGAACAACTTCCCGTGTCAGGTTGCCTTCCACCGGGAGATGAAAGGTCTTGCGGCCGTGGACCAGCACATCCCTGGCCGCCTTGATAAAGGCTACTGAATTGTCCATACCAATGGCCAAATCGCATTTGCTGCTCATCTCAAAGACAAACCGGCCAACAGAGGCACCAATATCCAGGCTGAGACCGGAATGGGGCTGAATAAGTCCCGACCAGTGCACATACGCTTCCGATGCCTCGGGATCAGCCAGTAGATCAGCAAAATGGCTCCAGAGATATGATGCAACCGCCTGAGGTTGTTCATACTTGGTTCCAGAACCTGTTTCCGGAGTATGCCCTGGGTCTAAATAGGCAATTCCGTCCAGAATGGGATAGACCCGGCTGCAAAGGGGACAGCTCAGATGACCTTCCAGGATATCGTCGCCTTGTTCGTGGACAGCATGAACTTCCAGCCCGGATTCCTCTGGCAAACAAACGGGGCAGATCAGCAGGTCGTTGATCGTTTTTCTCATATCCGGTCCTTATGCCCTCCCAGGAAAAGATAACTAGCTTTGTTTTTGAGGCAGTTGCCCTCAACCGCTGTGAATGTTTCTTAAGCTCAAAGGGCCTGCCCTTGAGGGCAAGAGCGACCCCGACTCTTTGCAGATTCATTTTTCATTTTCGTTAGCCAATACGTGCCTGCCGCTTCCCAGGCGCAAGGGCTAGCGAACAAGCTCCCATTGCCCGTTTGACCTGCGGCAGGCCTTGGCCTGGACGTCTTCTCGCTGGCCATCGATCCAGGCGTCTATGACTACAT
>JAWLEI010000168.1:0-1480 GCA_041686195.1 Desulfovermiculus sp.
GGGCCCCAGTAGGCCGCCCCTCTCCGAGGGGCTGGCTTCTGGAGCAGAATCAAAGAGGCTGGGCCTCGGAGAGAACCAGCCTACCCGGAAAAGCCGGGGTCCGGGATGACGTTCCTACGCGGGAATGACGGATTAAGCGGTGCCTAGTTTCATACGAGTTCCGCCTCTGGCGGGACCTCCGACAAATCCGATCACCCCCGGTAGACAAAGGGGAACAGGATCAAAGCCAAACCGGAAAACATGAGGTCAAAGGCCCCGGCCAAACGAAACCAGCCCCAGGGACCTGACATCCCGCCCCCGTCCAAAGCATACCCCCCGAGATGGATCCCGGCCAGAAGCAGGGGGACAAGCAATGGGAAGAGAATGATGGTCAACAAGGAGTCCCGCCCGCTTTGCTCCGTACCCATGGCCCCAAGTAAAGCGCCCAGGAAAATCAGGCCGGCATCAATCACAACCACTGTTCCGATCAAGACTGTCCAGGACTGTATGCTGAACAGGTTAAAAAAAACAATGCAGGCCGGGACAAAAATGACCTGGACCAGGATGAGCACAGTCCCGCCGGCCAGCACCTTGGCCGCCCAAACGGCCTGGACCGGTAACGGGGCCATAAGCAAACCTTCGCGGGCCTTGTTCACATCCTCCAGGGCATAAAGGGCATTAAAAATAAGGATCTGGCAAAAACATGTGGCCAGCCAGAAGATGGCGGCCGCCCATTGACCGGAAATCCTCTCTTGTCCGGCTGCAGCCAGACTGAAGATGAAAATCAGCAGCAGTCCGAGCAGCAAGGCCTGAACCAGCCCGGATCCCCGAGTGAGAAGCAGGCGAATATCTTTTCCGGCCAAAACCGCAATCCGGGTCCACATCACATATCTTTCCCTGCACAGGAATGCATGCGCACACTGCGGCCGCCGACTTGGACCACGAAATCAGCCAGATGCATTTCCGTCTCCGGAGTGTGGGTAATCCACACGACCGTGGCCCCTCTTTCTCTGGCCCGGCTCACCTCACTGCGCATCATGGCCTGGGATGTACTATCCATCCCTGCGGTCGGTTCATCCAGCAGGAAGACTTGAGGAGACAGGGAAAGAACCCTGGCCAGGCTCAACCTCTGGGCCATGCCCCGGGACAAGTGAGCGGCCGGTTCAAACAAAACAGCCTCCAGCCCTACCCTTTGCAATACCTTTTCCAGGCGGTCCTGAGAACAGTTTTTTTTATACAGCCGGACCCAGAACTCAAGGTTCTCCAGAACAGACAATCCGGGATATACATATGTTTCATGCCCCAGACCTGCCATTTCTCCGGGAAGCACATTGCGCTGTATATGTCCCTGGCGCGGAATGAGCACTCCGGCCAAAAGCTTGAGCAAGGTTGTCTTTCCGCTTCCATTAGGCCCGGTGACTAGAATGGTCCGCCCGGCCGGAATCTGAATCTTTATATGCTGCAGGACATCAAATGCCCCATAACCATAGCTCACATCCTG
>JAWLEI010000168.1:1580-4159 GCA_041686195.1 Desulfovermiculus sp.
CACATGATCGTCCCCCCAATCCAGATCCAATTCACTCCGGGGTTGATTCTGATCTGAACCCGGACCTGCTGGTCCTGATCGAATCCGAGCAAGGTGGCATACAACTCATCGCCGAGTCCGGGACGAACCGAAGCCTCAGCAAAGGGCTGATCGAACTTATTGTAAAACCGTCGTTCAGGCCCCAAGCTGCCCAGGTTCTGTCCATTTTTTTCCACATCCAGGCTGGCCTTATAGGACTCCATGCGCTGGGTCCTGTCCACGTCCAGAGATGTGTAGGTAAAGGTGTATTCTCCAAGCCTCAGCTCATCCCCCGGAGCCAGGACTGCATCCTTTTCCTGTTTATACGGCCCGGAGAGAGCGATACCCAGAGCCAGAATCCCCAGACCCAGGTGTATGCCCATAATACCCCACTTGGACCTGCTCTTTCGAATTCTGGTTCTGAACACACAGAGCCCGAGCAGAGAGATCACCGTCATCAGGGCAAAAGCGGTTGTAACCAGAGGCAGAAAGTCCCGGATGCCCAGAACCCAGATCAGGACAGCCAGAAATATGGTTCCAGCCAGCACAGCAACCAGAACCTTTGTGTCCCGCTTCCAGGTAGTCCATCCCAGCCAGGGGCATATCGGCAGGCCGATAATGGCCAGGACAAAAAAGGGCAGGCAGACCCGGTTATAAAAATCAGCTCCGAGCCCGATACTCTCTGCACTCCAGATCCGGCCCACTAGGGGCCAGAGCGTTCCCAGGCCAATGACTGCCGCCAGTATGAGCAACAGCCAGGTGAGGAAGATAATGCCCCCCTGCTGACTGGCCAGAGAGGGCACGTGACGGATAAGCTCTGTTCTGGTTCCCAGGCTGCTCACTGCCAGGAACAAGACCCCGAATCCCATAGCCCAGATCAAAGGCCAGCCCACCCCCTGGGCTCCAAAGGCGTGCAGGGAATCAAGCATCCCACTGCGGGTAACAAAGGTAGCCAGGAGGCAGAAGACAAGACTCAAACCGGCCAGGGCGACATTGGTCCGCCCCAGGGCCCGGCCCTTGCGCCCGACAATTGCTGTATGTACAAAAGCACTGCTGGCCAGCCAGGGAATAAGGGAGGCGTTTTCCACAGGATCCCAGGCCCAATACCCTCCCCATCCCAGTTCCATATACGACCACCAGGCCCCGAGGACAATTCCAGCCGTCAAAAAGATCCAGGCAACCAGAGTCCAGTTCCTGATCCGGTCCAGCCAGGCATCGTCTCTGGCCAGGACTGTCCCCAGTCCTGCCGCCGCCGGCACAGTCAACCCGGCATAACCGATAAAAAGCAATGGAGGATGAAATATCATTCCTGGATGTTGAAGCAGGGGATTGAGGCCATTGCCGTCACTTGGAGGTGGGGAAAGCTGTACAAGCGGGTTGCTGACAGTGGTGGCAATGAGCAGAAAAAAAGCCTGGACCAAGGTGTAGATAAGCCAGAAGGAGCATTTATTGCTCTCCGGCAGGTCTCTGCCGGCCCTCGATGTGGCCCATAAAAAGCCGAACAAAGCAACAATCAGGGTCCAAAACAGGAAAGAGCCTTCCTGCCCGGCCCAAAATGCGGTCAGGGAATAGGTCCAGGGCAACAGGGAATCAGTATAATCAGCTACCAGCATGAAGGAAAAATCACGCGTCAGCAGAGCAAAGCCCAGAACCAGGGAGGGGATGAGGAGAAGACCAAAGAGAATTCCCTGTATCCAGGGTATATATCGAATCCCTTCTGTCCTTCCCTGCCAGAGCATGCGCGCAATCCAGGCGCAGGCGAACACGCTCAGGGCCATCCCGGCCAGCAAGCTGTAAAAACCTATGCTATGTGCCATGAAACTCCGCTATTCGTGAACAGGTTCAAGCTATTGGGTGTATTTGGACGGGCATTTGGTCATCAGGGTATGGGCAGTGAACGAAGCATCAGACGGGTGTGCACTGCCCTCAACAATGACTTCCACTCCTGGACCGAAGGTATCTGGCACTGCTCCGTGGTAGCTGACCTCGATGGATTGTTCCGGATTGTCCTTGTCGGCCAAAAGAAATGACACCCCAATCGCGTCTTCCTCCTGCTGCAGTCCTTCTTCCTTGACTGTGCCAAAGAGTCTGGCCTTATCCATATTGCCCAAACCCTTGGCCAGGGCTTCGGAGACATTTACGAAGTATACGCTGTCCTTGCTCACTCCGCTGACCACCAGGCCGGCCAGCCCCGCAGCCAAGAGGGCAAAGGCCAGTATATACATAATGCGATGACCCGATTTTCCGGCCATGTGCACACCTCCTATGATTGAACTGAAAAGCCGGCCCGCCAGGATGCCGCCCGGCCCTCTTCAGCTGAAAACAGTGTAAATATAAGCTCTTTGAAATCTACTAAGATGAGGACCTGTCTGCAGCATTTTGTACCCGCTGCCTCTTGCGCCGGGCCAAATCCCGCATGTCCGCCACCTGATCCGTCTCATCCATGATCTCGTTGCCCAGAATCTCTTCCAGGATATCCTCCAGGGTGATCACTCCGGCCAAACCGCCGTATTCATCCAGGACCACAGCCAAATGCAGCCTGGACTCCAGAAAGGTAACCA
>JAWLEI010000169.1:0-4093 GCA_041686195.1 Desulfovermiculus sp.
ATCCATCCGCCCTCCAGAGCTGGATTGAGGTAGTTCTGCCGAAATGTCGGCCGATGTAAGAGGTTGAGTGCGTGCATCAGCTCTTGACTGCCAAGCTCCTGGTCTCTGAGAGCTTGGAGCAGCAGGGCTACTTGATCGGTCGCTTGATCGGTCACTTGGTCGGTAACATGAGAGGAAGCGATAGCTTCCTGGATCATTCGCAGCATGAACTCAATAAACGGGGCACAGTCAGCTGCTTCGATGCTATCTTGCAGTGCCCGGTAATACCCGTCCTGATGTGCATGGACCAAGCTCTCCACAGGAATATAGGCAAAGAGCGGACTCCAGCGGCTCAGAATCAATGTCTGCCACAGACGCCCCAGGCGGCCATTTCCATCGGCAAACGGATGAATAAACTCGAACTCAAAGTGAAATACAGAGCTGGTGAGCAAAGGGTGCTCTTCACTCGCAGCCAGCCATTGCAAAAGGTCGCGCATCAGAGCCGGAACACGATTGGCCGGAGGGGCCATATGCATGATCTGGCTTCCGCCCATCACCCCGACACCTCCCTGGCGGTAGACTCCAGCCTCATCAATCAATCCAGACATTAAAATCCCATGCGCCTGTAAGAGTTCGGCTTCGTTTTCCGGCCGCCACTGAGAAAATTGATCATACGCGGCAATGGCATTTCGCACCTCCAGGATCTCCCGGGGCGGAGCAAGCACTCTTTTCCCCTGCATAAGAGCAGTGATCTGCTCTTCAGACATTGTATTGCCTTCAATAGCCAGTGACCCATGGATCGTTTGCACCCGATTGATACGGCGAAGCTTGAGATCTCTGTCAGCATCGGTCAGAACGGTTAAGCGTCCCACAGCCTCGCTTATTTGAGCGATCAGATGGATAGTAGTCGACGAAATGGTATATGGAGGCTGATACTGCTGACTCATGGTTGTTCCTTGTCCAAGAGGGCGAATGATTGTTCGCAGAGAAGAGGGCGAAAAATCTTTCGCCCCTACGGCCTATGCGTATATAGTGCTGCAACGCGGCCCGAAAGGTAAAGCGGTAGGTTCTGTGACCCAAAAAAACCTGCTCTGTGGGCAGCGTCCTGGACATTATCCGATTAGGTGATCAACTGCTCCTTGGACTCTTCATCACCCAGAGTGGCTGAGGTTCCGATGGGGCAGAGATGACCTTCCGGTGTGCCCAATCTGGCCTTTAGCCGGCGCAGCAAACAGGCCAGGTCCGTTCCCTGGGCTCCGTCAAATATATGCAGCTCGTCCACAACCACAAACCGAAGGGTTTCTGGTGCGTTTTCAGCCCACAGCCGGGCGTCCCTGGCCCGGACCAGGAGGTAGTCCAGCATTTTATGGCCTTGATCCCGGGCTGATCCGATGTGCGGCAGTGCTCCAGGATGGGCTGGGAAAAGCATTCGGTTTTGCCCGATCCTGTCCCGGAAGCGATAATAGAGGGGAGGGGATTCGGACCGGACAGGCGGGCAAAGGCCAGCTCCTGATGCAGATGCGGGGTAAATCCCAGAGGGATTTCAGAGAAAAACTCGTGGCTGCTGCCTTTTTGAAAGGGCAGTTGCAGGGAGATGTACGGGCCTTTGCTTAAGCTTCCGTCCTGGTTCAGGAAGCGATCCAGCATGCCGTGGAAAAAGGGATTGGTGGAGTAAAAGGTCGTGGACAGGAAGTTCTGCAAGCCTTGATTGATCTGCTGGGAGAGGATGGATGGGATCATAACCGATCAGGCAGTCCTTTCATATCTTTACTTTATTAATATCTTAAGTACAAATCGTATCTTCCTAAAAAATACATCCAACCAGGAATCCTGCAAAAAAGCCCCATAATTGGGGCTAAATATATTTATCCTTTGAAGAGAACAGCGATGAGACGACATTATGCAGCAAAAGCCATAGAGAAAATCATTTTTCGTTTACAGAGGTTGTTAACTGAACAAAATTGATTGGATTTATATGATAAGGTTTTAAGCCAGACTTTCTCGATAGTTCTGCGAGATGCTCTCTGATTTAAGGAAATATTATCGCTGGACAATTAACTTTTGACAATCTGTCAATAACACGAATAACTTCTGGATGTTCTTTCAAAACTCGCAACAACCAATCTAGGTATCGACTTTGTGGACTTATCCCGGTTTCATAACGGGCAAAATTCTTCGCTCCAACTTTTAGCAAACGTGCAAATTCAGTCTGATTATATCCCAATGATTCGCGAATTCCTCGGACCTCATCTGGCTTAAGCAACCCGTCTACTTCACGATGGAAGTTAGTCATTTGCTTATCAAATTTCTTGGCATCTTCAGCAAAAACAAACTTTTCACCACATGTATCACATTCAAGCACAGGATAATTCTCAAGGGTCAACTTCTGCCCTTTATATTCAAATTCTTCCTGCTTGAGGTGTTTATATACACAACCTTGTCCGCAAACAGGGCATGTCATTCCATCCTGAATATTCATAGCAATACTCCCTCAAATGCCCTCATCAGTGTTTTCCTTAAATGACAAAACAAGAAGGCATTCACCATTCATTTCAATAAGCTTCCATTTGATATACAGGTGAATGCCATCGTAGCATGGTTTGTATGCGTCCTGCCACTTGCCTTTGTCTCGCCGGTCGGGCTCTGATTTGCTAAAATCGGCCCGTCGTATGCTCAGCAAGGCGTCCTTGATTCGTGCAGGGTTGAAGCCCAACTGAAAGGCTGTGGCATTGGCAGCTTTGACCACAATATATTGATCAGCATCGATTTTGTCATGTTCTGGCCTCCTTCATCCATCTTTCAAACTTCGCCTACACAATCTCGTAATCTTCTTTCGGGCCGCATGTGTCACAGGCTGGCACGAATTTAATTGCATTCCACCGGATCAAACACACCTTGCCGTTCACAATGTGACCTCATTACCCCATGACCAACCAAGTTATGTAATATTTTAAAGTTGTTCCGTTCATACCGAACCCTTCCGGCAATGATTGCCGGGTGGAGTCCAAGCTTGTCGGCCAAATCCAGGACATCCCTTTTCCTGCCAGAAACTCGGGCCGGGTGCTCATTCAAGACTTGATCCGGAATGAAAATTTGGGCTGCGTAGGCAGAGGCCTCTTTTTCTTTATCCTCCACGTTGTTCTGGATGTCCTCGTCGATTATGAACCTTTGTTCTTGGGAGATGTGCAATTTGAGGTGGGCGATTTCATGCATCAATGTGAACCAAAAAGCGTCTATTCTATCATATCGCAGGGTCAGACCGATAACTGGTGTTCCGTCTTCCATGAGCAGGCAAGCCCCATCTACGTATGTGTGTCGGAGATGTTTTTCAAAGATGAGCTTGATACCTAACTGGGCCAAGTAATCCCTGGCCAGTAAAGGGGCCTGTTCGCCGTGGACGCTCAAGCGGGCCAAATGAGAAAGCAGGTCTTGGGTGATATGCTCAGGATCATAGTCTGCTACTGTCTGAGAGCAGTATTGGTCAAAATAATTCGCCTTGGCCATGACCATCAACAGCCAGGTTTGCAAAGCATAAGGATCTGCTCTGCGTCCGCCATACCCACCTTGACGAAGCATTGCCCCTTGGCTATTTGGCGTCCTTTGCCCGGCCAAGCTATAGAGAAACCGGACGATCTCTTCAGCATGATCCTTGATATGAGTACCAATTTGTACCCATCCGCGATGAACAATCTCTTGGACATGAAACTTCTGCCAGTCTATTTCAGGTTCCTCTTTCGGAAGGGTCTCCGGATCTTCCTGCAATAAGACCTCAGGCGGAATCTTGAGGTGCTTGTTCAGAGCCCTCATCATGGGCAGAGACAAGCGCCGTTTATAATTTAAGACCTCGGAAACTTTAGACGATGAGCCAACAATGGGAGTCAGATCCTTTTGCCTCAGTCCCAGGTCTTCCATCCGATTCTTGATAGCTTTCACAGGATCCGGATATTCAATGGGGAATTGTTCACTTTCATATTTATCAACAAGGTGCCCCAAGAGCTCCAGTTCTCGCTCAGTTTCTTCATTCGCAGGTTCAGCCAACAGCTCCTCAATCCGATCCAGGGCCTGTTGATATTCAGTCTCGTTTTTAATCAGTCCAATAACCATAATTTGTTCC
>JAWLEI010000170.1:0-4091 GCA_041686195.1 Desulfovermiculus sp.
GGCGTACGCATCATTTATGACCTCACAGGAACCACAAACCGAGTTTGGGCCAATGCTTTGCAGGCCCGGACCATTCAAGAATTTGAACGGTATGATACGTTTGTGCCCCAGGTCAAGCACAACCCATGCGGGCATCACGGTAATTTTGTTCTCAGGTGTAAGTTTCCAGGAGTGTTCAGGTTTCAGCGCCGCCGCTGGCCGCAGCCGCCCAGTTTGAACGAGAAAGAAAAAGATCAAAAGGGCAACCACTCAGGGTTGCCCCTACCAGGAGGGCCGCGATATCAGTACTGATTGCGTGCCTCATAACCCGGATCCTCAGTGTAGGGGCAGCCCTGAGTGGCTGCCCTTCATGGGGCCGGTCACGCGTCTGAGCGTAAATGGCGGTTTTGAAAGGCCAAGCCAGCAAACGAGGTAAGCGCTTGTCTCATACGAGATTTGCCTCCGGCAAATCTGCACCCGGCCAGGTTATTTGACAACAGCCCGGGTAAGAATTATTATTAAACAACACCAAATGAGGAGGATTATATGCTGGACCTTACACAAGGGGCAAAAGAGCTTTTAGATCAGCACTTTGCTCAAAAAACAGAGATCCCGTCCATCCGGGTCTATATGGCTCCCGGGTGAGGGGGACCTTCCTTGGGACTTGCTCTGGACGAGCAAAAAGACACTGATGATGTATTCGAAGTCAACGGATATACCTTTGTCGTTGACAAAAGTCTGTTGCAGACCGCATCGCCAATAGTTGTCGATGGATCTCCGTACGGCTTTCGAGTCGATTCCAACCTGACAGCAGACGGCGGCGGTTGCTCTTCCTGCACCAGTTGCTGATAACTCATCTCTTAAGGCTATGAAAAGCCGGATCTGTCTCGGTCCGGCTTTTTTTATGCCCATGCCCCTGACCAGTATTCAATGAACCACGGAAAACCTATGCCTGAAAGAATTATCTCCAGCCCTGAGTGGAGCCCGGACGCGGATTCGTTCATGCAGGAACACCACCTGCAGGCCTCGGACCGGGACCTGGTGGACAAGCTCCTGGAAGAAGCCGCATCGTGTGCCTGGCCACAGGGCGGCTATCTGGCCCTGTGTCCTGAAAGCTGCACCGCAGAGAGTGTCTGTTTAAACGGCTCCAGACTGCACAGTAAACTCCTTGCCAGGCATTTGGGAACCCAGGACAGAGTCTTTCCCTTTGTGGCTACCTGCGGCCCGGAACTGGCCGCCTGGGTGGACTCCAAGAAAGACCTGCTGGAAAATTACCTGGCTCACGCCCTCTCCGAGCAGGCAACTCATCTTGTGGCCGAGACCCTGCGCAAGGATATTGAAGACTGTTATGGGCTCAAAAGCCTGTCTCGAATGCAACCCGGCTCCCTTCCGGACTGGCCTCTTGAAGAACAGAAACCTCTGTTTCACATCCTGGGAGGCCTAGCAGACAGACTTCAAGTCCGGCTGACCGACAGCTCGCTCATGTTGCCCACCGTTTCCCTGTCCGGGATCTATTTCCAGGACCCGGAAGGGTTCATCAGCTGCCAGTTGTGCACCCGGCAGTGTCCCAGACGCAAGGCGGCCTTTGATCCAGTTCGGCTGGCCAGGCTGCAGGGGGAGGTTCCCGCATAAATACTCAGGGGAGCCAGAGCAGATAGACTGACTTTCCTCTAGATTGCCCGGCAAGTCTGATCCCGGTACACTCGCATGGACCTGGCCGGGCAATGACGGAGAAGAACCTCCGCATGTTTCATCCTTGGATCAATCTGGCAAAACGTTTTTGGGGGGCACTGGTGCCCCCAAAAATATGTCAAACATGCCGGAGGCTCACTTCGTATGAAACTAGATTTCATCCTGAAGAGGGCCTGCCCTTGGGGGCAAGGGCGGCCTACTGGGCCCCAGCTCTTTTCGTAGGGCGACTTTGCCCCCAAAGTCAGCCCCTTTGGTCAGTTTCATCATGGATCAAACTGGGCGTCTGCGGCCAGCGGCGGCAATGACTCCCGACTCCCGCCCACTAACTCCAGGCCACTGACCGCCGATTAGCGGGTACCAACCACCGATCCCCCTTCCCAGCCCATGGCCTCGGCCACTACCTCAATGGTATGTTTGACCTCCACCTGCATTCCAGCTCTGCTGATTCCGTCCTGGAGCTGGATCATGCAGGCCGGACATCCGGTGGCGATTTGGGCCGCACCGCTGGCCTGGATTGCCTCTGTCTTGTGGCCCAGGATGGCCCTGGACATGTCCTTATGGCTCAGTCCGTAGGTCCCTCCCGATCCGCAGCAGCGATCAGCTTCCGGCAGGGGGACGATGTGCTCCGGGCAGGCCAGATGCAAAAGGCGGCGGGGCTCCTGTTCAATTCCCTGCCCCCGCTTGAGATGGCATGGATCGTGATACGCAGTGGGCACGGTGCAGGGGGTGGTTATTTCTTTGCCCATATCCTCCAGGCCCACCTTGTGGACCAGGTATTCGGAGATGTCATAGGTCCTGGCCGCCAGCTCTGATGCCAGCCGGGCTTCCTGGCCGGAAGAAAAGAGCTCCGGATACATGTGCTTGAACATGTACCCACCCGATGAACAGATAACAATGACCGGGGCCTGGGCAAACCTGCCAGACAGGGTGAAAAGATTTTTCCTGGCCAATTCATGCACTGTTTCCTGATCCCCGTGGCATTCGGCCGGAGCTCCGCAGCACATTTGGTCCGGGGCAATGTACACGCTTCGGCCCAGACGGTTAAGGACCCATAACGCGGCCTCGGCAAACAGGGGAAATATATAATTTGCACTGCATCCGGTAAAAAAAACGACTGGGTTTGTATCGTCCCCAGCTGGAATATATTCTTCATGCCGGCGTCGAAAAGACTTCGATGCCAGACGGGGAATCACTTGCTCCTTGTCCACCCCGGGTACGGGAAAGCGTCTGCGCAGTCCGCTTGATTTGGGCAGGCGATGAAAGAGAACGGTCTGAGCCAAAGATCCGCCCTGAAAGAGAAGGTTCTGGGCCCAGCGCCCGGCCCGTAAGGTCTTAAAAGCCATGCGCTTGGGCCAGGGCAGTCCGCGTTCCCGGACCAGGGAAGACCTGGCCGCGGTTACAATCCTGTCCACTCGCACATTGCTGCTGCAGACCTCCACGCAGGACAGACAGAGCAGGCAGTTGTGCAGCACGCTATCAAACTCGTCGGTATAGGGAAGGCGTCCTTCGCTCACGGCCTGAGATAAGGCGATCTTGCCCCGGGCCACATATTTTTCCTGCTTTGTTTCCAGGTAAATGGGGCAAACGCTCTGGCAGGCTCCACACTTGACGCATTTTTTCAGCTCATCACCGGCCTGCTCCAAAAACAGGGCCGAGTCTTTGTCCGTCATATCTGATCCTGTTGCTTGGGAAATATCTTGCCGGGATTTAGGATGTTGTTCGGATCCCAGGCCTGCTTTACGGCCTGCATGGCAGCTATGGCCGCCGGCTCCAGATTCTTGTACATATAGTCCCTCTTGCTGGTCCCGATCCCGTGTTCTCCGGAAATCCGGCCCCCCAACTCAATAGTCTTGTCAAATATTTCGTCCACGGCCTTGTGGGCCACATCCAGCTGCCCCTTTTGGGGCAAAACGTTGAGGTGAATATTTCCGTCCCCGGCATGCCCAAAATTGACAATCTGGACATCGTATTTGCGGCCCACAGACTCGATAAATTCGATGATCTCCGGAATATCGGCCCTGGGAACCACAATGTCCTCATTGATCTTAACCAACGGCTTTAAGTGGGCCAGGGAAGCGGACACCGAACGGCGCATGCGCCACAGCTCATCCTGCTCCTGAGGTGTGGCTGCAACCTGAATATCCAGGGCCTTATTGGCCGCACATACCTCGCGGACCTTGATGATATTCTTTTCCACCTGATCGTGGTCCCCATCCACTTCAATGAGCATAAAAGCCCCTGCCCCAGGGGCCAGCCCGATTTGCAGGTACTGATCCACGCACCAGATGGCATGGCGGTCCAAGAATTCCATAGTGGTAGGGATGATTTTGCGCCGGATGACTTCGGAAACAGTTTTCCCGGCATCCAGGATGGAAGAAAAGGTTGCGGTCAGGGTCTTTTTGGCCTCTGGCAGAGGTATG
>JAWLEI010000171.1:0-4062 GCA_041686195.1 Desulfovermiculus sp.
GTTTCAATCGGAATGGACTTGCCGCTCTTGCTTTCCTCTGCTTTGGGCACTTCTATGCGTAAGACGCCATTCTTATATGTAGCTTTCACTTCATCCTCTTTGATCTCCTGATCCAGGGGGATTTGGCGATGGAAAGCGCCATAGCGCCGTTCCGTCCAACCGGCTCCGGTCTGATCGCTTTCTTTTTCCTCTTTCTTTTCGCCTTTGAGCTCCAGAACTCCATTGCGTACAGAGATGTCCACATTATTTGGATCCATGCCGGGCATCTCTGCAGTCAGCACATAAGCTTTGTCTGTCTCCTGCAGGTCCATGCTGGGCACAAAGGACATTTCATCTTCCAAGAGCCGCTCCGGCATACGGAACATTTCAGCCATGGTCGGAGCGATTTCCATCAATGGATTCAACCGCCGATCCTGGCGAAGAGTGTTGTCTTGATTTCTCAGTCTGGGAGTGAGCCACATAGACATCACCTCCTGTCTTGTTTTGTGATTTTATTCCTTTTTGCTTACAAAATGGCAATAAATCATGCTCCTTGCCTGTCAAGGCATAAAAAAACAGAAAGACGACTGATTTCCATGCCGGCCTGACAACCCGAAAACCAGGACTTCGTCAGGGATAGGACAATCAAGAGGAGTGTTCCAGCAACGATTGACGATTCGTTCTTACATCTCTTCTGCCAACTCCTGATTCGCTTCCTCGAGTTGGGCCTTAGATCTGGGCCTCTACCTTGCCCAGAAAATCCCGCAAACGTGGATTTTGGGGGTTATCAAAAAACTCGGCCGGGGCGTTTTCTTCCTGGATAATTCCTTGATCGATGAAAATAACCCTGTTAGCCACCTTTTGGGCAAAGTTCATTTCATGGGTCACCACCACCATCGTCATGCCCTCGTCCGCAAGCTGCTTCATGACCAAAAGGACCTCCCCGACCAGTTCCGGGTCCAGGGCTGAGGTCGGTTCGTCAAAAAGCATCACCTTGGGCTGCAGAGCAAGGGCCCGGGCAATGGCCACCCGCTGTTTCTGCCCTCCGGACAGGTGATCCGGATAATTCTTTTCCTTCTCCGCCAGTCCAACTTTGTCCAACTGCTCCCTGCCCATGCGAATTGCCTCGGCCCGCTTCATGCCCCTGACCTTGAGAGGTCCCAGGATCACATTTTCAAGCACCGGCAGATGAGGAAACAGATTAAATTGCTGGAAAACCATCCCCACCTCAGTG
The DNA here is from genome assembly GCA_041686195.1 of Desulfovermiculus sp. Taxonomy (GTDB): domain Bacteria; phylum Desulfobacterota; class Desulfovibrionia; order Desulfovibrionales; family Desulfothermaceae; genus Desulfovermiculus. Next base: position 1,214 of record JAWLEI010000171.1, read on the forward strand.
CGTATGTAATTGATGTTCGTTTTGGGGGCCATGATATCGTAGCCATCTACGATGACTGTGCCTTCGCTTGGCTCTTCCAGTTTGTTGATGCAGCGCAGCACCGTAGACTTGCCGGAACCGGAGGGACCAATGATGCAGACCACCTCTCCGCGCTGGATGGTCAGATCGATGCCCCTGATGACTTCCAGCTTCCCGAATCGCTTGTGCAGGTTTTGTATTTCGATCACGTGCCGGCACCCTTATTCCGCAGCAGGAATATTCATCCTGTTTTCTATAATCCGCAAGACCTTGGCGATGGACATAGTCATGGCCAGGTAGACAAGGGCCACTGCCAGGTAGACTTCAAAGGCTCTGAAGTTGACAGCAACGATCTCCTGGCCGGTTCGCAGGAGCTCACCAACCCCAATGACCATAAGCAAAGATGTGTCTTTAAGGCTGATGATGAACTGATTGCCCAAAGGGGGAATCATCCGCTTCAAGGCCTGGGGCCAAATGATATAGCGCATGGTTTGGTTTGAAGTCAGCCCAATGGACCGGCCGGCTTCGACCTGGCCGGAATCTATGGATTGAACGGCTCCCCGGACAATTTCGGCAATATAGGCCCCTGAGTTGACGGCGATGATAATGATCCCTGCAGTCAAGGGACGGATGCGTATCCCCATGGCCATAGGAACGCCGTAATACAGGAACATGGCCTGGACCAGCATGGGTGTGCCCCGTATGGATTCAACATACAGCCCGGCCAGCTTTCGAAGCACCATGGTCTTGCTCAGCTTGAGCAGTCCGAAGAAAGCGCCCAGGACAAAGCCAATGGCCAGCCCCCCGGCGGTGATGTAAATCGTATACTTCAGTCCGCGCAAAAGCATGGGGAAAGTATCAATGACCACATGGGTCTGGAACTCAAATGCCATATCTTGCTCTTTAAATGAGAAAAATGGTGTGCTGCGCAGAGCCGGGACAGGTTCCGCCTCTGCGCAGAAAACGTTCCTGGTTATTTGGGCTCTGTGCCGAACCATTTCTTGTACAGTTCAGCATAGGTCCCGTCATCACGAAGTTTCTGCAGGGCGTCATTGACATCTGAAACCAGGTCACTGTCCTTGGGAAAGCCGATCCCGTAAGATTGGCCCTGATAGAGCGGACCGACGACCTTGGCCTTTCCTTCTCCAACCTGGCGCATGTAGTTGGCAATGACCGGGGAATCGAAAACCACGGCATCCGCTCCTCCGCTTATCAATTCCATGAACATGGCGTCAGTGTTGGGGAAAAGCTTGACCTCTTCGGCATCAGCTTCTTTTTTGACAAAGTCTTCGCTCGTAGTCCCTGTCTTGGTGGCCACCACTTTGCCCTTGAGGTCTTCCACACCCTTTATATCCGTGTTGTCCTCCCGGACCAGAATGAGCAGTCCGGCATCATAGTAGGGATCGGAAAAATCAATGACCTCAGCCCGCTCCGGCTTTATGGTAATTCCGGCGATACCCACATCCAGTTGACCTGACTGCAGCCCGGGAATAATGCCGTTGAAATCCATGGGCTGCAGTTCATACTCCAGTCCCAGCTCCTCGGCTATGGCCTCCCACAATTCCACATCAAAGCCGGTGTGTTTCCCACTATCAGGGTCTTTGAACTCAAAAGGGGGAAAGTTGGTGTCCGTGGCCACGACGATCTCTTTGGCCTGAGCCAGGCCTAAGAGACAAAAACACATTGCCAAAGCCGTAATCAGTGTTCCCAAACGCTTCATAGTCATCTCCTTTTTTCTGTTCTGTTGCTTGTACCTTTATGGGACCGAAATTTCTTGGCCCGGTCTTTGTTCATATCTCTGCCAGGGCCTTTTTGCTCACTTCGACGAAACCATAGATATCTTCTTCACTTGTGTCGTAATTGGTCACCAGCCTCACTTCAGATTTTCTGGGATCAAAGACATAAAAAAGATAGTGTTCTCTGATCTTCCCAATGGCTTGGGGCGGTATTGTGCAATAGACCATGTTGGTCTGCACTTCGCGGGTCACTTCCATCTCCTGGATCTTTCTGATTTCATCTTCCAGCAGACTGGCCATACGGTTGGCGTGGCGGGCATTTGCAAGCCACAGTTCATCAGTAAACAAAGCCTCCATCTGCACTGCCAAAAAGCGCATTTTACTGGGTAACTGCATGCCCTGTTTCCGGATATACTTGAAGTCCTCTGCGAGTTCCGGCCTGAAGAACAGGACAGCCTCAGCCCCCATCAGGCCATTCTTTGTGCCGCCAAGAGAAAGGGCATCCAGACCCACCCCGGCAGTCATTTCAGCCAGGGAAACGCCCGATGCGGCACAGGCCGTATACAGCCTTGCCCCGTCCATATGCACATAAAGGCCTTGACTGTGCGCATACTTGCACAATTCTGTCAGTTCTTCAAGACTGTAATACAGACCGAGGTCTGTGGCCTGGGTCAAAGAGACGACCTTGGGCTGGACATGGTGCTGATCCCCAAAATGGAGGAGAAAGTCCTGTATGTCTGCCGGGCTGAATTTTCCGGTCCTGGCAGGGATGGTTATGAGCTTGATACCGGCGAACTTCTCAGCCGCCCCGCATTCAGCTCCATTTATGTGCGCGTTCTCAGCACAGATCACTGCCTGGTAGGAGCGGGCCAAAGCGGACACGCACAGGACATTGGCCCCTGTGCCGGTAAAGACAAAGAACGGATCGCATACTGTTCCAAAGACTTCCTTGAGCTTCTCTGCGGCCCTATGGGTATAATAATCATCCCCATAGGCCAGGGCATGCCCTTGATTGGCCGACAATATGGCCTGGACCACTGCCGGATGCACAGGTGAGTTGTTGTCGCTGGCAAAATGATTTCTGGCCTTGCTGCT
>JAWLEI010000172.1:0-3975 GCA_041686195.1 Desulfovermiculus sp.
GGCCTGGTGGCGGCCAATTACCTGGCCCGCAGCCACGAGGTGGTCCTGTTTGAAGCCCAGGACCGCCTGGGCGGTCATGTGAATACTGTGCGTATCGGCCCTGAATTCGGAGCAGACGCCGGATTACCAGTGGACACCGGGTTCATCGTCTTCAACGACCGCACCTATCCACATTTCATCCGCTTCCTGTCCAGCCTCGGCATCCAGGGGGCACCCACAGAGATGTCCTTTTCCTTTAGTGACCCAAGCAGGGATTTTGCCTATGCCGGGACCGGGCTGGCCGGACTTTTTGCTGGTCCAAGAAATGCTTTCAGCCCCGGCTTCTGGGCCTTTCTAACCGCCATCCCCCGCTTCAACCGCCGGGCGCTCCGGGATTTGAGCTCTGGTGAACTGCAGGACCTGACCCTGGGGGAATATCTGGACCGCATCCGGGCCTCCAGCCGCCTGCGCCGGGATTACTTGGGTCCCATGACCCAGGCCATCTGGTCTGCCCCGGAATCCAAGGCCATGGCCTTTCCCGCTTCTTCGTTCCTGCGCTTTTTCGACCACCACGGACTCCTTTCCCGCCCGGGGACCGTGCAGTGGCGTTATATCCAGGGCGGCAGCCAAGCCTATGTCCAGGCCTTTCAGGCCGCCTTTCCGGGCCGGATACGCCTGAACACTGCTGTCCAGGCCGTGGACCGGCAGGATCCAGACGGTCCAGTGGTCCGCTGGCAGGATGGGGAAGAGCGCTTCGACTCCGTGGTCATCGCCGTTCATGCCGACCAGGCCCTTGGTCTGCTGCCGGATGCCGACGATCTGGAAACCCAGGCCCTGGCTCCCTGGCAATACTCCCGAAACCGGACCGTCCTGCACCGGGATCTCTCCCTTATGCCGCATAACAAAAAAGCCTGGGCCTGCTGGAATGTTCTCCGGCCCGCTGCAGAGCAGACCAATCAGAAGGTCCGGGTCACCTATTGGATGAACAGATTACAGCGCCTTCCGGCCCAAGACCAGTGGCTGGTCAGCTTGAACCCGGATCAAGACTGCGCCCCGGGAACCGAAGTCTATGCCACCATGTATGAACACCCGGTGTACACCCTGGAGTCCACCACAGCCCAAAGGCTTCTGCCATCCATATCCGGCAGAAGAAACACCTATTTTTGCGGCAGCTACCATGGGTACGGCTTTCACGAAGACGGCGCCCGTTCCGCTGTGGATGTGGTGCATAAACATTTCGGGATCAGCACGTGAGCATCTCCTGTTTCTATGAGGCCTGGTTACGGCATGAACGCCACTATCCGGTCGCAAACACCTTCTCCTACAAGGTGCCGATCTTTGTCTTTGATCTGGAAGAACTGGAAAGCGGCAGCCTGGACAATCTCCTTTTCGCCCGCCGCCCGGCAAGTGGGCCGCGGGGAGTTCGCCGCATGCAGCTCCCGCGGCTTTTGTCTTTGCGGGAAAAAGATTATTTGTATGCCGGAGCCGACGGCCTGCGGGCCAAATTGGGACTGGCCCTGTCCGCCGGGGGACTGGATCCTGGATTGGCCCAGGGGCATGTCCGCTTGATAACCTCGGCCCGTTTTCTGGGCTTTGGCTTTAACCCAGTCAGCTTCTGGTTTGTGTTTGCAGATGCAAAGGGCCCTGGGCCGGCCGCGGTGGTGGCTGAAGTGAACAATACCTTTAAGGAAAAGCACATCTATGTCCTCGGGGGCCAAGAAGACAGCCTCTCCTTCCCCCTCCGATACACAGCGGCCAAGACCTTTCATGTCTCCCCTTTCAACGACATGCAGGGGGAATACAGGTTTTCGTTTCAGGACCCGCGGGAAGGGCTGGATATCAGCATCGAACTGGTCACAGACGGTCGTCCCCTGCTGACGGCCAGTCTGTGGTCCGATGCTCCGGCCTGGAAGATCTCGGCCGCATCCCAGGCCGGATTTTTTCTCCATCCCCACAGGACCCTGACCTACCCGCGCATCCTGCGTCAGGCTGCCAGGCTGTACTTTCGGCGCAAGCTCCCGGTGCACCAGAAACCCGAGCCCCGGGACCCCATGACCATCCGCACCCCGGCCCTGGACCGCGGCTGGCTGATCCGGCTGGTGGGCTCCCTCATTCCGGCCCTCTTTCGGCGCACCGAATACGGGACCCTGACTCTGGTCCAGCCGGATGGCAGCAGCATGCGCTTCCAGGGAGCCTCTCCCGGCCCGGACATCCGTCTGTGCATCCATGACTACCGGGTGTACAAGGCCTTGGGCCTGTCCGGAGACATCGGCTTTGGCGAGGCCTATACCAAGGGATGGTGGTCTACTCCTGACCTCCCGGAGCTGCTGCGCTTTTTTGTCCTCAATCGTGAACAAATGCGGGTCTCACAGGTCCTGCACATCCCCGCCCCTGTGGTCTGGACGGCCAACACCCTGCGCAGGCTGGGCGGGCACAGGAACACAAAAAAAGGGTCCAGGGAAAACATCCACGCTCACTACGACCTGGGGGACAACCTGTTTTCCACCTTTCTGGATCCGAGCATGGCCTATTCCTGCGCCTATTTTGAGGACCAGGACATGACCCTGGCCCAGGCCCAGGAAGCCAAATACCGCCGGGCAGTGAAGCTATTAAACCTGCAGGCCGGCGACCGGGTTCTGGAAATCGGCTCCGGATGGGGAGGTTTTGCTTTATATGCTGCTGAAAAGACAGGTTGTACAGTCCAGGGAATAACCATATCCGAAAACCAGCTGGCCTATGCCCGGGAAAAAGCCCGGGAACGCGAACTGGATCACCTGGTGACATTTGCCTTGACAGACTACCGGGAGGTGTCCGAAGAATTCGACAAGATCGTATCCATTGAAATGCTGGAGGCCGTGGGCCATACCTATCACCGACGGTTCTTTGCCGCCCTGGACCAGCTCCTGGCTCCGGGAGGCCAGGTCTTTATTCAGTTCATCGCCATTCACGACCAACGCTACCAGGCCTATCGGTTTCAAGGGGACTGGACCCGCAAGCATATCTTCCCCGGCGGGCTGCTGCCCTCCCTGACCCGGGTCCTGGAGGTCATGCGCGATGAGACCCGCTTCACCCTGCGCTGGGTGGAGGCTATCGGGCCGGACTACGCCCGGACCCTGGCCATGTGGCGGGAGAACTTCCTGGCCAACACGGAGCAACTGGAGGCCATGGGCTACGACCAGTTCTTCCGCCGCACCTGGGAGTACTACCTGTCCTATTGCCAGGCCGGCTTCAGCTGCCGGGTCATTGACGACTACCAGATTGTCCTGGCCAGGCCTGAGGGCCTGGTGCCGCAGAGGTAAGAAAGAAGCCGCACCCCAGCTGGCGGCCTGTTATTCGTTATTAGTTATTCGTCAGAAACCGCCAGTTTGATCCAGGATGAAGCTAGCTAGCGAGTGGGTGGTAGGGGCGAATAATCATTCGCCCTCTGGGGCCTGGCGGTCCCGGATGGCAAAGCCAACACCGCAGAAACGAACTTTGAGTTGATCCTGAAGAGGGCCGGCCCTTGAGGGCAAGGGCGGCCTACTCCAGACGAGCCGGGTTTTTCTAGTAGGGCGGGCTTGACCCCAAGCCCTGCCCCTCTTGGTGCCTTATCCGTGAAACTCTGTTTGTGGTTCAATTCTCTCTTCCTTGGGTTGCAGGCAAAGCCCGCTGGGTCAGTTTCATTCGTGATCAATCCGGCAAATTCTCTTTTTGCCCGCTTTGGGGCAAAAGATATTTCAGATTTGCCGGAGGCAAAGCTCGTATGAAACTAGATTTTAACCTGAAGAGGCCAGCCCTTGGGGGCAAGGGCGGCCTACCTACGAGCCGGGCTTTTCAGTAGGACGGGCTTGACCCCAAGCCCTGTCCCTCTGAGACAACAGTTTCATCCCGGATCAAACTGGCGGCCGCGCAGCCAGAGGCGGCGCTGAACACTGACTACTGCCCACTTTCCTCAAGCCCCCAGCCACCGGGCAAACCCGACTCCAGCCGTGCCCACGACGGCGGAAAGGATCATGC
>JAWLEI010000173.1:0-3961 GCA_041686195.1 Desulfovermiculus sp.
CGCTGGAACGGCCAGCAATGGATGATAGTGGAGCACCATTCCTCGAGGATGCCGGAGTGACAGGCCGCTGATGCTCCGCAATACGCTAGTCTTTTTCATTATGTACAGATAAAGATTGAAGCCAAAAAGCAGGACATGCCGTATCAAACACTTATTAATGTCTAGTTTTTTTAAGATGTTCAGTGGCACAGACTATGATCGTATGGATCCCTTGGACAAGATATTATGAAAAAGCGACTGCGAAAAAAAAAGAGAGTTGGTGAATTTACAGAGTGGGGCCGGCAGCTGGCGATCCACAGAAATCGCCAGGATGGATTCGATGAGTTCTTGGATGCCTTTATTGAGGAAGCCATAGAGGCCAACGGGTGTTATTGCGGCGGAGGCGGCAATGCCGACACGCTGAGTTTTGTAGTCGAGCTTGGCTGCAGGTCGGATGATCCTGATGCCCGAATGGCTGAAATCGAGGTTTGGCTGGGTTCCAGGCCGGATGTCAAAGAGTGGCAGATTGGTCCAAAGTTCGATCTTTGGCATGGGGATTATCAGGATATTGAAGAGCGGTTCGAAGGTTAATGGATGCTGAGGTCGGACCTCTTTACCATCATTTGCTTGTGTATGGGAATGAAGACCATGAGGTTATTCCTCGTTCTCTGCAACTTGTGGCCGGACGAACAGCTCAGGCTTATAACTACTATTTTGGGTGTGAAATGGTTGGTCTAAGCACTGAAAACAGCCTTCCCTGGTATTGTTTTCCATATATATGAACAGCTTGTACAGGTCCGACCCCGTTTTCGGTGGACGGCAACCTGGTCACCGCCCCGGCCTGGCCAGCCCATCCCGAGTGGATGAAGGCCTTTCTTAAGGTCCTGGGTTCAACCATTGAGCCCTGAACCGGATTTGACAAAATGTGCCCCTGGATACTGGAGAGGAGTTTTGAGGCAAAAAGGCTGGGGGTTCTCGCAGGGCAGATCGAGGTGCCGGAGGACTTCGATCGAATGGGTGAAGAGGAAATCCAGGCCATGCATATGGACCAACGTATGGGCAGCACAAAGATGAAGGAAATAAGGTCCTGAACATGATGAAAGTGCTTCTTGTTTCTCCCAATACAGAGTCCTTGAACATGCCGGTGTATCCTGTGGGCATGCATTTGGTCGCCGATGCGGTCCAGAAGAGCGGGCACGAAGCCCTGACTGTGGACATGTTCGAACATCAAGATCCCTGGACAGTTCTCAAACGTGGGGTGCAGGAGTTTAAGCCCGATGCCATTGGGGTGACCATCCGCAATATCGATGATCAATCCCTGGAGAACACCCAATTCCTCCTGGAGGGAAGCCGGGAGATGGTCAGGGGGCTCAAGAAACTGACAGCGGTTCCCATTATTCTCGGGGGAGCCGGTTACAGCATCTATCCAAACAGTGCCCTGCAATACCTGGAGGCTGATATGGGCCTGGCCGGAGACGGTGAGATTACCCTGCCAGCCTTGTTGCAGGCCATGGAGGGTCGGCTCAGGTACGATGCCGTTCCCGGTCTGTACCGGTCCGGGATCGGACGGGTAGGGCCGTTGTGTGCTGCTGCCGATCTGGATTCCTGCCCTCTGCCCGACCCCAAAAGGCTTGATTCGTCCCGCATACACAGAGACGATTTCTGGATGCCTTATCAGACCCGGCGGGGCTGCCCTTTGGATTGCAGCTACTGCTCCACAGGCAGGATCGAGGGCCGAGCCATCCGGCAGCGAAGTGTATCCAGGATTGTGGCCAATCTGGGCGCTTTTCAGGATGCAGGTGTAGAGCGAATCTTTTTTGTGGACAACACCTTCAATCTGCCCAGACAATATGCGCAAAAGTTGTGTCAAGGAATGATCCAGGCCGGACTGGATCTGACCTGGTGCGCCATTGTCTATCCCAAGAACCTGGACCAGGGACTGGCCGAGCTTATGGCCAAGGCCGGGTGTTCACAGGTCAGTCTGGGCTTTGAAAGCGGCAGCCCCGAGATGCTGTCCTCACTGAACAAACGTTACTCTTTAACAGAGGTTCGAGAGACTTCACGATATCTGGCCGAAAACGGCATCAAGCGCATGGGTTTTCTCCTTCTGGGCGCTCCTGGCGAGACCAGGGATACAGTGGAACAGAGCCTGGAGTTTGCCGAATCCCTGGAATTGGAGGCCTTGAAAATTACGGTGGGCATCAGGATCTATCCCGGGACCCTCCTGGCCAGACAGGCGGTACAGGCCGGGGTGATCAGTCCCCAGGACAGCCTGTTGGAGCCCAGATTTTACCTTGAAGCCGGACTCAGGGACTGGCTGCCGGACCGCATCCGCGACTGGAGTTTAAAACGGCCCGGGCTTGTCGTTTCCTGAATTCCAAGGAAAGACATCTTCAGTATGTCTAGACTTTGCTTTCTCCGCCTGCCCCGGACTGAGATCCGGGGTCACCCCGACGTAGGCCGGGGTCCAGCTCTTACATGTTCAGTCTGGATTTAGGTCCCGGATCGGGGTCCGGGATGACTCCTGATCGAGTCCGGGGCGGGCTTCTTTCGCCGGAATGACGGAGGGGTGACTCAAAGTTTCACCCCGATCAAACTGGCGGCCGCCGCCACAGGCGGCGCTGAAGAGTCAACATTTCAGAAAGATATCTGTGTACATTGGTGTCTGTCAAAGGCAAGAGACGGGAGGAAACAATGCCGAGTGCAGCGATAATAGACGCCCATGCTCACTGCGGATGCATGGACCAAAGTCCGCCTCAGGCCATTGACGACTACCTCCGGGAGGTTGACGGTACCGGCATTCAGGGAGCAGCCTTTTTCTCTCCGGTAGCTGAAATCTACGACCGCCATGATCCTTTTTTTGCAGACAGCCCTGAGTGGCAGTCCCGGAGAGAGGCGAGCAATGCCTATCTGCTGACCCTGGATCAGCAGGAGCTGATTGTCTACCCTTATTTTTTCATCTGGAATGACTTCGCTGTTGATCAGCTGACTGCCCAGCACCGGGGAATCAAGTGGCATCGGCATCCAGATGAGCCGGTCTACAACTACCATGATCCCAAGTGCCGTAAGGCCCTGGAGGTCATTCGCAGGAGAAATATGCCCGTGGTCCTGGAGGAGGAGCTGGAGAATACGCTGTACTTTCTCCACGAGCTGGCTCAAGGCATACGCGTGGTTATTCCTCATTTGGGCCTGCTGAACGGAGGATTTCACTCCCTGGCCCAAGCCGGAGTATGGGAGATGGTCAATGTATGGGCGGATACCGCCCTGGCTTCCAGGCAGGAGATTTTGGAGTATATCCGGCGCTACGGATCTGACAAGCTCATGTTCGGCTCAGACTTTCCCTTTGGCCGTCCGGCCCGTGAACTGGACAAGGTGAGCAGCCTGGACCTTGATCCCCTAGTCAAAGAAGACATTCTGGGCGGAAACTTCTTGCGCCTGCAAAGCACGGTTGGCGGGTGAGACGTTCGTATGAACTGATTTTAACCTGAAGAGGGCCTGCCCTCGGGGACAAGGGCGGCCTTGGGAAGCCCCGGCTTTTCCGGGCTGGTTCTCTCCGAGGCCCAGCTTCTTTGATTCTGCTCCAGAAGCCAGCTCTTTTCGCAGGGCGAGTTTGCCCCAACTGGATGTATCAGCTGCATGCCAACTGGTTCCGCTTATCAGTTGAGCGCTCCGACACAATCCACTATGCAGGCCTGGCTGGATACAAAATCACGGTCCTGGTGTTCAACCTCGTGCCGTATCTGGCCCTGCACATTGTCTCCTGGCCCGCTGGATTCCATCAAGGACTTGGATGCGAAGAATGCTGAACCGCTCAAAGATGATGAAGGCCAGGATTGATTTGCTGTACGCCATTTGCTGCTCCCCCCATTTTCGCAATGACTTTTTACGTCTTTTAAAGCTGTACGGCTTAACTGCCTTGGCCGATGTCCGTTCCCATCCCTATCAAAAACAGGGAAGGAAGATTGCCTGGCGGAGTCGGGGG
>JAWLEI010000174.1:0-3713 GCA_041686195.1 Desulfovermiculus sp.
GAAAAGACCGGTATTGGCCGCGAACATGACAGCCAGCAGGGCCAGAAAAAATTCCGGGATGGACAGGGCCGCATAGGCGAACATGGAGCTCAGGCGGTCAAATATCGAGTCCTTGAATATGGCCGCCAATACCCCGAGGGGAATGGCAATGCACAGGGCGAACAAAATGGACAGGGCGGAGAGGACCAGGGTGGCCGGGATACGCTGCTTGAGCAAATCGGCCACCGGGATGCGATAAATCCATGATTCTCCGAAATTACCCTGAACCACGTTGCCCAGCCATTTGGCATATCTGGTATACCAGGGCTTATCCAGAGCAAACTCCTCTTCCATGCGCTCAATATACTCGGCCGGAATATCCTGCTGGCTCCGGGCCACATCCAGAAAATCCCCAGGGGCTATAGCCATGAGCAGAAACACCAGGACTGAGATCCCGAACAACAGGGGAACTGCTGCAACAATCCGCCTGATGAGAAAGGAAAGCATCACGACTCCGGATCAAGATACAGTTCGTCGATATTCCATATCACCGATCCCATGGGAGGGATTTTGATATTACGCCATTTGTTCTTCACCCCTGCATAGGCATGCGGAGTAAGCAGATAGAGAAGCGGCAGCTGTTCAGAAAAGATTTTCTGCATCCGGTGCATATACTCCACCCGCTCACTGAGATCAAATGTCTCCTCTGAGGCCCGGATCAGTTCGTCTACCCGGGCCTCCCACTGGGTCTTTGGCTCTTTTTGGCCCGGATTCCAGACATGGAGCCGGCCGGAACTCTGATAGATGGACCTGCCCCCGGAAGGATCAGGCCCTCCGGTAAAACCCATTGTGGCCGCCTCGTATTCAAAATGGCGGCTAACCCGGGCCACCATGGTCCCAAAGTCCAGATAGCGGATTTCAACTTCTATGCCCAGGGCCTTCATGTTTTCCCTGAACGTGGACAGAATTTGCGGCGTGGTGCTGCTGCCTTCAGACGCATAGAGCTCGAATTCGACCCGGTTGCCATTTTGGTCATACAGATTTCCATCCGGGGACAGGCGAAAACCCTGTCCCTGCAGCAACTCTCTGGCCCGGGCCGGATCATAGGGATACTTGGGAACATCCGGGTTGTACCAGCGCTGGTTGGCTGGACTGATGATCGAGTGCAGCAGCTCGGCCCGGCCGAAGTAGACGCTCTGGATCAACCCTTGACGATTAAAGCCGTACAGGATGGCCTGCCTGAACTCCTGGTTGGTAAACCATTTGAGCTTATGCGGCTGGACATACGGCTGGCCCTGGTCATTGGTCCCTGGCTTTTGATTGAACCAGATGAAGCTGATTCCAGATGCCGGTCCGCGATGATGAACCTGGTAGTCGTGCAGGTTTTCGTTTTCCCGGACCCCGACCACATCACCCGGATCAATAGAGGCCACATCAATTTGCCCTGAGGCAAAGAGAACGGTCTCAGTATTTTGGTCCTGGACATATCTGTTGACCAGGTAATCAACATAAGGCAGTCGCTGTCCCTTGCTGTCCACCCGCCAGTAATGGGGATTGGGCTCAAAAATCGTTCGCTGGCCGGGCTTGAAGGATCGGACCCGGAAAGGACCGGTCCCCACCAGTTGCTCCGGGTTGTGCATGGCCGTGCGCACACTCCACTCTTGAAGCAATTCTCCGCTTTCATAGGCCTTTTCCAGGATATGCCGGGGCAGGATACCTATAAACCCGATAACATACAAAAAGGGCGAATAGGGTTTGGCCGTGGAAAAACGTACAGTATGCCGATCCACCTTTTCAAACTCAATGGGTTGACCGGCAATGGTGTACTGCCCCTGGTAGCGGTTGGGATAGCGCTCGTCGAACAGGGCCTCAAAGGTAAAGATGACATCATCTGCAGTGAACTGCTCTCCGTCGCTCCAGCGCACCCCTCGCCGCAGGTGCATGGTGATGGTCCGTTGATCCGAAGATATGTCCCAGGAACGGGCCAGTTCCGGGACCACCTTTTCCTTGCGGGGGTGATAGGTGGTCAAGCCGTTTAAGATCTGGCTGATAACCTGGCTGGAGTAGGCATCTTCAGCCACCAGGGGATTAAATGTCCTGGGCTGCTGGGACTCGGCAGTGACAAAGACCCCTCCGTAGTGCCCGGGCCTGGTCTCACTGACCTCCGCGTCCCGGGGCAGATCATGCCTGGACCTTTGTATAGCCCTTGTCTCTTCCTGGCATCCGCAGGCAGAGACAAGGGTGAGGACCAGAAATGCTCCAAGGGCGTGTCTGGCCAGACCGGAGAAAGGTGTGGATGGATACAAGGCAAACATAATAAACTATTTCTTTATTGATCGAACTGGGCGTCTGCGGCCAGAGGCGACGCTAAACCATAAATAGAAAGAAGATGGCCGGAGCCATAAGAAGAAGACGTTCCCAGGGAGGACCCTGGGAACAAAGAAAAATGTCAGCCCCGCAGCTGGCTGTGGCCTCCAGCTTAATCGAGCAAGAAACAGAGTATGAAGAGGACTGGGCTTGGGGTCAAGCCCGCCCTACTGGAGGAGTAGCGGAAGCCATCTTTGTCTTCCAAAGCGGGTTGCGCCCACAACCCAAGTTAAAGAACTGTTTTTTCTGACAAATTTTCACGGATAAGGCACTAAGGCAGGTCTGTGCATTACGAGCCGCCTGAGGCTGGGCTGACCACAGCATGCTTCTTCATCTTCTTGTACAAAAGGGTCCGATGAATGCCCAGCTCCCGGGCAGCCTGCATTTTGTTGTGGTTTGAGCTCTGAAGCGCTCTTTCTATGGCCTGCTTTTCTGCATTGTCCAGGATAACCTTCAAGCTTCCCCTGGGACCATGCCTTTTCTCGTTTTGCTGGCCCTGGACATACAAAGGCAGATCGTAAACATCAATAGTCTCTGTATGCAATGAAGCCAGGGTGCGCTCCAGGACATTGGACAGCTCCCGGACATTGCCAGGCCATGCATAAGAGCGCAAGTATTCCTTGGCCGCCGGGCTGAGGCAGACATTGAGCATCCCCATATCCTGAGCCAGCTGGCTTAATATATGCTCAGCCAGAGGAATAATGTCTTCAACCCGCTCTTGAAGCGGCTGGATGGCGATGGGCATCACATTGAGCCGATAATAGAGATCTTTTCGAAACCGCCTGCTCTCAATCATGTCCAGCAGATTTTGATTTGTGGCCGCAATGAGCCTGAAGTCGGACTGGATGACCTTGGTTCCCCCAATACGTTCAAATTGTTTCTCCTCCAGGACCCGGAGCAGCTTGGGCTGCATCTCCAGAGGCAGCTCCCCTATCTCATCCAAAAAGACCGTTCCCTTGTCCGCAAGTTCAAACTTGCCGGGCTTGCCTTCAGCCAGGGCCCCGGTGAACGCGCCTTTGGCATATCCAAAGAGCTCTGACTCCATCATGTCCCTGGGAATGGCCGCACAGTTTATGCGCACAAAGGGATAGATCCGGCGCAAGCTGGCATGGTGAATGGCCTGAGCAAAGACTTCTTTCCCGGTCCCGCTTTCTCCGGTTATCAAAACCGGCGAGTCACTCCCGGCGGCCTGAAAAGCCTCTTCTTTCAAGTCCTGCATGGCTTGACTCTTCCCCACTATGCTCTCCAGGGTATAGCGGGTGGACCTCAAGTTCATGATCTCCTGTTCATAGAGCTTGACCTGGGAGGCCAACAGGGACAGCTCCCTGGCCAGCTTGCCAAGATCTTTGACATTCTTGAACATGACC
>JAWLEI010000175.1:0-3672 GCA_041686195.1 Desulfovermiculus sp.
TACCACCTCCCTGAGGATGAACCGTGAGAAGGTATATGACCAAAAAGTAAGGGAAGGTAAAAGGAGATTCGAATATGGGCGGTTAAGAGGTTTATCCTGTTAAGTTGCCCGGCAAGGGCAAGCACGCAGTGTCCCAAGTTAAACAGAAGAAAGTTTAACGGGATAAACATTTAACCGGGACGGGGTAACCGGGGTACTTGTTAAAAATCTTGGCGGGGTAATTTATCCGGTTGAACCGGGTACCCTTTGGGTGTTCAACTGGACGGGGTATCAAAGACATCCTATGCTCAATTCTCGCAACATAATACAACTGGCAACATAATGTCCCTTTATGAATTTTTAATGTAAAACAACATGTTACGCCTGACTTTGGAGCACAAAGCTCATCCAGATATCACTGGCCCGGATCTTGGACTGCTGTTCAAAGTACTCTATACATATCAAGCTGCAATCTTCAAAAATGGGCATAAGATCGGCTTTTGACCACAGGTAAAAGACCCGTCCATCAGGCCTGGTCTGCGCGCCCTGCCCCTGCTTCATAGTCAGAAGCACATGACCTTGAGGTTTCAAAGCCCTTAGTATGCGTGAAAATATGAGCTGAAAACGCTCATGGGGAACATGGACCAAGGCCCCAATGAGCAACAAAGCATCCATATCCATTCCCTGAAAATCAAAAGCCTCAAAATCAGCTTCAATCACCGAAAGCCCTGTATGCTGCCGGGCCAGCTCAGCCAAGGCCGGGGAAGAGTCCAGACCCGCACAGGAGAACCCCCTATTCGCCAGCCACAGCATATCCCGCCCTGCTCCACAGCCAACGTCCAGGATACGTGCACCAATAGAAAGGTGCCTGACCAAAGGGAGCAAAAACGAAGAGGGATCTACCTTAAAGGTCTGGTCAAAATAGGCATGGGCCTGGTCTTGGTAGAAGGATTTTGAGGACATCTATTCCTTCAATATCGATCATCGCAACCATGTTGACTTCTAAAAGAATAGACATTACCAATCAAAAGGAGAATCAACGCCTCGTCAAATTCATGATGGATGGAGTTTTATATGACGACAAAAGAACGCCTTAAACAGGAAATTGACCAGATGCCCGAAGAGCTGGTTGAAGAACTCTATAAACTTATTGAATCTTGTATAAAGAAAAAGACAAAAGCGAAACAGTTGCATACATATAAGCTAGGTGGTGCCTTCGACAAGAAAGATATCCGAAAAAACGCTTATGAATGATTTACTTATAGACACCAACGTTTTAATTTATGCCATTGATGAAGATTCATTATATTTTAGTCAATCTCAAAGAATCATTTGCCATCCAAACGTATCTCTATATACTACATCTAAGAACATATCTGAGTTCTTAGCTGTCATGACTCGAGGAACTGAAAATGCTTTGTCTATCCATGATGCGCTGAATGCAGTCAGTGATTTCGATAAGTTTATAAACATTCTCTACCCCACGAAAGATACGTACAGATATTTCATGAGACTACTAAGAAAATATAATCCAGTCGGGCTCAAAATACATGATTTTGAGATTGCAAGTATTGGAATTGCAAACGGAATCGATCAAATAGTTACTTTCAACCAAAAAGACTTTAGTCAAATTGAGGAACTATACTTGTACCCACTATAAGTCCCGAGCATTTTCTGTAATTTGATGAGGGATAATTTGTTTGAATTGTCAAAAACCTATTCAGAATCCACCTGGCCTGAAAGAGAAAAGCCCTTGCTCTGCATACCCTCCAGAGGAAGGCCCAGCTCACGCAGTCCAGCATGAAACATTTCAGGTGATGGGCCATACCCGGAAAAATCAAAGCAACCCAGATTTTGCACCTAACCGTTTCATTGAATAAAGACCTTCCACCCCGCCGACCGGGGTGAATCTCCGCTCGTCCTTGGACCCGAGCAGAAACTTGACTTGGTCAAAGATTTACCCCGTAAAATTCCTGCCCCATGAAATTTCTTCTCATTTCATTGAAGTCTGCCCATTTTACTGGGGCCTCGCCCACAAACTCCTTGCCCGCCTGGTGAAATGAGCCACAGGCTCCCTGCCATGGGCAGGATTTCACTGGGGATCCAATAATCCCGGCATCTGTAAAGTACCTGGTCCGGTTCATGAATCTGTCCACCCGGCGGATTCTGTATTTTCTTTTGCGCTCGGCGTTCACAATCTTGGGATCGATGGTCGCCCCCTTTCCTGCGTCCACAGCACCTGTTTCATACACAAACTCACGGTATTTACGCACGATCTCCTTGGAATTGAACTCCTGCCACTCTTTCATCCCAAAGTCCACACTCAAGAGCTCTTCCTTATTTCTGCTCTGCACGTGGTAGCCCAGAGAGCACCATCGATAGTCCTCCGGACGCTTGACCACCCCGGCCCGGATGGGGTTTAAATCCACATAGGCCAGCAAATTGACCAGAGTCCGGCCGTCCTGCACGATCAAAGACTTTCACCCGGTTTAATACGGCTCCGCCGTAGACCTCTGGTCTATTTAACTGGGTAAACCGCCCGCCCCAGAAATAGCCCTGCCGGTTGTATTTTTTGTTGTAATACCTGGTAAAACCCTGCTTGATGTCTTTGACAAAGCTGCCCAGACTGGTCAGGCGCTTGCGGTAATGATCCAGCATCTCCCCGGCGATGATCTGATCCTGACCGTAATACTCCTTATAGCGCTGAATCAGCTCCCGGTCTGAGACATCTGATTCCGGATAGACCCGGGCCACCAGGTGAAAATGATTGTCCATCAGGGCAAATCCCAACACATCCACCACATACAGCGCGCTCAAACGCCGGATGAGGTGCAGCAGATAGTCCTTATCCCATGCCTTGATCGGCAGACCGGGCAGGGCGGTACGCGATATGACATGGTACACAGTGGGCTGATCATTCCGCACGAACCTGGCTATTCTGGACATAACCGTCCTCCGGAAACGTTTCTGATTGATGACTTCCCTCTCTTCTACCCAAGCAATTATTACCAATTATGAGCCTTTGTACGTTTGATAAATTGACCAGTAAGAAAAGGGAAAAAGTCTTGATCGTGGATGACTCTACCCTTGAAAGGCCCAAGTCAAAAATGGTTGAGCTTTTGGCCAGGGTCTATGATCATGCTGAACATAAATATCTCAAGGGATTTCGATTCCTTTCTGTTTGCTGGTCAGACGGAGCGAGCTTTCTTCCTTTGGATTTTGCCCTGTTATCTTCAGCCAAAAAGAAAAATAGATTGCAGGGAGTAACCAAAAAGCTGGACCAAAGATCCTGCGGCTATAAACGCCGGATAGAAGCTCAAAGTAAAGCAACTGATCTTTTGGAGCCGATGCGACAAAGAATCCTGAGCATGGGCGTTCGGGCCAATTACCTGCTCATGGACAATTGGTTTACCATGCCGTCCACCGTAGCCAAGCTCAGAAAGCATATCCACGTAGTCGGCATGATCAAAAAAACGCCCAGGCCGGGCAAAGCTCCTGGCCAGCGCTTTAGTGACCATAAAGGATGGAAATCCAGCCAAAATCGTCTTTGTCCGGGACCGCAGGAAGAAAGACTGGCTGGCTATTTTGACCACAGATATCCATCTGCCGGATGAAGAGGTGGTCAGGCTCTACGGGAAACGCTGGGACATCGAGGTCTTCTTCAAGATGAGCAAGCAGCATCTTGGCCTAGAA
>JAWLEI010000176.1:0-3614 GCA_041686195.1 Desulfovermiculus sp.
ACTTGCGACACTCTGAAAGGACAGATTTGGCATAGAAACTTTTCTGAACAATATTTTTCGCACTTGAAAAACATAACCGCTTATTATTATACGGATTGACTTCTAATTGGTTTTCCATAATCCCACTCCATACCTGAAATAATGATTATATCTTAAATGCATGAACTGGGCCGAAGATTATAAACTCAGAAGGGAAAACAAAAAATTTTACTGGCTTTCCTGAGAAGATGAAACCTCCAACCTTGATTAATCCGTCAAATTTTTCTTCTTTTGCCCGCTTTGGGTACAAATAGTTCAGCTCTGCCAAAGCAAAGCTGAACATTGAAAGGCTCTGGATGCTTACCACTTTCAAAGCCAGAGCTGTGTCAATATCCTTAAATATGCGTCATATAAGTGTGACCATGACACAGGCCAAGTTATAACATTTTGTATCTGCTGGCATTTATCCCTTATGCCCGTGTGAAAAACATGTGACAGGCAATACCAACAGATGTTGATGAAAAACCACCTGCTAAAAAATCGCCGTTCACAGCCTGCATATATATCTGCCTTCCTCATCATCCGCGCAGCATAAGTTGCTGATTTTTTGGTGTCATTCAGGTACTTAGGATAAGCTGCATGTGGTTTTGTGCAGCATCAGGAAATTGGACTCATTACCCAAAACGTCACCCATCCCTCCCCTTATTTGCTCTGCATTTCCATGTACACTCATATGTATGTTTTCAAGAAAAGGACATCAGACATGTACAACGAGGCGGGGACAATGGAGTGTGCTCTTGAAACCGCCCAGCAGATGCTCGATCATGAGTAGAATTGGAGAATGTTATGATGACACTGCCAGACATACACAGATCTTTTTATTCAACCCAGATACGCAGATTTGAACCCCCAATCACCATCCGCACAGGTCAGCGCGGCTGCATCGTGCAAGTAGATTGTCCTGAATTCAGGGATGAAGAACTGTCCTTTCTGCTCCAAGAAGATGGACTGCAGCTGATGGGCACCCCGGTATCAAGAGCCCAGGGCTTGCCCGGACCCGCAGCCTTCAATCACAGGATCCCCCTGGAATTTAATGCATCTTCGGCCCAGGTTAAGTCAGTCTATGTTGATGGAACCTTTTCCATCTTCATTATGAGGTAAAGGAGGAGTATTTATGGACCGAAACCGGATTTCTCAGCACGAATCCATCCTGCGTATGTATGACCGCATCGTTGAGGACAACATGACCAATGTCTGGGACCGCTATGAGGCCCAGGGCCTGGGAAACGACCCGGACAAGCGCTGCCCGCATTGCATGGCCGGAGTACGCTGTGATCTGTGTTCCAACGGGCCCTGCCGGGCGGACGCTGAAAAGGATAAGCGCGGAGTCTGCGGGATCAAGGCCGACGGTATGGCCATGCGGATGATGGCCCTGCGAAATGTTATGGGCGCATCCACCTATCAGTACCATACCGAAAAGACTATCAACACCCTGCGGGCCACGGCCCAGGGCAAAACTCCTTTTGAGATCAAAGAGCCGGACAAGTTGAAGGCTTTTGCCCAACGCCTGGGTCTGGATACCTCAGGTCAAGTCCAGGATATCGCCCTCAATCTCTGCGATTTTGTGGAAGCTGATTTCAAACGCAAAGCGGATGAGCCCAGTCACATCGTGGATGCTCTGGCCCCGGAGGAACGCAAACAGCTGTGGAAGAAGCTGGATATCTATCCCGGCGGCATTCATGGTGAGATGCAGCGAGTAACCAGCTCCTGCCTGACCAACGTGGACGGATACTATGTCAGCCTGGCCCTGAAGGCTATGCGCCTGGCCATAGCCATGGCCTACCAAAGTCAGATCTGCACAGAATATTGCCAGGATATGATGTACGGCATTCCCCGGCCCCACTCCATGCGTGTGGACCTGGGGGTTCTGGATCCGGAATATGTCAACGTGCTGCCCAACGGACACGAACCCTTTCTGGGATTTGCCATGACGCAACTGGCCAGATCCCAGTCCTGGCAGGACAAGGCCAAGGCGGCCGGAGCCAAGGGGCTGCGCATTGTCGCCAATATTGAGACAGGCCAGGAAATGATCCAGCGCCGGGAGATGGATGATGTCTTTTACGGCTACACCGGCAACTGGATCTCCCAGGAAGCAGTGCTGGCCTCAGGATGCGTGGACCTCTTTGCGGCCGACATGAACTGCTCCCTCCCGGCCAATGCTGAATACGCCAACAAATACAACTTCAAGCTCATACCGGTCAGCGATCTGGTGGCCTTTGAAGGCATCGAAGACCGGCTGAACTATATTCCGGAACAAGCGGACCAACAGGCGGAAAAGCTCCTGGACATGGGTATTGAGAACTTCGCTTACCGGCAGCACAACGTCCAGCCCATGACCGGTCTTCCCAAGCACGAGGCCATTGTCGGCTTTTCCACGGAGAGCATTCTTGAAGCCCTGGGAGGTTCCTTGACCCCCCTTCTGGATGCGATCAAGGACGGAACCATCAAGGGTGTGGCTGGTTTCGTATCCTGCACCACCCTGCGCGATCACGGTCAGGACGTGCACAGTGTGCGAATGGCCAAGGAACTCATCAAACGGGATATTCTGGTCTTGTCCATGGGTTGCGGCAATGCCGCGCTTCAGGTTGCTGACCTGTGCAGCCCGAATGCCTCGGAACTTGCCGGGCCCGGATTGAAAGCCCTGTGCGAGAGCTTAAGAGTGCCACCGGTCTTGAGCTACGGAACATGCACGGACACAGGCCGCATAGCAGACATGATTGCAGCCATATCCAATGCCCTGGGAGATGTGCCTGTTCCGGATCTGCCCCTGGTGGCTGTGGCTCCGGAATATATGGAGCAAAAGGCCACTATAGACGCTGTTTTCGCCCTGGCCTTTGGCCTGTATACCTATGTCAATCCAGTACCCAATGTGACCGGAGCCCCGAACCTGGTGCGCCTGCTGACTCAGGAATTAAGCGGCGTGACCGGCGGACTCTTGGACGTAGAAGGTGACGCAGCCAAGGCTGCAGACAACCTGCTGGGGCATATCCAAACCAGAAGGGACAAGCTGGGCATTTAGCGAAGTACTTGAAGAAACCACGAACCTAGGTTACTTGTCGGTCTTCTTCTAACGTATCGAAAAAATGAGAAGATGGTCGGAGCCATAAGAAGAAGACGTTCACGCCCAGGCGTGATGAGGATTCCGGTGAACTGGAAGAAAGTTCACAGGATAAACCCTGGGAACGAAGTAAGGCCCTCCTGGTAGGGGCAACCCTGAGTGGTTGCCCTCTTGATCTGCCGGGCGGTGTAAGATGGGGTTGTTTGGACGCTTACCTCTTGATCTGTTTCTTACTCGATCAAACTGGCGGTCACAGCCAGAGGCGGCGCTGAACACCGAACACAAGGTGCTGTAATCCAGACACAGATCTAATACACTGAAATTGTTTTCAGTACAAAGTAGAACCCAAAAGCCCTGGGAGGGCGATAGAATTATCTTGATTCCCTGCAGTCGAACCTCGCGTGCCGGCTGCAGGGAGAACCTTAAAAAACAGGAGCTTAAAATGAAAAGGTTTGATCTGATTGTTCTTATGCTGATGTTTTTATCCCTCATATTCGTCCCTTTCACCGAAGCAGGC
>JAWLEI010000177.1:0-3554 GCA_041686195.1 Desulfovermiculus sp.
CGGGCCAGGTCAGCAGGTAAAATTTCTTGAAACGAGGGCTTTCTGTCTTTTGCCGAGTCAAGGATGTTTTGAGTTATGCGGGTGATTTCGGTTACATTGCGTTTGACAATCTCCAGCCCATGCCTGGAAAGGTCATAATCTTGATCATGGAATCCCTCTTCCAGGACATACATTCCACCATGGAGTCCTTCCAGGATATTTTTGATGTCATGTGAAAGCAAGGCGATGGACTGCCCCAGGGTCACCAGCTCCCGGTGAATGTTTTTAATGCTTCCGACATTGGCCAAGAGCTTGATAGAGGCTACAACGTCCCCGATCACGTTGAACAAGGGGGCGGAAAAGGCCAGCATCTCGACCACCGTTCCATCCAGAAGATAGATGATTTCTTCTGAGACGTGAAATCCTTTGTCCTCAAAGGTGTTTCGCACAGGGCAATCAGGACATTGGTGATTGACGCCTTTGAGGATTGTATAACACTGCTTGCCAAGCACCCCTGAACCAAAGTCTTTTTGAAAACTGTGATTGGCAAACAAGATATTGAAATTCTTGTCTTGTATCATTAAGTAACAGGGAAGGGCATCAATAATACTTTTAAATGTCAGGTCATGGAGTCCGTTTTTCTCTGACATACTCATGGAATGTACCTTTTTATTCATCCATTTCTTCTCTCGGCTGAGAAGTTTGATGCTCTTCCGGACTGCCAATAGTAATCACTTGGCAATTGGCATACTTTGATACATTAGCTGCTGTTTTAATATATATGAGCCGCTTCTTTTCATTTCGTCCCGCAGTGCCCATTATAATCATATCAACGTTGTTTTCATCTGCATATTCAATGATCTCAACATCTGGAGATCCGACCCGAACAACAAAACAGCAGTCTTTAAGGTCCTGGCACCTCTCCATATACACTTTCTTCAAAGCCCCCAGCTCTTCCAGCCGCCTTTGCTCGTCTTTTTTTTTCGACTCCTTCTGGCACTCCTCCTGAGTCATGGTTTCATCCATGCAGATATTGCAGGGGTTCTCAGACGCAATCACATTCATGATATGCAGTGTGGCGTTATGCTTTTTGGCTTGATCATAGGCATGGTCGAATGCTGACTCTGCATCCTCTGAATAGTCGGTGCAGTATAAAATATTGTTGTAAGTGGGTCTATTCACGAGTGGCTGCTCCACACGGGTGATAAGTTTACAGGGGGTGAGCGCTCAGTATACATGAACTGAAAATATTCGGCAATTCTGAGCGTTACTTTTAGCTGTTTATAGCGAGGAACAACGAGCAGTGTCAATACCTCCTTAATCAGTATGGAATAAATATTTATTGTTTAAATAAAATAGATACATATGGGTATGTCCTCTTGGCAGTTTGTTGTTCGAATGACCTGCCAGGAGGTAAATTATGGATTATCAAACACCTCATGGATTGTGTTTTCCCTGTCTTTGACATCGTCTCAGCTATGATTAGTGTGGATTAAGAGTTCTCATTTTCTCTTTCCGGGCTGGATTGGGAAGCCTTTGGATAGAGAAAAGGCTTAAAGTGATAGAAAAAATTGTATGTATTCCTAACAGGACTCCCGGAATGGGAGAGGGGGATTATGCAACAGGATAACATAGCTGGATCAAACAGCCACACTGACTCGCCGGGTACGCGGAATACAGGATCAGATTCTGCGGTATAAGCAGGATGTGGTGGACAGGCTCAGTGCAGCCAAGCTCAATAAAGATGTCTACGCAAAGCTCATTGAGTATGTTGAAGACTATGTGCGGCACAGGCAGACCCTGCACATGGAGAAGACCGAGCGTTTGAATCGTGTGGGTATGACCCGGCAAGAGTCCAATGCCATATATCGGCAAGTGCAAAGCCCGGAGACTGATGCAGCTGAACTGGCTTCCACCTGGGGCATGAGTGTCAATGAGCTCTTTTCCTTGCTGGATATAGTAAAGGACAAGGAAGATACCCTGAACAGACTGGAGGAGTCCTGTGCTCAATCAGTACAGGAAACCCAGGAAGTGCTGTGGCGGATGCAGCAAGCTCTGCATCTGATGAATCAAGCCAAGCAGGAATTGATTCAGGCCAACCTGCGGATGGTGGTCAGCATTGCCAAAAAATATTCACAAAAGGGGCTCCATTTTTTAGATCTCATCCAGGAGGGCAATGTTGGCCTGATGAAGGCGGTGGACAAATTTGAATATCAGCGGGGGTATAAGTTTTCTACCTATGCCACCTGGTGGATCAGGCAGTCCATCAGCCGGGCCCTGGTCGATCAGTCGCGGACTATCCGCATACCTGTGCACACCATGGAGGCTATCAATAAACTTTCCAGGATCTCTCAGGAACTGCTGCAAAAACTCGGCCGGGAGCCGCGCTTGGATCAATTGGCTGAAGCCATGCAGCTTTCTGAGGCCAAGGTCAAAGGGCTGCGGCGGATTGCCCGCAAACCGGTATCCCTGGACACACCGGTGGGCGAAGACAATGACACCAGCTTAGGCAGCTTGATCGAGGATCCCACGGTCCCTGCCCCCATGCAGGAAGTTGAAAACTTGAAGCTGCAGCACCTGATTCAGGATGTGATCTCTGATTTGCCGGCCCGGGAAGAGATTATCCTCAAGAAACGGTATGGGCTCGGGGACGAGCAATCAGAACACACCCTGGAGGAGGTGGGCAAACTGTTTAATGTCAGCCGGGAGCGGATTCGCCAAGTGGAAGCCAAGGCCCTGCGAAAGATCAAAAAGAGCTCCAGCAATGAGTTCCTGTACACCTTTTACCAGGAAAGCAATCACTAATACCGTTTAAGTTTGACCCACTATTCAAGGACACGGAAATTTGAATGAACAATGGAGCCGCAAGACAAAATGGCCCTGCCCCGGGTACTAGGGCAGGGCTGAACATACCTCCTTCCTTCTCTCCACTCTTCTTCTCTCTCCTCAATATAAGATGAAATATTGGCATGAGTATCAAACCGTCCGGGGTGTGACGGGGATGATTCTTGACAGATATGATGCAAGCGGGTCAAAGTCCCAGTAAAACATCTTAGGCCAGTTTGCAGGTGTTGCTTTTGGGAAAAAACATGCAGAAAAACCTCGCCAGGAGTGAAGGTCTCTCCTGCGGGCAGGTGGAATATGCCGATCTTACATCTCAGCTTGCGGACAAAATCTCTGCTGGCCCTGGTGGGAGCCTGCCTGATGGCCTTAATCCCGACCATGTGGATAGGGTGGGAGATTCTCGAGCGGGGGCGGGACCAGTTGGGGCAGGCCTATGCCCAAAATTTTACCCTGCTCAGCGCCCAGCGGATTGAAGCTCCGGTGACCAGGGAGCTGGCCCTGGCTCAGCGTTTCGGAAATTCACTCCTCCTTCGGCAGTGGCTGATGGACGAAAATTCAGATTCAAAAATGGACCGCTTTTTTCAGGAAGCCAATGGATATCAAAAGGCCTTTCAAGGCGGCAACTATTTTGTCGTCAACCGGGAGAGCCTGGCCTACTATTTTAACGGTCCGGAAAAAATATACAGTCAAGAGCCCCGCTATTATTTAGACCCGGAAAACCCCGACGATGA
>JAWLEI010000178.1:0-3326 GCA_041686195.1 Desulfovermiculus sp.
CTCTGTATGGGCCGTATTCACGTCTCCGCAGACCACAATAGGCTTTTCCTTGCGCAGCTCCTGGGCATGGTTTAAAAAGGCATCGTAGAACTCCATTTTATACTGCAGACGTTCATCACTCATCTTGCCGTTGGGAAAATAGACATTGAACAGGTAAAACTCTGGAAACTCCATCTGGATCAAACGTCCTTCGCCCTGGAACTTTTCCTGGGGCAACCCATTAACTACACTTCGCGGCTCAATCCTGGTCATGGACAGCACCCCGGAGTAGCCCTTCTTCACCCGGGCCGGATTCCAGTATTGGGTATAACCATCCACTTCCTTATGTTTTGCATCCACCTGCTCCGGATCGGCCTTGATCTCCTGCAGACAGACGACGTCTCCCTCGCACTGCGTGAACCAGTCCCAAAACCCCTTGTCCACCACGGCCCGAAAACCGTTCACATTCCAGGAATACAGCTTCATGCATATCTCCTCCGATCAGATTCCCGGCAGCGAGAACTCGTTGAGCCTCACTTTGAGCCTCACTGCTGACTGCTGTTCTCTTTTCTCTTGACTGGCCTCTTCGCTCCTGTCAACCTAATGGCAAAAGAGTTGTCTGGAGGATATATGACAAAAATAGAAGAAATCAAAAAAGCCGTTACCTCATTACCTTTGGATGAGTACCTCCAATTCAGGGATTGGTTTCTTGATCGTGATTGGAAACAATGGAATGAACAGATCAAAACTGATTCTGAATCAGGGCAGTTGGACTTTCTCGAGCAAGAGGCAATGGAAGAAAAGGCTCACGGCCAATTGAGGGATCTGTGATTCACCGCACGACAACCCGTTTTTGGACATGTTACTGGTCTTTGAAACCAAGTATAAGAGAGCTGGCAGACAAGAGTTTTTCTCTATTGCGCGAAAATCCCCGACACCCCTCCCTTCACTTCAAAAAAGTCGGAAAACTTTGGTCTGTCCGAATCGGTTCTGGCTACCGTGCCTTGGCTGTACCGGATGGTACGGATTTTATATGGGTTTGGATCGGAAAACATGACGACTACGAACGATTGATACAAAGGTCTTAAGGCTTTTTGATAGAACGCCCGTAATCTCATAGTTGCCATGGACCAAAAATCTGCACAACCAACCCATATCCCCTTTGTCTTTCCCGGCCTGGAACACGTTCAGTGCCGGTTCACCACCCGTTTTGGAGCCCATCGGACCGAAGCCGGGGATCGCAGGAAGCAGATCCAGGAAATGCTGGCCGCTCCCTCCTGGCTGGACATGGAGCAGACCCACGGCACGGACATGGTCTTTATCACCGATCCGGACAGACAATACAAAGAGTCAAGGCCAATGGCGGATGCCTTGGCTACAGATCTGCCCTGCCAGGCCCTTGCTGTCTCAGTAGCCGACTGCCAGCCCCTGCTTCTGGCCCACACTTCAGGCCGGTTCATTGCCGCCATGCATGTGGGCTGGCGGGCCAACCGGGCCGGTGCCCCGGGATTGTGGGTGCAGCGGATATGCGCAAAATATAAGATCCTGCCTTCTGAGATTATGGCTGTGCGCGGCCCCAGTCTGGGTCCGGGAAAGAGCGAGTTTGTCAATTTTGATTCAGAATGGGGACCGGACTTTGCGGACTACTTCCATCCGGCAACCCACACCGTAGATCTCTGGCGTATGACCCGGGACCAGCTCCGGCAGGCCGGCCTGCTTCCGAACCACATCTACAGCCTGGATTTGTGCACCCACTCCCTGCCCCAGCTCTTCTATTCCTACCGCCGGGACAGAACGCTTGGCCGCCAGGCTGGAATTATCTGGATTCAGCACTCGTTTTGACCATCAGGACATAGAGCACCGGACACAAGAACAGGGTCCCCCCCTGCCCCTTCCGGCACAGACCACCGCCTGCTCTGTCCCTGCCCCATGGCCTGGTTCAAGGCCACCCAGGCCTTGTCCAGCAGGGAAGCTTCGGCCCGGTCCGCATCTATGCGCCTGGATTGGGCCCTGGCCTCTATCTGAGGCCAGAGTCCGCCTGCGGCCTGCCCGAACCTGGCCCGGGCTGAGTCCGCTTCAGACTCCATTTGGCCCACATCGGGATGGGCCTTTGCGGCCAGGCGCATGGCCTGCTCCATGCTCAGCTCAGGGCGGGACTGGCCTAAGCTGCCCTGGTCAGCCAGGACTCCGGCATGCAGAATATCGGCCTGCAGAGAGTTTTCCAGGCCGATATTCCAGCCCACAGCCCTGGCGGTCCGGGCTTTTATCTTCAACCTGTCCACCACATCCAGAGAGGTGGACAAAGAATCAGCTTTGCTTCCGGTCAGCAGATCCTGGGTGTTTAAGGCTATGCGCCTGGCTACCTGCACATCGAGTTCGGGTCTGGCCCCGGCCAGGGCCCCGATGGTTACATCCCGGTGACCGACCGCAGAATAAGGTTGCAATATGCCTCTTTCTCAAGTGGGCATATAACTCTTCCCGCTGGGCTGGTGAAAGACCCAGACCAGGGCAGACATAGACCGGGATGGATTGCTCCCACTTCTGAGCTATTGCATAAGATGAATCAAAACCAGATATCTCGGTCACTATGAGTTCAATATCTACATCTCGACCTATCCGCTCCAGGGTGGTCTGGATCCGGGGCAAAGAACGTATCAAACCGGAAGGAACCAGGATTCGCACCCTTTCCGGAGTGAAAAGGCGCTGCATATGCTCCAGGTCACGCTGAACGCGTTTGTGCTGGCTGACCAGGACCAGAGGTTTTTCAGATTGTTTCTGTCCCCGCAAGTCGTCAATTCCAAGATCCCGCACATCCCAAAGAGTCATTCCCATCACCGGATGAGAATACTGAAGATTGAGCCTGGAGGCAGCCACCACAGCCAGGGGCCCGAAGGTCCAAAGCATATCCAGGTGTGAGTCCTTAACAGCAGAAGCCAGAATGGCCTTCGTTTCGGCCAGGTCCCAGTCCAGGACCCAGTCTTCGGGGCACACAAAGTTCAGCGCATAGTCCTCCCCAAGCAGCTCCCGGGTCTCCTTGCGGGCCCGGGCCATAACCTCCTTCAGCTCTGGCCCGGCACCTGCCTGAATGCAGCCGATTCTTACCGTCCGCACGGTTGATTCTTTTTCTGTACTCTCCGGCCTTCCTGAGGCTGAACTTTGAGGCTTTGTTTTTTTTACCTCTCGTTTTTTTTCTTCCTTTTCCGAAGTCCTGGGAGCATCACCTTCAGCCTGTTTTTTGGGCGTATAAGGTTTGGCCAGATCCAGGACCAAACGATAGGCCCCTGGACGGGGTGGATCTGTATCCAGAAGAAGGGTTTGCTCTTTGTGCGTGCCGGGCTGCAATTCAA
>JAWLEI010000179.1:0-3193 GCA_041686195.1 Desulfovermiculus sp.
GGCGGCGCTGAACACTGACTACTGCCCACTTTCCTCAAGCCCCCAGCCACCGGGCAAACCCGACTCCAGCCGTGCCCACGACGGCGGAAAGGATCATGCCCCACAGGATATCCACCAGGGACAAGGACAGGGACCAGTTTTTCAAAGTGGCCAGATTGGTCAGATCATAGGTGGCATAGGTGATCAGGCCGAAAAACAGCCCGCGCAGCAATCCCTGGACCAGAGAATCCTGGGCTGCAGCCGGCAGGACCACGAAAAACAAAAGACCGGCCAGAAAGAGGAGATAAAAGATGACCGCAGCCGCCCAATTCACATTCTCACTGAGCAGGCCCTCCAGCCTGGAGTGATAGAAGCCCTTGGCCACAAGCCCCAGCCAGATCATATCCAGTACAAAAAAGACCGGAATCATAAGAAGATATATTTTGCCCAGGGTCAAAATCTGCATACAAACTCCATGATGGTATTAAGTTACATTATTTTTTACTTTGCAAAAACTGAACCAGGAGAAGCCATGAAAATTACAAGTCTTTTGGGCAGCGCCAGGAAAAAGGGGAATACAGCCACTATCCTGGGCTGGGTGGAAGGTAAGCTCACAACTATGGGCCACGATGTTCAGAGGATATATCTGAACAGCCTTTCCATCAACGGGTGTCTGGGGTGCGGAAAATGCAAAGAGCATCCTGACGCCGTTGCCTGTGTCCAGAATGACGATGCCATCCGGGTCCTGGAAACGATGATTTCCTCGGACCTGGTTCTTTTCGCCTCGCCCCTGTATTTCTGGGGCTTTTCCGCTCACATCAAGGCAGTTATTGATCGCAGCTATGCCTTGACGGTCAATTACCACCGGCCCGGGCATGCATCTCTGATGGCCGGCAAACGAATTGGCCTTTTGGCCACAGGCGGCAGTCCGTTTGAGAATAACGCTGAAGGGATGTTTGCCGCCTTTGATCGGTTGGCCGGATTTTTCCTGGCCCGAAATCAAGGTGAGCTTTACATCGGCGGATGCACTCACCCTTCAGAGTTGACTGCCGACGTCAGGCAGCAGGCCCTGGGGCTGGCCCGGACCTTGACGGACAGGGGATGACAACTGGTATGAACTGATTGTATTTTGAAGAGCTTTCTGAACGAATACACAACCGAACAGAACTTATAAGATACGGTACTGGCTGGTCCAATATCCGCTTTGACCTGGGATATGGAAATCTGTACAGTACTCCGTGGTGCGCTTGGGGGCCCTTTCATCTCTTCAAGCGTATCTTCCAAACAGGCTGTTTGATCAATTAAAACTCAAGTCACCCAGAGGCAGGATCATGACCAACAAGCCCCCGATTTTTGATTGCAAGACCCCGGATGATGTCAAGAAAGCGGTCAAAGAACACAACATCAAATTCATTCAGTTCTGGTTCGTGGACGTCATGGGCACGATCAAAAGCTTTCAGGTCATGCCCCAGGAGCTGGAGGAGGCTTTTGATGAAGGCATGGGCTTTGACGGCTCATCCATTGAAGGTTTTTCCCGCATCCATGAAAGCGACATGGTGGCCTTTCCCGATCCCACCACCTTCCAGCTCGTCTCCTGGCGGCCTACGGAATACCCGGTCGCCCGCATGTTCTGCGATATCAAGACCCCGGAAGGACTGCCCTATGAGGGAGACAGCCGGTATGTGCTCAAGCGCATCCTGAATAAGGCCGCTGAACAGGGCCTGTCCTACTATGTGGGACCGGAGCTGGAGTTCTTTCTCTTTGCCAACTCCCAGGAACCCAAGACCCTGGATGTCGGAGGATACTTCGATGCCCCGCCCCTGGATATGGCCAACACCATTCGCCGGGATATCATCCTGGCCCTGAACAATATGGGGATTGAAGTGGAGTACAGCCACCACGAGGTGGCTCCCAGCCAGCACGAGATTGACCTCCGCTACCAGGAAGCCCTAAAGATGGCAGACATCTCGGTGACCTACAGGGTTCTGGTCAAGGAGATCGCCCGCAAGCACGGGGTATACGCCTCCTTCATGCCCAAGCCTCTGTTCGGGCAGAACGGAAGCGGTATGCATGTCCACCAGTCTTTATTCCGGGGCCAGGTCAACGCCTTTTACGAACCTCAAGGCGAGTACGGCCTGAGTCAAACCGGCCGGGCCTACATTGCCGGCCTGCTCAAGCATGCCCGGGAATACACGGCGGTCACCAATCAATGGGTCAATTCCTACAAGCGCCTGGTCCCCGGATATGAGGCTCCTGTATACATTGCCTGGGCCAAGCGCAACCGCTCTGCCCTGGCCCGGGTCCCCATGTACAAACCGGGCAAGGAAGCGGCCACTCGGGTGGAGCTCCGCTCTCCGGATCCGGCCTGCAACCCCTATCTGTGCTTTGCCGTGACCCTGGCCGCAGGACTCAAGGGCATTGAGCAAAACTATGAGCTCCCGGCCCCGGTGGAAGCTGATATATACGATATGCGCCACGAAGAACGTCTGACGCACGGCATTCACAATCTTCCCGGCAGCCTGTTCGAAGCTATTGAAGAAATGGCTTCCAGTACCATGCTCAAGGAAGCCCTGGGAGATCATATCTTTGATAAGTTTATCGAGAACAAACGCATTGAATGGCACAACTACCGCATTCAAGTTACCGACTATGAACTCAACAAGTACCTGCCTCTGCTTTAAAAAAAGGCGCCCGAAAGGGCGCTTTATTTATTTTTTGCCCGCTTTGGGGCAAAAAATATTTCAGATTTGCCGGAGGCGGCGCTCGTATGAAACGAGATTTTACCCCTAAGATGGCTCAGGCTTTTCCAGGGTAGGGCTGGCCCTCTCCGAGGCCCAGCCTCTTTGATTCTGCTCCAGAAGCCAGCCCCTCGGAGAGGGGCGGCCTACTGGGGCCCAGCCCTCTTCACAGCCTGTTTCATATCTGATCAAACTGGGCGGCCGCCGCCAGAGGCGGCGCTCGTATGAAACAAGATTTTACACCCCAGATGGCCTGCCCTTGAGGGCAAGGGCGGCCTACTGGTGAGCCGGCTTTTGCGTAGGGCGGGCTTGACCCCAAGCCCAGCCCTTTTCATACTCTGTTTCTTTCTTGATCAAACTGGGCGGCTGCGGCCAGCGGCGGCGCTGAACACTAACTCACCCGGCTGAGCCGGTTCTTTTCCGCTTCCACCCAGTCCAGGGCCTGCCTTAAGTCCAGGCTCTGAGTGTAGATAGCC
>JAWLEI010000180.1:0-3117 GCA_041686195.1 Desulfovermiculus sp.
TCCGGGCCATTGTAGCCTCCGAAGGTTGGGTTAGGTGGTCTATATGAATCTCAAGTTACATGGGATGGTTGAGTTGTCAAACATTTTCGACCTGTCCCTCCTCCCCGCTATGCTCAATTCTCGCAACATAATACAACTGGCAACATAATGTCCCCAGTCCGTCCATTCCCCTGCAGGCCAAGCTCTTTTCCCTGGCCTGTTTTGCCCACCAGATGCATCCCTTCTTCCACCCCGGGACCCAGAGCTTTGCCCTGGAAAGGATGGCCGCAGTGGTGGATGCCCTTTCCGCCCACCGTTTCGAGCAGACCTGGCTGGAGGAAGTGGGGCGGCAGGAGGTGGATCTGGAGCTGCCCATGTCCATGGCTTTCAGCTTCTGGCTGCGGGCCTTCCGCAAGACGGACCGGGACATGCAGCACGTGCTGCCCCTGCTCTGGGAAGGATACTTCGAGGAGGGGGCGGAGGGCAATCCGTTCATGGAGTACAGCGAGACCGAGGACCGGACCACGGTCAAGTGCTGGGAAGCGGCCGCAGCCTACGCCCGGCAGCGGGACCGGATCTGGGCAGCATTCGGGGCCGAGCTGGAGGGGTATATCCAGAACTACTGCACCCACTTCGTGTTCGCCAAGAGCTATGTGCAGGCGGACTCCCTGCCGGAATACGTGCAGGAGATGATCGCCCGGGTCATGGTCCTCAAGTTTTTGCTGGTCAGCCATCCCGGGGTGCGGGAGGTGGCAGACCTGGCTGAGGGGACCGGAGAAAGCGGGGAAAAGAGCGACGACTTGCTGCAGTCCCTGGATTCCCAGGTCATGCGGATCATGAAGACTTTTTCCAATAACGTGCCCAACCGGCACGAGGCAATGGACGCCCTGCTGGGAGAGATGCGGGAGCAGGAGCTGAGCGATCTGGCCCACAAGGCGGTGATGGTTCATTTTTGAGCAGATGAAACCACGCCTTCAGAGTGGCAGTTTGGGAGCGGAGAGAAGAGGATTGAACCGCAAAGGCGCAAAGGACGCGAAGAAAGAAATTTCTGTTTGCTGGGTGAACAGCAAACAAAAAACTTGCCAACCCTTCGGGTGAGGGATCGGGGTTTTTCCTTAGACGTAGGCTTGAAGCTTTTTTACCTGCTGACAATCTATCACTTGTGCTGTTCTTGCTTTTGATCCTGCTGGGCGACCCGGATCAGAAAACGCAAGGCTTCATTGACAGCTTCGGAGCTTGGAAACACTTTTTCGACATCTGGGGCAAGCTGCACAAAACTTCCAAGCTTTGATCTTTGAGGACCGAGCTTTCTAATACGCAGTTGTGTTAAGTCATACTCAGAGCGTAACTCGTCCTGCATCTCATGCTCAGTATTCTTCATATGTTTTTCTCTCTTGTCTGGTTGTTTCCCTGGCACTGATCAGGCGAATGCTGCTTTGTCTTTCCGTATAGGAGACAATTAACAATCGCTGAAGATTTGACATTCCGATGATGATGAATCGGTCCTCATCCTCGGAATGATCTGGGTCATAAAAGTCTATAAAGTAAGGATCATTGAATACAGTAGCTGCCTCTTCCAAAGTAATACCGTGTTTTGTGAAGTTATTTGCAGCCTTGTCCTCATTCCACGTGAACATTGTGGTATATTCCGTTGGTAAAAAGGGGATGCGTAAGAGCCTGACAAGTATTATGCAAGTTTATGGGTCTAGCTGGGTGAAGTCAAGGAGGAGAACTGTAAGCTGAAGGGAGAAAGCGTAAGATTGAACCGCCAAGGCACCCCGATGAAATCCTGGATCGAGAAGAACGGTCCAAGGAGCCTGAAAGGCTCATTTCAAGGGGCAGGCAAAGGGCACAAAGTGCAGAAATCATTGCTTGCGTGGAAAGCCGCAAGCAATGAACTTGCCAACCCTTCGGGTGGGGAGCCATTTTGTGTACATTTCAGTGTGCTATTCAGATACCGGCAGAGCATGCATGCGTATTGCATTTTCAGTCACGGTGACCATAGCGCCCTGGTGGACCGCCTCATCAATCTGAGGCCATACAGCGATTATCAGCTCAGCCATTTCATGAGATTTGAGCCCTTCGATGCGTATGCGGATAACCGAGGGTGCATCAGAATTGGTTACCGCCAAGTAGGCATGAAAATCTGAATCCAGAGTGATGATTATTCTTCCGTGATGGAGGGCATATCCAAGGATCTCTTCGTCCTTTGCCCTGCTCAAGCCGATATCTCCTGTATGGGCGACATCCCAGCCTTGATCCCGCAAATGAGTGGCTGTCGAACGCGGCAGGCCTTGATCGAGCAGAATGCGTATCAAGCAACTTCCAAACGCAAAGTTTGCGTATCCAGATTAGTTGCAGCAAATGCAAGGGCTTGCCTGATATCTTCGTTTTCAAGTTCAGGGTATTCCTGTCGTAGGTCTTGCCAGTCTGGATAAAGGGCCACCGCTTCCACCACTCTGCGCACAGTCAAGCGCATATTCCTGATGCAGGGTTGTCCGTTCATGAGGCCAGGATCTATAGTGATTCTGTCAAATTTTTTTCGCATTGATTGAATCCTCTTTGATGTGGATACATTTCATGAGTCAATTGATGGTTAAAATTTTATGTGTCCGGGTAGGGGAAGTCAAGAAGCTCAAAGCTGAAAGAGAAGGAAAAAAGAGATACAAAACATAATTAAAAATGTATAGCATATGGGGGGAGGTTAGGGTTTTCCTTAGCCGGAGGCTGGAAGCGTTTTTTGTCCGGCGTACGACCCGCCAAGCAAAAATCTTGCCAACCCTTCGGGTGAGGGGACTACAAGGCAAAACTTGAGCCTTTAGGCCTCACATCAAGCTGCAGCTCCATATTCTACAAAACCCATGCTTAATCCATATCTTTCTGCTCGATTAAGAATCTCTTCAACGTTTCGGTTCACTTTTATGTCCACATATTCTTCACCACACTGCTCACAGATCAGAGCAAACATTTTCGACCTGTCCCCGTTTCTGTTTCAATTCATACCACCTCCCTGAGGATTAACCTTGAGAAGGTATATGACCAAAAAGTAAGGGAAGGTAAAAGGAGATTCGGATATGGGCGGTTATGAGGTTTATCCTGTTGAATTGCCCTGCAAGGGCTAGCACGTAGTGCATTTAA
>JAWLEI010000181.1:0-2946 GCA_041686195.1 Desulfovermiculus sp.
GCTGAACACCGAACACCGAACACTTACAATACCCTCCCCAGCGCCCTATCCAGCCTAGCCAAGATCTCCTGCACCTGCTCCTTGTTCACAATGAGGGGCGGGGCGATGAGGACATGGTCTCCGTGCAGGCCGTTGATCGGCCGTCGGGGATAGATGATCAGGCCCTGCCTGGAAGCCTCCCTGGTCAGCAGGCTGTTCATGCCCTTTTCGGGTGGAAAGGGAGTGCGGGTGTCCCGGTCCTGGACCAGCTCAATGGCTGTAAGCAGGCCCTTGCCCCGGACCTGGCCGATGATCGGGTGGCGCGTGGCCAGGAAGCGCAATCCTGATAAAAGCTCTTCGCCCCGGTCCCGGGCATTGGCCGCCAAATCCTCTTCTTTAATTATGCTCAGCACCTCCAGGCCCACAGCGCAGGCCATGGGGTTGCCGGCTGAGGTAAAGCCGTGCATGAATCCGCCTCCGGCCAGAATGGGATCCACGATCTCCTTGCGGGTGACCACCCCGCCCAGGGGAATGTAGCCGGAGCCCATGCCTTTGGACAGGGCCACGATATCCGGATTGACGCCCCAGTGCTCCAGGGCGAACATGGCCCCGGTGCGGCCAAAGCCGGTCATGACCTCGTCCAGGATGAGCATGATATTGTATTTGCGGCAGATGTCCTGGATAACGTCAAAATATTCGTCCGGAGGGACCAGGGCCCCGGTGCTGGCTCCACCCACAGGCTCAACTACAAAGGCGGCCACGGATTCCGGTCCCTGTTCCAAAATGGTCTTTTCCAGCTCCCAGGCGCATTCCAGGCCGCATTCCGGATATGTTGTGTGATACGGGCAACGGTAGCAATAGGGGGCCGGAATCTTTGGATAGGTCTGAAACATGGGCCGGAAGGGGATCTCCAAAGGAGCGTAGGAGGTCATGCTCAAGGCTCCCATGCTGGCTCCATGGTAGCTGGGTTTGCGGCTGATGAAGATGTGCCGTCCCTGTTGGCCGGTGTGCCAATAGTGCTGACGACAGATCTTCAGGGCTGACTCCACAGCTTCTGAACCGCCGGAGACGAAAAAGATCCGATTCAAACCATCCGGCATCTCCTGGACCAGGGACTGGGCCAAATCCAGAGCCGGCCGGTTCTCGAACTGGGTCCGGTAGGCAAAGAAGGTCGACTTTGCCTGGCGGTTGACGGCCTCCAGGATGCGGGGGTGGCTGTGTCCGATATTGCAGATCATGGCTCCGGAACAGCCATCGATGTATTCCTTACCTTCCTCATCCCAGATAGAGATGCCTTCCGCACGGTCAATGACCGGCAGACTGGTCCGGGATTGGTAGAAGAGGACATCGGGATCTGGTTCGTTATTGGTCATATGCGGGCCTTGAGTTATGAGTGTTCAACCCCTCTCCCCCTCCAAAACGCTTCTGATTCGGTCCACAGCCCAATCCACTTCCTCTTCAGTGATGACCAGCGGGGGAGCAAAACGAATGGTCTGCTCATGGGTGTCTTTGCACAAGAGTCCCTGATCTTTGAGCCGCAGGCAGTAGGGCCTGGCCGGGCCGGCTTCTGGTTTCAGCTCCAGGCCTATCATCAAGCCTTTGCCTCTCACTTCTTTAATGATCGAATTCTTCAGGGACTTCAGTCCATCCTGAAAATGCTTCCCCATGTAAGCCGCGTTGTCGATCATCCCTTCTTCCACCAGGACCTTGAGGGCTTCCCGGGCCACGGCACAGGCCAGGGGATTGCCGCCAAAGGTGGAACCATGCTCCCCTGGCCGCAGGGCTCCCATGACCTCGGAGTTGGAGAGTACGGCCGAGACCGGATAAAAGCCGCCGGACAGGGCTTTACCCACCAGGGTCAGATCGGCTTCGATGCCATCGTGCTCTTCGGCCAGGAGCTTGCCGGTACGGCCCAGTCCGGTCTGGATCTCATCCAGGATGAGGACCACGTTGTGCCGTTCGCAGATATCCTTGACTTCTTTGAGATACCCGGAGGGAGGGATGAGCACCCCGGCCTCGCCCTGAATGGGCTCGACCAAAAAGGCCACTGTATTTTTATTGATCGTCCTTTCCAGGGCCTGGGAATCTCCGAAGGGGATGGACGTAAACCCGGCCGGAAAAGGACCGAAGCCCTTTTTGGCCTTGTGGTCAGAACTGAAACCGACAATGGATATGGTCCGGCCATGGAAATTGTTTTCACAGACAATGATCTCGGCCTGATTGTCGGCAACGCCTTTGACTTCATAACCCCATTTGCGCACCGTCTTGATCACTGACTCCACAGCCTCTGCCCCGCTGTTCATGGGCAAGACCTTGTGCGAGTTGGTCAGTTCGCAGATCTCCTGGTAGAACAGCCCGAGCTGGTCGTTGCGAAAGGCTCTGGAGGTCAGGGTCAGCTTCTGGGCCTGGTCGAGCATGGCCTGATAGAGCCTGGGGTGGCAATGACCCTGGTTGACAGCGGAGTAGGCGGCCAGGCAGTCCATGTATTTGTTGCCCTCCACATCCCAGACCCAGACGCCCCGGCCTTTGGCCAGGACGACATCGAGGGGCTTGTAGTTGTGCGCCCCGTACGTTTCTTCCAATTGGATGAAATCGTTGGCTTTCATGCCATAATCTCCTGTGAGCTGATCGCAGTGTAAAAACTTTGGAGGCAACTCATGAGTTTTTGTTTTTCAGATTTGCCGCAGGTCCCGCCATGGCGGGACTCGTTTGAAACTAGACTTTACCTTGAAGAGGGCCTGCCCTTGAGGGCAAGGGCGGCCTACTGGTGAGCCGGCTTTTGCGTAGGGCGGGCTTGACCCCAAGCCCAGCCCTTTTCATAAGCTGTTTCTTTCTTGATCAAACTGGGCGTCAGCGGCCAGCGGCGGCGCTGAACACTGAACACTTCTGCAGTCCGAGACCTGAATCCTCCACTCCAGTGCATTACTCCCGCATATACACAACTTTTCCGTCAAATACGGTCATATC
>JAWLEI010000182.1:0-2610 GCA_041686195.1 Desulfovermiculus sp.
CATACGGCCTGCTGAAAACTTCTCCAAACCGATTGGCCTGCTGTTTCTGGACCTCGTCCTGTTCAAAGATGAAGGACAAGCTGACCAGGGCCCCGACATTGAAAAAGAGGGTCCACAACAGGGAATGAGTCCACATATCCAGTCCTTCCAGCCCGAACAAATGGAGGGGGCAGAGAATTCCCAGACTTAAGAGACCGTCCTCCAGGATTTCATTCCCCAGCCAGCCGGAGAATACAAATGAAGGGACCAGCAGGGTATAGAACCAGACAATAAACCCGAGTATAAGCCCGGTCAGCACCCCAATGCGATGGGCCCGTTTCCAATACAGAGCGCTGATGACGGCTGGAGCAAACTGGGTGGCCCCGATAAAGGAGATGAAACCGATTTTGACCAGGGTATAGGAATCGCCAATCATGTTGTAGAATATATAACCGACAAATATAACCACAAATATGCATATGCGCTTGAGATTGATTAACAGCCTGGATATCTCCCTGCCCTGCAGGGCTTTGATCTTTAAAATGAGCGGCATGAGCAGGTTGTTGAGCATCATGGTGGACAAAGCGACTGAAGAAAGCATAACCATGCCTGCAGCGGCCGAAAAACCGCCGACAAATACCAGCACAGCCAGCCAGACCTGATCGGCCCCAAGAGGTATGGAGATGACAAAATAGTCGGCCTGGCTGGTATCCCCGTCATTGAGCAGCAAACCGCCCAGGGCGATGGGCAGAACGAAGAGATTGATCAGAAACAGATAGGCTGGAAACCGCCACATGGCCTCCCGAATATGCTCTTCCCGGGTATTTTCCACCACCATGATATGAAACTGGCGGGGCAGAAACATAAAGGCCATCATGGACATGACAATAAATGTGGCCCAGGTGGTGTAGGAACTGGAATCAGTGCCCAGGAGCAGAAGCTCCTTTTTGTCCGGAAAGCGGTGCAGGAAACGGGTAAAAATGTCTCCAAACCCATCAAAAAGACCATAGGTAATAAAGATGCCCACGATCAAAAAAGCCAGGAGCTTGACGATTGATTCCAGGGCAATGGCAGCAACCAGCCCTTCATGTCTCTCGGAAGCGTCCAGATGTCTGGCCCCAAAGATGACACTGAAGACCCCCAGGAGCAGGGCCAGAATAAATGTGGTATCAATCCTGATGAGCTGAGGAAGAGAATCAAGGCTGGTATCAAGGGATTCAAAAACAGGCGTGGTGATCAAAGCAAATGTCTGGGAAACAGCCTTAATCTGCAAGGCAATATAGGGCATGATTCCAATCACGGCAAAGATGGTGACCACAGCCCCCAAAACAACTGAATTGCCGTACCGGCTGGAAATAAAGTCAGCAATGGAAACAAGTTTGAGCTCCTTGCTGACCCGGAGCATTTTGCGCAAAAAGAACCACCAGGTGAAGGCCATCAAAGTCGGACCGAGATATATGGCCAGAAAATCAAGACCTGTGGTAGCCGCCCGCCCGACGCTGCCGTAAAATGTCCATGAGGTGCAAAACACGGCCATGGACAAGGTATACACAGTGGGGTTGGCAACCAGGCTCTTATTTTGTTTTCCCCTGCGTTCAGCCCAGGTGGCCACGGCAAAGAGCAGGGCAAAATATCCCAGGATGATCAGGGACAAAAGGCCAAGGTTCATCATACAGACTTTCCCTGGTCGCGGTCGGCACCATCTTCCGGCTGTTCGTCTTCAAGGCCGAGGCCCCGGGAAAAGAAGTAAATGACCAGGATGGACAGGGGCCAGCCAATAAAAAAATACAGAACCGGCAAGGGAATGTTGAAGAATAAAACAGCTTTGTTGAATATAACCAGGAAAGGATAGTTGAGCATGACCAGGCCCAGGAGAAAAAAGAACAGCCAGGCCTCTTTGAGCTGAGATGGTGAACGTTTCTTCGGCCAGAAACGCATGACATGACCTCCTTGGCCCCAAATTTTTAAGACCTTCTCCAGAGATTGGACGCAAAAGATGGTCCTCGTCAAGCCCAATATCCTGAGACCCCACGGTAATTTTGTTCTCAGGTGTAAGGAACCGGTAGTGCTCAGTCCCGCCTTTGGCGGGATCAGCTTTGCCGTTGGCCGTGACCGCCAGTTTGATCAGATATGAAACTGGCTGTGAAGAGGGCTGGGCCCAGTAGCCTGGTCCTCTCCGAGGGCCAGGGGTTTTAAAATGATGGATGAGGCTGGGTCTCGGAGAGAACCAGCCCTACCGGAGAGCCCACCGGCCGGGTTATGACCATATAAGCCATCCCTTGAGCCTTGAGCTATGAAATGCCGGCCTCCCGCTTGTGCATGGCCACTTCCACCCGCCGCGCCAGCCAGGAGCAGCTGAAGGTAAGCAGAAAATAGAGGACAGTAACCGTTATCCAGATCTCAAAGGTCATAAAGGTAGCGGCCATGAGCTCCATGCCCTGAAATGTGAGCTCTGGAACCGAGATGACTGAGACGATGGCTGAGTCCTTAATGGTGGAGATGAACTGTCCGGTCAGAGGCGGGATGACGCGTCGAACAGCCTGGGGGAGAATGACAAAGCGAAGCTGGTCCAGTTTGGACAGGCCCAGGGCATAGACCGCCTCCCACTGCCCGCGTTCAATGGATTGGATC